>JAFRDE010000013.1 GCA_017403985.1 Ruminococcus sp. | reverse complement strand
TCTCCTTTCTTCTACAATAAGGCTTGAACATCTTTATTGTAACAGATCGGAGAGTTTTTTGTATAACTTTCGATGCGCACCCGCATAGCGGGTGGTTCTTTGTACCGCTCTGGTGAGCGGCACTGTCTAAAGACATTAACAGAAAAGCTGACGCCGGTTTTTATCAGCGTCAGCTTAATTATTTGTCTATTGTTATTTTACCGGTACGCAGTATTCGTCGTTGATCTTTTTTACCTTTTGCACACGGCGTACATACTTTTCGGCGGTCAGCGGTTCGATCTTCATGAACGTCTTGACGATCTCCATCGCGATCATGCCGCCGATGATCTTTGCCCCGAGGCAGAGAACATTCGCGTCGTTATGCTCGCGCGCCAGCTGCGCGCAGAAGGGATCCTGACAGACGCATGCGTAGATACCGTTCACCTTGTTGGCGATCATGGCGCTGCCGTAACCGACGCCGTCCACAAAGATGCCTCTGTCACATTCGCCTTTCGCGACCGCCAAAGCGGCTTTCAGGACAAAATCCGACAGGTCGCAGGACGCTTCGTCATAGGTCCCGAAATCGACGACCGTGTGTCCCTGAGATTCCAGATACGCCTTGATCTCATTTTTCATGGATGTACCCGCGTGATCGTTTGCCATAGCGATTTTCATTAATATCAACTCCCCGTTTATAAGATATCTTCAGTATAGCAGAACCGCGATAGAATTACAACAACAAATTAACCCGGCGATCATTCCGCTTTCTTAAACTCAGATTTGCCGAAAGCGAGGATCAAAAGGAAAAGATCGGGGATCAGGATCATGCCGATCTTGAATCCGGTTCCCTTACCGAAGCAGGTGCATATCTTGAGAATATGGATCAGCTCCGATATCAGCGTGAAGATACCTACAGCGATACCGAACACCAAACCGATCCAATCGGGTATTCCCTCAAAGACCTCAAATAATATCTCGATCACCCATATGATGACTTCCGCGATAAACCACGCGTGACTCATGCCGACGATATGGTGTGAAACATAGATGTTGTAAATGGGGATCAGCGCTTTCCAGCCTTTCTCTCCCGCTTTTGTCAGGATCCGCCACTCGGCGACAACAAACAGCACATAGATCAATAAAACGATGATCAGAATAACGATCGTTGCCGCTGCGGCAAGCGGTGTTGAAAAATATGTTTCAAAATCTTCCAAAGAATTTCCCTCCTTATGCTTTTACTGTATCAAAGAACGGATCAAAACACAAGAGAAATGATGATCCGCCGTCTGAATACGCCCTGCGTACGGAAAAGATACGCAGGGCGCCTATAGACCGCGTCCGGCAAATCATGCGATCGGGAGCTCCTGCCGATGCTTTTCCGTTAAAACCGGAAGCACTTATCGAGCGCCTTATATTCACCGAGCACCAGAAGCGTCATATCCTTTGACAGAACGGTTTCCGGCTTGATCATAAAGTTCATGACGTCGCCTTTTTTCAGTCCGATGATCGTCAGGTTGTATTTCCGTCTGACGTCCAGCTGGATGATGCTCTTTCCGACCCATTCGTCGGGTACGGCGACCTCATAGAGAGAATGATTCTCATCCAGTTCGATATAGTCCATGATGTGATCGGAGCTGTAGCGGATCGCTGCCCATTTCGCAATCTGTTTTTCGGGATAGACGACCCTGTCCGCGCCGTTGCGCAGGAGGAACAGCTCCTGACCATCGCGCTCCGCGCGCGCGACAACGAATTTTGCGCCCAGTTCCTTCAGCAGATAGGTGGTTTCCAGCGAGCTCTGAAAATCGTTGCTGATCGTTACATAGCAGATATCGAAGTTGTTGACGCCGAGCGTGCGGAGAAAAGCCTCGTTGGTGCTGTCGCCGATCTGTGCGTCCGTGACGATGTCCATCGCCTCGTTGACCCTGTCTTCGTTATGGTCGATCCCCAACACGTCGTGTCCGAGCTGATTGAGCTGGATCGCGATGTTTTTTCCGAATCTTCCGAGTCCGATCAATAATACAGATTTCATATGGTAACTCCTTTATCCTACCGTGATGGTTTCCACAGGTTTTTTTGACAGCTTTTTTTGTGATCCCGATATAGCGGCGTAGATAACGGTCAGCCCGCCGACTCTGCCGAGGAACATCAGCAGGATCAGGATCACCTGAGATACGACGCCGAGGCCCGGCGTGATGCCGAGCGTCAGCCCGACGGTACCTACCGCGGATGCGGTCTCAAAGAGGCATACGCCGAGCGGCAGCTTCTCGACCGCGCTGATCAGCGCGGCGCCGCTGAAGCACAGCGTGACATACATCAAGAAGACGGTGGACGCGATCTTGACCACGCCTGCGTCGATCCGCCTGCCGAAGCACTCCGGATCTTCTTTCCTGTCGAAGGTGGAGATCGCGTTGCAGACCAGCACGGCGATGGTGGTGGTCTTCATACCGCCTGCGGTAGAGCCGGGCGAACCGCCGATGAGCATCAGCACGATGAAGACCGCCTGACCGATCTTCGTCATAGAGGTGAGGTCCAGCGTATTGAAGCCTGCCGTTCGCGTGGTGACCGACTGGAACAGCGATCCGAAGATCCTTTCGCCGATCGGCAGCTGAGCGAAATCGTGCAGGAAGAACAGCAGCGCGGGCAGCAGGATCAGCGCGGCGGAGGTTATCAGCACCACCTTGCTCTGCAGCCGATAACGTTTGAAGCGGAATTTATGGGTAATAACATCTTTCCATGTCATAAATCCGATGCCGCCCACGATGATCAGCAGCATCACGATAATGTTGATGACCGGCTGAGACGAGTAGGAGGTCAGCGACGCGAATTTCTGATCCGGTTGTCCCATCACGTCAAATCCGGCGTTGCAGAAAGCGGATATGGAATGGAAGAACGACATCCAGATCCCTTTGACGCCGTAGTCCTTGATGAAGACCGGCATCATGGCGGCGGCGCCGATCAACTCGACGATCGCGGTACCCTTGATGACAAATTTCGTCAGCCTGACGATACCGCCTATGGTCGGCGCGGAGATGGCGCTCTGCATCGTGCTCCTCTGACTGAACGAGAGCCGTTTGCCCGACAGCATCACGAAGGACGCCGCCATTGTGACGACGCCTAAGCCGCCGATCTGGATCAAGACCAGGATCACCGCCTGACCGAATCCGGACCAGTAGGTTGCGGTATCCTGTACGATCAGTCCGGTGACGCAGACCGCCGAGGTCGAAGTGAACAAAGCCTGATTGAACGGCGTGACGGTCCTGCTCTTGGCTGAAATGGGCAGCATCAGGATCAGCGCGCCCAGTATGATCACGCCGATAAAACCGAGCAGGATCTTCTGAAACGACGTCATCCTTCTTCTTTTTTTGACCGGATTTCCCATATGTACTCCCTGCCGTTTTTCTTGATTGACCGTTCGGGCGGAAGAGTCGCCCAAACGCAGAAACTAATTCATTATAGCATACCGGATGTGAATTGTCACCCCTGTAATCGCGGAATTTGCCGATTGATTTTTTGATATATCCGTTGTAGAATAAAATAAGCATTGAAAAGAGGGAAGAACATGAATGATTATATCGCATTCTGCGGACTGAACTGCGAGACCTGTGAAGCGCGCCTCGCGACCGTCAGCGACGACAATACACTGCGGAAAAAGGTGGCAGAGGAATGGTCGTGGCTCAACGGCGTTGAGATCACGCCCGAAATGATCAACTGCGACGGCTGCCGTATCGACGGCGTCAAAACGGTCTACTGCGATTCGCTTTGCCCGATCAGGCAGTGCGCTCTCGCGAAAGGCTTTCCTACCTGCGGCTCCTGTGCGGACATGGAGACCTGCGATAAGGTCGGTATGGTCATCGGCAACAACGCGGAAGCGCTGAGCAATCTGAAAAAATTAAGGTAACGGGAGTAACGGTTAAAAGATCGTTGGCTGCCCGACATTTCTCTTGCTATGTCATATCTTTTATGATAGAATCGGAGTGAAATCATTTTCTGTCATAATACGGCGAAAAGTGAAGAAGATTCCAAAGATTTACCATCTACATATTTCATGCAATATCACCCGCCGCGGGAGGTATAATATACCTATATTGAAAGCAAAGGGTGATATATGTGATCGACGAAAAAGACGCGTGGAACTCGTTTATGCAAAGCGGCAGCGTGCTGGATTATCTGCAGTATAAATCCATCTCGTACGCGAAGCACAGCGGCGAGCTGAAAGAGGATAAGGATGAAGTTCAAAACCAAGGGTCTGGTGCTCAAACAGCAGAATATCGGCGAGCGTGACAGACTGGTATGGGTTTTGACCGACAGCCGAGGCATCCTGCGCGCCTTTGCGCGCGGCGCCAAAAATATCAAAAGCCCTAAGTGCGCCGGCACGGGGCTTTTGTCATACTCGGCGCTGACGATATTCGAGGGTCGCGACAGCTACAGCATCGATGAAGCCGAAGCGCTTGAGCAGTTCGTCGGTCTGCGTCAGGATATCGAGAACATGTCGCTTGCGCAGTACTTCTGCGAACTGTGTCTGCACCTGTGCCCCGAGGGACAGGAGGCAGCGGATCATCTGAGATTGATCCTCAATTCCCTGTATCTGCTGTCGCATCAAAAGCGTCCCGCTCTGCAGATCAAGACCTGTTTCGAGATGCGCCTGATCACGCTGTGCGGCTATATGCCCGACCTCGTGATGTGCGCCGAGTGCGGCGTGTACGAAGCGCCTGAGATGGTTTTCGTCCCGCATACGGGCAAGCTGTATTGTTCTTCCTGTGCGGACAGGCTCGGCGTTCAGGGAGCGCGTCTGCCGATCGCGGCGGTCACCGCTCTGCGGCATACCGTGTACGCGGATTTTGAAAAGCTTTTTTCCTTTGAGCTGAAAGAGGAACTGCTCACGCCGCTGTCAAACGCGAGCGAGCGCTACGTTGCCTATATGACGCAGAAGGATTACCCGACCCTGCAATTTTATAAATCAATCCAATCATATTAATCAGGTGAGGGCGGAGCCCTCCCGCAACCATTCACCATTCACCCTTAACCATTCACCAAATCATTATGAACCGACATTACAAAACGTTAGAACTCGACAAAATTTTACATATGCTCGCGGAAGAGACCTCAATCGAAGAGGCGGGGGAGGCGGCGCTTGCCGTCGAACCTCAGGTCAGCCTCGATAAGGTCGAGCAGCTTCTGACCCAGACCGAGGACGCCCATATCCTGATCGGCCGTTTCGGCGCGCCGTCCTTCGGCGGTATCAGCAGCGTGGCGAATCCTCTGCGCCGCGCGGAGGCGGGCGGCTGTCTGAACACCTCCGAGCTGCTCTCTATCGCCCGCGCCCTGCGGGTGATCAAGGGCGTGCGCGACTGGCACGCCCACTGCGCCGGCGTCAGCACCTCGCTGGACGGCTACTTCCGCGTGCTGTACACCAACCCGAACCTCAGCGACCGCATCACGACCTGTATTATCGGCGCGGATGAGATCAGCGACGGCGCTTCCCGCGAGCTCGGTGAGATCCGCCGCAAAATACGGATCGCCGCGTCCAAGGCGCGCGAGGTGCTGGACAAGATCATCCACTCGTCTACTTATCAGAAGTACTTACAAGAGGCGATCATCACCCAGCGCGACGGGCGTTACGTCGTGCCGGTCAAGCAGGAGTTCCGCTCTCAGGTAGCGGGACTGGTACATGACACCTCGTCCTCCGGATCAACCGTCTTTATTGAGCCGATGGGCGTCGTCAACGCCAATAACGATATCCGCGTCTTACAGGGCGAGGAAGAAAAAGAGATCGAGCGCATCCTGTTCGAGCTCAGCGAGCTGTGCGCCGGCTGCGCGTCGGAGATCATCGACAGCTACCATACATTAGTAGAATTGAATCTGATCTTCGCCAAGGCGCATCTCGCCTATAATATGAAAGCGGTGCGGCCCGTGATGAACGACAGCGGCGTCATCGAGCTGAAAGCCGCGCGCCATCCTTTAATCCCCAAGGACAAGGTCGTCCCGACGAATATCCGTCTGGGCGAGGCTTTCGATACCTTGGTCATCACCGGACCCAACACTGGCGGCAAGACCGTCTGTCTGAAAACGCTCGGTCTGCTGACGCTGATGGCGATGTGCGGCATGATGGTGCCAGCGGGCGATAATTCCCGCCTGTCCGTTTTTCGCCGCGTGCTGGTGGATATCGGCGACGAGCAGAGCATCGAACAGAGCCTGTCCACCTTCTCGGCACACATCACGAATATCATCGGGATATTAAAACTGTGCAACCGCTCCACCCTCGCGGTGATCGACGAGCTCGGCGCGGGCACTGACCCGGTCGAAGGCGCGGCGCTGGCGGTCGCGATCCTCGAAAAGCTCCGCGAACGCGGCGCGAAGATCGCCGCCACCACTCACTATTCGGAGCTCAAGGAATTCGCTTTAAAGACCCCGGGCGTGGAAAACGGCTGCTGTGAATTCGACGTCACCACCCTGCGCCCGACCTATAAGCTGCTGATCGGCGTGCCCGGCAAGAGCAACGCTTTCGCAATCAGCAAGCGTCTCGGCATGGAGGACGATGTGATCGAGCGCGCAAAGCTGCTGACCTCGTCCGAGAGCCGCCAGTTCGAGAACGTGGTCGAAAGCCTCGAGATCAGCCGTAAAGAGCTTGCCGACGAGCTCGAAAAAGCGCGTCAGGCGACCCTTGACGCACAGCAAATGCAGGCGCAGGCGGAAAAAGAGCTCGAGCGCGCCAAGATCGACGCCAAGCGCGAGGTCGATATGGCAAAGCACAAGGCACAGGAGCTCGCCGCCAAAACCCGCGCGCAGGCATACGCCATCATCAACGAGCTGGAACAGGCGAAAAAGGAAAAGAAATACGAAGCGGAACAGAAATCGAAGTTCAAGGCTGATATGAAAGAGCTTGAAGAGACCGCCGACCCGATCAAGGAAAGCGAGCAGGGCGACTACAAACTGCCCCGACCGCTGAAAGTCGGCGACAACGTCCTGATCTTCGATATCGATAAAAAGGCGGTCGTTCTCGAAAAGCCCGAGAAAGACAGCGTGCTGGTGCAGGCGGGCATCATCAAGACCCGCGTCAAGCTCAGCAACCTGCGGCTGCTCGAGGAAGATAAGGTGAATGTTCCCAAGCGCAGAGAGCGTACCGTCACCAAGGACGTCAAGTCGCTCGCCAAGACTGAGATCGACGTGCGCGGACAGACCGCCGACGAAGCGATCATGAGCGTCGACGCCGCGATCGACAGCTGTATGTTGAGCAATATCCACAATCTGACGATCATCCACGGCAAGGGCACCGGCGTGCTGCGCTCGCGGATCCAGCAGTTCCTGCGGCATCATAAGGCGGTCAGGAGCTACCGTCTCGGCACCTTCGGCGAGGGCGAAAGCGGCGTCACGATCGTAGAACTGAAATGATTATATCAATAATGAATAACCGGTCACTGGTCACTTGCCACTGATCACTTAACTACATATGGGGTAAATTTTGAAAAAGGTATTACTGTTATTTTTGATCGCGGCGATGCTGCTTTGCGCCGCATGCGCGAAAAATGTCGAATCTACGCCGGACGCCGCTACAGCGGACACGGCGACATATGACGAGGCGACGACTCCGCCGCCGACAGAGCCGCCCACGGAACCGCCGACCATCGACGAGCTGGCGCAGATGCGCTATGATCAGATCCTCGGCTCCGAGCTGAAAAACAACTTCGGTGTGATCGACGACGTTGAGCCGCTCGGACAGCTCAACGGGATGCAGGCGGGATGTGAAGCGCTCGCACTGACCGCGGCAATCAACCATTTCGGCTATGATCTGGATATCGACGATATCGTCGACGATTACATGGTATACAGCAGCGATTTCGTTACCGGCTACGTCGGCAATCCCCGCCGCTTCTACGAAGGCGCGGGCATCTACCCGCCCGGTATGGTCACGACGGTCTGGAATTTTGTCGACGAAAACGACGCCGAGCTCTATCCCTTCGATACCACCGGGCTGAGCATGGACGAGCTGTACAAATTTGTCGACGCGGGCTGTCCCGTGCTGATCTGGACGACCTACGACCGTTACAGCCCCCGCGTCGAGCAGTATAAGGAGTACGAAGGCGTGAACTATCCGTGGTTCGATACGGAGCACTGCGTCTGTCTGCACGGCTACGACCTTGCGGACAATGAGGTCAAGATCGCCGACTCGTGGAACTACGGCAACGACGGCTGGGAGAGCGCCGAACGCTTCGAGAACGTATACGACGAGGTCGGTCAGTTCTCGCTGGTGCTGATGGATACGTCAAAACTGTTATAAATGTCATTGCGAAGCCCCGTCAGGGGCTGTGGCAATCCCACAAAGCAGGAGCACAGCGGTGGAAAACTTTAAGGAGACTGTTATGTTCAGAAAAATGCGCCGCTTCAAGCAGCAGCTGACAACAGAAGAGTGTGAAAAGATACTTTGTATCGGTAAGCGCGGCGTATTGGCGCTCCTCGGAGACGAGGACTATCCCTACGCCGTGCCGCTGAATTATGTATACGATAGCGGCTGTCTGTACTTCCATTCCGCGAAGGAGGGGCACAAGCTCGACGCGCTGAAAGCGTGTGATAAAGCCTCGTTCAACATCCTCGGCGAACCGCGATTGTCCGACGACGGCTGGTCATACTTTTTTGACAGCGTAACCGTCTTCGGCAGACTGCGTATCGTTGCCGACGAAATGGAAAAGACGGATAAGCTCCGCCTCTTAGGGCAAAAATACTTTCCGACACGGGAAATGGTCGAGAGCGATATCGCGAAAAACGCCGACCGCTGCGCTGTGATCGAATTGAAAATCGAGCATATGACCGGCAAGCATGTGCATGAACGATGAGTGATTAGTGGATAGTTGAATTATCAATAGGTGTGGGCGGAGCCCGCCGATTACTGTCCGCTAATCACTAACCACCGGTCACTGAATGGGAGGTGAAACGATGAATCCGAAGTTAAAGGACCTGCGCGCCAAGGCGATGGCTTTGCCGCTGCAGCCGGGCGTGTATATTATGAAGAACGCGCAGGGCGAGATCATCTATATCGGCAAGGCAAAAAAACTGAAAAACCGCGTTAGCCAGTATTTCGGCTCCCAGAACAACCACACCGAAAAGGTCCGCCGCATGGTGGACAACGTCGACGACTTTGATTACATCATCACCGACAGTGAGTTTGAATGTTTGATCCTCGAGTGCAGTCTGATCAAACAGCACGCACCGAAGTACAATATATTATTGAAGGACGATAAGGGCTACAGCTATATCCGCGTTACCAATGAAGAATGGCGCCGTCTGAGCTATGTTCTGCAAAAAGCCGACGACGGCGCGCGGTATATCGGGCCGTATAAGTCGAGCTACTATGTCAAATCCTCGGTGGAAGAGGCGAACAAGATCTTCGGTCTGCCGACCTGCAATCGCCGGTTCCCCGAGGATTTCGGACGATTCCGTCCCTGCCTGAACTATCATATCAAGCAGTGCTGCGCGCCGTGTACCGGCCGCGTCAAGCTGAAAGACTATAACGAGCGGGTCGAATCCGCTCTCGAATATCTTTCCGGCGACAGCTCTAAGACCTTGAAGGAGCTGCAGGAGAGGATGACCGCCGCCGCGGATGCGCTGGACTTTGAGCGCGCCGCGCGTTACCGTGACCAGATCGCCGCGATGAAGAAGATGCGCGATAAGCAGAAGGTTGTCGATATCCATATCGACGAGCTGGACGTCATCGCGCTCGCCCGCGAGGGCAGCCGCGGTTCCGTGACGGTCCTGCGCTTCAACGACTCGCGCATGTACGATACCGAGAACTTCATCATCGACGACGTCGATGACGAGGTCGATCTCCGCTCCCAGTTCATCCTGCGTTACTATACATTAAGGAATGAGATCCCTTCCCATATCGCCCTCGACGGCGGGATCGAGGATATCGAAAACACAGAGCTTTGGCTCACCGAAAAAAAGGGCAAGCGTGTTTATATCAATATTCCTCAAAGAGGCGTACAGAAGAATCTCGTCGATATGTGCCAGAAGAACGCCTACGAAGCCCTCGGTCAGCTCAAGGGCGTGACCGGTAAGCAGCTGAGCGTTCTGGACGAGCTGAAAAACCTGCTCGGTCTTGACAAGCTGCCCGAATACATCGAGAGCTACGATATCAGCAACTTTGCCGGCGCGGACAACGTCGCTGGCATGGTCGTATTTGAGAACGCCCGACCGCTCAAGAGTGCATACCGCAAGTTTAAGATCAAATCTTTCTCGGGACAGGACGACTACGGCTCGATGGCTGAGGTGCTGACCCGCAGACTGGATGAATACAAAAAGGCGCAAGAAGCAGGGGAGACCGACGGATTCGGCAGACTGCCGGATCTGATCCTGCTCGATGGCGGCAAGGGACAGGTCGGCGCCGTGCTGCCTGTGATCGATGCGTCGGGACTCAGCATCCCCGTCTTCGGCATGGTCAAGGACGACCGCCACCGCACCCGCGCCATCGTCAGCGAATCGGGCGAGATCGCGATCCGTCCCAACCGCGCCGTCTATACCTTTATTACCAATATCCAGGATGAAGTCCACCGCTACGCCATCGGCTTCAACCGACAGCAGAGAAAAAAGGCGTTGGGTTCCTCTTTGGAAGAGATCCCCGGTATCGGCAGAAAGCGCGCGAAAGAGTTGATGCGCTACTTCAGAACCATCAAAAACATTTCCAACGCGTCGACGGAGGAGCTCGAACAGGCGCCCGGTATGACCCATCCCGCCGCGGTGAGCGTGTACAACTATTTTCATGAGGAATAATAGGCTCCCTTTGGTAAAGGGAGCTGTCGCGGCGTCAAGCCGTGACTGAGGGATTGTATCAATGGAGCGAGTTATCTCGCGACCAACCGATTCAGGAAGGTTTTCATGGATAGAACACACAACAAAGAGAATGTGCCTTTGGCAAAAACTCTCAGAAAGAATATGACCAAAGAAGAAAAGCATCTTTGGTATGATTATCTGAAGCCGTACCGTCAGACATTCGGAGTCGCTTTTACGCGACAAAAGACTATCGGGAAGTATATTGTGGATTTTTACTGTCCGAAAGCCAAACTGGTGATTGAGATAGACGGTTCGCAGCATTATGAAGAAGAAGCGCTCTTTTATGACGCTGAAAGAACGGATTATCTGAATAAACACGGGATTGTAGTGCTGAGATACAACAACAGGGATATCCATACGCGCTTTAAGGAAGTGTGTGATGATATTGATTATCATGTTACTGCGAGAATAAAGGCTCTGCAGGAATAAGGATTCTCGCTTTGCTCGGTCAATTGATACAATCCCTCAGTCACCGTTCGGTGACAGCTCCCTTTACCAAAGGGAGCCTTGGAAACGCCCTGCTCAACATCACGATATAGTCATATTTTCGAGAAACCGGAGGAAAACGCATGAGGAATCATAACACAAGCTCATTTAAAGCTTCTGTTGTTATCAGTTATATCGTCATGATCGCGATCCATTTAATGATGACTCTTGCCTTATTTTGCATATTGTGGGATCGTTTTTTTAAGCCGCAGAGGGAATATGGCGCTAAAGATCACCTGATCGGATTTGGTGTGATCGCTGTTATTATTTTGGCAGACCATTTTACCGGCAGATTGATTATAGCCAAAAAGCATTTGACCATCAAGCATCCGCTGATCGTTCACGGAGCGGATATCCTCTTACTGCTTCCGATGTTTTTGATTGTAACTGTGGTAGAGTTGTCAAAGATAGGCGACCCATATCCGATCAAAAACAATGAGATCATTTATTTGATCGTATTCTATCTGACATATGTGCTGACAATATTTGATCGGATCATGCTGATCAGATTCAGCAAAAAGCAAAGAGAGTAGCTTAGTGATAACGGAGGGACATCATGCGTGTCATCACCGGCTCTGCCCGCGGCAGAGCACTGGAAACCCTGAAGGGCGACGATATTGTGCGCCCGACGACCGACAAGGTCAAGGAGGCGATCTTTTCCTCCATACAATTCGATATCGAAGGACGCGACTTTATCGACGTGTTCGCCGGCAGCGGACAGATGGGGATCGAAGCCCTTTCCCGCGGTGCGAAAAGCGCTGTTTTTATCGACAGCTCCAAGAAGGCGATCGCGGTCATCGAACGCAACCTAAAGGTTACAAACCTGCAACATTTAGCGACCGTCGTCTGTGCGGATTCTGTCGCTTACCTCAAAAATACGACCCGCGAATTCGACGTCGCCTTTCTCGACCCGCCCTATAACAAGGGGATTTTACAAGAAATCATGCCGATTATTGCACAAAGAATGAAAAAAACAGGGGTTATTATTTGTGAAAGTGCATTAAATGATAAAATATTACAAAAATATTACAAATTTACTCTTGACAGAGAGCGAACCTATGGTAAAATAAGGGTAAGCACATACCGTCATGAAGATTTTGTAAGCGCGGATATGTGACTGAAAATAAGGTTAGGATTCACTTATGCACAGAACCGTGATTTGCCCCGGCAGCTTTGACCCCGTTACCCTCGGTCATATCGACATCATCACCCGCGCGAGCAAAATGTTCGACAACGTGATCGTCGGTGTGTTCGCCAACGGTGAGAAGCATCCCGCCTTCTCGATGGAGGAGCGGCTCGATTTTCTCCGCCGTACGGTGGGGGATATCCCGAACGTCAGGGTGATCGGCTGCGACGGACTTCTCGCGCAGTGCGCGAAGGAGCTGGGCGCTTCGGCGGTCGTCAGAGGACTGCGCGCGGTATCGGACTTCGAGTACGAGTTTCAGATGGCTTTGACCAACCGTAAGCTCAATCCCGATCTGGACACCGTGTTCTTAGCGAGCGACGCGAGCTACACCTATCTGAGCTCCTCGATCGTCAAGAACGTCGCGTTCCACGGCGGTGACATCTCCAACTTTGTACCCGCATGTATTCATGACGAGATTTTCAACAAGATTAAAGGCGTGAAGTAAGATCGCCTGAACATGAAAGGAAACGAGTAAAATGAGAGTAGACGAACTGATCCAGGAATTACAGGACCTTGTAGCTGACGCGAAGACCATGCCCCTTTCCGGCGGAAAGGTCATTATCGAAGCTGATAAGATTTACGACATTCTCGACGAGATCCAGGACACCCTGCCCGCCGAGGTCAGACAGGCGAAGAATATTGTAGCCGACCGCAGCCAGATCATCGCCGAAGCCAAGAAAGAAGCCGACGATATCATCCGCGCCGCGGAAGAGAAGAAGAAGCAGATGATCGACCAGAGCGAGATCATGCGCGAGGCGAAGGCTGAGGCTGCCGAGCTGCTCAACGACGTCAAGGCGAAGGCGAGCGAGATGCGCAAAGCCGCCAACGACTATGTTGAGAACGTTATGAAGCGCACCGACGACGCGATCACCGCCCAGCTCACCGAGCTGCGTAAGACCCGCCAGAACCTGCGCATCACCAAGAAGTCATAAGATATTTGCAAACCATGCTCCGGAGAACTCTCCGGAGCTTTTTGTTTATGATATCCTGTGTCATTGCGAAGCCCGCTTTGACAAGAAACCGATAAAACCGCGAAGCAAATTCACCTTTCCGTAGGGGCGAGCATCGCTCGTCCGTTACGCTTCCGTGCTATCCTTTTTCGCGCGAAGCAAATCTCTGCTTCCGTAGGGGACGGCGCTTGCGACGTCCCGCCGCTTTTGCTATGATGCTGTCCAACCGCGAAGCAAATGGACCCCTTGCTCACCCCGCGTCAAAATGCATGTTTTTCTTTCTTTATCCTATGATTTTTGTCAAAAAAGTTCAAAAAAACGGTTGACGGATGAATCATTTTAGTTATATAATAGCCTTTGTGATAGAGGCGCGGGCTTTATCAGTAATCCGATTCACGCGCGGGAGCGCGCGGATGAAAGGAAATCCCGCCGAAGCGGCGAGTCTCTCCCGAGGGCGCGTTGGCTGGTATAACGCAGAAGATGCGTTGTACTGTCGTTTTCTAACGGAGTGCTATTCATCCACCTTTGTTTTCCGAGCCGTGGGTACTCCTGCGGCTTTTATATTGTTAAGCGGCTATTATGGCTTAACACATATCCAAATAAAAGGAGAGAAAACAAACATGACAAAAGCAAAAAAGATCGTGCTCATCTGTGCGACGATCGTCATCGTCGGTCTGCTGATCTATGTCGGCACATCGGGCGGCGCTCTGGGCAGAGTCCAGTGTCAGGACTGTGCCGGTACCGGCCTGGTCGACGGCGCTCCCTGTGAGACCTGCGGCTCCGCCTGCGAGACCTGCGAGGGTCACGGAGCGGTCGACGGCGCGCTGTGCGCCGACTGTGACGGCTTAGGTATGCTGCCCGGCGACGGTACGGTTCCCGGCTCCGCGTGGGCGCTGCTGCCCCCGATCATCGCGATCGGTCTGGCGCTGATCACCAAGGAAGTTTATTCCTCGCTGGTCATCGGTATCGTAGTAGGCGGCTTGATGTACGCCAACTTCGACGTCCTCAAGGCGATGGACGCGATCACCTCCGACGGTCTGATCGCCGCCGTGAGCGATACCGCGGGTATCTTTATCTTCCTCGTTGAGTTAGGCATCATCGTCGCTCTGATCAACAAGGCGGGCGGTTCGCGCGCCTTCGGTAAATGGGCGGCTCAGCACATCAAATCCCGTACCGGCGCGATGCTCGCGACCTTTGTACTGGGCGTGCTGATCTTTATCGACGACTATTTCAACTGCCTCACCGTAGGCTCCGTTATGCGTCCCGTAACCGACGGACACAAGGTATCGCGCGCGAAGCTCGCCTACCTGATCGACGCGACCGCGGCTCCGGTGTGTATGATCGCTCCCGTATCCTCGTGGGCGGCGGCTGTCGCCTCCTATGCCGAGGACGGTCAGGGCTTAAAGCTTTTCATCACGGCGATTCCCTACAACTTCTATTCTCTGCTGACCTTCGTGTTCATCATCGCGATCTGCATCATGGGCTTCGATTACGGCTCCATGGCGATGCACGAGTATAACGCGAAGTACAAGGACGACCTCTACACCACCGGCGAGAGAGTCGACAAGGAACTCGAGAACGAGGGCGTCAACCCCAACGGCAAGGTCGTCGACCTGATCCTGCCCGTCATCTTCCTGATCGTCGTCTCCGTCTTTGCGATGGTCTATAACGGCGGCATCCTCGACGGCGCATCCTTCGTCGATGCATTCGGCGACACCGACGCTACCGTCGCTCTGCCGTGGGCGGGCGCGATCTCGCTGGTATTCACCATCCTCTATCTGATGTGCCGCAAGATCGTCACCTTCAAAGAGGCGATGGAACAGGTACCGAAGGGCTTCTTCGCGATGGTTCCTCCTATCCTGATCCTCACCTTCGCTACCGCGCTGAAGAACATGACAGGTCTCTTGGGCGCGAAGTACTTCGTCGCCTACATGATGAGCGGCGCGGCTGCTTCGCTGGCGAACTTCCTGCCGGCTATCATCTTCCTCGTAGCCTGCCTACTGTCCTTCGCGACCGGTACCTCTTGGGGTACGTTCGGTATCCTCATCCCGATCGTTCTGTCCATCTTCCCGACCGGCGAGCTGCAGGTCATCGGCATCTCCGCGTGTCTCGCGGGCGCTGTCTGCGGCGACCACTGCTCCCCGATCTCCGATACCACCATCATGTCCTCCGCGGGCGCACAGTGTAACCATATCAACCACGTCAGTACACAGCTGCCGTACGCGCTGACGGTCGCGGGCGTATCCTTCGTCAGCTTCATCGTCGCCGGCTTTGTCCAGAGCTGGTATATCGCGCTGCCCGTCGGCGTCGTGCTGATGCTCGGAACCATGTTCATCATCAAGTTCATCACCAAGAATCGCCAGAAGGTCGATAAGAGCGAGGCTTGATCGAACGCATAAAGATCATAACGTAAAATCAGCTCCCTTTGTCATATGACAGAGGGAGCTTTTTGTAGATATGAACTTTTGATAGGAAAAGACACGTCATCGTAGGGGCGAGCATTGCTCGTCCGCTTGACAGAAACGTTTCTCTCCTATCTTACTTTTTCGATCAATACAACGCCCGTCATTCTGCGGACGGTCAATGGGATCTCCCGGGTGGGGAGGTGTCATCCGCAGGATGACAGAGGGGTGCCGTCTCCGGCTGAGGAACGCCCCTACGGAAGCCAGGGATTTGCTTCGCTTTTGGACGGCATGTTAACAAACGCTGCGGGACGTCGGACACGCGTGTCAGGCGCCGCACCCTACAAAAGCGCTCCCCTGTGATATAACTGTCACAGGGGAGTTTTTCATACATCAATGATTCATTTTATCCATATCACATCGTCGCGCCGACCTGCGTATAGACGAGGTAGCTCATGGCGCAGAACGCGGCGGTGATCGCGTACATCACGCGGCGGAACCATGTCGCCGCGGCTTTTTTGCTGTCCAGCGTTCGCTGCAGGGTCATCGCCAGTCCCATCGCGCATAATGGGATCAGCGGCATCGTGAAGCGGATGTTGAAGGAGCAGGACAGGGGAATGGCGATGCTGAACGAGTAGTAGCTGAAGAGGATCACGCTGAACAGCAGCGCGAAGTAGAAGCGCTCGACGCCGTTGATGTTCTTGCTCTTTCGGATCATGCTGACGATAAAGCAGACGAAGCAGGTCAGGAACAGCACGACCGAGATCCAGAAGAGGATCGGACCCGTGATACGGATCTGCGGGAAGTTCGTGTCGTTGACGGCGTTGGCACATTCGTCGAACATCGCGGTCTTGAACAGCGCGAGCGTCGGGTTATATTCGTTGAACGGCGCGCCGACAAAGGTAATAGAGCCGTAGATATAGTCGAGCTGTCCGTTGCCGAAGCTGAACAGGCGCTCGGCGAGCGGCATATTGCCGGAGTACATCGGGCTGCTCGCGCCCAGATCGGGCACATAGGTCAGCGGGACCTTGTACAGGAGCAGGTTCCGTACCTGCCACCACAGTCCCAGCGGGATGCAGATCACGCCGAACACGGCGTACTGTCCGATGTATTTCAGCGGCTTTTTGATGTTTTTGATCAGGATGACGAGGAAGACGAACGCTACCGCGGGCGCTACCATCCAGCCGGAGAGCTTGGTCATCATGCCCAGTCCGATGCACAGAGCGAGGGGGATGATGTTCTTCATCACGGGCTCGCGGTACCATCTGAGTCCCCACATGATCGCCGCCATCATAAAGAGCATGACCAGCATATCGTTGTTGAACGAACCGCCGAAGATGATGAAAGTCGGGTGGAAGCAGATGATCGCCATCGCCGCGATCAGCGGAGTGCCCTTGAGCCTGACCATACGGAAGACGCGGTAGCTGACGATCATCGTCAGCGACGAGTACATCATGGGCAGGATCTGGGAGGCTTCGCCGGCTTTAAAGAAATCGACGCCGAGGAAGGTAAGGATCTTCATGAACCCTGCCATCAGCCAGTGGTGGAACGGCGGATGATAATACTGCCAGTAGCCGCGGACGTCAAAGTCCGGCAGCTTCAAGCCGTTTTCGTACCAGTATTTGATGTAGCCCGCGTGACCGACCGTGTTGGTGAAGTCGGCGACGTCGTGCTGACGGTCGACGACGCCCGTATAAAGGACGTAGGTAAAGCGGATCGCGATACCCAGAGCGATCAGCAGCGCGATGATGACCGCGTCGTTGATCTCGAAGTTGATCTTGATGAATGCGATCGCCGCCGCGGCGATGATCACCGCGATGATCGCGATCGCGAGCGCTTTGTTTTTGATAAAGCCGATGAACATCATGCACGCCGCGATACACGCCAGCGATATCCCGCAAAGGATCAGCTTTTCAAATCGATCCTTGCCTAAGTTGAAGAGGAGTATCGCCGCAATGGTAACGATGCCAGCGACGACACCGAGATAAACGCAGCTCCAGACGGTGATGTTGGCGCGGTCGGCGAGGCCGAACGGCAGCAGGATGATGCAGATTAGGACGGTCAGCAGATAGGGGTGCCGGCGCATCAGCGTGAACAGCCCCTCGGGGGTGCGTTGGTTTTTTTGTTTCATAAATTACCTCGAATGGTTGGATAGTCAAAGTCATTGCGAAGGGCTTTAGCCCTGTGGCAATCCCCTTGTCATTAATATTGTTTAAAGCAACAGAAAAGTGCTGTTCCTCTTTGTGGGATTCCCACGGTCGCTCAGCCGCTCCCTCGGAATGACAACGAAGACGGAAACTGTTTTAATCGACGGTTACTTAAGGGAGGCCGTTTTTACACATTAAACCGGAACAGGACGACGTCGCCGTCCTTCATGACGTATTCCTTGCCCTCTGAGCGCACCAGACCCTTTTCCTTCGCCGCCGCCATGGAGCCGCAGGCGATCAGGTCGTCAAAGGCGATGACCTCCGCGCGGATGAAGCCGCGCTCAAAGTCACTGTGGATCTTGCCCGCCGCCTGAGGCGCCTTGGTGCCGTTCTTGATGGTCCATGCGCGCACCTCCGGCTTGCCGGCGGTGAGGTAGGAGATCAGCCCCAGCAGGGTGTAGCACTCATTGATCAGGCGGTCGAGACCGCTCTGCTCGAGCCCGAGGTCGCTGAGGAACATTTCCTTTTCCTCTTTGTCGAGCTCCACGATCTCCGCCTCCATCTCGGCGCAGATCGGCAGCACGCCCGCGTTCTGCTCCGCGGCGATCTCGCGCACCCTTTTCAGGCGCTCGTTGCCGTCGATGCCGTTCGCGAAGTCATCCTCGCTCATGTTGGCGGCGAAGATGACGGGCTTGTTGGTCAAAAGAGCCACTTCGGCGAGCAGCGCCTTTTCGTCGTCGGTACATTCCACCGTTCTGGCGGGTTTTCCCTCGTTGAGGGTGTTAAGGACACGCTTGAAGAAATCGACCTGTGTCTGGAATTTCTTGTCGCCCTTGACCATCTTCTGCGCCTTGTCGATGCGGCGCTGTACCATCTCGACGTCCGAAAGGATCAGCTCGAGGTCGATGGTCTCGATATCTCTGGCGGGGTCGACCGACCCCTCGACATGGATGATGTCGTCGTTGTCAAAACAGCGCACCACATGCACGATCGCGTCACATTCGCGGATGTTCGACAGGAACTTGTTGCCCAGTCCCTCGCCCTTGGAGGCGCCCTTGACCAGACCCGCGATATCGACGAACTCGATGGTGGCGGGGGTGTACTTGTCGGGATCGTACATCTCGGCGAGCTTATCCAGCCGTTTGTCAGGTACCGCGACCACGCCGATGTTCGGCTCGATGGTGCAGAAGGGATAGTTCGCAGACTGCGCGCCCGCGTTCGTGATCGCGTTGAATAAGGTGGACTTGCCGACGTTCGGCAGTCCCACGATTCCTAATTTCATATATCTTCTACTCTCCTTTGCTGAGGATAACTTACCCATTATCAAATGTATTCTATCATTATATAATGTAAAAGTCAATGAAACGGATTTCCGAGAAAACAACGCAGGAGAAAGCCCCCTGCGTTGTCAAGACATATTAGATTGTTATAAGTTCGATTCAACGATATCGTAAGAACAAGTTGGCAAATCCACTTAACCGAGTAGTACACTGGCAGGACCGATCTCTATAAAAACGGCTACTGTGTCATCCCGGACGGAAATGGACGTATCGATATCAAATTCTTCATTCGATAAAAAGTCGCTGAGATAATGCGTTTTCAGTATCAGATAATCGTCGCCTAATTCATAACAACAGACTCGTTCCGATCTATCTATATTGGTTTGATAATCGCCTTTGATGTGCAGCTGATATGTATTACCACTGACGTTTTCCGCAGACAGCGAGGTTATTCTTTCATAGTAACCTTCTTCCTCCGGAGTCATTTGGTCATCAGAATATCCGGGTGCATAACAAACGGATATATCACCGACATATTCATTCACAATGCGAGGATTCATACCCATATAATAACGCCTTCTCGTCATTATGCTTTGTCCGCTGGAATCCTCTGATGTTGCTGCTTCAATGTTGATCCACCCTATGCCTGATTTCAGCTTACCCCACAATGTGCCGTTGCTGTCATACGCTTCATCAACAATGGTATATTTGGTGGCTGTTTCGATTTTATATGTAACGGTAGCAAAGGGATCCGGCTGCTCGCGAACACTTACGCCAACGTCCAGCCATATCAAATAACTATTAAAAGAGTCTGACGTTTGGTTGTCTTCTTTTGGAATATACTCGGTCGGTTCAGCCGCAGGCTTTGGCGCTTCAGTCGGCTCCGCAGTCGATGCTTCTGTAGAGACTTCTGTAAGAGCTTCGGTTGTATCAATCTCAGTCGGTTTCTCTGAAACTGCTGCAATTGTACTTTGAGTGTTCTCGCCATTTTTGTGGTTACTATTATTATTGAAAATAATAAAAAGTATTACGAGCGTTATTATCACTGCAGCCAGTATCGCAGTAATTAAAATATATAACTTTACAGATTTAGGACGTTTCTCTTTGATTTTTGGGGTATCAATTATAGAACGGAGTTCTTTAATCTTGTGTTTTTTAGCAGTGTCGATTTGACTTTGTTTCTCTTCTTCTGCCGCTTGCGGTGAAACGTTTGGTGTTGCAGCAGGGGCAGCAGGGGTATGATCGTCGCTTATTGTATCGTCTTTATTATCATATTCAGCCGCTTGCGGAGAAACGCCTGGTATTGCAGCAGGGGCAGCAGGGGTATGATCATCGCTTATTGTATCGTCTGAGTCATCATATTTCAATATGAAAGCTAAAACGATATAAGCGATATCTAAAAACCAGCCTATAACAAAAAAGTTTGTAACAATAAGGATAATTCGTAATATCCAGGGGTTTATATTGGATTTTTCAGCAAGTCCTGCACAAACTCCGGTAATTATCTTATTTCTTTTTGTCTTATACCAGCCGGATCCATTCTTTGTGGGAAAAGCTTTGTTGGCAGATCCGTTACCCAGTGGACATCCGCATTTTTTGCAAAACCTTGTGCCTTCTTTATTCTCTGTTCCACATTTCTTACAACGCGTTATTCCGTTATTGTCTTCTGCTCCGCTGTTATTGTAAAGCGATGCTCCTTCTTTTAGTGGATTCCCGCATTTTTTGCAGAACTTTACGCCCGCATTATTTTCAGTTCCACATTTTTTACAAAACAATGTTCTCCTCCGTGAATTTAATAAATTCTACGTCCACAATATCCGCAAAAAACCGAATCGCTGTCAATAAAGGCATTGCAAAACGGACATCTTAATGTACTGCTTCTGGGTATTCCGTTTTCACACAGGTTTTTGAAAGTCTCGGAGTTACACCAATCTACAATCGAACTCGCACGATCGGTTATAAATGGATGATCGGTTTGAATTAATTGATAATACATAAGGAACTTATTCCAACCGGATTCATCACTAAACGTATTGAAATCCTCTGCCTGTTTTAAAAATTCCTCTTCGTTTAACTGTTCATCATATTTTATCAAACCGGAACCAAGCTCTTTCATCGTGGATACTACATATTCCGAACTGCCCATAACATAAGCTGAAACTCTGTCGGCAGAATATTCGGTACATCTATCCCAATATAACAGCGCATATTTTAGCGCGAATTTAAAAAAGGGAAGCGGGAGTATTTCCGCTCCTACTCCGAGAAAGAAATTAGCCATACTTTTATATAACGTATGATGACAGGCGATGTGCCCGCATTCATGCGCGATTATAGCTTTTATGACTTCTTTGGAACAATTGTTTATTAATCCTGAATGCAGTGTAATAAACGGCGTTTTATCTCCGAAAGTATAGGCGTTAATTGTTGGATTCTGCTCTAAATACAACTCAGGAACAGGTATTTCCAGTTTTTCGCATATGGGCGGTAAAAGATTGTAGATCTCCGGTAATTGCTTTTCAGATAATCTGACTTTCTGAGACAAATTGGATATCTTAAATTCTCGTTCGGCAAATATTTCATTAAACTTTCTTGTTAAAAGAGGTAATCCGGGAACCTTTTTAAGCGCTTCCAGCGCTTTTGCGTCTTTGGGATGGATAAAACAACTATAATCTAACATGATATCTCCTTATCTGATACGTCTGAAAACATTAAAATTAACTGTAAACTGACTATAAAACATTATACAACGCCAATCATAAATCGTCAACAATACAGATAAACAAATTAAACGACTTATTACATCGTTTCAGGGGATGAGGCAGACGCAAACCATGGATTTGCGACTGCCTCTTTTTCTTGACATTTTATGCGGTTACTCCTACAATGAAATCGGTGAGTACATGAAAGAATACGATTACATTTTATTCGATCTGGACGGGACGCTGGTCGCCAGCGCCGAAAGCGTGCGTGTATCGCTCGCATACGCGATGGAGGCGCTTTGGTTGCCCTGTCCCGACCTGTCCGATTATTCCTTGTATGTCGGACCGCCTCTTGAGGACACCTTCCGCGGCATGTGCGCCGTTCCCGAAGAGCTGATACCCAAAGCGATGGAGCTGTACCGCGACTATTACGACGAGGTCGGTCAGAAGCAAAGCAGATTGTTCGACGGTGTGAACGAAATGCTGACCGCCCTGTGCGAACGCGGGAAAAAGCTCGCGATCTGCACCTCAAAGAACGAGACGGTCGCCGGGACGGTGGCGGACGTGATGGGCTTGACGCCGTGTTTCGACGCGATCTGCGGCTCCTCTCTCGACGGCTCGCGAAAAGCCAAGGCTGAATTGATACCCTACGCGCTGAAAGCGCTGGGCTGTACCGATAAAACAAAAGCCGTGATGGTGGGGGATACTCATTTTGACGCGCGCGGCGCAAAGCTGGCGGGCGTTGACTTTTTGGGCGTGACCTACGGTTACGGCGCGAAGGAAGGCATGGAGGCGTGCGGCGCGATCGGCTTTGCCGACAGCCCAAAGGAGATAACAGGCGCCCTTTGGTAAAGGGAGCGGTCGACAAATATCGACTGAGGAATTGCATGAACGGAGCGAAGCGACCGACCCAAATCATTAATCATCCTTCATCATCATATACTGTACCGGTGATGCTATGTTTCGTTCGGTAAATCTCAAAAACACGCGTGCGGCGGTTTTTTGCGCGATCGGCGCTTTGCTGTTGGCGGCGGTATGCTTTTTTGCGCTGCGCCCGTCAACACCCGATACCGTCACGATCAACGGCGAAAGCGTTTCGCTGCGCGTTGAGGATGAAGAGGATGCGGAGCGCTTTTTGACTGCCTGCGGATATGAGAAGCCGGAATTCCTCTTTGAGAATGAGATTACCGTGCCGAAGCACTGGAACGAAACCTATACACGGTATAACGAGCTGCAGCGGCAGCAGGGCTTCGACCTCGCGCCGTTTAAAGGGAAACCGGCGAAAGAATATGTATACTTCGTTGCCGATGCACGGAACGCGACCGTTTTAGTAAGCGGTAACAGGATCATTGCCGCCCATGTCTGCAGCTGCGACGGCAGCGAGATGAGGATGATCCTGTAGGGTACGGCGCTTGTCGACGTACCACAAAAGTTCATTTCCGCTATTTGTCATCGCGAGGCTCTTTAGAGCCGTGGCTATCCCACAAAAAAGCACTGAACTTTTCCGACAAATCACATAGGACTGTATGAGATGCAGCAGATTATATACAGGTGAACCATGAAAGAACGACTGGACAAGTTTATTTCCTCCCTGACGGCTCTCAGCCGCAAGGAGGCGCAGAAGGCGATTCGCGACAGGCGCGTGACCGTGAACGGCGCCGCCGCGCGCGCGGTCGACGTCAAAATCGACACCGACGCCGATACCGTGACGCTGGACGGCAAGGCGCTGACCTATCAAAAACATGTATATTATATGATGTACAAGCCTGCGGGCGTTGTGTCCGCGACCGAGGATCGAGTCGAGCGAACGGTGCTGGATATCCTGCCGCCCGAGCTGCGCCGAAACGGACTGTTTCCCGCCGGCAGGCTGGACAAGGATACCACCGGGCTTTTGATCGTCACGGACGACGGCGATTACGCCCATCGGATGCTCTCGCCGAGAAAGCATGTAGTCAAGCGCTATATCGCGACGCTCGACAAAGAGCCCGACGAAAGCGTCGTGAATAGCTTTGCGGACGGGATCGTCCTCGGCGACGGCACCGTTTGCAGGAGCGGGAAAGCCGAGCTGCTCGGCGGCACAAGAGCCGCGGTTGAGATCAGCGAGGGCAAATATCATCAGGTCAAGCGGATGTTCGCGGCACTGGGCTACCATGTCGAGGCGCTCGAGCGCGTGCGCATCGGTTCGCTCGAGCTGGACGGGCGCTTATCGCCCGGTGAGGTGCGCAAGATGAGCCCGGAAGAGGCGAATCTGGTATTTCAGGACGGTCTTGCATAAATTTTTATTTGTCAAATGAATACATATTTTGCTGATTTTTGCCGTTGTTGAACCGTTTTGAATATGCCGATACTAACAAAACACACAAAAAATATGGGTGTTTGGCTTATATATCGGCTTTTTCCTTGTAAAAAACGCACAATTATGAAGCCTCTTTTTTTGACTTATCGGAATAATGCCTAAATATTGAAGGGAATATTTAGTGAAAAAACAAGTGGAAGTGTATAAAAAAGTGTGCTATATTATAACTGTACACTTATCATAAGTGCGTAAAGCGTGTTTTTGTAAGTTTTTGCTGCACTTCTTAGGCGTGCAGATATTGGATAATAAATGGAGGTTTTTTAATGGCTAATGTATCACTGAGACATGTTTACAAGATTTACGACGGCGGCGTTACCGCTGTTACCGATTTCAACCTTGAGATCGAAGACAAGGAGTTTATCATTCTGGTAGGTCCTTCCGGCTGCGGTAAGTCCACTACCCTGCGTATGGTAGCGGGCCTTGAAGATATCTCCAAGGGCGAGCTGTGGATCGGCGACAAGCTGTGCAACGACGTAGCTCCCAAGGACAGAGATATCGCGATGGTTTTCCAGAACTACGCTCTGTATCCCCATATGACCGTATACGACAACATGGCGTTCGGTCTGAAGCTCCGCAAAATGCCTAAGGAAGAGATTAAGCGCCGCGTAGGCGAGGCTGCCCGTATCCTCGGCATCGAGCAGTATCTTGACAGAAAGCCGAAGGCTCTCTCCGGCGGTCAGAGACAGCGTGTCGCGCTGGGTCGTGCGATCGTCCGTGATCCTAAGGTCTTCCTGCTCGACGAGCCGCTGTCCAACCTGGACGCGAAGCTCCGCGCTAACATGAGAACCGAGATCTCCAAGCTGTATCAGAAGCTCGGCACCACCTTTATCTATGTAACACATGACCAGACAGAGGCTATGACGATGGGTACCCGTATCGTCGTTATGAAGGACGGCTTCATTCAGCAGGTCGATACTCCTCAGCATCTGTATGATCTGCCCTGCAACGAGTTCGTAGCGGGCTTCATCGGCTCTCCGCAGATGAACTTCATGGACGCTACCCTCGTGAAGGAAGGCGGCAAGTTCGCCCTCAAGTTCGACGAGTATACCGTATTCCTGCCTGAGAGCAAGAACAAGAACGGCGTTCTCGAGCCGTACGTCGGCAAGGAAGTCCGCTTCGGTATCCGTCCCGAGCATATCCACGACGAGCCCGAGTTCATCGAGAAGTGCGAAGGCAGAAACGGCGTCATCAACGCGAACGTCGTCGTAACCGAGCTGATGGGCGCTGAGATCTATCTGTATGTCAACATCGGCGGCACCCAGTTCACCGCCCGCGTAGAGCCGACCTCCACCGCGAAGCCCGGCGACTATGTAGACATCGCTTTCGATCTCGATCGTATCCATATCTTCGATAAGGACACCGAGATGACCATCACCAACTGATCTTAATATCGGTACTTTTGCCCGCTGCGAAAGCAGCGGGCTTTTTGTATTTTCCCTATATCTTGTGGTCGGATGAGCCCTTTGCCACAATTCTCCTTATTGTTCACAAAAAATTTAAAAAATTGTAATTTCAGCGCTTTATTTCCGTGTTATTTTCTGTTATATTGCAAATAAGGAAATATCCCGAGGCTGAAGATACCCTGAAAATGTGATAGAAAAGCCGTTTTTATACGCCGTGCGGGTCATATATCCGAGCGCAAAAGATTACTGCGGTGCAATAATGATGAATAATCGTTCATCTTTTCGTCTTTTCGCATGAAAAAAAGCATATTCATTTTGAAAAAAAGGTTGCTTTTTCTAATTCTTTTGTGTAAAATGTATATGAGATAGGTGGCTTCTTTAGGTAAATCACCAAATCGTTCGGTATTTTGACTATTTTTTATACGGAGGAGAATTATGTCCAACAGATTATTTCAGGGAGTTATTCATCAGATGAAGGACGCCATCGACAGAACCATCGGAGTTGTGGACGAGACTTCGGTTGTAATCGCGTGTTCGGAGCTCGGACGCATCGGCGAGGTGAACGAAAGCATCACATCCGATACCCTTTCGGCTACCGTGCCCTTCGTGATTAACGGACACACCTTCAAGTCCTTTGGCTCTTCGACGCGTTCCGAATATGCCGTGTTCGTACAGGGCAGCGACGAGATCGCGCAGAAATACGCCCAGCTTTTGGCGGTATCTCTGTCGTCCATCAAGCAGTATTATGACGAAAAGTACGATCGCTCCAACTTCATCAAGAACGTTATCCTCGATAACATCCTGCCCGGTGATATCTATCTGAAGGCGCGCGAGCTGCGCTTCAACAGCGACGTCACCCGCGTTGTTATGTTGATCAAGATCACCTCCAAGACGGATGTTTCCGCTTTTGACGTCGTTCAGAACCTGTTCCCCGACAAGACCAAGGACTTCGTCATCAATATCAACGAGACCGATATCGCGCTGGTCAAGGAGATCAAGCCCGGTATCTCTACCAAGGATCTCGAAAAGCTGGCGGGCTCTATCGTCGATACCCTGTCTACCGAGTTTTATACCCACTGCGTCGTCGGTATGGGTACCTCCGTCACCGGCATCAAGGATCTGGCGCACTCCTTCAAGGAAGCGCAGGTTGCCCTCGAGGTCGGCAAGGTGTTCGACACCGAGCGCACCATCGTCAGCTATGACAACCTCGGCATCGCCCGTCTGGTTTATCAGCTGCCCACCACCCTGTGCGAGATGTTCCTCAAAGAGGTCTTCAAGCGCGGTTCTATCGAGAGCCTCGATCAGGAGACTTTGTTCACCATCCAGAAGTTCTTTGAGAACAACCTGAACGTTTCCGAGACCTCCCGTAAGCTGTTCGTACACCGCAATACGCTGGTGTACCGTCTTGAGAAGATCAAGAAGCTGACCGGTCTGGACCTCAGAGAGTTCGAGGACGCGATCGTCTTCAAGGTAGCGCTGATGGTCAAGAAGTACCTGACCTCCGCTCCGACAAAGTATTAAAAACGCTGTCATTGCGAAGCCCGCAAGGGCTGTGGCAATCCCACAAAGAGAGGCTGTGCCTTTCTGACGGTATTCACGACCGGGGGATTCCCACGTCGCGGATGGGATCCGCTCCTCGGAATGACAAAATGGTTCCGTCACTCATCCCAAAAGGAATGGTATTATGATAGAATTCAAAAATGTATCCAAGGTATATGAAAGCAACGGCGTTCACGCGCTGGATCATGTATCCCTCAAAATCGACAAAGGCGAATTTGTATTCATCGTCGGCGCGTCCGGCGCGGGCAAGAGTACCTTCCTCAAGCTGATCATGCGCGAGGAGACTCCTACCTCCGGCCAGATTATCGTCAACGATATGCATCTGGAGAACATGAAGCGCCGCAAGGTACCGTATCTCAGACGTACCATGGGCATCGTGTTCCAGGATTTCCGCCTGATTTCCAAAATGACGGTCTATGAGAACGTCGCTTTCGCGATGCGCTGTGTCGGCAAGAAAAACGACAGCATCAAAAAGCGCGTCCCCTATATCCTCGAGCTGGTCGGTCTCGCTGACAAGGCTGACGATCATCCCTCCGAGCTGTCCGGCGGCGAGCAGCAGCGCGTGTCGCTCGCGCGTGCGCTGGTCAACAACCCCGAGATGATCATCGCCGACGAGCCGACGGGTAATATCGACCCCGAAATGAGCTACGAGATCATCGAGCTCCTTTCCGAAATCAACAAGAGAGGCACCACGGTGCTGGTGGTCACCCACGAGCACGAGCTGGTCAAATCTTTCGGTAAGCGCGTCATCGCCATCGACGACGGCAGAGTAGTATCGGATTCCGACGACGATAAGTTCGTCGCGATCTGAGTCGACCTGAGACGGAAAGGAATGAGAATATGAGCAGTTTCGGCTATCTTGTAAAAGAGGGCTTCAAGAATTTATTTCATAACCGTCTGATGAGCCTTGCGTCGATCGGCGTTCTGGTATCCTGTCTTGTATTGACGGGATCGGCGGTTATGCTGACCATCAACGTATCCAGCATCGTCGACTCGGTCGGCGACACCAATGTCACCAAGGTCTTTTTAGACGATAATCTGACCAAGTTAGAGGCTGTATATAAAGGAAAAGAGATCAAGGATATCGACAATGTTTCCGACGTCCAGTTCATCGATAAGGACGAGTCCATCGAAGCGTACCGCGAGCAGCTCGGCGAAGAGGTCTTCGCCAACATGACCGGCGACGACAACCCTCTGCCGTACTCGTACAGCGTGGTGATGGAGGATCTGTCCAAGTATGACGAGACCGTTGCAAAGATCAAAGAGGTCGAGGGCGTCGCGTCCGTTTCGTCCCACCGTGAGGTGGCGGCGAAGCTGACCAGCCTGTCGTCCTTTATCACGACCATGAGCCTGTGGATCATCCTGGCGCTGGCGGTGATCTCCCTGTTCATCATCAGCAACACGATCCGCATGACCATGTTCTCGCACCGCTTCGAGATCAGCATCATGAAATCGGTCGGCGCGACCAACGCTTTTGTGCGCGTACCCTTTATCATCGAGGGCGTCATCATCGGCTTGGTCTCGGCGGCGATCTCTATCGGACTCTTGTTTATCCTGTCCGATGCGATCATCAAGTCGGTGCAGAAGATCCTTGACTTCCCGTATGTCCAGTTCACGCAGGTGATGTGGCCGATCATCGGCGCGTTCGTCGCGGCAGGCGTGTTGGTCGGTATATTCGGCAGTATGGTGTCCATCCGCCGTTACCTGACCCACGAAGGCAACGAGATATTAGGATGGTAATCGGTTAATAATATGTCATTGCGAGGGCTTTAGCCCGTGGCAATCCCACAAAGAGGGGCAGAAAGCATCCTCTTAAACGGTATTGACGACAGGGGGATTCCAACGTCGGGATAAATCCCTCCTCGGAATGACAGTTGATCCTTTACCGATTTCAATAAAACAGAAACCAACAATTTTTCAAAGCATAGGAGTGATTCTATGAAGAAGATTTTATCTATTTGTTTAGCTGTATTGATAATGGCAGGCTCGATCGTTTCCACGACGGCGGCTACCATCAGCGAGCTGGAAGCGCGTCAGGCGGAGTTGGAACAGCAGCAGGCGGAGTATCAGCAGAAGCTCAACGACTCTAACGCCGCTGTTTCCGAACAGCAGGAAGAGGTCGACGCTTTGGTTGGTCAGGTACAGTCCGTGACCGAAGAGATCCAGGTCTGCTACCAGAAGATCGCGATCTATGACGAAAGGATCGCCGAGAAACAGACGGCTATTGATGCCGCTAATAATGAGATCGAAGCGAATATGGACGTCCTGCGTCAGCGCATCAAGACCATCTACATCTCCGGCGACGTCAGCGCTCTGGAGATTGTTCTGGGCGCGAAGGACTTCTCCGATTTCCTCGATAAGCTCCAGCTGGTGCAGTATGTCAGCAACCATGATGAGGAGCTGATCAACGGCATCAAGGAGCAGTTGAACGCGATCGCCGATGAAAAGGCGGCGCTCGAGGCGGATAAAGCCGATCTGGAGGCGGAGCACGAAACGCTGACCGCGAAGCAGGACGAGCTCAACACCCTGCTCGAAGAGAATAAAGAGACTCTCGCCAGTTTACAGAGCGCGGCGAACGACGCACAGATGCAGCTCGACCTCAGTGAGGAAGAGCTCAGCGGTCTGAGCGCGGAGATCCAGGAGTATTACCGTGCGCAGAGAGAGGCGCTCGCGGCTCAGCAGGCGGCGGCACAGTCCTCCGATGACGATGACGACGATGATAACGGCGGCAGCAACAACTCTTCCATCAACTACAACGCGTCGCCGAGCGTTGATACCGACGGCAGTTGGACATGGCCGCTCCCTGGCAACTATATGATCACCTCGGAATACGGCGAAGGACGTTCCTATGAGACCCATAACGCGCTGGATATCGGCGCATATATCGGCGAGCCGATCTACGCGGCGAACTCCGGTACGGTCGTATCGTCCAACAACTCATGCCCGCATACGAACTCCGGCGGCAACTGGTGCAGCTGCGGCGGCGGTTACGGCAACTTTGTATGGATCCTGCACGATAACGGATACGAGACCATCTACGGTCATATGATCAACGCGGTAGTTTCTACCGGACAGAGCGTTTCCAACGGTCAGCTGATCGGCTATGCCGGTTCCTCCGGCTGGTCAACCGGATGCCATCTGCACTTTGAGCTGCGTATCGGCGGCGTTAAGAGCAATCCGAGAAACCTCTATTGATCGAGCCTGAAGGCTCCCTTTGGTAAAGGGAGCTGTCATCCTTCGGGATGACTGAGGGATTGTATTGATTGATTGAGCGTCAGCGAGAAACAAATACATAAAAACCGATCCCTCCGCATATGATGGTGCGGAGGGATTTTTATGTTGACAGCGTTACAGATAGAAGAACATCAAAGCGGATTTTTTCGCTTTTTGCGGCACAATCGTATCCGCGTGGAGCACCGTTACTGCGACGCGGCGGCGCTCAAATGCGTGACGTACGAGCATTACCGCGGCAGGATCGGCTGGACAGCCATCGACCGCTTTGTCAAGGCGCAGCGCAACCGCGTACTCTGCCCGCCGGGGCTGGAGCTGCCCGCTGAAAGCGGCTACAAGCGCTTTGTATCCCATGAGCTTGACCGCCGCATGTGTGAGAATGCCGCGCTGTATTTGCTGAGAGAAGCCGATCGCCGGGGCTGCAAGGTCGTCCTGATCGATACAGGCGGCGACAGCATCGGCATCTGCGAACATCTGACGGCATACTGCGATCCGCTGTATGTGGTGACCAAGGCGGCTCCGCTGTACGCTGCCCAGTCGGAATATCTGCTGAATGAAAAGGGCGCCGCTTTGAGGATTTGCCGCACAGCGGACTGCCTGCGCGGCGCGGATCTGATCCTCGCGCCGGAACAGCTGACGGAACGCCTGCCATGTTCTGCGGACGCGCTGATCCTGACCGCGGAAAAGCCTGCCGTACGGCAGAGCTGTACCTCGATATATGATTATGAGATCGAACTGCCGCAAAAGTACCGCGAGCTTTGTCCCGACTTTCTGGACGAAATGTATTTCGCCTCGGCGTTGTATGCGGCGGCACAAGCTCACGAGCTGGGGTCGGAGGTGTTCACCCGATGCGGCGACGGCGTCGTCCTGCACACCCGCCGAAGTCTGGTGAGCGCGTTCAAAAACCGCGTGAATTCACCTTGACATCAACAAGCGATTGTCATATAATATAGCTTGTATGCGAATACCCCAAAGACAAAGCAGAACATTTTGAAAGGAAGATACATATGGCAAAGCCCGTAATGATCACCGCGGAAGGTTTAAAGAAATTAGAGGAAGAGCTCGAGTATTTAAAAGGTCAAAAGCGTAAAGAAGTCGCTGAAAAAATCAAGGTAGCCCGCTCCTACGGCGACCTTTCCGAGAACAGCGAGTACGATGACGCGAAAAACGAACAGGCGATCCTCGAGGCGCGCATTGTCACGATCGAAGCGACCCTGAAGAACGCCGTTCTGATCGACGAAGAGAGCATGACCAATGAGCATGTTCACGTCGGCTCCAGCGTCAGACTGCTGAACCTGCGCACCGACAGCGAGGTCTCTTACACGATCGTCGGCTCCAACGAGGCGAATCCCTCCGAGGGCAAGATCTCCGATGAATCTCCCGTCGGCGCGGCGCTGATCGGTCATTCGGTCGGCGATGCGGTAGAGGTCGAGGTCCCCGTCGGCGTTGTCGGCTTCAAGATCCTTGAGATCTATAAGTAAGCATCATCAGATCAGGATATGTCAAAAGCCTTCCCCTTGATGGGGAAGGTGGGCAATTTGCCTGTATGGGCAAATTGGTCGGATGAGGTGAAAGCCTTTCCGAATTATTAATGAACGGGATGGAGTGGAAGCGTTTTCACCTCATCCGTCACCTTGCGGTGACACCTTCCCCGTCAAGGGGAAGGCTGTTCTTAGTTATATGTCATCAGAGGTAGGATATGGAACAGAACTTAAATGAAATACTCAGACTGAGAAGGGAGAAGCTCGCCCTGCTTCAAGAGATGGGCAGAGATCCCTTTGTGATCACCAAATTCGATCAGACCCATCACAGCGTGGAGATTAAGGAGAACTACGACGAGCTCGAGGGCAAGACCGTCAGCATCGCCGGCAGGATGATGTTCAAGCGCGTGATGGGCAAGGCGTCCTTCTGCAACGTGCAGGATCTGAAGGGCAATATCCAGGTATATGTCGCCCGCGACGCGATCGGCGAGGAGAGCTACTTTTTCTTCAAGAAGTACGATGTCGGCGATATCATCGGCGTTACCGGCGAGGTGTTCAAGACCAAGACCGGCGAGATCTCCATCCACGCTTCATCCGTGACACTGCTGAGCAAGTCTCTGCAGGTGCTCCCCGAGAAATACCACGGTCTGACCGATACCGATACCCGCTATCGCCAGCGCTACACCGACCTGATCATGAACGCCGAGGTCAAGGACACCTTCGTCAAGCGCTCGAAGATCATTTCTTCGATCCGCCGTTTCCTGGACGAGCAGGGCTTCATGGAGGTCGAGACCCCCATGCTGGTGCAGAACGCCGGTGGCGCCGCGGCGAGACCCTTCGAGACCCACTTCAACGCGCTCGATGAGGACCTGAAGCTCCGAATTTCGCTCGAGCTGTACCTCAAGCGCCTGATCGTAGGCGGTCTGGAAAGAGTGTATGAGATCGGACGCGTCTTCCGCAACGAGGGTCTCGACACCCGCCACAACCCCGAATTCACCCTGATGGAGCTCTATCAGGCATATACCGACTATCACGGCATGATGGACCTGACCGAGGCGATGTACCGCTATGTCGCGCAGCAGGTCAACGGTTCCATGCAGGTCAAATACGGCGATCACGTGATCGACTTCGAGAAGCCCTTCGCGCGCATCACCATGGTGGACGCCGTCAAGCAGTACGCGGGCGTGGACTGGAACGAGGTCAAGGATACCGCCGGGGCGCGCGAGATCGCGGACAAGCTCCATGTCGAGTATGAGGGCCGTCATCAAAAGGGCGATATCCTCAGCCTGATCTTCGAGGAGTATGCCGAAAAGCACCTGATCCAACCGACCTTCGTCATGGATCACCCGATCGAGATCTCTCCGCTGACCAAGAAAAAGCCCGACAACCCCGAGTATGTCGAGCGCTTCGAGATGTTCATCAACGGCTGGGAGATGGCGAACGCTTACAGTGAGCTGAACGACCCGATCGACCAGCGCGAGCGCTTCAAGGCGCAGGAGGCGATGCTCGCCGCCGGCGACGAAGAAGCCAACACCACCGACGAGGACTTCCTCAACGCTCTCGAGATCGGTATGCCCCCCACGGGCGGTATCGGCTACGGCATCGACCGTCTGGTGATGATCATGACCGACAGCCCCGCGATCCGCGACGTGCTGTTGTTCCCGACGATGAAATCCCTCGATCAGCCGAAGAAGGAAGCAAAATCGGAAAAGAAGCCCGCCGATTTCGAATGCGCCTGCTTTACATGCCCCTCTCAGGAGGAATGCAAGGCAGCTCAGGAAGCTGAGAAGGCTGCTCACTGACATTAATAATCCCCGATACAATCAGGGATTTTCGGTTAACAAACACATACGACAGGCAGCCTTGTTGAAAGGCTGCCTTTTTTATACTTGAATACGGAGCGGTTGTATGATACAATCATTTTGTCAAAAACCGACTGAAAGGGCAACAGATATGAAAGGGATCATCAGGATTTTTGCGGCGGTATTGGTTGTCGCTTTGACCGTTTCCGTTTTCGCGGGTTGTGCTCAGAATAACTCGGCGACGGCTGATGAGAGCGCCGCGTCAAACGCGAACGGCGACCTGTATTTTACCGTGCAGGAGGTCCGGGAGTCGCCCGAATGGGTGACGAAGCTCGACGCCGTGAAGGACGCGGAGCAGCTGATCGTGGTCGCGGGCGTCGATAAAACGACGGCGTACGTTACCATGCACGAAAAGAACAGCGACGGCAAGTGGGAGCAGATCATCGCGACCCCCGGCTTTATCGGTCTCGACGGCTTGGGAGAAGCCAATATCAACGACTGCTATACCCCTGTGGGCACCTTTACGATCGATAAGGCATTCGGGCTCGCGGACGACCCCGGCTGTCAGATGGAGTATACCAAGGTCGATGAGGATTATTACTGGTCGGGCGACGAGAAAAACCACTTTAACGAGCTCGTTAACATAAAGGACGTGCCCGATCTCGATACCGAAAACAGCGAGCATATTGCCGATTTTGACTACGCCTATCAGTATGTGCTGAACATGGGCTATAACGCTGAGTGCGAGTATGAAAAAGGCTTTGCCTTCTTCCTGCACTGCTTCAGGGCCAACCGCACCTATACGGGCGGCTGCGTGGGCGTTCCCGAGAACATCATGAAATTCATCATGCAGCATGTCAAGCCCGGATGCAGGATCACGATCGATTCCCTCGAGAAAATGGGCGGAGATCTGGACGCATAGGGTTAAAAGCATGATTTGTAGATTTGGAAGGTGATCTTATGATCAACAGAAACATTTTAGAAGCGGTGGGTCAGACGCCGCTGATCCGGCTGAACCGCATGCCGGAGCCCGGCAGCGCCGCGGTTCTGGTCAAGTTTGAGGGGCTGAACGTCGGCGGTTCTATCAAGACGCGTACCGCCCTGAATATGATCAACCACGCGGAGAAGAAGGGACTTCTCAAATATGACAGCATCATCGTCGAGCCGACGTCGGGCAATCAGGGCATCGGGCTGGCGCTGGTGGGCGCGGTAAAGGGCTATAAGACGATCATCATCATGCCCGACTCCGTCAGCGAGGAACGCCGCAAGCTGATCAAGCACTACGGCGCGAAGGTCAAGCTGATCCACGACGCGGGCGATATCGGCGCGTGTATCGACGAGTGCCTGAAAACCGCGCTGAAAATGGCGGAAAAGGACCCGCGCGTTTTTGTCCCGCAGCAGTTCGAAAACATCAATAACGTCAGGGCGCATAAGAAGTATACCGCGCTGGAGATCATGCAGCAGTGTGCCGACCGGATCGACGGCTTTTGCTCCGGCATCGGCACCGGCGGCACCATCACCGGCATCGGCGAGGTGCTCAAGGCGCAGTATCCCGATATCGAGATCTGGGCGGTGGAGCCCGAGAACGCCGCGATCTTAGCGGGCGGCACCATCGGCACCCACCTGCAGATGGGTATCGGCGACGGCTTGATCCCTCCGATACTGAACAGGGAGATCTATGATCAGGTTTATGTCGTGACGGATGAAGAGGCGATCGATACCGCCAAACGGCTGGCGCGCGAGGAGGGTTTGATGTGCGGTATCTCCAGCGGCACCAACGTCGCGGCGGCGCTGAAGCTCGCCAAGAAGCTCGGTCCCGGCAAGACGGTCGTCACCGTTCTGCCCGATACCGCCGAGCGGTATTTTTCGACTCCGCTTTTCGAGGAATAATGGCTCGGTGGGTAAAAGCGATCGCCGTGATAACCGCCGCGGCGACGATCTGTTTTTCGGTCATATACGGCATGACTGCCAAAAAAACATTCCTGACGCTCGCGATCACCTTCGGGACGGTCGCCTATCACTTCGTGATGAGGCTGATCGTCGGGCTGGCGTTCAATACGCTGATGCATAATAAGGCGGATTATCATAAACAGTGGTATCAGGTCAAGACGTGGGAGCAAAAGCTCTATCAAAAGCTGAACGTCAAGAGGTGGAAGCGCTTCATGCCGACCTACGACTCCGCGCTGTTTGACCCGTCCCTACACAGCTGGGATGAGATCGCGCAGGCAATGTGTCAGGCGGAGCTGGTGCATGAAACGATCGTTGTGCTGAGCTTTGTGCCGATCCTGTTCGCGATCCCGTTCGGCGAGTGGGCTGTGTTTATCATCACTTCCGTCCTGAGCGCGGCGTTCGATCTGTGCTTTGTCATCATGCAGCGGTATAACCGCCCGCGTGTGATCCGCTGTGCGGAAAAGGAGAAAGCGCGAAAGAAGGACGTTTGACAGAAGCGCTTGGATTACATAATATATTGCGTACTATTAAAGAAAGGGCGATACTATGAGAAGAGATTTATGCTATTTTTACCCGATACCGGTACAGCCGGTGTTCGACGCGTTCGTACAGGCGGCAAGGCAGAAATTCGGCAAAAACTGTAAGATCGACGCCTACAAGATGCTGTCCTTCGGACTGGACTATTCGTTCCGCTATAACATGAACGGCGGCTCGCTGACGATACACTTTATGCCGTACAACAACGGTACCGCGATCGACATGCATTATACCGTGGTACAGGCGTTCGGCGCGCGGTACCAGAAGCACGCGGACGATGTGCTGATCTTCGTCAATGCGGCGCTTGGTGCGCAGGCGCAGCCGATCAATATCAGCATCAACGAATTTTTGGCATATGAGACAGGCGTACCGTCGGCTCCGCTGAATGCGGCTCCGCAGCCGCAGCAGGTCGCACAGCCGGTACAGCAGACGGCACAGAGCGCCCCGCAGGCGAAGTTCTGCATGAACTGCGGCGCTCCCATCGCGCCGAACACAGCGTTCTGCACTAACTGCGGCAAAAAGCTGAACGGATAATGACAAGTATATAGAGAGAATGAAACACGCAGGTCAAATTGTAGGGGACGGCGCTTGCCGACGTCCCGCATGGCAGACACGTTTTTCTTCTATCTTGCGTTTTCGATAATCGATACGTCCGTCATTCTCGGGATGTTGCAAGCACCATCCCCTACGGTGTTACTGCAAGGCAGATAAGGGCAAAGATGTATTCACACTTTCTGAGCACCGGAGCGAGGCTTCGGTGCTGTTTTATGCCGTTGTAAAACGGATCAACTTATGATATACTGATATTATACTTTTGAAGCGAACAGGTGGGTAACATGACAGAGAAAGAATTATGTTGGCAGGTACAAAGCGAAAAGGAACTTCTGAAGACGCCGGTGTTCGATGTGATGGAACAGCACTCGGTCGCGCCGACAGGGCTCGAAGGCGACTATATCGCGATCGACGCGCCTGACTGGGTGATGGTGATCGCCGAGTATCAGGGCAGCTTTGCGCTCGTTCGCCAGTGGCGGCACGCGGCGGGGCGTCTGAGTCTCGAGTTCCCCGGCGGCGTGATCGACGGGGGAGAGGATCCGGCGACAGCCGCAAGGCGGGAGCTCGCGGAGGAAACCGGGTTTGAAGCCGGAAAGCTGACACATCTCGGCTCCGTCAATCCCAATCCCGCGCTGTTCAAGAACAGCCTGCATGTCTATCTTGCCGAGGATCTGAAGCCGACCGGGGAGCAGCATCTGGATGAAGACGAGCTGCTGACCTATGAACTCAGACCCGCAGACGAGGTGCTCGCGTCCTACGGCAGCGGCGAGTATGTACACGCCCTGATGGGTACGGCGATCGCGCTGTATCATCGCTATCGGTTATTTAGTGACCAGTGACCAGTGGCAAGTGACCAGTGACCAATTGCGAAGGAAATATTATCCCGTAAAAAGCCTTGGATATTTTGGTACTTGTACAGTGGCAGTATATTGTAAAGAAAAGAGATAAAAAATGCCCGCGGTTCAGTAATTGAGCCGCGGGCTTTAAGTTAAATGTTATTAGTTAAGGAAAAAGTATCTCGCTGACGCTCGGTCAATTGATACAATTCCTCAGTCGCCTCATAGCGACAGCTCCTTTTCCCAAAAGGAGCCTTCCTTAACTAAATTACACTTGGCTTTATGCTATGGTTGTTTCATCTTCCGCGTCTTGATCGGCAGCATGATCAGCGCGAAGACAAAGAGGAAGATGCTGATCCACTGGGAGGTGGACAGCCCGAAGAAGAAGCCGCGGATCTCGTCGCCGCGGAAAAACTCCGTGATGAACCGCACCACCGGGTAGATGAGCATATAGATGTAGATAAGTCGGTTTTCGAGGATGGATTTTTTGAACAGATAGAGCAGCAACAGGAAGATGAGCAGGTTGCAGGCGCTCTCGACGAGCTGGATCGGGAAGCGGTTGACGTCGTTGATCGCGGGATTGATCGTATTGTTGTGAACGGTGAAGCCGAATTCGCTCTCCACACCGTAGCAGCAGCCGCCCAGAAAACAGCCGATACGGCCGAAAACGTGGAACAGGGGCGTGAGCACCGCGTAGATATCGAGGATGTGGTCGCGGTGGATCCGCATGCTTTTGTTGAACTTGGTGTAGACCAGAATACCGATACCGCCGCCGATAAAGCCGCCGTAGAAGACGATGCCGCCGAAGCAGTATTTGAGCACCTCCCACAGCTTGTCAACGCCTATTTCGTTGATATGAGCAAAGTAGTTGATGAGCAGGCGGATGTGCGTCATTCCGTATACAAGACAGGAAAAGATCAGCAGACTGATCACCGCGGCGATCATCGTGAGCGCAAAGTCGTAGATATCGATATCAAAGCGCTTGATCAGCCGCGAGCCGACCAGAAAGCAGACGGCAAATCCGATGACGGTCATCACGCCGTACATACCGATCTGTCGGCCGAAAATCTCGAAGGATGGGAACATTTTTTACTCCTATAGATACAACGCAGCCGGCCGTAAGTCCTACGACCGGCTGTGAAGTTTTAGTTCAATCTGATATTACTGTACAGAGGAACTGATCTGATCCAGCGCGCTGGCGATCTCATTCTGAAGCTCCGGGTTATTTGCGATCTCATCAGCAGCAGCGCTACCTGCAGCTACGCAGATAACGCAAGCGATCAGCATAACGACGGAAAGAACCAGACCGACGATGGAAAGGATCAGACCGGCGGTAGCCATACCGCTCTTCTGACCGATAGCAGTGAAGCTCTTCTTAGCAAGGATGGAAAGAATCAGACCTACGATACCGCAGACGATACCGGCGATCGCGCCGTAACCTGCCCAGCAGCATACACATGCGGCGATACCGAAAATCAGACCGGCAATCGCTAAGCCTTTTTTACCCTGTTGTTCCATAGAAATAATCCTCCTAAAATATGTTTTGGTATTGATACCATTACGATTATACCATACGCTTTAGTGTATTGCAAGGTTAAAATCCTCACAGTTATGTAACAATTCAGCATGAAAGTCCGATTTTGTTGTGCATATTAAACAAATATCGACTGTTGTTTTTATATATTTAGTAAAACTTCGCGTCCGGAAGACGGTTTTTATTGTGCCGGAACTCAATTTGTTATATAATAATTGGGTACTTGGCGAAAAAGCGGAATACGATCCGCTGAAAAAATACACAACACTCTTGAAAGGAGTTTTTTCATTGAAACAGTACGACCCGAAACACATCATCAATATCGCTATGGCAGGTCATTCCGGCGCGGGCAAGACCTCTGTCGCCGAGGCGATGCTGTACCTTTCCAAGGCGAGCGACCGTCTGGGCAAGATCGCCGACGGCAACACCCAGCTCGACTTTGACCCCGAGGAGATCCGCCGCAAGGTATCCATCGTTACCGCCGTGGCTCCCGTAGAGTGGAAGAACACCAAGATCAACATCATCGACACCCCCGGTCTGTTCGACTTTGAGGGCGGCCTGTTTGAGGGCTATCGCGCCGCCGAGACCGCAGTCATCGTCGTATCCGCAAAGGACGGCGTGAACGTCGGTACCGAAAAGGCTGTCAAGGCTGCCGATAAGGAAGGTCTGACCAAGATCTTCTTCGTCAACGGCGTTTGCGACGAGGATGCGCGCTTCTATCGCGTGCTTGAAGACCTGAAGTCCACCTTCGGCGCTTCCGTATGCCCCGTGCTGGTTCCTCATATCGAGAACGGTCAGGCAAATACATACATCAACCTGCTCGAATACAAGGCTTATAAATATGACGCGAAGGGCAACGTAGCTCCCACCGCCATCATCCCCGAGATGGGCGACCGCTTTGAGGGGCTGAGAGAAGCGATCAAAGAGGCTGTTGCCGAGACGAGCGAGGAGCTGATGGAGAAGTTCTTCATGGAGGAAGAGTTCACTCCCGAAGAGATCATCACCGGCGTATCTCAGGGCGTAAAGGACGGTTCCCTGTGCCCCGTATTCTGCGGCGACGCGGCTACCACCTACGGTATCGAACAGTTTATGAGCAGCCTGACATGGCTGGCTCCCACCGCTGCCGATAAGGGCGGCGAGACCGCCGTCGATGTCAACGGCGACCCCGTAGAGATCGCCTGCAACGAGCAGGGCGCTACCGCGGCTATCATCTTCAAGACCGTTGCCGACCCGTTCGTCGGTAAGCTGAGCTATTTCAAGGTCGTATCCGGCAAGGTAAGTACCGATACGCCTCTCGTTAATATGCGCACGGGCAATCAGGAGCGCATCACCAAGGTTCTCACCGTACGCGGTAAGAAGCAGGAAGACGCTTCCGCAGTCGTAGCCGGCGATATCGGCGCGATCCCGAAGCTGACCTCCGCCAACACAGGCGATACCCTCTGCTCCCCGACCCGTAAGGTCGTCCTGAACGCGATCGACTATCCCGCTCCCTCCTTCTCCATGGCGGTTTATCCCAAGAAGAAGGGCGAAGAGGATAAGGTCGCTCAGGGTTTGGCACGTCTGGCGGAAGAGGATCCCACCATCAAGTATAAGAACGACCCCGAGACCAAGGAGCTGGTCATGTCCGGTATGGGCGAACAGCATCTCGACGTCGTCGTTACCAAGTTAAAGAGCAAGTTCAACGTAGAAGTTGAGCTTAAGCAGCCCAAGGTCGCTTACCGCGAGACTATCCGCGGCAAGAGCGACGTAGAAGGCAAGCATAAGAAGCAGTCCGGCGGTTCCGGTCAGTACGGCGACGTATGGATCAAGTTTGAACCGTGCGACAGCGACGACCTGCAGTTCGAGATCGCCGTTGTAGGCGGTTCCGTACCGAAGCAGTTCTTCCCGGCTGTTGAAAAGGGTCTGAGAGATTCCATCAAGAAGGGCCCGCTGGCAGGTTATCCTGTTGTTGGCGTCAAGGCGACTCTGTACGACGGTAAGTATCATCCCGTCGACTCCAACGAAATGGCGTTCAAGACCGCCGCTCAGCTGGCGTTCAAGGCGGGTATCCCGCAGGCGAAGCCCGCGCTCCTGGAGCCGGTAGGCACCCTGAAGGCGACCGTTCCGGATGCGAACATGGGCGACATCATGGGCGAGGTCAACAAGCGCAGAGGCCGCGTACTCGGCATGAGTGCGGCAGAAGGCGGTATGCAGGTCGTTGAGGCGGAAGTCCCGATGGCTGAGATGGCTGACTTCTCCGTCTTTATGCGCCAGTGCACTCAGGGCCGCGGCACCTTCACCTTTGAGTTCGTCCGCTACGAGGACGCTCCCGCTCAGGTGGCTCAGAAGGTCATCGAGGCTGCGAAAGCTGAAGAAGACTGATAATCCTTTGAGTATGACACCCTGTCGTGAAAAACGACAGGGTGTTTTGACTGTTTCGGAAAAACACAGTTGTATCTTGCCGCGCAACTATACCGATTCCATGCTCCGTTTGGACGTAACGGGTCGGCGCTGAAATTTTGACAAGAAAACTTTGCAAAACTACTTGACAAGTAAACTTGGCAGTGATATAATGTGGTCATCAAACATGACAAGTAAACTTGTCAAAAGGGGATGACGTTATGAATAAAGAAGATATTTTGAAAATGGCGCAGGATGAGAACAAAGGCAGGGATTATGCGGATATCGAAGCGCAGAAGAGCGGTACCCGCGCAGCGTATTTTGTCGCGGTGCTGCTGGTCATCGTTGTCGATCTGGTGAACGGCTTTGTTTTGGGAAACGTCAACCGCGGTATGGATTTTGTGCTTTTCACGATGGCTTTTGTTGCTTTCTTGACTAAGTATATCAAGCTGCGTAAGCGTCACGAGCTGTTCGTCACCATTATGTGGGGGTTGCTGGCGCTGATGATGCTGGTGCTTTGGATTCTCCAGCTATGCGGGGTGATGCCGTAATGGATAACGAATTGATCTTACGCAATCATCTTGCGGCGATCCGCAAGGAGAAGAAGCTCTCACAGACTGAGCTTGCGAAGCTGGTGGGCGTATCGCGCAACACGATCAGTTCGATCGAGACCGGTCAGTTCAACCCGACTGCAAAGCTCGCGCTGATCCTGTGTATAGCGCTGGATAAAAAATTTGAGGAGATATTCTATTTTTAGCAGGTGTTATGATGAAAACAGCAATCGTCTATTATTCTATGAGCGGCAATACGAAAACGACCGCCGAAACCGTCGCGCAGAAGCTCGGCGCCGAGCTGATCGAGATAAAGCCGGTAAAGGATTATCCGGACAAGGGCGCACGCAAGTTCATCTGGGGCGGTATGAAGGCGGTGATGGGAGAGAAGCCGAAGCTGCAGCCGTACAGCTTTGATGGAAGCTATGACAGGATCATCTTCGGAACGCCGGTGTGGGCGAGCAGCTTCACGCCGCCGATCAGGTCGTTTATCGAGGAGAATCGTGCGGCGCTGAACGGGAAGCGCTTTTCCGTATTCGTCTGTTATTCCGGCGGCGGCGCGGATAAGGCAATCGGGAAGCTGAGAGCTTTTCTGGCGATCGAAGGCTTCGACGCGGAGCTGATCCTCGTTGATCCGAAGGACAGACCGAATGAGGAGAATGAGCAGCTGATTGAGGCGTTCTGTGATAAATTGAAATAAGCATAATGAAGGGACCGGTTACAGAGTGCTGTAATCGGTCCTTAATACGTCATTGATAATTTGTGAGATTGCCACGAGCTAAAGCTCTCGCAATGACAAACAAAGCCTCCGCAAAAAAGCGGAGGCTTTGTTAATGATAGTATCATTAGTTTTCAATTTGCATGAACACATACCATCGAACTATCTACGACAGACACGCCGTTGATGGATCTGTGGTGATATCACGACCTTTTCAAAAGGCGGATAAAATCATCCGCGGATGATCATGGATTTGCCTGTCATTTCCTCGGGCTGAGGCAGACCCATGATGTCGAGCATCGTCGGGCAGATGTCGGCGAGGACGCCGCCGGTGCGCAGTTCTTTGCACTCGGGATATCCGACCACGCAGAAGGGTACGGGGTTGGTGGTATGCGCGGTGAAGGGGGTGCCGTCGAGGTCGATCATGCGGTCGGCGTTGCCGTGGTCGGCAGTGATGCAGGTCACGCCGCCCATCTCCTTGACTGCGTCGGTGACTTTCTTGACGCCCCAGTCGACAGCCTCGACAGCCTTGACCGCCGCCTCGAATACGCCGGTGTGACCGACCATGTCGCAGTTGGCAAAGTTGAGGATGATCGCGTCGTACTTGCCGCTCTTGATCGCCTCAACGCACTTTTCGGTGACCTCATAGGCGCTCATGTGCGGCTGCATATCATAGGTGGCGACTGCAGGGGACTTGACGAGGATGCGGTCCTCGCCCTCATACTGCTTCTCGACGCCGCCGTTGAAGAAGAAGGTGACGTGTGCGTATTTCTCAGTCTCGGCGATACGCAGCTGGGTCATGCCGTTCTTACTAAGATACTCGCCGAAGGTGTTGACGAGCTTCTGCGGCTTGAAGGCGATATCGACGTTGGGCATGGTCGCGTCGTACTGCGTCATGCAGACGTAGGTGAGCGGAAAGCGGCCGTTGCGGCGCTCAAAGCCGGTGAAATCGTCGTCGACGAAGGTGCGGGTGATTTCGCGCGCTCTGTCGGGACGGAAGTTGTAGAAGATGACGCTGTCATTCTCTTTGACGGTGTCGCCGCCTGCGATGACGGCGGGCAGCATGAACTCGTCGGTCACGCCGTTGTCATAGCTGTTCTGGACAGCCTGAACGGGATCGGTCTCCTGTACGCCCTCGCCGTAGACGATAGCGGCGTACGCCTTTTCAACGCGCTCCCAGCGGTTATCTCTGTCCATCGCGTAGTAGCGGCCCTCGATGGTGGCAATCTTACCTACGCCGATCTCCTCGCACTTGGCGACAGCCTGCGCGACATATTCCTTTGCGCTGGACGGCGGTACGTCGCGGCCGTCCAAAAAAGCGTGGATGTAGACCTTGGAGAGGCCCTTGCGCTTGGCAAGCTCCAAAATGCCATACAGATGGGTGCTGTGGCTGTGGACGCCGCCGGGGGAGAGCAGACCGAACAGGTGCAGGGAGCTGTCGTGCGCCTTGCAGTTGTCGATCGCCTTGTTTAGCGCTTCATTCTCAAAGAAATCGCCGTCTTCGATGGATTTGGTGATGCGGGTGAGCTCCTGATAGACGATGCGGCCCGCGCCCATGTTGGTGTGACCGACCTCGCTGTTGCCCATCTGACCGTGCGGCAGACCGACGTCCAAGCCGGACGCGCCGATCATGGTGACGGGGTTTTGGAAGAACAGCTGGTCAAGATACGGCGTACGCGCCTCAACGATGGCGTTGCCGTACTTGGGAGCGATACCGAAGCCGTCCATGATGATTAATGCAATCGGTTTTTTCATAATAATATCCTCATACCTAATTGTCATTCCGAGGAGGGCAGAGCCTGACGTGGGAATCACCCTGTTATTCCGACCGGTTGCAGCAGGAAGGGGATTGCCACAGCCCTGAAAACGGATTTTCAGGGCTTCGCAATGACACTGTTGTTATTAACGATTAATACTCTGCGGGTTTCGCTGCGTCTACGATCGCCGCGAATTTTTCTGCTACCAGCGAAGCGCCGCCGATCAGACCGCCGTCTACGTTGGATTTCATGAGCAGCTCAGCCGCGTTCGCGTCGTTCATGGAGCCGCCGTACTGGATGGTGACGCCGGAGGCGATCTCCAAGCCGTACTTTGCCTTCAGACACATACGGATGAACTCACAGACTTCCTCAGCCTGCTCGGCGGTAGCGGTCTTGCCGGTGCCGATCGCCCATACGGGCTCGTAAGCGATAACAACGTTCTTCATCTCTTCCGCGGTAACGCCCCACAGGTCGAGCTTGAGCTGGCGGGAGATCACTTCGGTGGTGATGTCGCACTCGCGCTCCCAGAGCAGCTCGCCGACGCATACGATGGGCTTTAAGCCTGCCGCCAGAGCCGCCTTGACGCGCTTGTTGACGGTCTCGTCGGTTTCGCCGAAATACTGTCTGCGCTCGCTGTGACCGATCACGACGTATTCTACGCCGATTTCCTTGAGCATTCCGGCACTGATCTCGCCGGTGAAAGCGCCGCTTTCAGCCCAGTGGCAGTTCTCGGCGCCGATCTTGATGTTGGTGCCCTGAGTGACTTCGAGTGCGGTCGCGAGGTCGACATAGGGTACGCAGGCGACGACTTCACAGCTCGCGTCCTTAACGAGGGGGATAATCTCCTCTAACAGAGCCTTTGCCTCGGACGGGGTCTTGTTCATCTTCCAGTTGCCGGCGATGACGGTTTTTCTGAAACCTTTGGTTAAAGTATCAAGTAACATAGTTTTTATCCTTTCAATTATGGTAATTGAGGGCGACGCTGAGCCGCCCTCTTTATATCAATATCAGTCTTTATCCGCGATAGCCGCGATGCCGGGCAGGACTTTGCCCTCGAGGTACTCGAGAGAAGCGCCGCCGCCGGTGGAGATGTGGCTCATCTTGTCGGCAAAGCCGAGGTTGACGACAGCCGCAGCGGAGTCACCGCCGCCGATGATGGTGGTAGCGTCGGTGTCAGCCAGCGCCTTCGCGACAGCGATGGTGCCTTCGGCGAGGATCGGGTTCTCGAATACGCCCATGGGTCCGTTCCAAACGACGGTCTTAGCGGACTTCACAGCGTCGGCGTAGATCTCTCTGGTCTTGGGACCGATATCCAGACCCATCATATCTTCGGGGATCTCGCCCGCGGCGAAGATCTCGGTGTCGATGGGAGCGTCGATCGGATCGGGGAAGCTCTTGGTGCAGACGGTGTCAACAGGCAGGAGGAGTTGCTTGCCGAGATCCGCAGCCTTCTCGATCATCTCGTTGCAGTAATCGAGCTTGGTGTCGTCAACGAGAGAGGTGCCGATCGCCTTGCCCTGCGCCTTTAAGAAGGTGTAAGCCATACCGCCGCCGATGATCAGGGTGTCGCACTTCTCGAGGAGGTTGGAGATAACATTCAGCTTGTCCGCGACCTTGGCGCCGCCGAGGATGGCGACGAAGGGACGTACGGGAGCCTCGACCGCGTTGCCGAGATAGTCGATCTCTTTCTGCATGAGGTAGCCGACTGCGGTCTCTTTGATATGATCGGTCACGCCGACGGTGGAGCAGTGAGCGCGGTGAGCGGAACCGAAAGCGTCCATAACGAATACTTCCGCCAGAGAAGCGAGCTCGGAGCTGAACGGCTCGAGGTTCTTGGTCTCTTCCTTGCGGAAACGGGTGTTCTGAAGCAGAACGACGTCGCCGTCCTTCATCGCGGCGACCGCCGCCTTGGCGTTCGCGCCGACGACCTCGTCATCGTTGGCGAAGACAACTTCCTTGCCGAGCAGCTCGGACAGGCGTACGGCTACGGGAGCGAGAGAGAACTTCTCCTCGGGGCCGTTCTTCGGCTTGCCCAGATGGGAGCAGAGGATCAGCTGACCGCCGTCGGCGATGATCTTCTTGATGGTGGGCAGAGCGGCGGTGATACGGTTGTCGTTGGTGATCACGCCGTCCTTGAGCGGTACGTTGAAGTCACAGCGGCAGAGGACCTTTTTGCCGGCGAAGTTGATGTCGTCAACGGTGTACTTATTGAGTTTCATGATAAAAACATCCTTTCTTTGCATTGCTTGTTTGCTTGTGCTAACCGCAAACGTACAATACCATAATTTTACTCCATAATTATATAACAAAAGGGTAACAGTTTGCAATAGCAAAATGGAATAATATCAGGTTTATTTGTTAAAAATAACAAGAAAAGCTCCGTAAAGACGTCCTGCTTTACGGAGCGTGAAAGCGCTATCTGTATTTCTTGCAGTCGGTAACTTCGATACTGCCGTTTTCTGTGTGGGTTGTAACATAGATGTCATGCCCTTTGACCCAAAAGCCAAAAGTTTCATACCTTGAGCTGTTCTGCCGTCCGGAATGGTAGCTGTGCAATGCAAAATCACTTTCTTTCAGATCATATTGGGAAAGCAAGTCGATCTCTGAGGCGTATTGGATCGCGACGGGATAAGCGGGAGAATGCTTGACAAAATTGAAAGCGACCGTGAAAATGATAGTGAATAAAAGGATAATACCGACAAGAACGCCGGTAACGATGATGAATATTTTGCGCTTTTTCTTTAGGGGAGTGGTAAAGCTCTGCGCTAATGGACGAGAAGGAGCGATAGGGCGTCCGTCAGCGGTTTTATATATCACATACGGCGGCGTAAAGGTATTGGTGAGCAGATCACCGAGGGAATGTCCGTTGATGATCAATACGAAGAAATCGATAAAATAGATAAAGAAGGGCAGGTTGCGCAGGATCAGCTTGTACCATTTCGGACGGCTTCCGTCGTCGGTGTTAGCGACGGTCATTCGGGTAATGCGCTTACCGAGGCTTCTGCCGCTAAAGATGAAATCGCGAAAAACCATCAACGGCAGAGCGATTACGCTGACAGAAACAGTAATATTTCCGAAAATGTTTATTTTTTGACGGAATACGGCAAAAAGAACAACAAATACGATAATACCGGTTATCTCACAGAAAAGCACATCCAGAAAAAAGGCTCCAATACGCCTGAAACGGGTGTCATTGGATGGCAGGGCATTGGGACGGTAAGGGATCGTCGGCTGGATCGTCGGCGGCTGCGGCGGCTTGCGTTCGCCGTTCATCAGTTCTTCAGCGGTCACACCTAATAGCTTTGCCAGCTCAAAGAGCTTTTCGGTGCGCGGCTTTGATTCGCCATTTTCCCACTTTGATACCGCCGCAGGGGTAACGTCCAGCAATTCAGCCAGTTCCGCCTGCGTCATGCCTTTTTCCTCGCGTAGCTGACAAACAAAATTGCCGAAGCGATAATCGTTCTCTTTCATATGTCCTCCAGTGGGTGTTTTCAGACATATTATAACAGAACCATATGCTTTCGGCAACAAAAACGATGTTGAATTTCAGTTGATATTATATTTTAGCGGTCTTTTCGGCTATTCAGCATCCTCCCAATGATGGCGGTGGAGCTCGCCTTTGGTTTGCAGCTGCGGGTAATCCCACTGGCGGAGGACCTCGTAACAGCCGACGGCGACGGAGTTCGCGAGGTTCAGCGAACGCGCTTCGTCGATCATCGGGATACGGACGCAGCGGTCGGGATAGCGCATCAGCACATGCTCGGGGATGCCGCGCGTTTCCTTGCCGAAGATGATGTACGCGCCGTCGGGGTAGCTGACCTCGCTGTGCTTGTGCTGTGCCTTGGTGGAAAAGAAGAAGTATTCGCCGCCCCGCGTTTTTTCGAAAAAGTCGTCGATAGAGTCGTAATAGGTGATTTCGACGAGGTACCAGTAGTCCAGCCCCGCGCGCTTGAGGTTGCGGTCGGTGATTTCGAAGCCGAAGGGCTTGACCAGATGGAGCCTCGCGCCGGTAGCGGCGCAGGTGCGGGCGACGTTGCCGGTGTTCTGTGGGATCTCCGGCTCGAAGAGTACGATATTCAAAACTTTTTTATCTTGATTTTCCAATTTGATTTTCCTCTTTTTCTCGGTATATGCAAACGATGTGTGCAGACAATAGTTTTGTAAAGGAGGTTATTCGATGCAAAAAGCAATGTGTAACAGCGACAGCTGTAAGGAAAAGAAAGGCGGCAGCCTGAAATGCATCCTCGGCGGTATGCTGGCGGGAGCGGCAGTCAGCGCGGGCGCGATCTGTCTGATGAGCAACAATAAAAAGATGCTGCAGAAGAAAGCGGGCAAAGTCGCCGACGCGATGGAAGATCTGCTCGACAGCGCGAAGGAAATGTTTCAATAATTTGGAATTAGGAATGAGGAATTAGGAGTTATGGGAAACGCTTTGCGTTTTGATTCCTAAAGATATCCTTGTCATTTCCTCCCTTTTATGATACACTTATTTCAATCATTTAATCATCATAAAAGGAGCATTGGTTATGGAATTGATTCAGAGCTTTTCGGTCGACCACACAAGGATCGTCCCCGGGATTTTTACCAGCCGGGTGGATACGGTCGGCGGCGATACGGTCACGACCTATGATATCAGGCTGAAAAAGCCGAATATCGAGCCGGCGATCGACACAGCGGCGATGCATTCGCTCGAGCATATCATCGCGACCTTCCTGCGGAACGATCCCGCATGGAAGGATGAGGTGATCTACTGGGGACCGATGGGCTGTCTGACCGGATTTTATCTGATTCTCAAGGGGAATCGCGCGCCGCGGGAGATCTATGATCTGATGCTCGCCGCGTTTCGGTCGGTAAGCGATGCGCAGGAGGTGCCCGGTGCGGCGCCGGTGAACTGCGGCAATTATCTCATGCACAATCTCGACATGGCGAAATGGTACGCGGCTCAGTTCGCGGATTATCTCGAAGCGAACGCGGGAAAGCCGGAGATATTTGAATATCCGAAAACGGAGCGGCTGATCACGGACGACGGACAGCAGTTCTATGATTCGTGATAAAAAGACGAGAGAGGGGATCATCGCGATCCCCTTTTTCTTTTATTCCGAGAAGTCTGTGAAGCTGAGGTTCAGGTCGACGGTGCCCTCGACGCCGTCGATCTTGCCGTCCTTGGTGTATTGCCACATGTCGAATTTGTAGTACATGGTGGGAAAGTCGCGGTAGTCGGCGAGCCAGAAATCATAGTCCTTCATGGTCTCGAAGTCGTACATGATCAGCATCTGCGAGGTGTTGGAATAAACGATGGCTTTGTACCCCGCCTGTGTAACGGTGTCGCAGAAGGATTCGGCAATCAGCGTCAGCTCGTCGCCCGTGACACGGTCGGTGCGGGCGTCCTCTTCCGCGATATTCTCCCAGTCAAAGCCGATGGGATAGTCGAGCGAACGCCCGTTGAGCTTTTGAACGGTAAAATTCGCTTCTTTCGCGGCGTCTTCGGCATTGATCGCCTGTGAGAAGAAGTAGGCGCCGACCTTCAGACCGGCTGCCTTTGCCGCCTGATAGTTCGATTCAAAGAGCTTGTCCTCGTAGATACCGCCGTCGTCGCCGTAGTACTGTCCGCCGATACGCAGCATCACGAATTCCACTCCCGCCTTTTTCATCGCAGCAAAGTCGACCTCTCCCTGATATTCGCTCAGGTCAACGCCGAGGTGAGAGATCTTCTTGCCGTCCTCATAGTAGGCGGGGACGCCGTTCTCGTCGGTGACGAGGTTTTCGGCGGTATAGGTGTTGATCTCGGCGCCTTTGACGGTCTGCAGCTCGATGTCGCCCATGACGGAGTCGTTGATGGTGACTTTTTCGCCGACGGCAACGGGATTGCCGTTTTCATTGACTTTTTTCGGCTGCAGCAGGCGGCTGACGCCCCAGCCCGCGCCGATGACCAGCGCCGCCGACAGCAGGATCGCCGCGATGAGGACGGGGACGCGGTGCTTGCCGGAGGACTTTTTGGCGGTATTCTTACCGCCGCTTGATTTCTGTTTCATATCTTCACCTATTTCTTCCGATGTTTCGGGTTCGTTTTGTTCCGGTTTGTTTTCCTCGGGCTCAGCTTTTTCGGGAGCGGGTTCCTCTTCAGCCGGAGCGGCTTCCGGGGGAGTCGGAGCGTTCGGAGCGGCTCCGTCGAGCTCTTCCAGGGTCGCTCTCAGCTCGGCGAGCTCCTTGTCGAGGTCTTCGAGCGGATCGCCCTGTGTATATAAATTATCGTTGTTATCGTCTAAGTAAGCCATAACTGCTCCTTTTACGGTATTTTTCCTATATAGAATACCACAAAAGCGATTTATTGTAAATAAACTTCACAATAAGTTTACTTTTACTTGAAAAAGCGTTCAACTTCGATTATAATGTAACTAACTACCGCATATCGAAGGGAAAGGAGGAAGGCTCATGCAGACACATGGCACACGCAGGCATACGACGGAGCAGCTGCTCCGGGCGATCGATACCTGTCCGACCATCGACAAGCTCTTTGAGCTGGTCAAAAACGAGCATATCGTGATCCAGATGCAGAGCTTTAACTCCGCTTCCTCATTACCGAAACAGGCGCCGAAGCCGATCCCCGATCTCTCGCCGCTGGACAGCCTGAAGATCAGGGTGCGCGAGGCGGTGCTGAATGAAGCGCGTCAAAACGAAATGCCTCCTCAGCCGCAGCCGCGCCGCCATACCAAAGAGCAGTTGATCCGCGCGGTGCAGACCTGTCCGACCATCGATAAGCTCTTTGAGCTGGTCAAGAACGAGCATATCGTGATTCAGATGAGGAGCTTCAGTTCCGCTTCCGGACTGCCGCAGAAGCGGCTCAGCGGCGCGGAGCTCATGCCGGATAAAAGCCCTCTCGACCGCCTGAAGGAACAGGTGCTCGACGCGGTGATCAACGGCGGGTAAAACACATATATATAACGAAAGCAGCGGAATCGACCGCTGCTTTTTCTTATGCATATCTATTCTTTTTCAGTCAGGATCATCTTTCCCTCGTGGTCGGTGTAGTAATCGCCCTCGGGGATCAGCTGAGAGATTGGGACGATCGTGTAACCTTCTCCCTGAATCATCTCGATGATCTTCGGCAGGGCTTCGGGGGTGTTCTTCGCGCCGTTGTGCATCAGGATGACGGAACCGGGACAGAGCTTGCTTTGTATGCGGCTGACCATCTCGTCGGGAGAGGGATCCTTCCAGTCGAGGCTGTCGATGTTCCACTGGACGCAGTACATATCGCGCGCTTTCAAATTGTTGACCAGCTTGTTGTCGTATTCGCCGTACGGCGCGCGGAAGAGGGTAGGGGACCGGTCAGTCAGCTCCTTGACTGCCGCATTGCAGGCGTCGATCTCTTTGCACTGTTCGTTGGAACCGAGCTGCGCCATATGCGGATGAGTGGCGCTGTGATTGCCGACGTCGTGACCGCGCGCGGCGATCTCTTTGACGTCGTCGGGGTAGTTCTCTACCCAGTCGCCGACGAGGAAGAAGGTGCTTTTCACTTCGTAATCGTCAAGGATATCCAGCAGGGTCGCTGTCTGCTCGTTGCCCCACGCCGCGTCGAATGATAAAGCGCAGACTTTTTCCTGCGTGTCGACATAATAGATCGGTATTTCGCGGGGTTCGGCGGCTGTTGACGCGATCCTCCCGGACGTGGAGGACGCGACCGCGATCGCCAGAACGCCGATCAGAACGCAGGAGAACAGGATCGTCAGCTTTCTGCGCGTCAGGATCATAAAGCTCATATCATCACCGGTATATGATATGAGAGGCGGGGCGGGAATATGACATCGCGAAAAAGCGATTGATAGGAAGAATCACAGTGATTTTGCACAGTTTATACCGAAAAATCTTGTATGCTATGAGGATAGAAAAAAGCGGCTGAGAATTGGTATAATACTATTGGAATACAATACTTAAAACTGTTTACCACGGGAGGATCAAGCCCCTCCCCTACAAGCAAAAGGCAGGGAGGCAAGCGAAAAAATGAAACGCTATATCATGGCGCTGGATTCCGGCACCACCTCGAACCGATGTATCCTTTTTGATCAAGAGGGCAATATGCGCTCGGTCGCGCAAAAGGAGTTCACCCAGTATTTCCCGCAGCCCGGATGGGTGGAGCATGACGCGAACGAGATTTGGCAGAGTCAGCTGTCCGTCGCGCGCGAGGCGATGCGCAAGATCGGCGCGACCTATGATGAGATCGCCGCGATCGGCATCACCAACCAGCGCGAGACCACCATCGTGTGGGATAAAAAGACAGGTCAGCCGGTCTGTCACGCGATCGTGTGGCAGTGTCGCCGTACCGCGGAATATACAGACGAATTGACAGAAAGGGGACTGACCGACAGCTTTCGTCAGAAAACGGGGCTGGTCATCGATCCCTACTTCTCGGCGACGAAGCTGCGCTGGATCCTCGAAAACGTCGAGGGAGCCCGCGAGCGAGCCGAGCACGGCGACCTGCTGTTCGGCACGGTCGATACGTGGCTGATGTATAAGCTGTCGAAGGGTAGGATCCATGTCACGGATTACAGTAACGCCTCGCGTACGATGCTGTTCAATATCAACACCCTCGAATGGGATGAAGAGATTCTCAAAGAGCTGGATATCCCCGTCTCCATGCTGCCCGAGGTAAAGCCCTCGAGCTGTATCTACGGCGAGAGCGATCCCGAATTCTTCGGCGGGGCGATCCCGATCGCGGGCGCGGCGGGCGACCAGCAGGCGGCGCTGTTCGGTCAGACCTGTTTTGACGAGGGTGAGGCGAAGAACACCTACGGCACCGGCTGTTTTATGCTGATGAATACGGGAGAGAAGCCGGTCTTTTCCGAAAACGGTCTGCTGACCACGGTCGCATGGGGGCTGGACGGCAAGGTGAATTACGCGCTCGAGGGCTCCGTTTATGTCGCGGGCGCGGCGATCCAGTGGCTCAGAGATGAATTGAAGCTGATCGACGGCTCGCCCGACAGCGAATACTTCGCGACCAGAGTGAACGACACCGCTGGATGTTATGTGGTGCCGGCGTTCACGGGACTGGGTGCGCCGCACTGGGATCCCTACGCGCGCGGCGCGATCATGGGACTGACCCGCGGCGTGAACAAATACCATCTGATCCGCGCGACCTTAGAGTCGCTGGCGTTCCAGACCAACGACGTGCTCCACGCGATGGAGCTGGATTCCGGCATCCGACTTGATTCACTGAAGGTCGACGGCGGCGCGAGCATGAACAATTTCTTGATGCAATTCCAGGCGGATATCATGAACGCTCCCGTTCACAGACCTTCCTGCGTCGAGACCACCGCGATGGGCGCGTCGTATCTGGCGGGTCTGGCGGTCGGTTTCTGGACGGACAAAGAGGACGTCAAACGCCACTGGAGCATGGAACGCGAGTTCCTGCCCGAGCGCGGCGACGACTGGAGAGAGAAAGAGATCAGAGGGTGGAATAAGGCGGTCGCCGCCACCAAAGGCTGGGCAAAAGAGTAACGGAGAAACAAAATGTACGATATCATTATCATCGGCGCGGGCGTGATCGGCTGCGCCGCGGCGAGAGAATTAAGTAAATACAATGCAAAAACACTGGTGATCGAAAAGAGCGAGGACGTATGCACCGGCACCAGCAAGGCGAACAGCGCGATCGTCCATTCCGGCTACGACGCGAAGAACGGCACCCTCAAGGCAAGGTTCAACGTCGAGGGCAACCGCATGATGGACAAGGTGTGCAGGGAGCTCGACGTACCCTTCAAGCGGATCGGTTCGCTGACCGTATGCACGGATGAAAGCCGTATCGGGGAGCTGGACGCTCTCAAAGAGAGAGGAGAGAAGAACGGCGTCGAGGGGCTGCGGATCCTTGACCGTGATGAGCTGCTCGAAATAGAGCCGCATATCGGCGACGGGGTCGTCGCAGCGCTGTACGCGCCGACGGCGGGCATCATCTGTCCGTTCAAGCTGACGGTCGCCTATGCCGAAAACGCCGCCGTCAACGGCGTTGAATTCCTGTTTGATACCGCAGTCGGCAAGGTATATGCCGAAAACGGCATATGGCACGTTGTGACGGAAAACGCGGAATATACAGCCGCGGCTGTCGTCAACGCCGCAGGCGTGTATTCGGATGTTTTCCACAACATGGTATCGGACGAGAAGCTGAATATCGTGCCGCGAAAAGGAGAGTACATCCTGCTCGACCGCGCCGCCGAGGGGTATGTGAAGCATACGGTATTCCAGCTTCCGACGAAGTTCGGCAAGGGCGTTCTGGTGACTCCAACCGTCCACGGCAACACCATCGTCGGACCTACCGCCGTGGATGTGAACGAAAAGGAAAGCACCTCCACGACCGCCGCGGGGATCGAAAGCGTGATCGCGAAAGCGTCCCTGAGTATCAAGGATCTGCCGACGCGGCAGGTCATCACCTCATTCGCGGGGCTGAGAGCTCACGGCGACCGCCATGATTTTGTGGTCGGGGAGGCTGCCGACGCGCCCGGCTTCTTTGACTGCGCGGCGATCGAGAGCCCCGGGCTGTCGGCGGCGCCGGCGATCGGCATTTTTATCGCGGAGCAGATAAAGAACAAGTTACAGCTGAGCGAAAAAGAAGATTTTATCGCTCAGCGCAAAGATATATTGAATCCGAACAAGTTGACGATCGAGGAACGCAACGAGCTGATACGCCGCGAGCCGGCTTACGGCACGATCGTCTGCCGCTGTGAGAGCGTGACCGAGGGCGAGATCCTCGACGCGATTCGCAGACCGGTCGGCGCGCGGTCGCTCGACGGCGTGAAGCGCCGCACCCGCGCGGGGATGGGCCGCTGTCAGGCGGGCTTCTGCAGTCCAAAGGTGATGGAGATCCTGCGCCGTGAGCTGGACATCGACCTGACAGAGGTCACCAAGAGCGGCGGCGATTCTTATATTGTGAACGCGCGGACAAAGGACGGTGAATGAGATGAAACAAGTTGATATCGTCATCGTCGGCGGAGGTCCCGCGGGATTGGCGGCGGCTGTCGCGGCTTATGACAGCGGCGCTGAGAATATCCTGATCCTCGAGCGCGACGAACAGCTCGGCGGCATCCTTAACCAGTGCATCCATAACGGTTTCGGGCTGCATACCTTTAAAGAAGAACTGACCGGTCCCGAATACGCCGATCGGTTTATTCAACAGGTCAATGAAAGAGAGATTCCCTATCTGCTGAACACCATGGTCATGGATATCTCGCCCGACAGGATCGTGACCGCCATGAACCGTGAGGACGGGATGTTTCAGTTAGAGGCGAAGGCGGTTGTCCTCGCGATGGGCTGCCGTGAAAAGCCGAGGGGCGCTTTGAATATCCCCGGTTACCGTCCCGCGGGCATCTTTTCGGCGGGCACGGCGCAGCGGCTCGTGAATATCGAGGGTTATATGCCCGGCAAAGAGGTCGTCGTCCTCGGCTCGGGCGATATCGGACTGATCATGGCGCGCCGCATGACGCTCGAGGGCGCGAAGGTAAAGCTGGTCGCGGAGTTGATGCCGTATTCCGGCGGCTTGAAGCGCAATATTGTCCAGTGCCTCGACGATTTCGGCATTCCGCTGAGGCTGTCTCATACGGTCATAGATATCGAGGGCAAGGAGCATATCACCGCGGTCACGATCGCCGAGGTCGGCGCTGACCGTAAGCCGATACCGGGTACCGAGGAGCGCTATACCTGCGATACCCTCCTGCTGTCCTGCGGTCTGATCCCCGAAAACGAGCTGAGCACCGCCGCGGGCGTGGAGCTCAGCCCTGTCACCAACGGCCCCGTGGTCAACGAGAGTCTGGAGACCAATATCCCCGGTGTGTTCGCCTGCGGCAACGTTCTGCACGTGCACGACCTGGTAGACTATGTGTCCGAGGAAGCGGCGAAGGCGGGTCAGACGGCGGCGAAATACGCGCGCGGAGAGGTCACCGAAAGTGCCGGCAAGGAGATCCGGATGAAGGCAGAAAGCGGCGTGCGCTATACCGTGCCGTCCACCATTCATCCCGACCGCGTCGACGACAAGCTGACGGTGCGTTTCCGTGTGGGCGACGTCTACAAGGACTCCTATGTCAGCGTATATTTTGACGATGAACGCGTCCAGCATAAGAAAAAGCGTATCATCGCTCCCGGCGAGATGGAGCAGATCGTGCTGACGAAGAAGCAGTTGGAGGAATATCCGGATTTGCAAACAATTACCGTGAAGATAGAGGCGATGTAGGGACGAGCGTTGCTCGTCCGCGGACGGTCGCTGACCGTCCCTACGGCAGAAAGGAATAATCATGGAAATACGAGAACTGACCTGCATCAACTGTCCGATGGGCTGTCTGCTGACGGTCGAGACGGACGGCGACGAAATCAAAGATATCAGCGGCTATACCTGCCCGCGCGGCAGGACTTATGCCGAAAAGGAAGTGACCAACCCGACGCGCATCGTCACCTCCACCGTGAAGGTGGTCGGCGGCAAAAACGAGCGCGTCGCCTGCAAGACCGAGCACGATATCCCCAAGGATAAGATCTTTGCCGTGATGGAGGCGATCAACGCCGCCGAGGTACAGGCGCCCGTCGTGATCGGCGAGGTGCTGATTTCGAATGTCGCCGGCACGGGAGTTGACGTTGTCGCGACGGCGCATGCCATATAAAAATGTTCAATAAGGCAGCGCTTTAAAATGCTGAATTTGTATAAAACAGAGTAAATGCCGATCGTCAGTTGACTTTCGGCATTTTCTTTACTATATTGTTGTTTGGCATGATCCATAATAATCGATTGTCATTGCGAGGCTCCGCAGGAGCTGTGGCAATCCCACAAAAAAGGAGTACAGCGGTATGGTATCCCCACGGTGGGCTCAGCCGCCTCCTCGAAATGACATGGAATGGAATTAACGGAGGGAAAACATTTGAGTAAATTCAAAGCGTTTTTGAAACGCAAAAACATTGAAATATCGTGGAAGCGCTACGGTATCGACGCGCTCGGCGCGATGGCGCAGGGCTTGTTCTGTTCGCTGCTGATCGGCACGATCTTCAAGACCGTCGGCGTGTTGTCCGGATGGGCGTTCTTTACCGATATCGGTACCTTCGCGATGGCGGTATCGGGTCCCGCGATGGCAGTGGCGATAGGTTACGCGCTGAAAGCCGACCCGATGGTGCTGTTCTCGCTGGCGGCTGTCGGTTACGCCGCGAACGCCGAGGGCGGCGCGGGCGGTCCGCTTGCGGTACTGATCATCGCGATTATCGCGGCGGAATTCGGCAAGGCTGTCAGTAAGGAAACCAAGGTCGATATCCTCGTCACCCCCGCGGTGACGATCCTCGTCGGCGTAGCGCTGGCAAAGCTGATCGCGCCTCCGATCGGTACGGCGGCGAGCTGGTTCGGCTTACTGATCGACTCCGCGACGAAGCTGCAGCCTTTCCTGATGGGTATCGTCGTATCCGTGCTGGTCGGTATCGCGCTGACCCTGCCGATCTCCTCGGCGGCGATCTGCTCGGTACTCGGCTTGACAGGTCTCGCGGGCGGCGCGGCGGTTGCCGGCTGCTGCGCTCAGATGGTGGGTTTCGCGGTGATGTCTTTCCGTGAGAATCGCTGGGGCGGCCTGGTGAGTCAGGGTATCGGTACCTCGATGCTCCAGATGCCGAATATCATGAAGAATCCGCGCATCTGGATCGCGCCGATCGTTACTTCGGCGATCACAGGACCGATCGCGACCTGCGTTTTCGGCTTGCAGATGAACGGCGCGCCGATCAACTCCGGTATGGGCACCTGCGGCTTCTGCGGTCAGATCGGCGTCGTCACCGGATGGTTCACGCCGTCTGAGGAAGCGATCGCCAAAGGCGCACAGGCAATCACGCCCGGCGTGATGGACTGGATCGGTCTGATCCTCGTCTGTATCGTGCTGCCTGCCGTGATCGCGCCGCTGATCAACCTGCTCCTGCGCAAGATCGGCTGGGTCAAAGAAGGCGATTTGAAGCTGGCATAAACAGCATATCTTGATGAAGCACCTGCCGCGGCGGGTGCTTTTTGATTTACGGGAAACAGCTCGTTTCCGTAAATCAAAAAAGATTTGTATGCCCGCTCAGGTTGCCGCTGTGCGGCAACGAACGATGGCTATGCGAAAGGCGCGGGGAGTGCGCTGTCTTGTGCCAAGATAAAAAATTATCGTTTTACGTTAAAAAACTATTGACAAATGAAAATCTTATGCTATAATACAGTTAACGTTTAACGTTAATTAATTCATTTGTAAAAACAAATTCTTGATGAAAAGGAGCAAATATCATGGAATATTCTGTCAAGAGAAAAATCAACATTTTCGGTAAGGTTGCTAAAATCATTACAATGATCATCATCGTTTTCCTGCTGGTCGCGGAGGGCTTTTTGCTGACGGGCGGCGTTATCGTCGCCTGTGTTCCGAAGGATAGTGTGACCCTCGACGCGCAGTTGAACGCTGACATGAACGTAAACACGGGCATTTTCGGCTTTGATGACGGAAAGTTCTCCGTCAAGGCGGGCAACACCGATATCGTACTCGGAGAGGTTGCGCTCGACAGCTTTGACGTCAGCACCGATAACGGTGTGATGAACGTAAACGGCGGCGTCAGGAACGTGCATTTCGACCTGAACAGTGTGCTGCTGCTGATCGTATACGGGATGATCTCGCTCGCGTCCGTAATCGTCGCGCTGTTTTTCTTCAGGGCGCTGATGAAAGAGTTTGTGGTCTGTGACAGCCCGTTTTGTGACGGCGTCGTCAAAAAGATGCGCAATTTCGCGATCGCGCTGATCCCCTGCGTGGTTGTAGCTCAGGGTATGAAGGCGGCGATCGGCGCGGTTATCGGCGTCGGCTTCAACTTGCAGTTCGACTTTGTTTACGCCGCGTTTGTATTCATCATCTTCGTGCTGACGATGATCTTCAAATACGGCACGATGCTCCAGAAAGAGCATGACGAAACGGTATAAGGTGACGTTATGGGAAAGATTATCGTAAGGCTCGACCGCGTGATGGCGGATCGAAAGGTCGGCTTAAATGAGCTCAGCGAGCAGGTCGGCGTTTCTAATGTGAACCTCAGTAAGCTCAAGAACGGCCATATCAGCGCGATACGGTTTTCTACCTTGATCGCGATATGTGAGGCGCTGAAATGTCAGCCCGGCGACCTGCTGGAGTATACGGAAGAAAACTGATTGTGCGAAACAACAACATCCCGAGGGGAAGCTCCCCCGGGATGTCGTTTTATATATACCCAAAAAGTTAGGAATATCAAATAATAGTGACCAGTGGCAAGTGACCAGTGAGCAATAGGTTTAAGGCAGCGGTGAACGGCTGTTTGTGATCACAGTCCGAATTTGGCTTCAAACTCTGCTAAATCATTATTGCAGTGGATGGGTTCGCCGACAGATTTGATCGCCGACTCAATATCCTTCAAGCCGTTGCCGGTGACGATGGATACGATCGTCGCGTCTGCAGGCAATTTCCCCTCACGGCTGAGCTTCATCAGTCCGGCTGTCGCAGTGACGCCTGCCGGTTCGCCGAACACGCCCGCGTTCTTCGCCAGGTATTTCTGCGCTTCGCGAATCTCGTCGTCGGTGACGTTGACGCAGATGCCGTCGCTGTCTTTAATGGCGTTGATCGCCTTATCCGGATTGCGCGGCACGCCCACGGCAATACTGTCGGCGTAGGTGTTTTCCTCCTGCGGCTGCCACGGCTTGCCCGTCATGACGGCGGTGTTGATCGGGCAGCAGCCCTGCGCCTGTACGCTGATGATCCGCGGGATCCTGTCGATCAAACCGACCATGTACATATCGTACAGACCCTTGTACACGCCCGCGATCGTACAGCCGTCGCCGACGGATACCGCGACGAAGTCGGGCGCGACAAAGTCGAGCTGTTCGCAGATCTCGTGCGCGACGGTCTTTTTGCCCTCGCTGAGATAGGGGTTGATCGCGGCGTTGCGGTTGTACCAGCCGTACTTGTCGATGGCGGCTTTGGAAAGCTCAAAGGTCTCTTCATAGGTGCCGTCCACGGCGGTGAGATTCGCGCCGAACATCATCAGCTGGGCGATCTTGCCCTTTGGGGCGCGCGCGGGGACGAAGATATAGGTTTTCAGCCCAGCCTTTGCCGCGTTGCCCGCGAGGGATGAGGCGGCGTTGCCCGTTGAAGAACAGGCGATGGTGTCGTAGCCCGCTTCGATGGCTTTGGTAACCGCCATCGCGGAGGCGCGGTCTTTTAGGGAAGCGGTCGGGCTGACGCCGTCGTCCTTGATGTACAGGCGGCGTATGCCGAGATCTTCGGCGATATTCGGCGCCTCATACATCGGCGACATCCCGACCCGCAGTCCTGCGGGGACGGTGTCTTCCTCTATCGGCAACAGCTCTCGATAACGCCACATGGTGGGGTCGGCGCGCTTTGCCAGCACTTCTTTATTGAATTTGATTTTGATAGTTTCGTAGTCGTAGATCACGTCGAGGATACCGCCGCATTCGCAGGTGGTGATATCCGGCGCGGGGGCATAGGTCGCCCCGCATTTGACGCATTGACAGTATTTGATGTGGTTCATAGTGTTTACCCTAATTATGCAGGAGATAAAGGCTCCCTTTGGGAAAGGGAGCTGTCACCGTTTAGGTGACTGAGGAATTGTATAAAAGTCGCGAAGCGACCAACCAAATAAAAAGGTTTCTCGCTGTCGCTCGGTCAAGAGATACAATTCATCCGCCTCCGTTCGGAGGCACCTTCCTTTCCCAAAGGAAGGCTTGGTTACCCTCTGCTTTCATTGAAATGTTTAGATTAAGCCTACTTCCTGATTGAACGCCTCGATGTATTTGTCAAGCTGTTCAGCCTGCTTGTGGACGGCGTCCCATGTATTCTCGGTGTCGTACCACAGGGCGTTGAGCTCCTCGACGGTTCTGCCCTGCTGTTCGACCCATGTGTAGTACTTGAGGTTATGGACGCGCTTGCGCTCCGGATAGGTCAGTTCGAGCATGTTGTCGGTCTTGAGATTGAGGATGTGCAGGTTGTGGTCGAGTTCCGCCTTGTGCATATCGTATTCGCCGTACATCTCGCCGAGCTCCTTGATGCGGCTCTGGTACATCACAGCGCTGTCGGTCAGCACGGTGCCGATGACGTCGTTCTCGGTGAATTCATAGTACTTCGCCATCTTGATGCAGCACAGAACGTTCGCGATACCGCTGATACCCAGCAGACTGAGCTGTTCGGCGAGTTCGCGTTCTACGCCTGCGGATACGAGGTAGTCGATACCCTCGGGCGTGTTGAACAGTCTGAGCAGTCTCTGGCTGTCCTCATCGTCGATGTCGATGACCATGTCGGTGTTCTTGACGTTGTGTATCCACGGGATATGCTTATCGCCGATGCCCTCGATGCGGTGACCGCCGAAGCCGTTATCCAAGATGGTGGGGCACTGGAGCGCTTCGCCGACGGCCAATTTGAGGTTCGGGTACTGTTCCTTTAGATAGTCGCCCGCGCTCATGGTGCCGGCGGAACCGGAGGTGAAGCACGCGCCCGCAAAGCGGTCGCCTTCGCCTTTGATGGCTTCAAATGCGTCCTTTAAAGCGTAGCCTGTGACGTTGTAATGCCACAGCGGATTGCCCATCTCTTCAAACTGGTTGAAGATCATGACCTCGGGGCGCTGACGGAGCTCCCATGTTTTGTCGAAGATCTCTTTGACGTTGGACTCACAGCCGGGGGTCGCGATGACCTCGCCCGCGATCTTGGAGAGCCATTCAAAGCGCTCGCGGCTCATTTCAGCCGGGAGAATCGCGATGCTGTCACATGACAGGAGCTTGGAGTTGAACGCGCCGCCGCGGCAGTAGTTGCCGGTGGAGGGCCATACCGCCTTGTGCTTGGTCGCGTCAAACTGACCGGTCACCAGTCGGGGAGCAAGACAGCCGAAGCTCGCGCCGACCTTGTGACAGCCGGTGGGGAACCACTTGCCGACGATGGCAAAAATGCGCGCCTTGACGCCGGTGAGGGCGGAGGGCAGCTCGATGATGTTCGGGATCTCGCGGAACAGACCGCCGCTTTCCTTGGGCTCGTTCTTCCATGTAATGCGGAAGAGGTTGACGGGGTCGACGTCCCACAGACCGGTATGGCTGAGCTTCTCCTTGATTCGATCGGGGATCAGCTCGGGATGCTGCATCTGTTTGATGGTGGGGATGATGATGTTATTTTCCCGTGCCTTTTCGATATTGTGCTGTAAGCCTTCTTTGTTGACGGTAAAATCGATCATAAATAACACTCCTTTATCGTAGGGGAGGGATTGCTCCTCCCGAATCTTTTCCGGTTATGCCTTATTTGTTTCCGTATCTTCATCCGTCAGATACGAATACAGGGTAAATTTGGAAATGCCGAAATAATTGGCGATCTTGTCGCCGGATTTGGTGATCAGCAGGGCGCCCTTGCTGTTCAGCCAGCGGACGGCGCGCTGTTTATCGTCCTTGTTCATCAGGGAAACCGGCTTGCCGATCAGCTCGGTGGATCTCCACAGCAGCTCGTCGAGCAGTTCTTCGACGTGCGGCGTGATCCTTTCGGGCTCCGATGCGGAGGCGGGAGCGGTCAGCTCCGTCAGCGCCGCCGCGGCGACGCTCAGCGCGGAAATATCGTGATTGACGGAAAAGATGGCGATCGCTCTGCCTTTGTCGTCGCGGATGTAGACGGTGGTGGATTTGAGCACCTTGCCGTCGGAGGTCTTGGTGAAGTAGCCGATGCGGTCCTCGCGCGTCTGCTCCGCCTGACTGAGCTGTTCGAGCACGACAGCCGAAGCGCCGTCGCCGACCTTGCGGCCGGTGACCTCGCCGTTTTCGATATAGATGATAGAGCTGTCGGCGGCGTTCTCGCCCGTCAGATCGTGCACGGCGACCTCACAGCTTTTTCCGTAATGTAAGGCGATGGCGTGCGCCAGCGAGCAGAGGGTGTTTTTCAGTTGAGTATTCAGCACGGCGGCGCCTCCTTTGTACGGATATACCACAAAAATTTTGAGGCAAACTAACAACTATTTATATTGTAATACATTCTTCGGAGATTATCAATGCTCAGACGCCATTTTTCAGCTGAAAAATCAGAAAAATTTTATCAGAATTTGCTTATAGGTTATTTCAAAAAGCTTTGATTGATGATATAATAACGTTATAACGATTTACGGAAGGAACGACAAAGATGAAAACCTGTGATCTACATACCCATTCTGTCTATTCCGACGGCACATTTACGCCGCTTGAACTGATCAACGGCGCGATCGCGTCGGGTCTGTCCGCGGTGGCGATGACCGACCACAATACGGTGGCAGGGCTGAGTGACTTTACGGATGCGGCACAAGGAAAACCGATCGAGATCGTCCCCGGGGTTGAATTCACTACCGCCGACAAGGGGACAGAGCTGCATATCTTAGGCTTGTTTATTACGCCTGAGATGTACGACCGGGTCAACCGTTATATCGCCCGTGCGTCTCAGCTCAAGGATGAAAGCAATTATAAACTGATCAAGCGCCTGCAGGAAAGAGGATATGATATCACGTTCCGCGAGGTCATGGAGAGCACCAAGGGACATATCAACCGCGCCAATATTGCCGCGGTGCTGGTGAAGAAGGGCTATATCGAGAGCATCAGCGTCGGCTTCGATACGATCCTGCACAAGGATTACGGGCTGTATGAGCCGCCGGAAAGACTCGCGTCGACCGACACCATCTCCTTTATCCGTTCGATCGGAGCGGTCGCCGTCTGGGCGCATCCGTATTTTAATGTGGATTTTGAACGGTCGGAGGAGTTCCTGTCGCGCGCTGTCCCCGCAGGGCTGCAGGGTATGGAGACCATGTATACCACCTATGATGAGGAAACGACGCAAAAGGCGCGGGAAATATGCAGACGGTTCGGGATCCGCGAGAGCGGAGGCAGCGATTTTCACGGTGCGAACAAGCCGAAGATCTCACTCGGAAAGGGTTACGGAAACCTGCAGATTCCCTATGAATTTTATGAAGGGCTGAAGAGTCTGAAAGAAGCCTAAAAATTTTTCAGAAAACCGAATTTTTTATTTGACATGGCGGTTGTATATAATATAATTTATTGTAGGGGAGGGGCTTGCTCCTCCCGCCATCGAAATGAAAGTCAGATAGGAGGAACTGTTATGAATTTTGACGCGATCAAAAAGGCAGCCGAAGGCTATGAAAAGGACATGACCGCTTTCCTGCGCGAGCTCATCGCCATCCCGAGCGAAAGCGCCGAGGAGGAGGGCGTCGCCAAGCGGATCGTCGCCGAGATGGAAAAGCTCGGCTTCGATGAAGCGTTCATCGATAAGATGGGCAACGTCCACGGCGTGATGGGCACGGGCGAGAAGATCATCGCGTTTGACGGCCATATCGACACCGTAGGACTCGGCGAGCTCAGCAACTGGAAGTTCGATCCCTACAAGGGTTATGAGAACGACACCGAGATCGGCGGCAGAGGCGGCTCCGACCAGACCGGCGGTGTGGTGTCCGCGGTATACGGAGCGAAGATCATGAAAGACCTCGATCTGATCCCCGACGGTTACAAGGTGCTGGTGACCGGTACCGTTCAGGAGGAGGACTGCGACGGCTTATGCTGGCAGTACATCCATAACGAGATGGATATCACCCCCGAATTCGTCGTCATCACCGAGCCGACCGACAAGGGTATCTACCGCGGTCACCGCGGACGCATGGAGATCCGCGTCGAGGTCAAGGGCGTATCCTGCCACGGTTCCGCTCCTGAGCGCGGCGATAACGCGATCTATAAGATGGCTGAAATCGTGCTGGACGTCAAGGAGCTCAACGAGCGCCTGCATTACGATCCCTTCCTCGGTAAGGGCACCGTTACCGTGACCCAGCAGTTCTATAACTCACCCTCCCGCTGCGCGGTAGCGGACTTCGCGGCGATCTCGCTTGACCGCCGACTGACCGACGGCGAGACATGGGAAAGCGCACTCGAAGAGGTGCGCGCTCTTCCGTCCGTCAAGAAGTACGGCGCAGAGGTAAGTATGTATAAGTATGAGCGTCCGTCGTGGACGGGGCTCGTGTATCCGACCGAATGCTTCTTCCCGACATGGGTCATCCCCGAGAGCCATCCCGCCTGCAAGGCGCTGGTTGCCTCTCACAAAGGGATGTACGGCGAGCCGAGGGTCGACAAGTGGACCTTCTCGACCAACGGCGTTTCCATCATGGGCCGCTACGGCATCCCGTGCATCGGCTTTGGCCCCGGCGCCGAGGCGCAGGCGCACGCGCCGAACGAGATCACGTGGAAAGCGGATCTGGTACGCTGCGCGGCTGTATACGCGGCGGTGCCGGAGTGCTACGCAGAAGAAAAGTAACACGTTGTATTGCCATTGGTAGGGGACGGCGCTCGTCGACGTCCCGGAAACAACAGATACTGATGTGATCAAAAGCGTCTGAGAGGATACATTTTTGCCATGCGGGATGTCGCAAGCGCCATCCCCTACAAATTATCTGAAAGGTTATTATTATGAGTAAAGCTACCGAACTCGCCGCGAAGTTGCGCGGCTTAGATATTGAAAACATGTACGAAAACGACTTCTTCCTGACGTGGGACAAGACGGACGATGAGATCGCCGCCGTTTTCGCGGTCGCCGACGCGCTTCGCGACCTCAGGGAGAGGAACATCTCTACCAAGATTTTTGACTCGGGGCTGGGTATCAGCAACTTCCGCGACAACTCCACCCGTACCCGCTTCTCCTTTGCTTCCGCGTGCAACCTGCTCGGCTTAGAAGTGCAGGATCTGGACGAGGGCAAGAGCCAGATCGCCCACGGCGAGACCGTCCGCGAGACCGCGAACATGATCTCGTTCATGGCTGACGTGGTTGGCATCCGCGACGATATGTACATCGGCAAGGGACACACCTATCAGGAGGAGGTCGTCGAAGCGCTCAAGGAGGGCTATGCCGACGGCGTTTTAGAGCAAAAGCCCACGCTCGTCAATTTGCAGTGCGACATCGACCACCCGACTCAGACGCTCGCCGATCTCGACCATGTGATCCACTATTTCGGCGGCGTCGAGAACCTCAAGGGCAAGAAGGTCGCCATGACATGGGCGTATTCGCCGTCCTACGGCAAGCCGCTGTCCGTCCCGCAGGGCGTGATCGGTCTGTTTACCCGCTTCGGCATGGACGTTGTCCTCGCTCACCCCGAGGGCTATGACGTGATGCCTGAGGTCGAAGAGGTCGCGAAGGCGAACGCCGAGAAGAACGGCGGTTCGTTCTCTAAAACCAACGATATGAAAGAGGCGTTCAAGGACGCGGATATCGTTTATCCCAAGAGCTGGGCTTCGTTCGCAGCGATGGAAAAGCGCACCGATCTGTACGGCAAGGGCGATTTTGAGGGCATCGACAAGCTCGAAAAAGAGCTGCTCGCCGAGAACGCCACCCATAAGGATTGGGAATGTACCGAAGAGATGATGGAGCTGACCAAGGACGGCAAGGCGCTGTATCTGCACTGCCTGCCCGCCGATATCACCGGCGTCAGCTGCGAGGAGGGCGAGGTGGCAGCATCCGTCTTCGACCGCTATCGCGCGCCGCTGTACAAGCAGGCTTCCTACAAGCCCTATATCATCGCCGCGATGATCTTCCTCGCGAAGGTGCAGGATCCCGCAAAGGCGCTGGAGGAACTGGAGGCAAAGGGTAAGGAGCGCAAGGCGTTTTAATTGGAATTACAAAGGTTTCTGCTATGAAAAAGATCGTTGTCGCCCTCGGCGGGAATGCCTTGGGCAAGAATCTGACAGAACAATTTGAGGCGGTGAAGATCACCGCCAAAGCGATCGCCGACCTGATTGAGGACGGCAGCGAGGTCGTCATCACGCACGGCAACGGACCGCAGGTCGGCAAGATCGACGCCGCGATGAACGCGCTTCTGCTCGAGGATCCGACCGAGGAGAAGACGTCGCTCTCGATGTGCGTCGCGATGAGTCAGGCGTATATCGGTTACGATATCCAGAACGCCCTGCGCAAGGAGCTGATGCACCGCGGACTGTATAAGCCTGTCGTCACGATCATCACGCAGGTAGAGGTGAGCAACGACGATCCCGCGATGAAAAACCCCACGAAGCCGATCGGTAAATTCATGACCGAGGAACAGGCGCAGCGGTTAAAGGAGCATTACGGCTATGCAGTCGCCGAGGATTCCGGCAGAGGATGGCGGCGCGTGGTCGCCTCCCCTCAACCGCAGTATATCATCGAGATCGACGCCATTCGCGCCTCCTTACAGGCGGGCTCTGTGGTCATTTGCTGCGGAGGCGGCGGTATCCCCGTGCGCCGAAAGGACGATTACCTCAAAGGCTGTGCCGCCGTGATCGACAAGGATTATTGCTCCGCGCTGCTCGCCGAGAACCTGAACGCGGATATGCTGATGATCCTCACCGCCGTTGATAAGGTGAAGATCAATTTCAATGCGCCCGATGAACAGGCGCTCGACAGCATGACCGCAGCCGAAACCGAGCAGTATATCGAGGAGGGTCAGTTCGCCGCGGGCAGCATGCTCCCGAAGGTAGAAGCCTGCGTGCGCTTTGTCAAAGGCGGCAAGGGCAGAAAAGCGGTCATCGCCGCGCTCGAAGAAGCCGGAGAAGCGGTGAAAGGTAAGGCGGGAACAACTATTTTCGGTTAATGGTTAATGGTGAATAGTGAATGGTTCCGGTCACTCGCGCGACACATGTGCCGCGCTCAAACAATTCTGTATTAAAATAGTAAAACGCTTGTGACTCTTTATGAAAACAAATTTTGAGTCACAAGCGTTATTGTATTATTTATTTAAAATCGGGTGCGGGTGTCCCGCCGTCAATCATTCACCATTCGTCATTCACCATTCACCAACCAATGCTCCCCGACAATACTTCGCCTTCAGCGCCTTGACGTCGCCCGCGAGGTAGACGGAGCGCTCGAGGCGTTCCTGTAAAGTGAGCGGCTGTGGATGGGGGAGGAGGCTGTCGTCGATAACGACGGCGTCGAACTCATAACCCTTTTCAAAGGAACCGACCTTTCCGAAGAATGCCCCGCCGCCTTTGGTCGCCATGTAAAAGACCTCGGCGATATTCAGCGGCTTTTTGCCGCTGTCGACGAGCCGCCAGTACAGGCGGCTGACCTGCAGGGCGTCCACCATCGCGGTGAACATGCTTTCGCTGTGACCGCCCGCGACGTCCGAGCCCAGCCCGATGTTCAAATCCAGCTCGAGGTATTTTCTGGCCGGCGCGATACCCGAGGCGACGTTCGTGTTCGACGCGGGACAGTGGGCGATAAAGACGCCGTTCTCCTTCATGCGCGCGATCTCGTTATCGTCGGAATACACGCAGTGCGCCATCACGGTTTTTTCAGGCTTGCCGAACAGCCCGAAGCGATCATACGCTTCGCCGTAGTATTTCGCCCACGGGCAAAGCTCTCTGACCCATTCCACCTCGCCGGGATTCTCGCTGAGATGGGATTGGACGGGGACGCGATACTTTTTGCTGAGTTCTCCCAAACCCTGCATCAGTTCATCGGTGCAGGACGGCGTAAAGCGCGGGGTGATGATAGGATAGGTGTTTTTGTATTTATCCTGCGTTTCTTTGAGAAAGCGCTCGGTATCGGCGAGGCTCGCTTGCGCGGACGCTTCACGCAGGTTATCGGGCGAGTTGCGGTCCATATTGACCTTGCCGACGTAGCTGACCGCGCCGACGTCCTCCAGCTTGTCCATCAACAGTTTCGTCGCCGCTCTGTGCAGGGTGCCGAAAACGCAGAGCCGCGTCGTGGCGCTTTTTTTGATCGCGTTCGCGAAGATGGTATAGGCTTTGTCGGCATAGTCAAGGTCGCCGTACTTGCTCTCTTCGGGGAAGGCGTAGGTGTTCAGCCAGTCGAGCAGCTCTTTGTCCATGCCCAAGCCCCGGTAGGCGTACTGGGGCGCGTGGATGTGCAGATCGACCATTCCGGGCATGACCAGCATCCCGCTGTAATCGTGTACGGGGAGATCGGCATATCGTTCGGGAATCTGATCAAAAACGCCGGCGCATATGCCGTTTTCGCAGATCAAATAGCTGTTTTCTTTGGTGATCAATCGGTTTTTATCGGCGCTGTAACAGATATCGCCGCGGATGATAAAGCTGTTCATAGGTTCCTCCTGATCAGTGGACAGTGAGCAGTGAGCAGAAATAACTAAACTATTATAATATATATATTATAACTCGCTTTTTGCTGCCGTGCAATAGATAAATATGCTTATATAGAAATATTGAATAGGCGGCGAACGGCTTCTTGTTCACAATTTGTTAAAAATGATAAAATACATGGGATTATTAATGACATTTTTTACAATAATTTCAATTGCCAAGGATATAGGGATTATGTATAATTAATGAGTAAGCGTATTGCCGCTTGCGGCAATGCTTGTAAAATCCTATATTTTATCAGGAGGAAGAAATGAAGAAGATTATTGCTGTACTCTTAGCCGTTCTCTTTGTGTGCGGTGCGCTGGCTGCCTGCGGCGGTTCCACCAACACTGAGGCGACTAAGGACGAAAAACCTGCAATCGACACAACTCCCGCTGAGTCCGGCATTACTGAAGTCGGTAATTTTGATGCTTCCGGTATTGAAGTCGATCCCGAATTTAAACTCGGCGTTGTTCTTGTAGGCGATGAGAACGAGGGCTATACCTTTGCACATATGCAGGGTATCCAGAAGGCTGCCGAAGAGCTCGGTCTGGCGGATGACCAGATCATCTGGAAGTACAACATCCCCGAGGATGAGAAGTGCAAGGACGCTTGCGACGACCTCGTAGGTCAGGGCTGCAAGCTGATTGTTACCAACTCTTACGGTCACCAGAGCTACACCCAGCAGGCTGCTGAAGAGTATCCCGAGGTTCAGTTTATCGCTATGACCGGCGATACCGCTAAGGCTTCCGGTCTGGAGAACTTCTCCAACGCTTTCACCCGCGTTTATGAGTCCAGATATGTATCCGGTGTTGTTGCCGGTATGAAGGCCAAGGAGCTTGACGAAGCCGGTAAGCTTACCGACGAGAATAAGGATGAAAACGGCAACATCAAGATCGGTTACGTAGGCGCTTATCCCTACGCTGAGGTTGTTTCCGGTTACACTGCTTTCTATCTCGGTATCAAGAGCGTTGTCGAGAACGTTGTTATGGACGTTCAGTACACCAACTCTTGGTTCGATATGGTCGCTGAAGGCGCTGCTGCCGACGCTCTGATGGCTCGCGGCTGCGTGATCATCGGTCAGCACGCTGACTCCACCGGCGCTCCCTCTGCCGTACAGGCTGCTCTGGACGGCGGTAAGGTTGCTTACTCCGTCGGCTACAATGTTGACATGCTGTCCGTAGCTCCTACCGCTGCTCTGACTTCCGCTACCAACAACTGGACCGTATTCTATAAGTACGCGATCGGTACCGCTATGAAGGGCGAGAAGGTTGCTACCAACGGCGTTTGCGGTCTGGACAGCGGTGCTGTAGAGATCACTGCTCTGGGCGAGTCTTGCGCAGAAGGTACTGCCGATAAGGTTGCCGAGGTTGAGGCTGCTCTTAAGGACGGTTCTGTACATGTCTTCGATCAGAACACCTTCACCGTAGGCGGCGAGAAGGTCGAGTACGCTTTCGCTACCGATACCGACGGCGACTTCGCTCCCGACGCTGACAACGCGATGTTTGACGGCTACTATCATGAGTCCTACACTCAGTCCGCTCCGTCCTTCCAGCTGAGAATCGACGGCATCACCGAACTGAACAATAACTGATTTGTAACGACTGAAATAGGTAAAGGGAAGCTGAAAATTCGGCTTCCCTTTATCCAGTTTTTATCGCAGTTAGGAGTTAGGAGTTAGAAGTTAGGAGTTATTGGGAAATCCTTTCGTATTTTTGATGATATATCAATCGGGTGCGGGCAGCGCCCGCCGTAAACTCCTCACTCCTCACTCCTAAATCCTAACTACATAAATAGGGGGGAGTATTTTGGATAACAATATTGCTGTCAGCATGAAGCATATCACCAAGGCTTTCGGTACCAAGGTCGTCGCGAACAAGGACGTATCCATGGATATCCGCAAGGGTGAGATCCTCGCGCTGCTCGGCGAAAACGGCTCCGGCAAGACCACCCTGATGAATATGCTCTCGGGTATCTATCATCAGGATTCGGGTCAGATCTTTGTCGAAGGGCAGGAGGTGCATATCACCTCGCCCAAGGACGCCTATGAGCTCGGTATCGGCATGATCCACCAGCACTTCAAGCTGGTCGACGTCCTGACCGCCACCGAGAACGTCGCGCTGGGCATGGACAAGAAGAAGGCGAAGAACAACCGCGTGATCGCGAAGGCGATTGAGGAGATCTGTGATAAATACGGCTTCGACGTAGACCCGAAGAAAAAGGTTTACAACATGACCGTATCCCAGAAGCAGACGCTCGAGATCGTCAAGACCCTGTACCGCGGCGCGAATATCCTGATTCTGGACGAGCCCACCGCCGTTCTGACGCCGCAGGAGACCGACAAGCTCTTTGCCGTCCTGCGCAACATGAAGGCGGACGGAAAGTCTATCATCATCATCACCCATAAGCTGCACGAGGTTCTCGCGATCTCCGACCGTGTATCGATCCTCCGCAAGGGCGAGTACATCGGTACTGTCAAGACCTCGGAAGCGACCGTCCAGTCGCTGACCGAGATGATGGTCGGTCAGAAGGTGGAGCTCGATATCGAGCGCCCCGAGGTAGAGAACAAGGAGCTCAGGCTGCAGATCGAGCACCTGACCTGTCTGGATAAGTACGGCGTGACCGCGCTCGACGACGTTTCTCTCGATGCGTTCAGCGGCGAGATCTTAGGTATCGCGGGTATCTCCGGCTCCGGCCAGAAGCAGCTTTTAGAGTCGATCGCGGGCTTGCAGGAGGCCCAGCCCGGCAGCTCCATCGTCTATATCAATCCCGAAACGGGAGCGAAAGAACAGATCATCGGCAAGGACGTTACCCAGATCAAAAAGATGGGCGTCGCCCTCTCCTTTGTCCCCGAGGACAGACTCGGTATGGGCCTGGTCGGAACGATGGGCATGACCGACAACATGATGCTGCGTTCGTATAAGAAGGGTCATTCGATCTTTGCCGACCGCAAGGCGCCCCATGACCTTGCCGTTAAGGTCAAGGAGGAACTCGAGGTCGTCACCCCGGGTCTACAGACGCCCGTTCGCCGACTCTCCGGCGGTAACGTACAGAAGGTACTCGTCGGCAGAGAGATCGCGGCTCAGCCTACCGTGCTGATGGCGGCTTATGCCGTGCGAGGCTTGGATATCAACACATCCTATACCATATATCGCCTCCTCAACGAGGAGAAAAAGAAGGGCACTGCCGTCATTTATGTCGGTGAAGACCTCGACGTACTGCTCGCTCTGTGCGACCGCATCGCCGTCCTGTGCGACGGCAAGCTCAACGGCGTCGTAGACGCCAGAACAGCCACAAAGGAAGAGGTCGGCGAGCTGATGACTCATTTGAAGGAAGAGGGGGTGAGCGCTGATGACGGCAACGACAAGTAAAACTATGACAACGCATAAAAAGGATCCGCTGGTGCGTATCGTTCGGCGCGAGTCGATGCCTCTGTGGAAATCCGTCATGGTCCGCGTGATCGCGGTCGTGGCTTCTCTGCTGGTTTCGGGCGTTATCATCTACCTGCTCACCGGCGCGAGCCCGATCAAGGTCTACGGCTCGATGCTGCAGGGCGCTTTCGGCAACTCACCTGCCAATTACTCTCAGAAAACATGGATCACCGTGCGCGATACCATGATGCTTTTGTGTATCGCGGTGGGCTTGGCTCCCGCGTTCAAGATGAAGTTCTGGAACATCGGCGCCGAGGGTCAGGTGCTGGTCGGCGGTATCGCCACCGCAGCCTGCATGATCTATCTCAAGAACCTGCCTCCCGTACTGCTGTTCATCTGCATGGTCGGCGCTTCGCTGTTAGCGGGCGCGATCTGGGGTCTGCTCCCCGCCGTGTTCAAGGCGAAGTGGGACACCAACGAAACCCTCTTTACCCTGATGATGAACTACGTCGCCTTACAGCTGACGTCCTTCTGCGTTGCGAAATGGGAGAACCCCATCGGTTCCAACAAGGTCGGCATCATCAATCAGGGCGCAGCGAATCAGCAGGGCTGGTTTCCCGCTATCTTCGGTCAGGATTATATGCTCAACGTCATCATCGTCATGGCGCTGACCGTCGGCATGTTCTTCTACCTCAAATACAGTAAGCAGGGCTATGAGATCGCCGTCATCGGTGATTCTCAGAACACCGCCCGCTACGCCGGTATCTCCGTCAAGAAGGTCATCATCCGCACGATGCTGATCTCCGGCGCGATCTGCGGCCTCGCCGGTTTCATCACCGTATCCGGTTCCGCGCATACCATTTCCACCTCTACTGCCGGCGGCAAGGGCTTTACCGCTATCATCGTCGCGTGGCTGGCAAAATTCAATACGTTCACCATGATATTGATCGCGCTGCTGATCACCGTGCTCGACAAGGGCGCGATCCAGGTAGCGACCGAGTTCAATATCAGCAAAGATATGTCCAACATGATTACGGGTATCATTCTGTTCTTCATCATCGGCTCCGAGTTCTTCATCAACTACAAGCTGATATTCCGTAAGAAAGAGAAGGAGGTGGCATAAGATGGTAGGATTTGTTTCCTTATTCCAGCAGGCTGTCGTCTTCGGTACCATCATTATGTTCGGCGCGGTCGGTGAGATCATCACCGAAAAGAGCGGCAACCTCAACCTCGGTGTGCCCGGTATCATGTATCTGGGCGGTATCTCCTCTCTGATCGGCGTATTCTTCTATGAGAATTCGACCGACAATCCCAACAAGTTCGTCTGTGTGCTGATCGCGCTCCTGTGCGCGTTTCTCGCTTCTGCTTTCGGCGGTCTGATCTTCAGCTTTCTGACGATTACTCTTCGCGCGAACCAGAACGTTACCGGTCTGACGCTGACCATCTTCGGCTCGGGCGTTGCGAACTTCTTCGGCGGTTCGCTGAACCAGCTGTCCGGCGGCGTCGGTCAGCTCCGCGTTCCGGTTACCTCCGACGCGTTCCGCATCCAGATCCCCGGACTGTCCTCGATGAACAACATCATCGGCGAGCTGTTCTTCCGTTACGGCTGGCTGGTATATGTCGCGATCGTTGTGGCGATCTTAGCACAGGTATTTCTCTCTAAGAGCCGCGCGGGTCTGAACCTGCGTGCGGTCGGCGAGAACCCCGCTACCGCTGACGCGGCGGGCATCAACGTTACTCTGTACAAGTACCTTGCCACCTGTATCGGCGCAGGTATCTCTGGCCTCGGCGGTCTGTACTATGTTATGGACTTTACGCAGGGCAAATGGGCGAACGACGGTACCCTCGAGGGCCTCGGCTGGCTCGCCGTTGCGCTGGTTATCTTCACGACATGGCGGCCCAAGAATGCGATCTGGGGCTCCTACCTCTTCGGTCTGCTGTACTGGGTATACATGTACATCGTCGGCATCTCCCGCGCTTCTCAGGAGCTGTTCAAGATGCTGCCGTACGTCGTTACCATCATCGTACTGATCATTATCTCGCTGAGAAAGAAGCGCGAGAATCAGCCGCCCGAGGCGCTGGGACTCTCCTACTTTAGAGAAGACAGGTAGTTTCGCTTCGCTCAGGTGAATACTGAAAAAAGAATAATGAATAATGGCGGGTGGGCTTTGCCCACACCCGTTTGAATCGGTTGATTGGGAAGGTGTGTAGGATTACATACCTTCCTTTTCTTTGACAGGAGGATATATGAGTACCTTACTGCTGAAAAATCTGAAAGCTGTCGTGACCTGCGACGGTGACGACCGTGTTCTCAATGATGCGGATATCCTGTGCGAAAACGGTATTATCACCGCTGTCGGCAAGGGATTGAACGCCGACGCCGATAGGGTGATCGACGGAACGCATCTGCTGTGTTATCCGGGGCTTGTCAACACCCATCACCATTTTTACCAGATCTTTTCGCGCAACCTGCCGCAGGTGCAGGGGCTGCAGCTCTTTGACTGGCTGACGGCGCTGTATACGATCTGGGAAAAGCTGGACGCGGAGGTCGTTTATCTTTCCTCACAGTGTGCGCTGGCGGCGCTGTTGAAATCAGGCTGCACTACCGCTTTCGACCATCATTATGTGTTCCCCGGCGACAGCAGTCTCGATCTGCTGGACGCACAGTTCGCCGCCGCGGACGCGCTGGGCGCGCGGATAGTCGCCTCGCGCGGGTCGATGAACCTCAGCAAAAAAGACGGCGGTCTGCCGCCCGACACCGTGGTGCAGTCGACGGACGCGATCCTGAAAGACAGTCAAAAGGCGGTGGAAAAGTATCACGACCGCTCCGTCGGCGCGATGCGTAACGTTGCCTTGGCGCCGTGTTCGCCGTTCTCCGCATCCTCCGATCTGTACCGCGAGAGCGCGATCCTTGCCCGTGACTTGGGCGTCAGGCTCCACACGCACCTATGTGAGACGCTCGACGAGGAAAACTATACCCTTTCGGCGTTCGGTATGCGGCCGCTCGCCTATATGCAGAGCCTTGGCTTTATCGGACACGACGTCTGGTACGCGCACGGCATCCACTTCAACGACGAAGAGCTGAAACTATTAGCGGACACCGGTACCGGCATCGCGCACTGTCCCGCCTCGAATATGAAGCTCGCCTCCGGCGCGGCGCGGATCCCCGAGATGCTGAAGCTCGGCGTGCCCGTGTCGATTGCGGCGGACGGTTCCGCCTCCAACGACGGCAGCGATCTGCTGCAGGAACTGCGGCTCGGCTATCTGCTCGGACGCGTGAAGTACGGCGATGACGCGCCCACTGCTTATGATTACCTGAAGATAGCGACAAACGGCGGCGCGAAGGTGCTGGGCAGAAACGATATCGGCTCGATCGAAGTCGGCAAATGCGCCGATCTTTTCATGGTCGACAGTCGACGGCTCGATATCGTCGGCGCAGCCTACAGCCCCGAGAACCTCCCCGCGGCGGTCGGCTTCTCCGGCGCGGTGGATTATACGGTCGTGAACGGCAAAGTCGTCGTTGAAAACGGCAGGCTGACCGCAGTCGACGAAGAGAAGCTCAGCGCGGAAAGCGAGAGGAAGATTCAAGAGTATCTTTTTAGCTAGGAGTTAGGAGTGAGGAGTTTGGAGTTGACGGCGGACTCTGTCCGCACCTGATTTATATTTCGTTCAACATAAAAGTTTGTATTAAAGAAATAACGCTCATGGCTTTTCAAAGAGTCATGAGCGTTATTGTTATATGTTCTTATTTCAATTCAAAACGCGTCAGCGTTTCCCTTCATTCCTAACTCCTAACTCCTAATTCCTAACTATCACTGTACGCTGAACAGGAGCTGACCGTAGCTCGGATAGGGCCAGTAATCGGCGTCGGTGCACATCTCCATCTCATCGGAGATCGCGCGCAGCTCATCCATGGTCTTGAGCGTTTCGTTGCAGCAGTACTCGGCGTGGCTTTGGAGATTTTTGCGGTAGGCGATCGAGCCGCCGACTTTTGAATCCAGCTCGCCGATCTTTTCACCGAACGCCGCGAGCAGATCGCTGAGCTTAGAGAGCAGCTTGACCTCCGCGTCGACGCGGATATCGTCGCTGACGGCGCGCTTATTGCGGATAGTCTCGGCGAGCTTGCCGGTGAAGGCGGATACGGCGGGGAAGATGTCTTTCTTTGCCATGTCGAGCATCGTCAGCGCTTCGAGGTCGATGATCTTGATGTAGTTCTCGAGCAGGATCTCCTGACGCGCTTTGACCTCGGTCTCGTTGAAAATGTGGTTGCGCTCGAAAAGGTCGAGATTCTTTTTGAATGTGTATTTTTTCAACGCCTCGGGGGTGGAGCGGAGATTGAGCAGTCCCCGTTCCTCTGCTTCGGCGATCCATTCGTCGGTGTAGCCGTCGCCGTTGAAGATGATGCGGCGGTGCTTTTTCAGGTTCTTGCGGATCAGGCGGCGCACGGCGGCTTCAAAGTCAGCCGCTTTCTCCAGCTCGTCGGAAAATCCCGACAGAACGTCTGCGACCATGGTGTTGAGCATGATGTTGGGGCAGGAGATATTCAGCGCCGAACCCAGCGCGCGGAACTCGAACTTGTTGCCTGTAAAGGCAAAGGGGGAGGTGCGGTTGCGATCGGTGGTGTCCTTGCGGATCTCCGGCAGCGCCTCCGCGCCGGTGTTCATAACGACCTTGCCCTGACTTTCGTAGTCCTCGCGGTTGATGATCGCTTCGACGATAGCTTCGAGGTCGTCACCGAGGAACATCGAGATGACGAAAGGAGGAGCCTCATCGCCGCCCATGCGGTGATCGTTGCCGGCGGTCGCGACGGACAGCCTGAGCAGATCCTGATACTCGTCGACGGCGGTGATCACGGCGGTCAAAAACAGCAGGAACTGGGTGTTTTCCTCCGGCTTTTTGCCGGGCTTTAATAGGTTTTCGCCCGTGTTGGTTGAAAGCGACCAGTTGTTGTGCTTGCCGGAGCCGTTCACGCCCTTGAAGGGCTTTTCGTGCAGCAGACAGACCATGCCGTGCTTTCTGGCGATACGCTTCATCAGCTCCATCGTCAGCTGGTTGTGGTCGGCGGCAATGTTCACTGTGGTGAAGATCGGCGCTAATTCATGCTGTGCGGGCGCGACCTCGTTATGCTCGGTCTTGGCGTAGATGCCCAGCTTCCACAGTTCTTCGTCGAGTTCGGACATGAACGCCTTGACGCGCTGTTTGATCGCACCGAAGTAGTGGTCGTCAAGCTGCTGACCCTTGGGCGAGCGCGCGCCGAAGAGGGTGCGTCCGGTATATTTCAGATCCTTGCGGAGATCGTACATCTCCTTATCGATCAGGAAGTATTCCTGTTCGGGTCCGACGGTCGCGTCGACGCGGGTGACGTCGGTTTTGCCGAAGAGGTGCAGGATGCGAACCGCCTCGTGGTTGATGCGGTTCATCGAGCGCAGCAGGGGCGTCTTTTTGTCCAGCACGTCGCCGGTGTAGGAGACGAACGCGGTCGGGATGCACAGGGTATTATCCTTGACAAAGGCGGGGGAGGTGGGGTCCCATGTGGTGTAGCCGCGTGCTTCAAAGGTCGCGCGGATGCCGCCGGAGGGGAAGGAGGACGCGTCGGGCTCGCCCTTGATCAGCTCCTTGCCCGAGAACTCCATGATCACTCTGCCGTCGGCGTGAGGCGAGATGAAGCTGTCGTGCTTTTCGGCGGTAATACCGGTCATCGGCTGGAACCAGTGGGTGTAGTGGGTACAGCCCTTTTCGATCGCCCATTCCTTCATCGCGTCGGCGACGGCGTCGGCGACCTCGAGCTCGAGCGGCTTGCCGTTCTCGATGCTGTCGCGGTATGACGCGTAGACGTCCTGTGTCAGCCTGACGCGCATTTTTTCATCGTTGAATACATTTGAGGCAAAAATGCCGGGTACATCTATCATAGTATACCTCCGGTTTGGTTAACGGTTAACTGTTCTCCGTTCACCAATAATATACTAAAGTATATTCGATTCAGCCGCCCGTGTCAACCAAAAACAGCAAATCGTCTTTGTTGACATCCGAACGGAATGTCGGTATAATACTTGCGAAAGGGTGATTGGATGAAAAAACTTCGTTTCACGAAGATGCACGGCATCTCTAACGATTATGTCTATATCAGCACGTTTGACCAGCCCGAACAGGACTGGGAGGCACTTTCGATCCGCCTGAGCGACCGCCGCACCGGCGTCGGCGGAGACGGGATCATCCTCGTCTGCCCGTCCGATAAAGCCGACGCGAAGATGCGTATTTTCAACGCCGACGGCAGCGAGGGTATGATGTGCGGTAACGGCATCCGCTGCGTGGGTAAGTTCGTCTATGATAAAGGGCTTGTCTCTGCGGATAAGACGACGGTTACGATCGATACCCTCAGCGGCGTCAAGACGCTCGAACTGACCGTAAAAGACGGCAAGGTGCAGTCAGCCCGCGTCGATATGGGCGCGGCGATCCTGAATCCCGCCGATATCCCCGCTGTTTTTGACGGCGACAGGATGATCGACGCTCCTTTGGAGGTTGACGGCAAGGTGTGGAACGTGACCGCCGTATCGATGGGCAATCCGCACTGTGTGACCTTTGTCGATGACACAGACGGGCTGGAACTCGAGAAGATCGGACCGCATTTTGAACATCATCCCGCATTTCCTGAACGCGTGAATACCGAATTCGTGAAGGTGATCGACGACCGCACGCTGCGGATGCGCGTATGGGAGCGCGGTTCGGGTGAGACATGGGCGTGCGGTACCGGCGCCTGCGCGACCGTTGTGGCGGCATGCGAAAACGGCTATTGCAAAAAGGGAGAGGATGTTACCGTTCACCTGCGCGGCGGAGACCTTGTGATCCGCTATACAGACGAAACCGTCATCATGACCGGTCCCGCAGCGACGGTGTTTGAAGGTGAAGTTGAGTTATAAATTGTAGGGGAGGGGCTTGCTCCTCCCGTTTTTCTGCGTTGATAAGGTGCTTTAATTGCCCAAAAAGTGCTGTACTCGGCAGCCGTGTTCCGTCAAGTTGATGAAAGTGAAATGAAAAACTTGACTTTATCGTGATAAAGTGATAAACTAATGAACCGTAAGACTATCAGAAAGAGGTATTATACCGATGAAACATTCTCCGTCTGCCGACAGGCTGTTTCAGGCGATACTCAGCCTGAAAGATACCGATGAATGCTATGCTTTTTTTGAAGACATCTGCACGATCACCGAGATCAAGGATATGTGCCAGCGTCTTGACACCGCGTTTTTGATCGACGAGGGTATCAGCTACCAGAAGATATCCGAGAAGATCGGCGTGTCAACCGCGACCATCAGCCGCGTCAGCCGCTGTCTGAACTACGGCGCGGGCGGCTACCGCGCGGTGATCGACCGTATGAAGGAGGATGGCGAATGAACATCAATGATAACGTATTGAGCTATGCCGAGCGTCTGACCTTTTCGCTTCGGGAACTGTACAGCCGCAGCGGCTACAAGCCCTACCGCATGAGTAAATTCGAGGACTATGACCTCTACAGCCGCAATAAGGACTTTCTGGTGTCCGACAGCGTCATCACCTTTACCGATATCGGCGGCAAGCTCAAAGCCTTAAAGCCCGACGTGACCCTTTCCATCATTAAGAATCATTCTGACGGCGAGACGAAAAAGCTCTATTATAACGAGAACGTCTACCGCGTTTCCAAGAGCGTCGGCGGATATAAAGAGATCATGCAGGCGGGCGTGGAGTGCATCGGCGAGGTCGACAGCGCTTTAGTCGGCGAGAGTCTGAAGCTCGCCGCAGAGAGCCTGAGCCTGATCAGTCCGCACTTTGTGCTGGACGTATCCAGTCTCGATATCCTGAACGCCGCCTTGGAGCAGATCACCGACAGCCGCCGTCTGCAGGATGAGCTGGTCAAATGCGTCAGCGAGAAGAACGCCCACGGTATGATCGCCCTGTGCGAGGAAAACGGCATCGACACCCTTTCTGCCGACAGCCTGATCGCGCTGCTGTCGCTGGGTGGGAATCCGGAACGCGTTCTGCCGCGGCTGAGCGACTTATGCGATGATCTCGGCTGCCATGAGGCGTATGAAGAATTGAGCGAGGCGCTTTCCGTCTTTCAGGACAGCGACCTGCTGAGTAAGATACAGATCGACTTTTCGGTCGTCAGCGACCGGGGATATTATAACGGCGTGATCTTCAAGGGCTTTATCAGCGGCGTGCCCGACAGCGTGCTGTCCGGAGGGCGCTATGATAAGCTCCTTCAGAGGATGAAGCGCAAGTCTAAGGCGGTCGGCTTCGCCGTCTACCTCGATATGCTCGAGCGGATGGACGAAATCGCTCAGGATCAGGCGATTGACGACACTATGCTGAACGTCGCGCTGCCGAAGGGCAGGCTGGGCGAGAAGGTCTACGCGATGTTCGAGGCGGCAGGCTTCCCCTGTCCGTCGATCAGAGAGCCTAACCGCAAGCTGATCTTCGAGAACCGCGAGGCGGGCGTGCGCTATTTCTGGGTCAAGCCCAGCGACGTAGCGATCTACGTCGAGCGCGGCGCGGCGGATATCGGCGTAGCGGGCAAGGATATCCTGCTCGAATATGAGCCGGACGTTTACGAACTGCTCGATCTCGATATCGGCAAATGCCGTATGGCGGTCGCCGCTCCCAAAGGCTTTGAGGACGATCCGAACCGCACGCTGTGCGTCGCGACGAAGTTTTCAAAGATCGCCGCAGATCATTACGCGTCCAAGGGCAGAGATATCGATATCGTTCATCTGAACGGGTCCATCGAGATCGCGCCCATCTTAGGGCTGACCGATGTGATCGTCGATATCGTCGAGACCGGCGCGACGCTCAAGGAAAATAACCTTGAGGTGATCGAAAATATCGTCCCGATCTCCGCGCGGCTGATCGCCAACAAGAGCAGTTACAAGTTCAAGGGCGACAGCATTATGAAGGTTGCGGCGGAGCTGAAAAGTCAGATTGAGGCTATGTAGGGACGAGCATTGCTCGTCCGCAGAATGACGGGCTTTGCGGGTCGCTGACACGTCAGATAGAATACAACACGGCTGCACGCGGACGACCGATGGTCGTCCCTACGGCAAAACAGGAGAATAATTATGATCAAAATTATGAATTACAACGAGCTGTCCTATGACGAGATCTTCGCTCGGTTTGAGCCGACCTCGTCGGTGGAGGACGTCGTTTCCGATATTATCAAAAACGTCAGAGAGAACGGCGATAAGGCGCTCTTTGACTACACCGCCCGCTTCGACAAGGTGCAGCTCAGCGCCCTGCAGGTGAGCAGAGAAGAAATCAACGAGGCGCGCGCCGAGGTCGATCCGGAATTCATCGGCATCCTGCAGCATGCCGCGAAGAATATCCGCAAATTCCATGAGGCACAGCGCCGCCAGAGCTTTATCATCAACGATACGGACGGCGTTGTGATGGGACAGAAGATCATCCCCGTCGACCGCGCGGGCTTGTATGTTCCCGGCGGCACCGCTGCTTATCCGTCCACCGTGCTGATGGACGCGATCCCCGCGAAGATCGCGGGCGTGCGCGAGGTCGTCATGGTGACCCCGCCCTCCGCCGACGGCAAGGTGAACCCCGCTATCCTGGCGGCGGCTTCCGTCGCAGGCGTGGACAGGATCTTTAAGGTCGGCGGCGCGCAGGCGATCGCCGCTCTCGCCTACGGTACCGAAAGCGTACCGAAGGTGGACAAGATCGTCGGTCCCGGCAACGCATTTGTCGCCGAGGCGAAGAAACAGGTTTTCGGCGCTGTATCCATCGATATGATCGCCGGTCCGAGCGAGATTCTGGTCGTCGCTGACGGCAAGAGCAATCCCCGCTGGGTCGCCGCCGATCTGCTCAGTCAGGCGGAGCATGATAAGAACGCTTCCGCGGTACTGGTCACCGATTCCATGGAGCTGGCGAAGGCAGTCAGCGATGAACTGGAGAAGCAGATCCCCCTGCTCGACCGCGCCGAGATCGCGCGCGCTTCCATCGACAACAACGGCAAGATCATCGTCGCCGATAATCTGGACGTCGTCATCGACATCGCCAACGAGATCGCTCCCGAGCATCTGGAGCTGTGTGTGGACGACCCCTTTAAGTGGCTGAGCAAGATCCGTCACGCGGGCTCCATCTTCATGGGACGCAACTGTCCCGAGGCGCTGGGCGACTATCTCGCGGGTCCGAACCATACCTTGCCGACCTCCGGCACAGCGAAGTTCTCAAGCCCCCTGTCTGTCGACGACTTTGTCAAGAAGACCCAGTATACCTATTATACCGCCGACGCGCTGAAGCGTGTCGCCGAGGACGTTGCCTACTTTGCGAAGAAGGAAGGGCTGACCGCCCACGCGAAGAGCGCGGTCATCCGTCTGGAGGATGATGAGGCATGAGCCGCTTTTTCAGTGAAAAATACAGCAATTTAGAAGCGTATACCCCCGGCGAACAGCCGAAGGACATGCAGTATACGAAGCTCAACACCAACGAAAGCCCCTTTCCGCCTTCTCAGAAAGCGCTCGAATACGCGGCTGAGGCGGCGAAGCGCTTACAGCTGTACTGTGACCCCGACTGTACCGCGCTGACGAAAGAATTCGCAAAGCTGTACGGTATCGGCACGGACGAGGTGCTGTTTACCAACGGCTCCGACGACGCGCTGAACTTTGCGTTTATGGCTTTCTGCGATCGGGAGCATCCCGCCGCCTTCCCCGATATTACCTACGGTTTTTATCCGGTGTTCGCAGATTTGAATCATGTGCCGTATGAGGAGATCCCGCTGCGCGATGATTTTACGATCTGTGTTGATGATTATTGCGGCATCAATAAAACGATCTTCATCGCCAATCCCAACGCGCCGACGGGTATCGCGCTGAGCCTTGCGGATATCGAAAGGATCGTACAGAGCAATCCCGACAACGTTGTGATCGTCGACGAGGCATATGTCGACTTCGGCGCGGACAGCGCAGTCGGTTTGATCAAAAAATATGATAATCTGCTGGTGACCCAGACCTTTTCCAAGAGCCGCTCTCTGGCGGGCGGCAGACTCGGTATGGCGATCGGCAGCGCTCCGCTGATCCGCGATCTGAACACCATCAAATATTCTACCAACCCCTACAACATCAACACCATGACGCAGGCGGCGGGTACCGGTACGATTCTGGATGATGACTACTCCAAAAAGAATTGCGCGGCGATCGCCGAAAACCGCGGGTATCTGACGGCGGAGTTGGAAAAGCTCGGCTTTGTCCATACGCCTTCGACGGCGAACTTTGTATTTGCGAAGCATCCGCATTATGACGGCGAAGCGCTCTATCTCGAGCTGAAAAAGCGCGGTGTGCTGATCCGTCACTTCACCAAGGAGCGCATCAAAGACTATAACCGCATCACCGTCGGCACGAAGGAGCAGCTTGATATCCTGCTCAACAATATCAAAGAACTATTGGAGGAAACCGCATGAGAACCGCTGAGATCGTCAGAACGACAAAAGAAACAGATATCCGACTCAGCCTGAACCTCGACGGCACGGGCAAGAGCGAAGTGAGCAGCGGCGTGGGATTCCTTGACCATATGCTGACCCTGTTCGCGCGTCACGGACGTTTTGATCTGACACTCACCTGCGACGGCGATACCTATGTCGACGACCACCACACCGTGGAGGATATCGGCATCGCGCTCGGACAGGCGTTTGAAAAAGCGCTCGGCGATAAGCGCGGGATCATGCGCTACGGCAGCTTTATCCTGCCGATGGACGAGACGCTGATCCTCACCGCCGTGGATATCTCCGGCAGAAGCTATCTGAATTATGATCTGCACATCCCGACGCAGAAGGTCGGGACGTTCGATACGGAACTCGCAGAGGAATTCTTCCTCGGCTTCGTCCGCAACGCGAACCTCACCCTGCACATCAAGCAGTTAGAGGGAAAAAACAGCCACCACATTATCGAGGGAACGTTCAAGTCGTTCGGCAGAACGATGAAGCAGGCCGTCGCGATCGACGAGGCGTTCCGGGATGAGATCCCGTCCACTAAGGGGGTGCTGTGATGATCGCGATCATCGACTACGGCGTCGGCAATCTCTTTTCATTACAGAGCTCTTTTGCCGCGATAGGTGAGGAGGCGGTCGTGACCGCCGATCCTGCTGTGATCGCACAGGCGGACAGGTTGATTCTGCCGGGCGTCGGCGCGTTTGAGGACGCGGCGAAGAAGCTCAGGGACAGCGGTATGGCTGACGTGATCAAGCACGAGGTCGCCGCGGGCAAGCCTATGATGGGCATTTGTCTCGGTATGCAGCTGTTGTTTGAAAAAAGCTATGAGTACGGCGAGCACGAGGGGCTCGGTCTGATTAAAGGAAACGTACGTCCCATCGCCGATGTGATCGACAAAGGCCTGAAGATCCCGCACATCGGCTGGAATCGCCTGATCGTCAAAAAGCCCAGTCCGCTGTTCAAATATCTGAACGACGGCGACTGCGTTTACTTTGTCCATTCCTACTATGCCGCCGACTGCGAAGACAGCGTGACCGCTGTCGCCGAGTACAGCGCGGAGCTGACCGCTTCGGTCGAGAACGGCTGCGTCTACGGCTGCCAGTTCCATCCCGAAAAAAGCGGCGACGTAGGGCTGAAGATACTGAAGGCGTTTTGTGAAATATAGTATAATATGTCATTGCGAGGCTCCCTAAGGAGCCGTGGCAATCCCACAAAGAGGAGCAAAAGCTCTCTGATAACAGCATTAATGACAAGGGGATTCCCACGGGGCTAAAGCCCCTCGGAATGACAGTATTGTTATGAAAGTGAGATATTTATATGATACTATTCCCCGCTATCGACATCGTCGGCGGCAAGGCGGTGCGCCTGTATAAGGGCGACTACGACCAAATGACCGTCTACAGCGATCGTCCGGCTGAAATCGCGCTGGATTTTAAGAATTGCGGCGCGACCCATATCCATATCGTCGACCTCGAGGGCGCGCGCGACGGCGGCACCCCGAATCTCGATACCGTATTAGCAATAAAAAAACAGTCCGGTCTGTTCTGTGAGATCGGCGGCGGCATCCGCTCTATGGAGGTCGTCGACCGCTACCTGGACGCCGGTATCGACCGCGTGATTCTCGGTACCGCGGCAATCACCGATGAAGCCTTTTTGAAAAAGGCTGTGGAAAAATACGGTGAGCGCATCGCCGTGGGCGCAGATATCCGCGAGGGATTTATCGCCGTCAAGGGATGGCTGGAACGCTCACAGGTGACCGCAGACGAATTCTTTGAGAATATGCAGAAAATCGGCGTCAAGACCATCATCTGCACCGATATCAACCGCGACGGCGTGATGGCAGGCACCAACCTCGACCTTTACCGCACCATGTGCCGCCGCTATAACGTGAACATCACCGCCTCAGGCGGCGTCAGCTCGATGAAGGATATCAAGGCGCTCAAAGAGATGAACATGTACGGCGCGATCATCGGCAAGGCGTATTACACCGGCGCGATCGACTTAAAAGAAGCAGTGGAGGCGGTACAATGATCACCAAACGTATCATCCCCTGTCTGGACGTCAAGAACGGACGCGTCGTCAAGGGCGTGAATTTTGAGGGACTCAACGACGTCGCCTCGCCCGTGGAGCTTGCGCAGTATTATTCTTCCTGCGGCGCGGATGAGCTGGTGTTTTATGATATCACCGCGTCCGCCGAGGGCAGAGCGCTCTTTACGGATATATTGACCGAAACGGCGCGCAAGGTGTTTATCCCCCTGACTGTCGGCGGCGGCATCAACACCGTCGAAGACTTTGACCGCGTGCTCAAATGCGGCGCGGATAAGGTCAGCGTGAACAGCGGCGCGATCCGCAACCCCGACCTGATCTATCAGGCGGCGAAGCTCTACGGCGACCAGTGCGTTGTCATCTCCGCGGACGTGAAGCGCGAGGACGGCGAGTTCCGCGTGTACGCCAAGGGCGGCAGAGAGAACACCGGCATGGAGGCAATCAGCTGGATCAAACGCTGCGTCGATAACGGCGCGGGCGAGGTCGTGCTGAACTCCATCGACACCGACGGCGTGAAGAAGGGCTTCGATCTTGAAATGCTGGAGGCTGTTTCCAACGCCGTGAGCGTGCCCGTTATCGCCTCGGGCGGCGCGGGCAGGATAGAAGATTTTATCACCCTGTTTCAAACCCTGCCGAAGGTGGACGCGGGCTTAGCCGCCTCGATCTTCCATTTCGGCGAGGTGAAGATCGCCGACCTCAAAGCCGCGATGGCGGCGGCGGGGATCCCGACGAGGGTGTAAAAAATTTGCCCCCTTTCCTAAGGGGGCTGTCAGCGGACACTTGTGTCCCGCTGACTGGGGGTTGCTGAATATTAAGACGACAACCCTCCGGCTCTTCGAGCCACCTCCCTTAGGAAAGGGAGGCTAATAGTGAGGAGGAAAACATCATTATGATCAACATAGATGAATTAAAATTTGACGAAAAAGGACTGATCCCCGCGGTCGTGGTGGACAGCATCACCAAGCAGGTACTCACCGTCGCCTACATGAACCGCGAGAGCCTGCAGATATCCATGGAGAAAGGTCTGACCTGCTTCTGGAGCCGCTCGCGTCAGGAGCTCTGGCTCAAGGGCGAGACCTCCGGCAACTATCAGCATATCGTCAGCATCACTGCTGACTGCGACAAGGATGCGCTGGTGGTGGCGGTAGAGCCCGACGGCCCCGCGTGCCACCTCGGCACCACCTCGTGCTTTACCAATCCCGTATGGGAGAGCGACGAGCTGAAGGAATTTTCCTACGAGGGCTTGATCGGGCTGATCGAAGACAGAAAGATCAATCCCCAGCAAGGTTCTTATACCACCTACCTTTTCGATAAAGGTCTCGATAAGATATTGAAGAAGGTCGGCGAGGAATGCACCGAGGTCATCATTGCCGCCAAAGCCGAGGACAAGAAGGAGACGATCTATGAGATCGCCGATCTCGCGTATCATGTCATGGTGCTGATGATCGAGCAGGGGATCTCCCTCGAGGATATCCACCGCGAGCTTGCGTCCCGCCACGTGATCGACAAAAAGGTCAAGCAGGAGAAGATGACCGGTGATAACTAAAGATTTACATATGCATACCGCGTACTGCGACGGCAAAGACGCGCCCGAGGATATGATCCTTTCGGCAATCGACAAAGGGTTGACCACTGTCGGTATCAGCGGTCACAGCTATACGTTTTTTGACGAAAGCTACTGTATGCAAAAGGCGGATATCCCGCGCTATATCAGTGAGCTTCATTATCTGCGGGCGAAATACTTTGACCGGATCCGCGTTCTCTGCGGCGTGGAGCAGGATTATTACAGCGACTATCCGACCGACGAGTTCGACTATGTGATTGGCTCGGTGCATTACGTCAAGGTCGAGGACGCGTATATCCCGGTCGATGAAAGCCCGGAGATATTGAAAGAAGCCGCGGAGAAATATTATGGCGGCGATATCTACGCGCTGTGCGAGCAGTATTTTGAGACGGTCGCCGATGTTGCCGACAGAACCGACTGCGATATCATCGGGCATTTTGATCTGATCAGCAAGTTCATCGAAAAAGAACCGCTGTTTGACGTGAACCATCCGCGCTATGTCGCGGCGTGGCAGTATGCCGTCGATGAACTGCTGATCTACGACATCCCGTTCGAGATCAACACCGGCGCGATCTCCAGAGGATATAAGACCCAGCCGTATCCGAGCGCGGACATGATTGCGTATATCAGGGAACACGGCGGCAGATTCGTCCTGTCCTCCGACGCGCACAGCGCGGATAATGTGGCGTATCAATTTGAGAAATATGAAGCGTTGATTTAAGGGAAAAGCGAAAGAAAACCCGACAGGTTTATGCCTGTCGGGTTCGTTTTTTTCAGCGCCTTTTGTTATTTATGAAGTCAGGTGACTGTAGTTTTCGAGCTGCCTGAGTCGGAACAGGTACGGTATGTTCAGAAGGAAGCAAATAGACTGGACATAGCTCGGGATCTGAATACCGCTTTCCCTGAACTCCAGATAATATACGACCATGACCAGAACCAGAACAACGATGGTATATATGTATGTTATTCCGCATTTCTTTCCCTGCTGACCGGCAAGATTGCATAAGAAGCCCGCTGAGAAGGGGATAAGCGCCAGCAAAATATAGATGCACGTATCTCCGAGGCTTTGCCAGGCGTTGGCATCGTTCCAATTTTCAGCTAACGTTCCTTCGACGCTCTGCTGATGTAAGAAGGGCGACAGAATCAGCATCATAAATACTATCAAAAAAATGCCTTCGGTAATGTAAATGGTATAATAGACAAGTTTTTTTGACCGCGGAAAATCGGGATTGTTCCGTCGCTCCTGCTTTAATTCGTCCTTATAAAGTAAAGCAGGAAGAGAAAAAAGCATCAAAAAACAGACGATAACTTTGATCCACCAGCTCGAAGCAGTCGAGATGGGGAAGAAGAAAACCAGAACAGCGTTTACTACGCAGTTGAAAATGGCGATCGAGAAACTGAATGTGTTTTTGTTAAAATCTGTACGCTCCATTATAAGACTCCTTTCTGAAAGGTAAAACTATGTGTCGGAAGGTCCGGCAGCAGCTCCGGAACAGCCAGCGCCCGATGGGCGAGCGTAAATACGCTGGCAGTCGCATCAAACAACAACAGAGGCTTCAGCAGGGTGAAGATCCTGATGAATTTCTCACGTTGTTCCGCTATATACCGATCCCTTGCCTTGTTCAGGAATTTGTTGCGCGGTATCGGCGGGAGCGTCCCTTCTTCCGAGAGCTTTTCTATCAGTTCCGAAACCGTCATAGAGGATTTTGGCGAGCGGATCAGCTGCCTGACGGCTTCGATGATGAGCCTTTTCTCGCTTTCCTCCTGCGTGAAATCCAAGGCGCGTTTCAGGATGGAAGAAGCGGCTGAAACAATATCCGGAGAAAGCTCGGATTCGCACTGGTCCATGACGTTTCCTGTTTTGAATTTGATGTCGTCCTGCAGCCGATAGAGGACGGCTTTTGTTACGTATTCCGTGAAAAGAGGATGATTGCCTCCGGTCTGCGCCAGCTTTGTGATCCTTTCAAGCAGGGCGGGGTTGAGGATCTTGCCGAGTTTGTTGACGGTGCATTTCACGATCTCTCCGGTCGGCGCCGGCGGTTCGGTCAGCTTGAATGTTTTGAAATAATCCGGTACCGAAAGGTGGGATTCCGGCGAGGCTATGATCACCCTGACGGAGTCAATGAATGAATTCCTGATCGTGTCGCTGATGATGATGCGCATTCCCTTATCGGCATAACGGTCACAGCCGTCGAAAATCAGCGTGATATTGTTGCTGAATTTCTTTCCCTTCGGCATCTTGAGTCTGAAATAAGCGAGCATTTCATTGACCCTGTTGATCGCCTTGTCGATGGTATCGACGTCCTTTTCCAACAGCGCTTCGACAGGGATCACGATAGACTGCCGCCGCATCATCTCCCAGTACTGAGCAAGAAGAACGGTTTTTCCGATACCCGCATCACCCGTGACAAAGATGAAACGGTCTTCACACTGCATCAGCTCCCGAAGCCTCGGATGCGGAACCGTGAGATGGGCGGTTTCCGACCAGAAGCTGATCAGTCGGCTGTACCATGTGTCCTCACGCATGCGGTTCGTTCCGCTGACAAGCCGCGCGGCGATTGAGATATGGATATTCCGGCTGAGGCCGGAAATATTCGTTACCTGTCCGTCGGCAAAGTCCGCCTTGTATTCCTGCAGATTACAGCCCGTTTCTTTTTCAGGAGCGATCCGCGAAACGTTCAGCGTTTTTGCGATCTCGCCGATCATGGATTTGATGGTATCCTGACTGCCGCTGTAGAATCGATTCAGGGAAGCGGGACTCAGCGATCCTGCGTTGGACGGGTTTCTGACATAGAAAAAGCATTGTGATAACTTGAGGTTCATCAGTGCATACATCATTTCGATATGCGTCATGCTTTTTCCTCTCATTTTGGATTCGGACAGTCCGTGCTCCGCGGCGATTTTTTGGACCGTTCCGAGAAAAGATCTGTCCGCGGTGGCGCTGTCGTACGGGATCCAGCCGTAGCGGCCGCCGATCAGTCCGATAAAATAGTCGCACTTGTCGATCTCATTCAGACAGTACTGGAAGCAGGTCCGGTTATATCCCTCCTCGTTGTCGGTCAGCGCGATGCCGCGCAGGTCTACCGCCGTCAGCCGCATCCCGTTTTGGCGCAGGACCATATCCAGCAGAGGAACGGTGTAGGTGATGATCATATCGCGCTCCGCGAACATATCCTGAAAGGTACTGGAGATAAAGACGCGGTGATCCTCCAGTATTTCACAGGTGAAATAATCGGAAGGGTCTGTTTTTGCCTGCGGTGTAATCAGAGAGGGAGCTGCCGCCGGAGACGTCCGTTTTTGATAGACCGCGCTAACTATTTCATCATCCGGCAGGGAGGCGTCGACTTGTCCGCCGTTTTCGGCGGCTTTGCGCATCAAGGCGGCGCAGGGCAGCCCGGTATAACCCTTTTTATTGAGCGTCTTGAGGATCGAGGAGGGTATGTTCTTATAATCTGTTTTAAAGCCGTCCTGTTCTCTGTAAACAAAATGCCGCGTCAAAGGGACAAGCATCTCATTGTACAGCAGATCCCGTTCGCGCTCGCTGAGCCGGTCAGTCGGAATGGATTTCATCAGATCGAAGCAGTGATATGAGGAATAATTCAAGGACTGCATCCATATATAGTCGTTTTGCTTGGTATGCTGCCCCTGTTCAAGTGAAGTCAATATGCTTTCGTATTCCGCCGCCATGTATGCGTCGTTGGAAAACGGAACGGATAACAAGGTCCCTTTGCTGACGTCATCATGCATGCTTTCGGGAACGGTAGTATAAAAATTGACGGAATATACACGAAGATTGTCCCAGTCGGGAGTGTTGATAATATCGTTGCACCAATGCGAAAGGATGAAAGCCTCATCGGGATAGGTCTTTGAAAGCCTGTTGAGAAAAGTTTGAGCGATCTGTTTATCGGGCATAAGGCGGTAATACCACAGCATACGCAAATAGTATTTGCTTCGTTTGAGGCGTTCTCCGTCATATTCATCGAGCTTTTCAGCCGTATCGGTCGCGGTCAGGATGAACCATGCTCCGCGTACGCCCAAGCCGAGCGCTAAAACGCACAGCTCCGCGGCGGCCGCGCATAAAGCCGTGATCCCGCAGGCGTTGTATATGTCGGTAAGCTGACTGCTGCCGTCGGTATCGCTGAGCAGATTTTGAATATATCTGTCTTTTCGTAAGCAGCTGCCGTCTTTGATATCGGCGTTCTTTTCGGATGACAAAATCTGTGTCACACTGTTTTTGAGCAGAGCGTAAGCGTCAAGATATTTCTGATCCCGGATCATGCTTTTGGCTCTCTCAAGGATATCGTCGATATCGACAGCCGTACTTTGTTTGATAAATCTGATCGGTTCCGACATGGCTGCACCTTCTTTATACGATAATGTTACAATCGATTGTTAGCAGAAAAAGTATTTTTTATCATTATAGCGCATAAAAACCCCAATATCAATACACTCTCCCAACGATCAGTCAAATAAAAATCCGACAGGGATAAAACCTGTCGGATCCGTTTTGTTTATATGTCATTGCGAGGGGCACAGCCCCGTGGCGATCCCACAAAGAGGAGTTCACTTAAAATCAGAACTTGATCTTTTCCGCGATATACGCTTCGAGGTCGGCGATGGCGACGCGCTCCTGCTGCATGGTGTCGCGGTCGCGGACGGTCACGCAGTTGTCTTCAAGGGAGTCAAAGTCGTAGGTGATGCAGAACGGCGTGCCGATCTCATCCTGACGGCGATAGCGCTTGCCGATAGAGCCCGCGTCGTCGTAGTCGACAGAGAAGCTCTTGCACAGCTCGTCAGCTAAAGCGCCCGCCTGCTCGCCCAGCTTCTTGGACAGGGGCAGGACAGCCGCCTTGAACGGCGCTAAGAACGGATGCAGGTGCAGGACGACACGCGTATCGTTCTTCGCTTCGTCGACGATCTCCTCGTCATATGCCTCGGTCATGATGGACAGGAACAGGCGCTCAACGCCCAGCGACGGCTCGATGACGTAGGGGATGTAGCGGCTGTTGTCGGTCGGATCGAAGTAGCTCAGGTCCTTGCCGGAGGTGTTCTGGTGCTGGGTCAGGTCGTAGTCGGTACGGTCGGCAACGCCCCACAGCTCGCCCCATCCGAACGGGAAGAGGTATTCAAAGTCGGTGGTCGCCTTAGAGTAGAAGCACAGCTCCTCGGCGGAGTGATCGCGCAGTCTGAGGTTCTCCTCCTTGATGCCGAGACTGTAGAGGAAGTCGCGGCAATAGCTGCGCCAGTAGTCGAACCATTCGAGATCGGTGCCGGGTTTGCAGAAGAACTCCAGCTCCATCTGCTCGAACTCGCGCACGCGGAAGATGAAGTTGCCGGGCGTGATCTCGTTGCGGAAGGATTTACCGATCTGAGCGACGCCGAAGGGCACCTTCTTGCGGGTGGTGCGCTGGATGTTCGGGAAGTTGACGAAGATACCCTGCGCGGTCTCGGGACGCAGATACAGCTCGGCTTTAGAATCCTCCGTTACACCTTGGAAGGTCTTGAACATCAGGTTGAACTGACGGATATCGGTGAAGTTCGCCTTGCCGCAGTTGGGGCAGACGATGCCCTTCTCGCGGATGTAGTCGGTCATCTGCTCGTTCGTCCAGCCGGCGACGTTGGTGCCGTCAAAGTCCTCGATCAGGTTGTCGGCGCGGTGGCGGGTCTTGCACTCTTTACAGTCCATCAGCGGATCGGAGAAGCCGCCGAGGTGACCGGAGGCGATCCATGTCTGCGGGTTCATCAGGATCGCGGAGTCGAGTCCGACGTTATATTTGTTCTCCTGCACGAACTTTTTCAGCCATGCCTTTTTGATATTATTCTTCAGCTCCGCGCCGAGGGGACCGTAATCCCATGTGTTCGCCAAGCCCCCGTAGATCTCGGATCCCGGATAGACGAAGCCTCTGCCTTTGCACAGAGCGACGATCTTTTCCATTGTTTTTTCTGTATTTTTCATCATAAAACCTCCATTCCGTCACTGGCTGTGACGGTAATATTTGCCTTTTTACAGCTAACATATAGTTTACCTTTTTCATTTGATGTTGTCAAGTGATAGATGAAGCGGATCATAGGGGAAAGGCGCCGATCGGGTCAGCCCCCTCGTCGGAGGGACGGCGTTGATCGATTCCGACACGTTTAAAAAATAATTAATTATTATTTCGATTTGTGCAACCAAAACAGTGTTTGAAGTGTTTATAATATAGAGGGATCTTTTATCGGATACCCATGTCCGGACATAAGGAGGAATTAACATGAAAAGGATCATTGCATTATTACTGGCTCTGGTTTTAACGGCATTTTGCGCGACGATCAGCGTCGGCGCGGTACCGGCGGAGGATCCGATCGATCTCTATGAACAGGATATCGTCTTTACGAACAGTCTTGCGTTTTCGGAACCGGTGATATACTACCAAACGTATAGCTGGATGCCGTCCGAGGAATGGAACAGCGCGCCGATGATTTTCTATCATTCCGACGACTTCGGCGAGGGAACGTACTATTTCAATTTCCCCGATGACGCCGCTTACAGCTTTTACATCGCAGACGTAAGCGCGAGCCAGCGTACAGAATTGCTTGCCCGTCAGTCGAATGACCCGCTTGCGCTGTCTTTGACCGGTGAGACCGGCGTCAATGGATATTATCGATTCAAGATCCGTCATGTGAATTCGGAGAACCTGATCGTACTGGACAACACCGGCAACACCCTTTCCGATAACAACATTTATATTTACTGTCACTGTGTCGATCTCATCACAGGGAAAGATTCCGATATCCGCGCGAAGATGGAGCGTGCCGGTGAGAACGATTACGGCGAGGGCAGATACCGCTTCACAGCGCCGAACGGCACACAGTCCTTTTACTTCACCGACGGCAGTAAGCGCACGACGGAAATGCCTTTCGAACGTGCGGGATGGTTCTGGCTGCCCGGCAATTTGGACGGTGACGGCAATTATGAAGTGTTCTATGTCAGCTCGGGCGGCGGTCCCGACGATCCTGTCTATTCGATGGGACCCTCCCACACTACCTTTGATCGGTTTTTTGAGGAATACGTCAGCATCTACACCGAAGATGTTGCCCCGGAGGATGTTTACTGGTCTGACTTCTTCTTCCTCTATGACGAACCGTATGAACATCGTGATCAAAGCGGCGGCGTCGACTGGGTCTTGATACGAGCAGAGTCGTTTATCCAGCAGGATGTGCTCTATGAAGGGATCATCGGGAATCGCTATGTCTACAGACCGACGCCGAGCTATCCGTTCGAATCCGGTTATGGTATCTACGACGTCAAGCAGGATATCTTTGTACCGATTCCGAGCGAGGCGGAAAGTAATTATGACGGGCTGACAAAGGTGCTTGACAAGTTTGTTTCGGGCAGGCTCCTCGGCGATCTCGACGGCGATGACGCCCTCACGGTGATAGACGCGACGATTTTTCAGCGCTGTGAGGCGAAGCTGAGCGAATATCCCGAAAACGATAAACTGTACCACAAAATCGGAAAGATCGGGTATTTCTCGGATTTCAACCGCGACGGCGAGCGCACTATCCTCGACGCGACCTGCATCCAGCGGTATTTAGCGGGACAGACCTATCCGATGGGCTAAAAAGAACCTTTCACCGGTTCGGCTTGTATCTTCCGTAAAAGGCTGCCTTACACAGAAAAAATAAAATATTTTACGATTGATGAAACCAAAACGGCTTTTCAAGTGTTTTATTTATAGAGGGTATTTTATTGGATACCCATGTCTAATCCTAAGGAGGAATTATTATGAAAAAGTTTATCGCATTTCTTCTCGGATCGGTGCTGTTGGTATCGCTGTTTTCGATCTCTGCCGGCGCGGCACTGCCGCCTGTGGTGTTCGGAGATCTGAACCACGATTACAAAGCGGATATTCTTGACGTGACGCTGATCCAGCGCGGCTTGGCGGGCGCGATCGATTTCGGCTATGAAGCACAGCTGAGAGCGGATTTTGACCGCGACGGCGCGGCGACAGTTCTCGACGCTACATGGATCCAGCGTCAAGATGCGAATATGACGATCCCGGAGAGCTTCGGCGGCGAGGGGTCTGCCGATATCGATGTGACGAGTTTTTACGCCGACTATGATTCCGGCAAAGCGATGGTCGGCGTGCCGGTGACCTTCACCGCGAGAGCAAACTGCGGTGAAGAGGGATGCACCTATGAGTTTTATATCGACGGCGAAAAGGTACAGGATCGCTCAGAAAAGAATACCTTTACCTATACCTTTACACAGAGCAGCGATTACGATGTTGCGGTCACAGCCTATAACCCCTATGGCTTCCGTGAATTCAGCCATTACAGAGATCATGCTTTTGTACTGGGCGATTACGGTGATCCCTATCGATATTCCGATTATCATGTGACAGAGGATCAGCCGACCGGCGAGCTTTCACTTGCCGGCGCACACTGGATCGATCTGATGTTTGCATGGGAGCCGACGCTTGAGGTGAACGTGATCGGCGGTACCGCTCCGTATTCCTACAGCTATACCATCAGTGAGCCGGATGTCGGAGGATACTTTACCGAGACGTATTACGAGAGCTTCGGATGGAAGCTGTTGTATGAGGATGATATCCCGTATCTGTACCGTGATTTTTCCGGAGAGAACACGGTGATGATCGACCTTGGTATGTTCACGCCCCGTTCCTTCCATGAGATCATTGTGCAGGTCAAGGATGCCGACGGCTGCACGATACAAACCATTCCCTTAGAGTTCAATGATGAGCTCCTGGATGGCTGAGTTAATAACAGAATCGAATAATATCATACAAAATCAAAAAGCGACGGATTTCCCGTCGCTTTTGTTGTTTAGTATTTATTTCGATTCAAAACACGGACACGCGTGTCAGCGTTTCCATTTTAATCGGTTGAGATTGGACGCGCGCGTCTTTTTCTCACAATGACGATTAATATACAATAACCGGTGTGCCGACTTCGATGACGGCGTACATCTCCTTGGCGATCTTGGGCGGCAGGTTGACGCAGCCGTGGGAGCCGTTGCCCTTGTAGATATTGCCGCCGAAGGACGAGCGCCAGTCGGCGTCGTGCAGTCCCCAGCCGCCGCCGATGAACGGCATCCAGTAGGTGACGTAGGAGGTGTAGTCGTCGCCCTTGAGGGTGCAGGGCGACATCTTCGCGTTCACGGAGAAATAGCCCTTGGGCGTGTCCGCGGAGCCGTAGTTGCCGGTGACGCAGTCGCTTTCGAGATAGACGTCGCCGTCCACGATATACCACATGTGCTGGTCGCTCAGGCTGACCTCGACGTAGGTGTCGCCGACCGTCTTGTCATAGATCTCCTTGTTCGCGACGAAGTCCATTTCGGTATACGCGCCGACGATATCGTGACCGTCGACCGTTCGGTAGGGATAGATGCGGAACCAGTAGGTCTCGCCGTCCTCGAGCCGCGAGGTGCTGTAATGGGTGCGATCGGTGTCGGTCAGCTGTTCCCAGTCCTCTTTGTCCTTGCTGTAATAGATCAGATAGCCGTCGGCGTATTTGCTGTCCTTATAGTCGAGCGATACCCTGCCGAGCTTGGATGCGGAGTTTTTATCCTCGGGGCCCAAGAGTCCCGCGACGGTGCGGATCGCGGTCTTCGCGCCGGGCAGCCGTCCGGTGCTGTCGTCGCGGTAGGCTTGGATGCGGTAGTAATACGCCTTGCCGGGTTCGAGATCGGTATCGGTGAACTCGGTGGTATCGGCGTCAAATTCCTGATAGTCGCTCCACTTGCCGCGGTAACAGCGCTCCATCAGGTAGCCGTCGGCGCGCTCGTTCTTCTCCCAGCTCATGGAGATCGTCGTCTTGGTCTCGTCGGTCATTTGGAAGCCTTCGACGTCGGTCGGAGCCGTGCCGAAGGTGACCTCGGTCGGCTCGCCCTCATAGGTCTTGGAGCCGTCTGAAATGTACGGCGCGACGCGGAAGCTGTATTTGCTGCCTTTGCCGAGATTGCGGATATCCAGCCCCGCGCGGTTCACGACGGAAAACAGCTTGTAATCCGATTCCGGATCATTGTCGTCGCGGCGATAGATGCGGTAGCCCTGCACGCCGTCGATCTCATCCCAACCGATCTTGAGGCTGTCCGTCTTTTCGCTCAGGCGGCTGAGTCCCGTGACCTGCGGGATGGAATTTTTCGTGTAGGTCGGCGCTTCCTGATCGGCGGTAGCCGGGTCGTCGGCTTCGGCTTTTTGCGCTTCGTCGGCGGTCGATACTGCAAAATAGCGGTCGCCCGCTACCGTTTTGATCATATCGGTTTCCTTGACGCCCTTTGATGCGACGAAAGCGTCGATATTCATTTCTTTCGGCGATACGCTGCGCGTCAGCAGAAGCACCCCTGTCAAAAGCACGGCGACCGATACGATCAGCGCCGCGCCGATGATGATATATTTTTTCGTATAAATCCCTCCGGATAACCCCTTGTGTAAGCGCCGAACGAATCGGCTTTCTTATTCGCAGTCATTGCGAGGGCAACGCCCGTGGCAATCCCACAAACAGAGAATATTCGTTTCTGTTACGATAAACAGCATCGGTGACAAGGGGATTGCCGCGTCGCCGGTTTTGTACCGGCTCCTCGCAATGACACTGTTATTGTAAGGCTCTTTTCCTTTAGTCTATGAATTCGATGACGTTATTATCCATGCTCTTGATGCGCGCGAGCGATTCGACTCTCACACCCATGTCGCGGATCAGCTGACCGCCCTGCTGGTACGCCTTCTCGATGATGATGCCTGCGCCGACGATGGTCGCGCCCGCGTCGCGGATCAGGCTGATGAGTCCCTGTAAGGCGGAGCCCATCGCGAGGAAGTCGTCGATGATCAGCACCTTATCCTCGGGCTTCAAAAAGTCCTTGGACACGATGATGTCGTAGGTGCGCTTGTGGGTGAAGCTCTCGACCTTGGACGTATATACGTCGTTGGCGATATTGATGGTCTTGTTCTTCTTGGCAAATAACACGGGAACGTGGAATTCCTGCGCAACGATACAGGCGATGCCGATACCGCTGGCTTCGATGGTGAGGATCTTGGTGATCTCCTCGCCCGCATACAGACGCTTGAGCTCTTTGGCAAGCTCTGTGATAAAGTCGACGTCGATCTGATGGTTAATGAAGCTGTCTACTTTCAGCACGCCGCCGTCACGTACGATGCCGTCCTTTAAGATTCTTTCTTCCAGTAATTTCATGAGTTTGCCTCCCGCAGTCAATTTTACAAATACCTATATATTGATTTTGGTAAATAGATATTACTACATTTTGTGACCGTTGGCAAGGGATTTTGACACGAAACAAGAATTTTTTCATTTATATTGACCTAAAGGAAATATTAAGGTATAATCTACCATGGAATAACCTCGGATGAAACGATTTTTTGTGTATTTTATCATTCGAAGGACAACGGAGATGGTACCAATGACCGATATTGAAATCGCCCAGAGCTTTCAGATGAAACCGATCTCGCAGATCGCCGCCGCGGCGGGGATCGACGATGAGTTTCTCGAGCCCTACGGCAATTACAAGGCGAAGATCAATCTGAACATATTGAAAAAGGAGGGCGGGGACAACAAGCTCGTCCTCGTCACCGCGATGACCCCCACCCCCGCGGGCGAGGGTAAGACCACTACCACCATCGGTCTCGCCGACGGACTCAGAAAGCTGGGCAAAAAGGCGAACGTCGCGCTGCGCGAACCCTCGCTCGGACCCGTATTCGGCATCAAGGGCGGCGCCGCTGGCGGCGGCTGGTCGCAGGTCGTCCCGATGGAGGATATCAACCTGCACTTCACCGGCGATATGCACGCCATCGGCGCGGCAAACAACCTGCTTGCCGCGATGATCGACAACCATATTTATCAGGGCAACAGCCTGAACATCGACCCCAGACGCATTACATGGAAGCGCTGCGTGGATATGAACGACCGCCAGCTCCGCTATGTGACCGACGGCTTGGGCGGCAGGGTCAACGGCGTGCCGCGCGAGGACGGCTATGACATCACCGTCGCCTCCGAGGTCATGGCGATCCTGTGCCTGTCCGAGAGCATCCGCGATCTCAAGGAGCGGCTGTCGCGCGTGATCGTGGGCTACACCTATGACGAAAAGCCCGTCACCGCGGGCGATCTGCACGCGCAGGGCGCGATGACCGCGCTGCTGACCGACGCGATCAAGCCGAACTTAGTACAGACCTTAGAGGGCACCCCCGCCTTTGTGCACGGCGGTCCCTTCGCTAATATCGCCCACGGCTGCAACTCCGTGCTCGCGACCAAGGTCGCGCGAAAGCTGGGCGAATACACCGTTACCGAGGCGGGCTTCGGCGCGGATCTCGGTGCGGAAAAGTTCCTCGACATCAAGTGCCGTTACGCGGACATGAAGCCGAACGCCGTGGTGATCGTCGCCACCGTGCGCGCGCTGAAGATGCACGGCGGCGTGGATAAAAAGAATCTGGCTCCCGAGAATTTAGAGGCGCTCGAAAAGGGTCTGCCGAACCTGCTGCGCCACGTGGATAATATCAAGAACGTGTTCAAGCTCCCGAGCGTCGTAGCGCTGAACCGCTTCCCGACCGATACGGACGCGGAGATCGACATGGTGATCCAGCGCTGTAAGGAGCTGGGCGTCAACGCCGTTCTGTCCAACGTCTGGGCTGACGGCGGCGTCGGCGGCATCGATCTCGCGGACGAGGTCATCCGCCTGTGTGAAGAGGAAAGCAACGAGAATTTTGAATATGCTTATCCGCTCGATATCCCCGTAGAGCAGAAGATCCGCTTTGTCGCGAAGCATGTCTACCGCGCGAGCCACGTCGCCTTTACCAAGCAGGCGGAGAACGCGATCCGGAAGCTCACCTCGATGGGCTACGCGCACCTGCCTGTCTGTATCGCAAAGACGCAGTACAGCTTTTCGGATGAGGCGCCGCTGATCGGCGCGCCCGAGGGCTTTGTCATCCATGTGCAGGATATCCGCATCTCTGCCGGCGCGGGCTTCATCGTCGTGCTGACCGGCAGCATCATGACCATGCCCGGCCTGCCGAAAAAGCCTGCCGCAGAGCTGATCGACGTCAGCGACGACGGCGTGATCAGCGGGCTGTTCTGATTAGTGAGGAGTTAGGAGTGAGGAGTTAGGAGTTAAAGATGCTTCTGACTTTTGACCTGTGATGGAATACAAAACTTTTGTTTATTATCAGGATGAGCAAATCATTGTCGCGTATAAGCCCTATGGGGTGCTGAGCGAGGATGATGAAAAGAAGCCCAATATGCCCGCTTTGCTGAAAGCGGAATCGGGCTGTGACGGGGTATATCCCGTCCATCGGCTCGACCGCACGACGCAGGGCGTGATGGTATACGCCAAAACCAAAGAGGCGGCAAAGCGCCTGAGCGACCTGATACAGCGCGGCGGGCTGGAAAAGACCTACCTCGCCGTGATCGAGGGCGTGCCGGAACAATCGACGGGAGAGTATACTGACCTGCTGTACTTCGACCGCAAAAAGAACAAGAGCTATGTCGTCAGGCGCGAGCGCTGCGGCGTCAAGGAAGCGCGCCTGTGCTATGAGGTTTTGCAGACAGCGGGGGTCGACGGCGAGCCGCTCACGCTGGTGAAGATTCGTTTGCTGACCGGCAGGACGCACCAGATCCGCGTGCAGTTCGCGTCGCGAAAGACGCCGCTCGTCGGCGACCGACGCTACGGCAGTCATATTGAGAGCGAGCATATCATGCTCTGCTCCCATGAGCTGCGTTTTGCGCATCCGTTCACCGGCGAGGAAATGAGCTTTGTCTATACCCCGAAAAACGAATACTTCGGTCAATATCCATCAATCAAAAATCCCGATTTCAGTCAATGCTGAAACCGGGATGTTTTTTTAGTGACCGGTGGCAAGTGATCAGTGACCGGTGGCAAGTGACCAGTGACCGGTGGCAAGTGAGCAGTGATCAGTTTTGACGGGTGTAATACCCCACCCGAGCAGAGGGAGGGTAAAGTGTTCGGCGGACACTTTAGTGCTTGCACCGGGGAAGTTTATTGCAAAAATGTTTTCATTCTGAGACGATGCCGAATAATCGCTTCGCGTTCTCTGTGGTAAGGTCGATCAGCTCCTGCGGATCCATGCCGCGGAGTTCTGCGATCTTTTGCGCGGTGCAGGCGATCTTGGTGCTGTCGTTGCGCTTGCCGCGATAGGGGACGGGGGAGAGATACGGCGCGTCGGTCTCGAGCAGCAGCCGGTCGAGCGGCACCGCCCCGGCGACCTCTACGGGTACGCGCGCGTTCTTGAAGGTCACCGTCCCGCCCAGCGAGATGCTCATGCCGAGCTTTATCACCTCTTTGAGCATTTCGACCGAGCCCGAGTAGCAGTGCATCAGTCCTTTCGGCTGATATTTTCGCACCAGCGCCATCACGTCGCCGTGCGCCTCGCGGTCGTGGATGACCACCGGCACATCCAGTTCTTTTGCGAGCCGTAATTGTTCCTCAAAGACGCGGTTCTGTTCATCCTTCGGGATGTCCCAGTGATAATCGAGCCCGATCTCGCCGAGCGCGACCACCCGCGGGTGCTGTAACAGCTCCGTCAACTGCGCGAGATAATCGTCCGGCAGTCCCTCGAGGTTCTCGGGATGGATACCGGCGCAGGCGTACATGAACGGATAGGCTTCGGCGTATGCGATCGCGGTTTTTGCGGTCGAAAGATCGACGGCGGCGTTCACGATATAGGATACGCCGTTTTGGGGAAGAGAGGAAAGCAGGCTGCGCCTGTCCTCGTCGAACCATCGGTCGTCGTAGTGCGCGTGCGCGTCAAAGATGTTGTTTAACATAATTACCTCAAAAAGAAAATGTCATTGCGAGGAGCGGATTACGCGACGCGGCAATCCCCTTGTCGACAATACCGTTTGATGCGGGAGAAAAAGAGATTCCCTCATTGTGGGATTGCCACGCCCCGCAAGCGGGGCGTGGCAATGACATATTATTTAATTTCGATTACTTAAACAAGGCTTCCGCCCGGCAGAATGGAATCGTCGATCGTGACGACCTTCAGTCCGTCGCCGCTCTCGGCGGAGAGGATCATGCCGCAGCTCTCTATCCCCATCATCTTGCGGGGCGCGAGGTTCGCGACATAGGCGATGTTTTTGCCGATCAGCTCCTCGGGCTCGTAGTACTCCGCGATGCCGGAGAGGATGATGCGCTCGCCCTCGCCGTCGTCCAGCGTGAATTTGAGGAGCTTTTTGCTCTTCTTCACCTTCTCGCAGTTCAGCACCTTCGCGACCCTCATCTCGACCTTCTCAAAGTCGTCAAAGGCGATCTCGGGCTTATGCGCGGGCATATCGAAGGCGGGCTCTTCCTTGGGCTCGTTGTTCTTGATGATCGCGTTGAGCTCCTCGATTTCCTTGTCCACGTCGATGCGCGGGAAGAGCGCTTCGCCGCGGTGAACGGTCACATCGAGCGGCAGGACGCCGAATTGGTCCGCGTTTTCATATGTCGCGCAGTCAACAGCGCCGATCTGCTCAAAGACCTTGGGCATGGTGGTCGGCATGAAAGCGGAGAGCAGGGTAGAGGCGATGCGGATGCTCTCGAGCAGGTTGTACAGCACGGTCGCAAGACGCGCCTTTTTAGACTCATCCTTGCCGAGGATCCACGGGGTGGTCTCGTCGATGTATTTGTTCGCGCGGGAGACCAGCTTGAAGATCTCTTCCAGCGCGTAATTCAGCTGTGTGTTCTCGACATAGCTGTCGACCTTGGCTTTCAGTGCGGTCGCGATCGTCTTCAGATCGTCGTCAAAGTCGCCGTCTTCACGCTCGGTCGGCAAGGTGCCGTCGAAATACTTGTCGATCATCGCGACGGTACGGCTGACAAGGTTGCCCAGACCGTTGGCGAGGTCGGTGTTGATGCGGTTGATCATGATCTCGTTAGAAAAGGAGCTGTCCGCGCCCAGCGCCATCTCGCGCATGATGTGGTAGCGGATCGCGTCTACGCCGTAGCGTTCGCCGAGGATGAACGGGTCGACGACGTTGCCCAGCGATTTCGACATCTTCTGACCGTTGAAGGTGATCCAGCCGTGCACGGCGAGGTGTTTCGGGAGCGGCTGCTCGAGCGCCATCAGCATCGCGGGCCAGATGATCGCGTGGAAGCGCATGATGTCCTTCGCCACCATGTGGACGTCCGCGGGCCAGTAGGTCTTGTAGTCGTCAAACGCGCCGTTCTCGTAGCCCAGCGCGGTGATGTAGTTGGAAAGCGCGTCGATCCAGACATAGACGACGTGCTTGGGGTCGAAGGTGACCGGCACGCCCCATGTGAAGCTGGTGCGCGATACGCACAGGTCCTCGAGACCGTAGGTCTTGTTGCCGTTTTCGTCGACGGAGGGCTGCAGGAAGTTGTTGACCAGCTCTGTGGCGCGCGTGCGCGGACGCAGGTAGTCGGTCTCGGTCAGCAGCTTTTCGATGCGCTCGGCAAAGGGCGCCATCTTGAAGAAGTACGCTTCCTCCTTGGCTTCGATGACCTCTCTGCCGCAGTCGGGGCACTTGCCGTCCACGAGCTGAGATTCCGTCCAGAAGCTCTCGCAGGGGGTGCAGTACTTGCCCGCGTACTCGCCCTTATAGATATAGCCGCGGTCGTACAGCTCCTTGAAGATTTTCTGTACGCTCTCGACATGGTAGTCGTCGGTAGTGCGGATGTAGCGGTCATAGTTGATGTTCATGTACCCCCACAGCTTCTTGAAGATCGCGACGATCTCGTCGACATACTGCTTGGGGGTGATGCCCTGTTCCTTGGCTTTTTCCTCTATCTTCTGACCGTGCTCGTCGGTACCGGTCAGGAACATCACATCATAGCCCTGCATTCGCTTATAGCGCGCGATCGAGTCGCACGCGACGGTCGTATAGGTATGACCGATATGGGGGTTGCCCGAGGGATAATAGATCGGGGTCGTGATGTAAAACGTCTTCTTTGCACATTCCTTGCACATGGGTGTTCACTCCTGTTTGTTTAGTGACCAGTGGTCAGTGACCAGTGGCAAGTTATGGGTGGGCTTTGCCCACGCCTGTTTGATGAATAGTGGTTAGCGGTCAGTAGGGACGAGCATTGCTCGTCCGCGTCCCTTGACACAAGGGACGTTCGCGGAGCGATCGGATAAGGCAATACCAAATAGTCATCGGATCCGTCCGCGAAATATCCATACCGTAATAGTATAATACATATTTTAAGAAAATGCAAATGATAATTGAGAGGGGACGGGTTGACCGACGATTGATGACAAACCAGCGTTACCGGACGTCGGACACGCGTGTCCGAGCGCTGTCCCCTATGCAGTGTGCGTGGTAGGGTACGGCGCTTGCGACGTACCGCGGCAGGGGGTTGATGACAGATGACGTCTTCCGCGGAGCAGATCTCTGCTTCCGTAGGGACGAGCATTGCTCGTCCGCACGGCAGAAGCGCTTCTTTCCTATCTGACGTTTTCGATAAATGAAACGCCCGTCATTCTGCGGACGGTCAATGACCGCCCCTACGTTAAGAGGGTTCGCCTTGACCGATGATTGATGTTAACCAACGCCCTGTCGCGGGAGGAATAAACATGGATGAGAAACTTACAAACGGAATTGACAGTATAGGCAGTTTTTGGTATAATACTAAAGATAGTTTGGCTGTATGCCGGACTGTATTTTTGGGAAACGGAGGGTTTTTATGGCTTCTTCCAAAAAAATGTTCAACCTGTTCACCATCAGCGAAGCGCGCAACGTCCTGTTCGGTATCGCGACGCTGTGGATCGGACTCTTCCACTCGGATTTCCTGACGATGGCGCAGTACACGGACAACAAATTCATCATCGATGTGTTCGGCGCTTTCCGCGGCATGGGCAATATCGGCGTGGACATGTTCCTGTTCCTGTCGGGCGTCGGATTGTTTTTCTCCTTCACCAAGGATAACCGCTTCGGGCGCTTTCTGAAAAAGCGCTTTATGCGTGTGCTGCCTACGGCGCTGCTGATCGGGATCTTTTACTTCTCGTTCCGTTACGCGACCGGCAGATACACATCCGGTCTCAAGCACTATCTCAGCCGTATCTCGTTCACTTATTTCTTTGCCAAGGGTGAACGCGTGTTCTGGTTCATCTCGCTGATCCTGGTGCTGTACCTCGTATTCCCGATCTTCTTCAAGATCATCGAGCGCTTCCGCCTGTGGGGCATGCTCGGCATCATCGCGGTTGTCGTGGCCGCCACCTTCGCGCTGCGCTTCATCGCGCCCGGCTTCTACCGTTACTGGGAGATCGCGCTGTGCCGCGTACCGTCCTTCGTCATCGGCATCTGGGCGGGCAAGTTCGTCATGGAAAAGAAGGAGATCAACCGCAAATGGCTCTGGCTGTTTCTGGGGCTGGCTGTCGGTCTGACCGCTCTGCTCAACAGCTATACGCCCATCATGAAGGCGCTGATCCCCGGATACAGCAAAGATATCGAGCCGATGTACATCTTCTTCTATCGCTATGTCGGCGCCGCGCTGGGCATCGTGCTGGTGGTGCTGCTCAGCTTTGTCTGCACCTCTCTGCGCCACAAGGGCAGAGGCAATCTCCTGCGCAATTTCTTTGAATTCGTCGGTATGTACTCGATGGAATACTACATGATCTATCTGAACATCAACCACTATATCGAGCGCGTTTACAACACCAAGCCCGAGCATTATGTCATGCTTTATTTCGGCAGCTTCGTCGTTTCGCTGGTGCTGTGCGTCCTCGTCCGCAAGGTGTGCGATATCTTCATGGCGTATATGCAGCGTAAGCCCGCGAACCTGCAGGAATTGAGAGAGGCGAGGAAGAAGAGAAAACTGAAGACTGAAGACTGAAAACTTAAGAATGAATAATGAAGGGAAAGCCTGACGGCTTTTGGATTGAAATAACAGCATATAAAGGAAATGCCCGCGACTCTGTGTAAAAGTCGCGGGCGTTTTTATTTGGTTGAGATTGCCACGGGCTAAAGCCCCGCAATGACATTATTATAATCGGGTGCGGGCAGCGCCCGCCATTCATTCCTAATTCCTAACTCCTAACTCCTCATTTTATCGACGTCTACCTGCTTCTGGAACTTCATGATCTCGTCATAGATGCGCTGGCAGTTGTTGTGGTCGTCGTAGTGATAGAAGTCGTCGACTCTGGCGATGTACTCGGGCTTCATTTTGCAGCCGTTCTCCATGTATTCGCACAGGGTGTCGACCAGCATCTGCGAGGTGGTGCAGATCTCGCCGAAGCCCATGGTGTCGTAGAAGAAACCGCCGTCGTCATAGTGCGCGGGCAGCTCGTCAGGGTGGAAGTAGACGAGCGGCTTTTTCATGTACGCAAAGTCGAACTGTACGCCGGAGTAGTCGGTGACCATCAGGCTCGATTCGGTCAGGATCTTTTCGTAGCTCAAGTCGCCGACCGAGGAGATGACCTCCACATACGGATCGGGAGTGTAGTCGTCCACCTGCGCGGAGAGGATCGGGTGCAGCAGATACTTGATCTTGTAGCCGGTGCGCTTGGCGGTCTCGATGAGCTTCTGATCGTTGATCAGGTCGTTATAGATGCGGTAGTAGACCGTATTCTTGAAGTCGGGGTTGTAAGAGCGCTGTTCACCCTCGCTGGTGGTGACGGGCATCGCGTTGTACATACGCCATGTCGGGGACAAGAGGATCTGCTTCTGGTCGTTGTTGATCAGTCCGTCGTAGCGTCCGATACCGGTCATCCGGATGATGTCGGTGCCTTCGTAGCTGTAGGCGTGGTTGTTCAGATTCTTTTCCTCATACTTGCTGGCGATGAAGTACATCCGTGTGTTGTCGATGATGCGCTGCTGCGCCATCGCGCACTTCTGTACCGATAAGCCGTGCTGCAGGCACATGGTCGGGAAGTTGCACAGGTCGCGGATGAAGCGGCTCTTATCCAGACTGTAGCCGTTGAAGGGGAAGGTCTGGGAGTTGGTGATCAGGGTGATGTCCGCGTTCAGGAACGCCATCTTGTGCTTTAAGGAGCCGGTCTTGACGGGATGCAGGCCGTCCTTCTTCATCTGCTTATAGTCGGAGGTGTTCTTGTCGATGATGTAGTAGCGGGTCACGCCGTCCTTTTTGCCTTTGCAGAAGCGGTACAGGTACTCGCTGCTGTCGCCGCCCTTGTACAGCTTATCGTACATCAGCCAGATGCGCTTGTTCTTATAGAACGGGCGGGTCAGCCAGTACTGCACGCGGGTGATGAAGGTGCGCTTGCTCTCTCTGAAGACGCCCGGCAGATAGTGCAGCTCGCGGCTGAGGGTCTTTTTCTTTGAAGCGCGCTCGATGATCAGGTCGCGGTTGTCGGCGATGGTTGCCATGTATTTGTTGAACCGCCAGTAGCCGCCCGCAGGAGCTGCGGCGAATTTCGCCCAGTGGTGCAGATAGGAGAACTGCAGCGGCACGCGGGTGTTTTTGTATTTTGCAAAGAAGCTCAGCTTCTGCTTTGACAGGCTGTCGTCGATCGGCAGATCAAGGCGGAAGGTGAATTTTTTATAGGCGCTGATGCCGAAGTACTTGGTCAGCGAATAGCGGTCGTTGTCGACGAGGTCGATGCGCTCGCCGTTCCATACGGCATACAGCTCGATCTTGTTCAGGTTGAATACCTGACGGAAGGAGCCGTCCAGCAGGATCTTGCCGTCGCTGTAATCCAGTACGTGCAGACCGACTCTCTGTCCCTGCATACGCGCGATGACTACGTCGCTGACGTCGAGGGCGACGTCCTCGTTGCCTTCGCTCAGGTGCTGAGGCATATCGTAGAGGGTCGTATCGTATTTGAGCATGTAGAACATCTCGGCGGCTTCCTCGCTGTAGCCGAGCGCCTTATATTTGCCCGCGTTGAGGATCATGGCGTCATCCAGCAGGTCCAGCACCTTTTTGCAGCTTTGAAAGAAGCTGTCGAGCTCTTCGACGCTCATGTTGCGCTTGTTGCGGTTGTTCATGTTGGCGAGGAAGCGTGCCGCTACCGCGTACATCAGGTAGAACTGGATGTAATAGGGGAGGGTGCCGTCCGCGTTTTTGAAGCGCTCAGCCAGCGGCAGCAGGAAGCTGTCGACGCTCTCCTGATACCATTCGATACGGTTGGAGGGCACGAAGTAAGCCGAATCGTCGCTCAGCGGCATGAAGGAGTTGAAGTTCGCCTCACCCATCGCGTAGTAGGTCGGATAATCCCTTTGCAGGCGCAGCATCACGTCGTGGAAGTATTCGAATTTCAGCTTCGGGTCGGCGGGATACTGCTTCAGGACCTCGCTCTTGATAATGTTGCCGTCCGGCTCCATCTGGAGCAGGTTCGGATAATCACGGATATCCGCGACCGCGTTCTGCTGCTTGACAGGGACGTTGGTGCGGCTGATATATTTGTAGCGGGTGTAAACGGGATTGATGCAAAAGCGCTGCGGCGCCGCGAAGGCGTAGGGCTTATTGAGATTCAGCGCCTTGAGCGCGTTCATAAAGTAGTGGCTGCCGAAAACGTCGCCCGGACGCGCCACGATCGCGCAGTCGCTGTCGAGCTCCTTCAGCGCGGCGTTATACGCCTCAGCCTCGTTGTCGCCGGGTACAGCGACGATTTTGACGTTGCTGTAGGACGCTAACTTTTCCTTTGCGCTCTGCTCCTGTGTGGCGTCGGCGACCAGAAGCTGCAGCTGCGACGTGTCCGTTTTATGCTGATTCTTCAGCGAATCGGCAGTTTTCAGGATCAGGTCTGAGGATTCGATATAAGGAACGATAACGGAGACTGTCATATTCTTTCCCCTTTCACTCTTTCACATGAGCGCTAATACGCTCTTTTTCAACTATATATGATACCATATCTATGTGCTTTTTGTCAACAAATCTACCACTTGTAGCGGTTACAGTGTTGAAACACTCCTTTCAATGAGGAATGAGGAGTTAGGAGTGAGGAGTTAGGAGTTAGGAATTATTGGCAGCGCCGCAGTCGTGAGTTGTAGGGGAGGGGCTTGCTCCTCCCGTAACGTTGATGACAGATGCCGTTGATCGCGGAGCAAATCTCTGCTTCCGTAGGGACGAGCAGTGCTCGTCCGCAGAATGACGGGCGTTTCATTTATCGAAAACGCAGGATAGGAAAGAAACGCTTCTGCCGTGCGGACGGTCAATGACCGTCCCTACTTTTTTCGGGTGCGGGCAGAGCCCGCCTGATTAACTAATCACTAATCACTGGTCACTAACCACTCACTCCTGACTATCGTGATTATACCTATATTTATGCGCGATTCTATGCGATAATTTGGCTTGATAAATGGACAAAACTCCGCTATAATAGATGTTGGTTTTTGTCAAGGATGACAGAAAATGCATCCATTTGCAATAATATGCAGAAAACCCTTGACAAATATGCATGATAGTGTATAATTAATGCATAAACGCAAAATTGATTGCATATTCATTCGGAGGTATCACCATGAAAACACTGAACAAGGAAAATATCAAGAAAGTCGTATTAGCTTATTCGGGCGGTCTGGACACATCCATCATCATCCCGTGGCTGAAAGAAAACTATAATAACTGCGAGGTCATCGCGGTATCCGGCAACGTCGGACAGGCTGACGAGCTGGAGGGCTTAGAGGAAAAGGCGATCAAGACCGGCGCTTCCAAGCTCTATGTCCTCGACCAGACCGAGGAGTACGTCGATGATTTCATCATCCCCACCATGAAGGCGGGCGCTGTCTACGAGGATTACCTGCTGGGTACCTCTACCGCGCGTCCCTGCATCGCGAAGGGTCTCGTCGAAGTCGCTCTTAAGGAGGGCGCAGACGCGATCTGCCACGGCTGTACCGGCAAGGGCAACGATCAGGTGCGTTTCGAGCTGGCGATCAAGCATTTCGCTCCCAACATGCCCATCATCGCTCCGTGGCGTATCTGGGATATCAAGTCCCGTGAGGAGGAGATCGAGTACGCCGAGGCGCACAACATCCCCCTCAAGATCAACAGAGAAACCAATTATTCTAAGGATAAGAACCTCTGGCACCTGAGCCATGAGGGCCTTGACCTTGAAGATACCAACAACGAGCCGACCTATGAGAAGCCCGGCTTCCTCGAGATGGGCGTATCCCCGATCGACGCCCCCGACGAGCCGACTTATGTCACCATCGAGTTCGAAAAGGGCGTGCCTGTAGCGCTCGACGGCGAGAAGATGTCCGCAAAGAACATCATCCTCAAATTAAACGAGCTGGGCGGCAAGAACGGCATCGGTCTCTTGGACATCGTCGAGAACCGTCTGGTCGGCATGAAGTGCCGCGGCGTATATGAGACCCCCGGCGGCACCATCCTCTACAAGGCGCATGAGACCCTCGAGTCCATCTGCCTCGACAAGATGACCATGCACGAGAAGCAGAGATTATCCATCACCTTCGCAGAGCTCGTCTACAACGGTCAGTGGTTCACCCCGCTGCGTGAGGCGCTCTCCGCCTTCGTCGACAAGACGCAGGAGAAGGTCACCGGCTACGTCAAGCTCAAGCTGTACAAAGGCAATATCATCAAGGCGGGCGTTGACAGCCCCTACAGCCTCTACAGCGAAGAGATCGCGACCTTCGGCGAGTCCGATTACGACCAGACCGATTCCGCGGGCTTCATCAACCTCTTCGGTCTGCCGATCAAGGTACAGGCGGTTGTGGATGCAAAGAATAAATGATTCTTTGCATCGGTGAATGGTGAAGAGTGAATGGTGAATGGTTAAGGGAAACGCTGACGCGTTTTAGATTTGTATGTCATTTTCGTAGGGCGGGGGCTTGCTCCCGCCGTTACGCGTATATAAGACAGGAGAAAAAACTATGGCAAAAATGTGGGCGGGACGTACCGCCGGAGACACCAGCAAGATCGCGGATGAATTCAACAGCTCCATCGGCTTTGACAGCCGGATGTATAAGGAGGATATCACGGGCTCTATCGCCCACGCGCAGATGCTCGCAAAGCAGGGCATCATCGAGCGCTGGGAGGCGGACGCGATCTGTGACGAGCTCTTACGCATCCTCGACGATATCGCCGCGGGCAGGCTTGCAATCGATCCGAACGCCGAGGATATCCATATGTTCGTTGAGGAGGTGCTCACCTCCCGCGTCGGCGACGTCGGCAAAAAGCTGCATACCGCTCGTTCCAGAAACGATCAGGTAGCACTTGACCTCAGAATGTACCTGATGAACCGCGTCGACGAGCTGACGGTCGATACCAAGCGTTTGATCTCAGCCCTTACCGAGAAGGCAGAGGAGTACAAAGAGGCGATCATGCCCGGTTATACGCATTTACAGCGAGCCCAGCCGATCATGTTCGGTCATCATCTGCTCGCTTACGCCATGATGCTCCTGCGCGATGTCGACCGTATGACGGACTGCAAGCGCCGCATGAATATTTCGCCGATCGGCTGCTGCGCCTTAGCCGGTACTACCTACGATACCGACCGCTATTTTGAAGCGGAGCAGTTAGGCTTCGACGGCATCGCGATGAACTCGCTCGACGGCGTGTCCGACCGCGACTTTGTGATTGAGCTGCTGTCAGATATCGCGATCCTGATGATGCACCTGTCCCGACTGTCTGAGGAGATCATCCTCTGGTCAAGCTGGGAATTCGGCTTTGTGGAGCTTTCCGACGCTTACACCACCGGTTCCTCCATCATGCCGCAGAAGAAGAACTCCGATATGGCGGAGCTCGTGCGCGGCAAGACCGGACGCGTCTACGGCGACCTGATGGGCGCGCTGACCATGCTCAAGGGTCTGCCCCTCGCCTATAACAAGGATATGCAGGAGGATAAGGAGGGCGTGTTCGACGCGGTCGATACCGCAGCCATGTCGCTGGCGGTCTTTATCGGTATGATCTCCACCATGAAGGTCAAGGCTGAGAACATGAAGAAGGCGGCGCAGCGCGGCTTTATCAACGCGACCGACCTCGCCGATTACCTGACCAAGAAGGGTATGCCCTTCCGCACCGCGTACAAGATCTCCGGCTCCATCGTCGCCTATTGCATCGAGAACGGTCAGGTGCTCGAGACCTTACCGCTCGAAAAATACAAAGAATATTCCGACCTCTTTGAAGAAGATCTCTATGAGGATATCGACCTCTATACCTGCGTGAACAAGCGCAATTCCGTCGGCGGCACCTCCGTGCAGTCGATCGAACAGCAAATCAAATTTGTGAGAGAGAAGCTGTAAAGGCTCCCTTTGGCAAAGGGAGCTCCTGCGGGAGCGGGTGAGGAATTGTATTAATGGAGCAAAGCGACAAACTGAATAAAATGGTTTCTCGCTGTGCTCGGTCGATTTAGTACAATTCATCCGTCACCCTACGGGTGCCACCTTCCTTTCCCAAAGGATGGCTTTACGTACCAATCAGAAGGATAAGACCATATGTACAAAATATTCATCGACGGCAGCGCCGGCACCACGGGCCTCAGGATCCGCGAACGCCTCGCCGACCGTCCAGAGCTCGAGCTGATGATCCTGCCCGAAGAACTCAGGAAGGATACCGCGGCACGCGCCGAAATGCTCAACAATTGCGATATCAGCTTCCTTTGCCTGCCCGATGCGGCGGCGATTGAAGCGGTATCATTGATAACGAATCCCGACACGGTGGTGATCGACACCTCGACCGCTCACCGTACCGCCGACGGCTGGACCTACGGTATGCCCGAGTTAACGGGACTGCGCGAGCAGATCAAGACTGCTACCCGTATCGCCAACCCCGGCTGTCACGCCAGCGGCTTCATCGCTTTGGTTCGTCCGCTGGTTGAGTTGGGGATCCTCGGCGCGGACAGTACGCTGTCATGCTTTTCGCTGACCGGCTACTCCGGCGGCGGCAAAAAGATGATCGCGGAATATGAGAGCGCGGATCGCGATCCGCTGTTGGACGCGCCCCGAATCTACGCGCTCCCTCAGGCGCATAAGCACCTCCCCGAGATGGCGAAGCTCTGCGGGCTCGATAAAGAACCTGTATTCAGCCCGATCGTCGCCTCCTACTACAGCGGCATGGAGGTCAGCGTCACCGTAACGCGCGATATGATATCCTGTTCCTTGGACGATATCAGGACAGCATATAAAGATTACTACAAGAGCGGTCTGATCCGCTATGACGACAGTACCGAGAGCGGCTTTATCAGCGCGGCGGCGTTTAGCGGACGCGACGACATGATCGTAGCGGCGTTCGGCAACGACGACCGCATCACCCTGATCTCCCGCTTCGATAACCTCGGCAAAGGCGCGTCCGGCGCGGCTATCCAGAACATGAACATCCGTCTGGGACTGGATGAAGCGACAGGACTGGTAATCTAAGGCTCCCTTTGGGAAAGGGAGCTGTCGCGAATGCGACTGAGGAATTGTATCAATAGAGCAAAGCGATAAACCGAATAAAATATAGTATCTCGCTGCGCTCGGTCGATTCAGTACAATTCATCCGTCACCCTTTGGGTGACACCTTCCTTTCCCAAAGGAAGGCTTAATTCCCTGAAAGGAAGATAGTATATGAAACTCATCAACGGCGGCGTGACCGCGGCGCAGGGCTACAAAGCCTCCGGCGTTCACTGCGGCATCCGCAAAAATACATCGAAAAACGACCTTTCGCTGATCGTCAGCGACGTTCCCGCTTCCGCGGCGGCGGTCTATACCACGAACCTCGTCAAGGGCGCTCCCCTGACCGTCACCAAGGCGCATATCGCCGACGGCAAGGCGCAGGCGGTCATCTGCAACTCCGGCAACGCCAATACCTGCAACGCCGACGGCATCGAGATCGCCGAGGGTATGGCGGCTTTGGTCGAGGAAAAGACCGGCGTTGCCGCAAATGACGTGGTCGTCGCCTCTACCGGCGTGATCGGTCAGCCTTTGAGCCTCGACCCGATCAAAAACGGTATGGACGAGCTGGTATCCAAGCTCAGCGCCGACGGCAGCCATGAGGCGGCTTTAGGCATCATGACCACCGACACGATCCCGAAGGAGGTCGCGGTCGAATTCACTTGCGGCGGCAGGACCTGCCGTATCGGCGGCATCGCCAAGGGCAGCGGCATGATCCATCCGAACATGGCGACCATGCTGGTGTTCATCACGACAGACTGCGCGATCGCCCCCGATATGCTCCAAAAGGCGCTGTCGGGCGATATCCAAAATACGTTCAATATGATCTCTATCGACGGCGACACCTCCACCAACGATATGGTGACGGTCCTCGCCAACGGTATGGCGGGCAACACGGAGATCACTGCTGAGGGCGAGGATTTCACCGCCTTTATGCAGGCGCTCAACACCGTGACCGTCGGGCTGTGCCGTATGATCGCCGGCGACGGTGAGGGCGCGACCAAGCTTCTGGAGTGCAAGGTCAGCGGCGCAAAAACGCTCGAGATCGCGAAAACCGTCGCGAAGTCCGTTATCTGCTCCAGCCTCTTGAAGGCGGCGATGTTCGGCGCGGACGCCAACTGGGGCCGCGTACTGTGCGCGATCGGCTATTCCGGCGCTCCCGTCGACGTCACCAAGATCGACGTCAGCTTTAAAAGCGACAAGGGAGAAATTTTAGTCTGCAAGGACGGCGCAGGCGTCGCATTCAGCGAGGAAAAGGCGAAAGAGATCCTGTTCGAAAAAGAGATCGAGATCCTCGTCGCGCTGAACGACGGCGAGTTCGCCTCCTCTGCGTGGGGCTGTGACCTGACCTATGATTATGTGAAGATCAACGGAGATTATCGGACGTAAAAGGCTCCCTTTGGGAAAGGGAGCTGTCGACGAATGTCGACTGAGGAATTGTATCAACGGAGCAAAGCGACCAACCGTATAAAAGGGTTTCTCACTGTGCTCGGTCAATCATGCAATCCCTCCGAGTCGGCTTAACGCCGACCCACCTCGCTTTACCAAAGGGAGGCTTTTGACAGGGAAGGCTATAAGGAGTTTTTTATGAACAACAATTTTTCAAATGCCGACAGGGCAGAGGTGCTTTGCGCCGCTCTGCCATATATCAAAAAATATAACGGAAAGATCGTCGTCGTCAAATACGGCGGCAACGCCATGATCAACGAAGAGCTCAAAGAGCAGGTCATGCAGGATATCGTCCTGCTGTGGCTGATCGGCGTCAAAGTCGTGCTGGTGCACGGCGGCGGTCCCGCTATCAACGATATCATGGAGCGCGTCGGCAAAAAGCCCGAGTTCGTCGACGGTCTGCGCGTGACGGATAAAGAGACTATCGAGATCGTCCAGATGGTACTGTCCGGCAAGGTCAACAAGACCCTTGTCAACCTGCTCGAAGCAAAGGGCGGCAAGGCGATGGGCATCTCCGGCATGGACGGCAGGCTGATCGAAGCCGAGATGAAGGATCCCCGCCTCGGCTACGTCGGCAACATCACCAACATCCGTCCCGAGCCGATCATGGACCTGCTCGAAAAGGGCTATATCCCGGTCATCTCGACCATCGGCTGCGACGATGAGGGCAACGCCTACAACATCAACGGCGACACCGCCGCGGCGTATATCGCCGGCGCGATCAACGCCGAAAGACTGATCATGATGACCGATATCGCGGGCATTTTAAAGGATAAGGACGATGAAAACAGCCTGATCCCCCAGATCACCGTATCGCAGGCACAGACCCTTTACCGCGACGGAATCATTTCCGGCGGCATGATCCCGAAGGTCGGCTGCTGTATCGAGGCGATCTACAAGGGCGTGCATAAGGTCATCATCATGGACGGCAGAGTCCCGCACTCCATCCTCATGGAGCTTATGACCGACGAGGGCGCCGGCACCATGGTCCTCGCGGACGAGAAACAGTGACCAGTTAATAATTCAAATAGGCGTGGGCGAAGCCCACCGATAACTAACCACTAATCACTGACCACTCGTTACTTCTAAGGAGAACACTATGAGCATCAAAACAATAGATGAACAATATATCGCGCATACATACAAGCGCTTCGACCTTGCTATCATCAAGGGCGAGGGCTGCCTTTGCCGGGATGAAAACGGCAAAGAATACATCGACATGACCTCCGGCATCGGCGTCAACGCCTTCGGTTATTCCGATCCCGTCTGGGCGCAGGCTGTCGCCGATCAGGCTAAGACTTTACAGCATACTTCTAACCTGTACTACACCGCTCCCTGCGCTGAGCTGGCGGAGATCCTCTGCACCTGCACCGGCATGAGCAAGGTGTTTTTCTCGAACTCCGGCGCGGAGGCGAACGAGTGCGCCGTCAAGGTCGCGCGCAAATACGCCGCATCGCATAAAGGAGCCGAATATTTCAACATCATCACACTCAACAAGAGCTTCCACGGCCGTACATTGACCACCCTCGCCGCGACGGGACAGGATCATTTTCACCGCGATTTCCTCCCGCTGACCGAGGGCTTCCTCTACGCCGAGCCGAACGATATCGACGGGCTCAAACAGCTCGTCGCTGAAAATAAGATCGCCGGTATCCTAATCGAAACGGTACAGGGCGAGGGCGGCGTGAACACCCTCGACGCGGACTTTGTCAAAGCGGTCGAAAATATCTGCAAAGAGAACGATATCGTCTTTATGATCGACGAGGTACAGACCGGCAACGGCCGCACCGGCAAGCTCTATTCCTATATGCATTTCGGCGTTCAGCCCGACGTGGTGTCGACCGCGAAGGGCCTCGCGGCAGGCTTGCCGATGGGCGCGACCCTGATGAGCGAAAAAGTCGCGGACGTCCTTTCCTACGGCGATCACGGCTCCACTTTCGGCGGTAATCCCGTCTGCGCGGCGGCGGCGATCTCCGTGATGAACCGCATGGACGACGCGTTTTTGGCAGAAGTCGCCCAAAAGGGTAATTATGTCAAGACTCGCCTTGAAGAAGCAGGCTTTGAGGTCAGCGGTCTCGGTCTGATGATCGGTATCAAGACCGAAAAGCCCGTTGCCGAAGTACTCTCCGCCTGTATCGAAAAAGGCGTTCTCTGCCTTTCCGCCAAGGACAAGCTGAGATTATTGCCCCCGCTGAATATCCCGGCAGAACAGCTCCAAAAGGCTGTCGATGTTATCATCGATTGTTTACAGTAAACGAGGTATGACTATGAACCTGAAAAACCAACATTTCCTGAAGTTATTAGACCTTACTCCCGAAGAGATCAACGGCTTGTTAGATCTCGCCGCCGACCTAAAGGCAAAGAAAAAGGCGGGCATACCCCATCGTCTGTGCGAGGGCAAGAGTATCGCCCTGATCTTTGAAAAGACCTCTACCCGCACCCGCTGCGCGTTCGAGGTCGCGGCGGCTGATCTCGGCATGCATCCGACCTACCTCGACCCCTCAGGCTCCCAGATCGGCAAGAAAGAGTCGATCGCCGATACCGCGCGGGTACTGGGCAGGATGTACGACGCCATCGAGTACCGCGGCTACGGCCAGACGATCGTTGAAGAGCTGGCAAAATACGCGGGCGTACCCGTCTACAACGGCCTTACCAACGAGTTCCACCCCACCCAAATCTTAGCCGATTTCCTCACGATCCGTGAGCATTTCGGTACGCTTTCGGGCAAAAAGCTCGTCTATATGGGCGACGCGCGCTACAACATGGGCAACTCCCTGATGGTCGGCTGCGCGAAGCTGGGTATGCACTTTGTCGCCTGCGCGCCGAAGAAATATTTCCCGAACGCCGAGCTGGTCGCTCAGTGTCAGGCTGTCGCAAAGGACACGGGCGCCGTCCTCGAATTTATCGAAGACCCCATGACCGCGACAAAGAACGCCGACGTCATCTATACCGACGTGTGGGTCAGTATGGGTGAGCCCGATGAGGTGTGGGAGGAGCGCATTCGCGACCTCAGCCCATATCAGGTAAACGCCGCCTTGATGGACAACGCCGGCGCACAGTGCCGCTTCATGCACTGCCTGCCCGCTTTCCACGACCTGAACACCACCATCGGCAAGCAGATCCACGACAAGTTCGGCATCGACTGCATGGAGGTCACCGACGAGGTCTTCGAGAGCGAGCGCTCCATCGTCTTCGACGAGGCGGAGAACCGCATGCATACCATCAAAGCCGTCATCGCCGCGACCCTTGCATAATCAAACCTACAAAGCTGTTGTATTTCGGTACGGCAGCTTTTCTTTTACCTTTTTCTCTGCTATAATGTGACCAAATTGACTAAAACGGTAGTATAAGGATAAGAGGTGATGACATGGAGGACGAAAAGATCGTCGCGCTGTATTGGGACCGCGACGAGAGCGCCATCGCGCTCACAAAGGAAAAATATGACCGCTATCTGCATACGATTGCTTTGAATATCCTCAGCTCGATAGAGGATGCTGAGGAAAGCGTCAGCGATACCTATGTCGGCGCATGGAACTCCATGCCCCCGCAAAAGCCAGCCGTCCTGCGTACCTATCTCGGCAAGCTTACGCGCAATAACTCTCTCAAGCGCTACCGTTATCTTCATGCCGAGAAGCGCTTCAACGGCGAGACAGCCTTAGCGCTTGATGAACTTACAGAGGTCGTCCCCGACTCCGAGACCGCCGAGAGCGAAGCCGAGCGGCAGGAGCTTATCAGGATCATTCATGCCTTCCTGTCACAGCTTGAAGGCGATTCCCGTATGATCTTCCTCATGCGCTACTGGTATTTGTATTCTGTGTCAGATACCGCAAAGAAGCTCGGATTTACCCAGAGCAAGGTCAAAATGACCCTCAAGCGCACCCGCGACTCTCTGCGTGACCTTCTGAGAGAGGAGGGATGGCTGTGAAAAAGACCGAACTCCTGCTCGATGTGATCGGCGAAGCAAAGGATGAATATTTACAGGAGATCGACGCCCGCATGGAGCGCGTGCGCCGCAGGCGAATGTGGAAGCGCGGATTGCTTGCCGCCTGTCTGATCTTGATCTTCGGTTTCATGGTACAGTTCGTCGCAGTATTCGGCGGCGGCTTCGGCGCGAACTGCTCCTATGGTCCGCAAGGCATCTCCGCCGGCGGATATTTCTACTACGAGCTCCCCGGCGACGGTTTCTTCCGCTATTCGATCGAAGATGACGATACGGTTTCCGCGGACGATCTTAACTCTCCCTCTTTCAAGGAAAAATCGACCCGCCTGACGGGGGGCTGTCTCATAGACCGCATGAAGAACACATGGTACTCCTTCACCGCGAACGACTACGGCTTCTACTACAGCAAGGGTAGCTGGATCTATCGTATCCGTCACGGCGAGACGAAAAGCGAGAAGCTCTACCGTTTCGAGGCAAAGGTGACCGATCCTTATATGTACCCCGCCGGTGCGAACGATATTGCTGTCGAAGTCAACTATGAAGGTCAGAATGTCGGTCTGCATAACGAGCTTTTCATCATCGACGGTATCACAGGCGACCGCAAAACGACCATCATCGACGAATACGTGAATCAGGAAGAGATCGACAAGCTACGCTTCGTTCTGACAAGTCGGGATCCCGGTACCGAAGAATACGACAAAGCCTTTGATCAACTCTACAGCCATACCCCCGTCTTTGCCGAGAAGGTGACCTACACCGTCGGCGACAGGACCCTCGAGCTGATTTTAAAGGAAGGCACAAGCTGGTTCGATTACGCCTACCGTTTGACCGAGAACGGAAAAGAGCTGACGGAGTTTGACGTCGAGCCGTATGACGTGCGCACCATAGGCGACAGCCTGAGCTTTGCGATCGGGCGCGACGGCAACGGCGTTCGGGACTACGACCGCGATTCGCTGATCGTCCGACCCGACGGTACCCAGAATCGTGTGTTCGCCTCCGCGCAGTGCGGACGAGATTATTGTCTTAACTATACGCAGGGCTACGTCGTGACCGAGGGCGGAGGAGAGCAGACCATCAGCGCTACCCGCCTGAGCGACGGCAAAAGATTCTACCTGAAATGGGATACGCCCACGCAGTGGTTCTACAGCATCTGTTCCGACGGCAAATACCTGTGGGTGACCTTCGGTGACCGTATCGCCTGTTATCGGATCGAGTATCAAAACGATATCCCATCTTCTCTGACCCTGCTCAACGACGATATCACTCACCAATAACCTACATGATCTGCTCCTTGCAATCATGAATCCCTCAAAGTTCAAAAGCTCCTTCGTTTGAAGGAGCTTTTTTCTGCGAATCCGCACATATTGCGCAGTATTTCTCAGCCTTGCGCCACTGTTGTCAATCCTGCGGCAATCTTCCTGACAAATGGATGATTTCTGTTTTAAAGATAGGATTTCTGTTTTGTCTTTCAATAATCCCCAAAAAGGTTACCGAAATATCCATCCATACCCCGACAAACGCGTGCGTTCATATCCGTTATAATGAGGGGCAGAAAGCGGCAATCACCGCTTGTCATTAATATATAAGGAATGATAACATGTCTGTTGTACAAGCTGTGCACAGCGCGCGTTCGCGCGTCAGATCCCGCGGGATCGCACGGGAGGTCGTACTGCATATCTCCTGCTTTGTCGCGGGAGGGATCGTGTCGCGCGGCGCGACGCTCGGCGATCTTTCGCCTTTCGGCGCGTCGATCGTCGCGGCGCTACCGTTCGCCTATATGCCCGCCGGGATGCTCGGCGCGGCGCTGAGCTATCTGCTTTCTTCGCCGCTGTCGACCTTTCGTTATATCGCCGTGGTCGTGTCCATCGGCGCGATACGCTGGGTGCTCAACGAGGTAAAGAGGATCTCCGAGCACCGCCTGTTCGCGCCCGTTGTTGCCTTTATCCCCGTATTTGCGACGGGGATCGCCCTGACTCTCTCCTCCCGCAGCGAGATGACAGAAGTGTACGAATCCGTGATCGAGGCGCTGATCGCCGCGGCGGGCGCTTACTTCATCAGCCGAACGGCTTTGTTATTCGAGTCGCGCCGCGCGCTGTCGGGCTTCTCACAGCAGGAGCTGAGCTGCCTGTCGATGACGGGCTGTATCCTGCTGTTATCCCTGTCCGGGGTGATGATCGGCTCGGTGTCGGTCGGCAGGATACTGGCGGTATTATTGATCCTGTTGTTCGCGCGGTACGGAATGATCAAGGGCGGCAGCATCGCGGGTATCGCGACCGGTACCGTATTCGCCCTGTCGGACGCGAAGCTCCTGTTTTTGGCGGCGGGGTACTCGCTGTCCGGTCTGGTCGGCGGGCTTTTGGCGCCGATGGGCAAGGTTGCCGTGATGTTTGCCGCGCTGATCTGCGGCACGGTGTTCGCCTTTGCCGCGCCCGACCGCGGTATGGTGCTGACAACGGCGATCGAATGCGGCGTCGCCTCGGGACTGTTCCTGCTGATTCCGAAGGACGCGGGGAACTTCTTGTCCGCGATCTTCAGCGACGATACAGCGCATGCGGGGGAGGAAACGATCCGCCGCAGCGTTACCATGCGCCTCGAACACTGCTCCAAGGCGCTCGAGAACGTCAGCTCCTGCGTCAACGCGGTGTCGGACAGGCTCTCGAGACTCTATGAGCCCAACGCGAACTGGATCTATGAACGCGCCGCCGACTACACCTGCAAAAACTGCGGTCTGCGCGTTTACTGCTGGGAAAAAGAGCGCGGCATGACGCTCGACGATTTTCACCGCCTGACCCCTGCGCTCAAAGAACGCGGATATGTCAAAGAAACGGATATCGCCGACAACTTCCTCAAACGCTGTTGTAAAACGAGCGAGCTCGCCCACAGCGTCAGCCGCGCCTACCGCGACTATCTGTCGATGGAGTCGGCGCGCCGCAGGATCACGGGCGTTCGATCGGTGGTTGCGGGCCAGTTCGCCGGTCTGAGCGATATCCTCCGCGATCTGTCCGAAGAGTTCGCCTATATCGAAGGCTATGACGAGAATTGCGCCGAAAAGGTGATCGAAGCGTTGTCCGGCGCGGGTTTATCCGTCGTCGACTGTTCCTGCCGGACAAGCAAGCTCGGCGGCATGACCGTCGAGATTGAGATCGCTGTCGGCAAGCGGACGGCACTGTCCAAGTCGCAGATCAGCCGCGAGGTCACCCGCGCCTGCGGACGCTGTTTTGAGAGCCCTGTGCTGAGCTTCGAGGGCGACAGGGCGCGGGTCGTGATGTGCGAGCTGCCGCTGTTCGGCCTTGAGATCGGCACTGCCCAGCATGTCTGTGACGACGGCGAGCTCTGCGGCGACTGTCTGAACTATTTTGCAAACGGCGCGGGCAGCACCGTCGCGATGATCTCCGACGGCATGGGCTCGGGCGGCAGAGCGGCGGTGGACGCGAACATGGCTGTCAGCCTGATGACGAAGCTATGTAAGGCGGGGCTGAGCTACGACTGCTCTTTAGCGGTGACGAATTCCTCGCTGATGATCAAGAGCGAGGAAGAGTCCCTCGCTACGCTCGACCTCGTCGAATTTAACTGCTTCACCGGCAAGGCGGAGCTGATGAAGGCGGGCGCCTGCACGACCTTTGTGAAGAAGAACAGCAGACTCTACCAAAAAGAAATGCCCTCCCTGCCGCTGGGCATCCTGAACGAAGCCCGCTTTGTCCGGGAGGACATGGTGTTGACGAAGGATGATTGGATCGTGATGGTCTCGGACGGCGTGATGATCGGCTCGCCCGACTGGATCGAAAAGCTGATTATGAGCTGGCGCGAGGGCTCCGCCGAACAGCTCGCCGCCCATATCGTAGAAGAAGCGCGCAAGCGCCGCATGAACGATCACGACGACGACATTACCGCCATTGCGATGAAGGTGGTGGAAAACGCGTAATTAATTCGAAAACTCTTCCCTCAATATCGCTCTCATAACCGAATCACAGACGCCCTGATTATTCCTGCTTGCCTGCCGCATGGTGCCCTCATACCGCAAGCCGCATTTCTCCATCACTCTGCCGGATTTCGGATTATTGACGTCATGGGTGGCTTGGATGCGGTTCATGCCGACCTCTTCGAACAGGAAGCGGATGACTTCAGAGAGCGCCTCGGGCATGATCCCTTTGCCCCAGAATCTGTCGCCGAGGCAGTAGCCGATCTCGCACGCGGCGATATCCTCGTGCATGGAGACTACGCCGATCGAGCCGATGACCTGACCGAGTTCTTTGTATTCGATCACCCAGTCGTAATGATCGGGCTTTTCATAGCAGTCGTTGACATATTGTATGTAGCCTTTGACGCTGTCAACATTTTTGTACGGTTCCCATGTCAGGTAGCGCGTGACCTCTTCGCTTGCCGCCCAGTTGCGGAACATATCCTCAGCGTCGCCGAGCGTATACCGCCGCAGGATGAGACGGTCGGTCTCGAGGGTGACTGTGCCGATATGGTTCATGATGATACCTCCATATATATGTAGGGACGAGCATTGCTCGTCCGCTTGACAGGAACGTTGTATGATTATCCATGGCTTTCGATTGATACAGCGTTTGTCATATTGCGGACGACCGATGACCGTCCCTGTGATTATTAAAGTTTACTTTTATTCATGCCTTAACAAGAGGAAGCTCCTGCTCCTGATCACGACATGATCCTCACCGATCTCATACCCGCCGAGGAAGAAATACTCCTTCGTGCCCTCGGTATCGAATTCGATGGTCTTATCCTCGTCCGACGGATTGATAAAGGCGGTGAAGCTGCCTCTTTTGTAGACGAAAGGATATTCCTTTTCCTTCGCGTAAACGATCTCGAATTCGCTGTCGTTTGAAAGCTCCGGATTCGCCTTTCTCAGCGCGATAAGCGACTTCATGTTCTCATAAATACTGCCGCCCACGCCCTCCTGATCCGCAACGGTCGGGTAACCTTCGCTGTAGTCGAGCGGCAGGTAGAGCATATCCTCGTCCGCGTCCGAGAAGCCGAGGTTTTTATCGTGGTTCCACTGCATCGGCGTGCGCGAGCCGGTGCGCGAGAAACCGCCCTCTTTCGAGATCAGGTCGGTGCGGTAGCGCATACCGATCTCGTCGCCGTAGTAGACGAACGGTACGCCCGGCATCGTCATGATGAAGGCGTGACTGAGCTGGATCATCCACTCGCTCATGTAAAACGGCGCGCGAGGCATATCGTGGTTATTGGTGATGAAGCTGATGTAGCCGTGATCTTTCGAGCACAGATAAGCGGGCGTATAATCCGCGAGGAACGCGGTGATGTCGCCGTGCGCCTGATCGGCGAAAAAGCTCAGGTTATCGTTGTCGGTCTTTTTGCGGAACAGCTCGTTGAAGCCGTTGCCCGGATGGTCGAGGTAAAAGTCCGCGTGGAAGCCCGCGTTGACGATCGAGCGCAGCGGATTGCTCCACTCCGATACCAGCACCGCGTCGGGATAGTCGCTGTCCATCATCTCGCGGATATTGCGCCAAATCTTCGCGGTCGCGACCTTATCGTCGTCGTTTTTGACCAGCGAATCCGCCATGTCGACGCGGAAGCCGTCGATCCCCTTGTCAAGCCAGAAGCGCATGATATCTTTCAGCGCGTCCACGGTCGCCCACGCCTCGGGCGAGTCGGAAGAGAACTGCCACTCGGGATGGGTGATCTCATAAAAGCCGTAGTTCAGCGCCGGCTGGGAGGAAAAGAAGTTGACCAGATAGTTGCCGTCGCGGTCGCAGATACCGCACATCATGCGGTATTGCTCCGGCGCGTCCCATACGCTCTTGGTAAAGATGTAGCGGTTGTCAAATTCGCCGGGGAAGGGCGACTTTGCGCTTTGGAACCACTCGTGCGTATCGCTGGTGTGACCGGGTACAAGGTCGAGCAGGATCTTCATATCGCGCTTATGCGCCTGCTCCAGCAGATGTTCAAAGTCATCCATCGTGCCGTACCGCGGTGCGATCTTTTTGTAGTCGCGCACGTCGTAGCCGGCGTCCATGAACGGCGAATCGTAGATCGGGTTGATCCAGATCGCGTTGCAGCCGAGGTTTTTGATGTAATCGAGCTTGATGGCGATACCGCGCAGATCGCCGATACCGTCGGAATTACTGTCGTAAAAGCTCTGGGGATAGATCTCATAGAAAACGGAATTTTTCAGCCAGATTGTACTCATGTCATTCACTCCTATGTAGTAAAATACGCCGTCATTGCGAGGGCAAAGCCCGTGGCAATCCCACAAAGAGGAGCAGAGCTTTTCTCGTCGCGGGTATACCGGATGCTTCTGATAAAATTCTACAATATGCGGCAAAGCGTGTCAATGCGTTTTTGAAAAACAGTCACTCTTTTTTCATCCTATCATAAAATACTTCAGTCAATATTTTCCATCCAATAATCATCACTTGTTTATGATGGAATTGTCTTTTATCATATAGACAGATTTGAGGTGTACTTATGACGATCGAGTTACTGGACAAAGGAACGATATTGGTGTCGCTTTGCGCAAAGGATATGGACGCTTATTCGTTGAACTTTGACGAAGAAACGGCAAAATGTCCCGAAAAGGGACTGAAAAGACTGTTGTATCAAATCGGCGAGACCTGCGGGCTGGACCATTCCGGTAAAAGCTATCTGATCGAAGCGCTGCCGTCGCGCGGCGGGTGCCTGTTGATCATCTCCGTCTGCAGGGCAAAATACCGCAAAAAGTACCGCGTCAAGCGCGAGCGCAGGGCGCAGCTGTATGTGTTCTTTGACGCTGACGCGATGCTCGATTATCGCGCCCTGCATCCCGACGAGGAAGGCTATTCCGTATATCGCTACAGGGATCGGTTTGTGCTGATCCCTTGGGGTATCGCGCCGGCTGATATTATCGAGTATGCCGAGAGCTGTCCGCTGAGCGATACTATGATAGCGCATGTGAAGGAATACGGCGCATTATTGTGGCAGAAAGAGTTCCAGCGACGCCATATAGGCGGCAGGGCTGTGGCTGTCCGCGACGCTGCACTTCGGCACGGCGGCGGTTGACGCGACGATCTCGCTCAGGTCTGCGCCGCTCGACAGAAAGCTGATGAGGTCCGCATAATCGGAGAACATCGCCGAAAAGAATACGTCCGCGACAGCGTCATCCATGTGCTGCGACAGCATGTCCGCGACACAGTTGAGAAATTCGTACATGCTCAGCTTGCGGTCTCCGACCTGCCGCTGACGGCGGTAATAGGCGTGCACATTTGGCGCGAGCCTTTGCAGCGCGCACAGGAAGTTGTCTACCAGACATTGACGGGTGAAGCCGATATAATCCTCTCCTGTCAGATCATGATAGCGCACGGTCATATCGCCGTGATCGGACAGCGAAATATTCTTGCCGTATTTGGTATAGCCCCAACCGATCAGCGGCACGCGGGTGAAGAAATCCTCCTGCCGCACGAGGTTGAAGATACTGCCGTAACGGTTGGTGCGGCGGCTGATGGTGGTGGAGGGAGAAGCGAAGGTATAGGCGCAGACGTTATCGATCCCGTAGCGGTCGCACAGCCGTTTCGCGAGGATATTGGCGACGGCGCCGCCGCGGCTGTAGCCGGTGATGAAGAATTCGGGATGGACACAGATCGCGCGGGTGAATACATAGTCGCCCAGCTTCAGTTCCGCAAAGTCGGCGGCTTTCGCAAAGCCGCTGTGTTCTGCCGAGTAGCCGATATCGAAGTTCGAGTACCACTCGTCTCCGCAGGTTCCGCGCAGGACGACGGCGACCTGTAATCGGTCGTCCCTGACGCGGCTGCCGATGCACATCCCGATCTTTTTGCGGTCGGTTTCTTGATAGGCGAGGGTGACGATATCCTTGTACCCCAAAGCGCTCAGATTCTCTTTGAGCAGCTTTTCATCCGCGGCGCTCATGCTCAGCGCGGCGGCAGCCTGTGTGGCGGCGGCATGAAACATACTGCTGTTTGCGGGCAAAAAATCCCTTTCATCCGTGATATGACACAGCGCGGTCTTTCGCATCGGGTCCCCCGTCGGATACCGCAGATACCATTCCTTGATATTTGAAGATACAACCATCATATTTCCTCCGTTTTCAGCGGTTGACTAAACCGTAAAATATGATATAATGTCATAGTAGCGCGCCGATCTGCCGCGCCAATATGTATTGAGTATAGGAGAAGTATGATGAAAAGATTAACCTCTTTGTTATTGATTCTGATAATGGCGATAAGCGTCGTATCGCTGACCGCCTGCAAAAAGTCCGATACTCCTGCCGAAAAGCCTGCGTCCGCGGCGGAGACAGTAAGCGCGACAGAGGCTGAGATTCAGGTCCCTGAGGGAGCCGTACCGATCGCCACGACCGCCGAAGGCAATGCCACCGGCTATACCAAGCTGGATAAGGACGAAGACGGTCATGTCACGCGCGACTATACCTACGATGCACTCGGCAAGCTGCAGGGCTCGGTCGGCTATGAGTATGACGAAAACGGCTTTTCCGTCAAAGAGATCCGCTACGGTTCCGACGGCAGCGTGGCGGCACAGGTGCTGATCGAGAGAAACGAAGACGGTTTCGAGACCCAGCGTACCGAAATGGACGCCGACGGCAACGTCAAGATGTATGTCGTGACCGAATACAGCGAGGACGGCGCGACGTTCAGAACCAAGTACGATGCTGACTGGAACGTGATCGAAGACGAGGAATAAGATCAAATCAAATTAGATCAAAACAGACGATAAAAAGAAGCAGGAGCCTGTGCTCCTGCTTTTATTATGTCCGATATTTTTTATAATATTTGAATTATTTACACAGCTCTCTGAGCTCGTCGATCGCCGTTTTCGCGTCCGGAGCGCCGAATACCGCCGTGCCCGCGACACAGATGTCAACGCCCGCTTTCGCGGCGGTCGCGATGGTGTCCTTGGCGATGCCGCCGTCTACCTCGATCAGGGTAGAGAGTCTGCGCTTTGCGATTTCTTTTCGCAGGAACGTGACCTTTTCCATCATGTCGGGCATGAAGCTCTGACCGCCGAAGCCCGGCTCCACCGTCATCACCAGCACCATGTACAGCCGGTCGAGATACGGCAGGACGACCTGCGGATTGGTGCCCGGCTTGATCGCCAAAGCGGGCTTGACGCCGCGATCTTCAATCAGCTTCAGCGTCTCGTCGATATTGCTGTCACATTCGGTGTGGAACGAGATGATGTCCGCGCCCGCGTCGGCAAAATCATTGATATAGCGGTGCGGTTCGCTGATCATCAGATGAACGTCAAACGGCTTTTCGGAGGCGGGTCTGAGCTTTTTGACGACCGGCGCGCCGAAGGTAAGGTTCGGCACAAAGTGCCCGTCCATGACGTCGAGGTGCATGATATCCGCGCCGGCTTTATCGACGCGCTTGATCTCGTCTCCGAATCTTGAAAAATCACAAGACAATAATGAAGGTGCAATTAACACAATAATATATCTCACTTTCTGAAATAATCTTTATGGGTGAATGACTAATGGTGAATAGTGAATGGTTGATGGCGGGCGCTGCCCGCACCCATTTATTGTTGAGGATTCTTTACAGAAACCAAAAAGCATTTGTCATCTGTTATTATAAAACAGAAAATGCGTCAGCATTTCCCGAAACCATTCACCATTCACTGTCCTACGGTCTCTTGATCAGCTCCGCGATAATGGTAGCCGCTACCCAGAAACCGATATAGATCATCACTTCCACGATCGACAGCCTTGCGACAGAGGCGTACAGCGCCAGCGTCGCGCTCAGCAGAATACCCAGAATCATGCCGAAGATACCGACGACGATACCGAGGCTGATGTTGGACTTGATGCCGATGCATCCGCCGATGGCGCGTGCCAGCGAACCGATGCGCCCGCGCGTAGCGACATAGGCGCGCGAGGCTTCCTCCACCTTGGTGGTGGCTTCATCGATCACGTTCGAGTAGCCGGGAGCTGTGACCTTGACCGAACGGTAAAATACCTCGTAGCGGTCGGAGATCAGCTCCGCGGTGACGTTCACGTCGGTCGTGCTGACGATCAGCGCCAGTCCGCTGCGTTCTGCTTTCTGTATCTGATCTTTGGTGACTTTGGATGCTTCGTATGACAGCCCCAGTACGGCGACAGCCTGTCCGGCTACCGCGACGTAAGAGGTCTCCAGCGACTTATTCTTGCGCTTGGAGGAGATCCTGTCGGTGGGTATGGAGATATGGTAGCGGTTCATCAGCTTCATGTTGCCGATCAGTATGCGTTCGCCGTTGATCCAGCCGACCAGCCCGCTCTTATCCTCGAACATGACGCTCTCTACCGCCGGCAGGACGTTGTTGTTTTCCATGACCAGCTCGTCGAAGGCGGGAGCGATGGGCGACGCCGCCTCGCGCAGAACTGCAGCCGCCATCAGCAGACTCTCGCTGACCCTGTATTCCTGCAGGGGAAGCAGCTCCTGGATGGTGACGCAACCGGACGGGAAGAGGTCGCTCGCGCTCATCATGATCGCGGAGGTGTCACAGAACTGGCGTACGGAAGGATAACCCGCGATCATTGCGTCTTCCTTAAGCATCCTGCGGCTGAACAGCAGCAGCGGCAGGTTGCCGGCGAGCATGCCGGTAAACGGGATGCTGATGCACAGCATGACTGCCAGAGCGGAAACGGCTCCCTGAACGCTCTTGAAGATGATCGCGTACAGGATCGTGACGAACAGGGAAGCGATGATCGCGATCGGCGCCATCTTTCCGGACAGCTCCTCGCTCGGATCGGGGGCGTAGGAGATTTTTAAGAAGTCGGAGAGGAAACGGGTGACATGCTGGTATGCGATCATGCCCTTAGAGGTAGTGGTACCGCTGACCATGCGCCGCGCGGTTTCCTCGTCGTCGTATATCTTCGCCGCATATGCGGGGGATCGGTCACTGATGAATTTGAGGTTGCTCTTGACCCTCAGCGCCATCAGCAGTCTGCCTAAAGCGTTCAGTGCCAGACCGAACGCGGCGACAAAGCTGTACAGATGGTGATCGCTGCCGACAAAAGAGGTGCAGGTGAACAGCGAAGTAAGACTCTGCAGCAGACAGGCGCCGTAGGCGAGGGCGAGCACGGTGCTGCAGTTGAATTTGAAACGTTTCAGCGGCTTGACGCCGTCGATCAGTGTATGTCTCGCGACGACGCCCAGCGCGATCGTCAGGATGAAGTTCAGTCCGCAGTAGGTGAAGGCGGTTCCGGCGCCGTTCGCGGCGACTGCCTGAGCGCCCGCGGCGCGTTCCCAGATCACCAGACCGAGGATCGCGAGACCGATCACGATGTACAGCGTCAGGTGGATCGCCTGCCGCTTGATGTTGCTGCGGGTTCTTTCCAGTATGTAGTTCTCGTCCTCGCGGGAGCTGTAGTCCATCGCGCGCTCCTGCTCGTCCTCGGAGGGAGAGTTGAAGCCCGATGTGATCACAGCCGACAAAACGCGGAAGAATTTTCCGACGCGGGAACGCTTCTTTTTCTCTTTTGGCTTCGGCGCTTCCTCGTCGAAGTTGTTGCGCATGATCTCCTTGCTCTTCTGCTTCTGCTCGGATTCCGCCTTATGACGCATGGCGACCTGACTGAGGGTGTACAGCAGGCTCTGGTGCGGCTTCACCATCGGCTTCGGCGCGTGATAGTTTTTGGAGATCGTGGGATCGGTGGATTTGAGGTATTCGTCGTATTCGCTCTCGACGACGTCCGTGAAGCGGCCGGCTTTGAGGTAGAGCTTGTCCACGCTGTCCTCATGCTGATACACCGGCACCTTCGCGACCACGGTATCGCCGGTGGGGACATAAGGCTCTTCCGGCTTTTTCTTAGCGGAACGTGCGTCGCGGCGCTGCTTGTCCTGCGCCTGCTTTTCGTATTCCTTGACGCTTTCCATCGGATCGAGGCTGACGTCGATATCGTCGATATCCTGAACGTAGATATTTCTCAGCTTCTTGACGTCGACAACGTCCTCGATGATCTCGTCGCTGACGATCGCGTTCGGATCCAGCTCCGCTTCCAGCTTTACCTCGGGCGTATCCTCGTCGCCGACGGAGCTGAATTCCAGTTTGCCGCGGATGAGGTCGTCCTTAGCCGCCTCTTTGCGCTTTGCGGCGGCTTCTTCCGCCAGCGGTTCCTGACGGCGGAACTTGACGTGTTTATCTCTTGTGGAGTAGATCTCCTCCATCTTATTGTTGCTTTGAGGCTGAGAAAATGAGTCGACAGCCGCTTCGCTGATATCGGTATACTCCTCGTCGGACGGCTCTTCGTCCGCGGGCTGCTCGGTTTCTTCCGCCTTGGTAAAAACTTCTTTTGTCTTGTATTTCGCGTCCTTGTGATTCTTATCTCTGCGGAACAGACCCATGATTCTCATCTCCTTTCTTGATCGGATAACGGTGAACGTTTTTGGGAAACGCTGACGCTTTACTTTTTGGATTGCTATATAAATCGGGTGCGGGCGGAGCCCGCCTGATTTACTAACCACTGATCACTGGCCACTATCCACTAATATGGGCGCGGGTGGAGCCCGCCGTTAACCATTATCTGTTATCCTTTATCCGAATCGTTAACTATTCTCTGCTCTCCGCGACCTTATACATCAGTATTCCCGCGGCGACGGAGGCGTTCAGCGAGTTGATCTTACCCTTCAGCGGCAGAGATACGATGACGTCGCATTTCTCTCTGACAAGCCGCGAGATCCCCTTGCCCTCGTTGCCGATGACCAGCGCGACCCCGCCCGAAAAGTCGGTCTTTCGGTAGTCCGTACCGTTCATATCGGCGCCGTATACCCAGATGTTGCGGGCTTTCAGCTCGTCCACGGTGTCGGCGATATTTGTGACCCTCGCGACGGGCAGGTATTCGAGCGCGCCTGCCGACGCTTTATACGCGGTGTAGGTCAGCCCCGCACTGCGGCGCTTCTTGATGACGACGCCGTGCGCGCCGGCGCATTCCGCCGAGCGAATGATCGCGCCTAAGTTATGCGGATCCTCGATCTCGTCAAGGATGATGATGAACGGCGCTTCGTTCCTCTCTTCCGCCAGCGCGAGGATATCTTCTATAGAGGAATACTCTTTTACCGCGCACAGCGCCGCTACGCCCTGATGCGCCGCGCCGCCGGTCATGAAATCGAGCTTTTTGCGGTCGACCTCCTGCACGGGGATCCCCGCCTTCTTCGCTTTGGCGGCGATCTCTACCGCCGCGCCCGATGCACCGCCCTTGGCGATCATCACCTTGATCACGGAGCGTCCGGAGCTGAGCGCCTCGGCGACCGGGTTGCGTCCGATCAGCAGTTCATCATTCGAATACGGTTGTTGTTTATTGTTGTTCATAGGCATACCCAGCCAGCCGAGAATAAATCCAAACTCGCAGCAAATGGCAATATTTCGGCAATTCTCGGCTTATCAATCTTGGCAGGCGCCGGCCTGCCTGCTCTTTCTGCACCGAGACTTGCACGAAATCTTGCTCATTTTTAGTCCTTCGGAGTTTTGCCGGAGCAGATTTTCGTCCGATCGCGGCAAAACCACAGCGAACCCTGACGGGTTCGCGAGGATTTCAACAAAGAGCGGGCGGAAATATGCCCGTCAAAACCGGGTTCGGATTTGTTCTCGGTTGGCACACATCATAATCGTGCTCATACCATTACAGTATACCATATATAGTATGCGGCTATGCTTCTTAGCAAGAAAAAAAGCGAATTTTGCATGGAAAAATAAGCTGATTATTGACCGAAAATCCTATCCCTTTTTGACATATCGTTCAATAGTTGCCGTGACGCCGTACCCTCCGCCGACCGGATCGCGAAACAATTCCGCCCTCGGCGGGAAGATCGTGAACGAAAAGAACATCAGATAATACAGCATGATGAGCATCAGCGCCGGCAAAAAAAGCTCCTCCAGCCGGTTGCCGCCGGTCTCCAGAAAATACGTCATCACCTGTACTGCCGCCACCGACAGCAGAGAGGACAGGATATCCACCCATACGACGCTGTGCCCGGTCAAAGCGGTGTAAGCGTAAAAAACGCCGATGATCAGCCCCATCAGCGTGTACAGCCCGATGCATTTCGCCGCGACATACTGCCTGAAACGCACTTTCAGCCAGCACAGCTGCAGCAGCGACCACCCGATATAAGCCGCCGAAAAGATCTTGGTATGCTCCCATACGCTCTCGTTGACCGCGCCGAACAGGATGCTCAGCGCCGATCCGCCGGACAGCGGATAAACGAAGTGCAGAAAGACGGCGGCGCAGTAGATCACAACCGCTCCGACCGTCTCGGAGACCGCAGCGCTCCTCTTTTCCATAGCAACCCTCATTTCTAAAGAAAGCATATGAAAAAAATCCCGGCGGCATGACGTTAATTTTTCAAAAAATAATTATTTTCAAGAAAATATACGTTTTGTATTATTCGTATTTTTCAATAAAAATGTTGATAACTCTGTGGATAAGTAGGATAACTCACGGGAAAGCAGCTTGAATATAGCGGATATTTTACAGAGTTTTACGGTTTTCATAGTTTTCCATAATTTTTTTAACAGAATTATCCTATCTTCTTTTGATGAAAAAAAGAAAAATTATTATACAAATTGTAATATTTCTCTTGTCAATCGTCAAACGGAAAAATAATCAATTGTAACAAAATTGTTATCTTCACATAAAGAAAAAACATCCTGCGGCATACAGGATGTTTGATGACAGTATTAACCTTTGAATACAAATGCGCGGAAAATAAGCGTTACCAGCGTTCCGTCCAGTATGCCCAGAACGACGCCGCCCATGACGTCCGTCAGGTAATGCACCCGCAGATACATGCGCGAGAACGCGATGGTGATCGCCAGCAGCAGCGCCGGCACCCAGATCCAGAACGGACAGAACCAAGCCGTGACCGTAAAGGCGCAGAAGGACGACGCGCTGTGCCCCGAGGGGAAGGAGTGGTCCTTCGGCTTATTGATTTTCATATCTTCATCCGATATCCGTGTGGACGGGCGGTCTCTGCCGACGCTCTTTTTGATGATGATCTCACCGAGCAGATAGTTGACGCCCAAGGCGGCTGTCATGATCGCGCTGGTCTCCCTGAAACGGCGGGAGATCAGCATCGGGATCACAAAGGCTATCCACCAGATGAACGCGCCGGTACCCGAATAGGTAAACAGCACCATCACCTTGTCCAGCACGGGGCGATGGATCGCGGACATGCGCTCGACAACGCGCTCGTCCAGCTGTCGCAGTTTCTGAAACATAATTCGCTCCGTAAAAGATTCCCTGAGGCTCCCTTTGGTAAAGAGAGCTGTCACCGAACGGCGACCGAGGGATGGTATTAATGTCGGCAGCGCCGACAACCGATTATCTATATATCATTATATATGATAACAGAGAACCGTGTCAATATTTCACCTGAAGTTTTCCAAAGAAAAAGCTCCCTTCCGGGAGCTTTTGATTACTGCTTTCGGTTGTGGATACTCTGCAGGATCGCTTCGATGTCGTCTTCGGTGGTTGATGTGTCCAGATCGACGTCCTTTTCGGGATCCTTCGCGACGAAATTGTCGGGAGCGGCAGGCTCTTCCTCGACATTGACTCTGCGCGGCGGGTTCGAGGTTTTTTTGATCAGACTGCGGATAGATTCGCCCTTTTTGTTGATCGGCAGGATATCGCCGAGTATCAGTCCCAGATAACCGCACAGGAAGTAGGCGACGATATAGATCAGCACCGTGTACCACGAGTCGCGCCACATGCCGTACAGCAGCGCCGCGATCGCATAAAAGATCGGTGCGATCAGACACAGCCAGATATTATTCCTTTTCTTCTTGATCTTATAAAATACGCCGCAGCCGATCGCCGTCAGCGGGAACAGTCCCAGCTGGATGAAGTAGGTGGCAAAACCCGCGTCCTTTCCCATGAACAGGGGCAGGAGCAGATACAGGATGCCGATGATGATGATATACGGGATAAGCTCCTTAAGCGTTTTTTCAAATTTATCGTTCATGCTAAGCTCCGTAGGATACGCTGAACGCGCATCGGTTAGTAGCTATATTATAGAGTAACAATATCTGAAAATCAAGGTAAATAATACATAAATTTGTATCAGATTTTGATTGACTTATTAGTGACAGGAGAGTAAAATAATAGTACTGTCGGAAGATCTCTGACAGAATCCATCAATGAAAAGAGGCGAGGAAATGGACGCAGGAAGTACGAGCGGCACTGCCGGAGGGCGACGACGTCAAAGAACTGAACACAGCGGAAGTCTGCCGTACGGCGTTCACTCCCGCTTTATCAGCTGATTGCTGATGATTGATGACTGCGTTCAATGTCATTAAGTATAGAAGGCTCCTTTTGGGAAAAGGAGCTGTCGCCCTTGCGGCGACTGAGGAATTGTATTAACTGACCGAGCGTCAGCGAGATACCTTTTCTTTACTTAATGACGTCGATCATAACTTGCGTTTCATCAACAATCAGTGAAATTGACGCATACCTTCCACAGTGCCTCCCGAATTCCCTCATAACAGTAGGGGAGGGGCTTGCTCCTCCCGCTATCGATTGGGTGTGGGCGAAGCCCGCCTCAACTGTTAAAAGGATAGGAGGTTATTTTTATGGAAAGGAATACTACGGTCAACTTGTTCGACACGATCCAGACCCTGCTCGAGAACAAGAGATATGCCGCTCTGCGCGATATCCTCAACACCATGAACCCCGTCGATATCGCGGCGGTGTTCGAGGATCTGCAGAGCGAAAAGACCGCCCTGCTGTTCCGTCTGCTGCCGAAGGAAACGGCTGCCGAGACCTTCGTCGAGATGGACGAGGATACCCAGGAGCTGTTGATCCACGGCTTTTCGGATACGGAGCTCAAGGAGCTCATCGATGAGCTGTACGTCGACGACGCGGTTGACCTGGTCGAGGAGATGCCCGCGAACGTGGTCAAGCGAATCCTTCGTCAGGCGGATCCCCAGACAAGAAAAGAAATCAACGAGATATTAAAATACCCCGAGGACAGCGCCGGCTCGATCATGACGACCGAGTGCGTTATCCTCCGACCCAAGATGACCGCCGAGGAGGCGATCAAGCGCATCCGCCGCACCGGTATCGATAAAGAGACGATCTATACCTGCTATGTGTCGGATACCTCCTCTACTCTGATCGGTATCGTCACCATCAAGACGCTACTGCTGGCGGACGAGGACGAGGTAGTTGAAAACATCATGGAGACCAACGTCATCTCCGTCAACACCCTCGACGATCAGGAAGAGGTCGCCCAGATATTCAATAAGTACAACTTCTTAGCGATCCCTGTCGTCGATAAAGAGAACCGCCTCGTCGGTATCGTCACGGTCGACGACGCGATCGACGTCATGGAGGAAGAGGCAACCGAGGATATCCAGAAGATGGCGGCTATCACGCCGACCACCGACAAGCCCTACGACCGTATCGGCGTGTTCGAGACCTACTTTGCCCGTATCCCGTGGCTGCTGATCCTGATGATCTCCGCCACCTTCACCGGCATGATCATCACCGGCTTTGAGGACGCGCTCGCGGGCTCGCTGGTGCTGTCTGCCTTTATCCCCATGCTGATGGACACCGGCGGTAACTCCGGCTCACAGGCGTCCGTCACCGTCATCCGTGCGCTGAGTCTGGATGAGATCGAGTTCAAGGACATCTTCAAGGTCATCTTTAAAGAATCGCGCGTAGCGTTGCTCTGCGGCGTGACCCTCGCGGCGGCGAATTTTGCCAAGATCATGCTGTTCGACCGCCTCGTGCTCGGCAATACCGGCATCACCCTGCAGGTCGCGCTGGTCGTCTGCCTGACGATGGTCGTCACCATCTTTATCGCGAAGCTGGTCGGATGTACCCTGCCGATGATCGCGGCGAAGATCGGCTTCGACCCCGCGGTCATGGCGTCGCCGTTCATTACCACCATCGTAGACGCGATCTCCCTCTTTGTTTATTTCCAGATCGCGACCGCCCTGCTGCATATATGATCTTTTACTCAAAATGGTTATTGCGAGGCTCCAAAGGAGCCGTGGCAATCCCACAAAGAGGCGCAGTACATTTCAAAAAAAGCTCCCTTTGTCTGTCGACAGAGGGAGTTTTTGATTAGTATTACTTCGCCTGTTTATTGATGAACCTCGCCCTTCTCTTGCTGTACATGATCTTCTGCCCGGAGTACAGGCTGTAGTAGCCCGACAGCATGTAACTTACGCAGAGAGAAACAGCAAAGAAGATCAGCCCGCGGCTGCCGAACAGCTCGATCGACAGGATGATCGAGGCGATGGGGCAGTTGACCACCGCACAGAACAGCGCTACCAGTCCGATCGCCGCGCCGAAAGAGGCGGGCAGCCCCAGCAGGGGAGAGAGCGTCGCGCCTAAGGTCGCGCCGATGAAGAAGGTCGGTATGATCTCGCCGCCCTTGTAGCCGAAGCCGATTGTGACGACGGTGAACAGCATTTTGAGGATGAAGTCATAGGGGAGCGCTTCGCCCTCGGTGACCGCCGCCGCGATCACCTCGCCGCCGATACCGTTGTACCGCGTGCCGATCAAAAGTGTGAGCAGGGCGATCGCCGTACCGCCGACAGCGGTACGCAGGTACTCATTATGAAAAAACTTTGCGGCAAATTTATGCGTTTGTTCCAGAGAAACACAAAAGACGATGCTCATCACCGCCGCCGCGACGCCGATCACGGCGACCGTGAGGATGTTGAGGATGTTCAGCTCCGGCACGACTGTGAGCGCATATGCGGCGGGCGACAGCCCGCACAGGAAGGTCACGCCGAACGCCGTCAGCGCCGCGACCAGACACGGCAGGAAGGCGCTGTAATAGATGACGCCGACCGAGATGACCTCCATCGCGAAGACGGTAGCGGTCAGCGGCGTGCCGAACAGCGCGGAGAACAGCCCGCTCATGCCGCACATCAGGGCGATGGGCATATCCTTTTCGTTGAGGCGGACGACCCTGCCGATAAAGCTGCCGATACAGCCTCCTAACTGTAACGCCGCGCCCTCTCTGCCCGCCGAGCCGCCGAACAGGTGGGTGATCACGGTGGACAGGAAGATGACCGGAGCCAAGAGGATCGGTACTTTGTCCTCAGAGCGCACCGAGTTGATGATGAGGTTGGTGTCCGCGTGACCGCTGAGCTTGGTGACGCGGTATAAAAAGGCGATTATCACGCCGCCCGCGGGCAGCAGAAAGCACAGCCACGGATTTTGCATCCGGATATCGGTGACCCATGTGATCGCATAGCGGAAGCCCGCGCCGATCCCGCCGCCGACCGCGCCCGTGATAAGGGCGATCAGCGTCCATTTGAAAAAGGATATGATATATTGTTTGACCCGCGAGGCATTGTGCTTCGCGGTTTCTTTGAGCTTGTCCATAAAAACTCCCTATCTGGGTTATAACTGATCACTAGTCACTGACCACTGATCACTCAATACCGTCATTCTGCATAAAAGTATACCTCGATATTCGGTAATATTCAATAGCGAAAAGGAATTATTTTCTTGAAAAACACCGCTCCGTGTGTTAATATGAAAGTTAAGTGAATTACTATGATTATGTCATTGCGACGCGGCAATTTTATCCGATGATGTAGGGGAGGGGCTTGCTCCTCCCGTTGTCAATCGGGTGTGGGCAGCGCCCACCTTATATTTTAAGGCTACGGTGATACTTTGCGTAACTTTCTGAAAAAAGCGGCTGAATTCATGCAGGGCCGCTACGGACACGATAAATTGAATACGTTTATCTGGATCTTGGCGGCGGCAGTTTATGTGATCAACCTCTTTGTCCGCAGCCCGATCCTCGTGATCGTGATTCTCCTGCTGGGCGCGCTGGCGGTGTTCCGCTCCCTGTCCAAGAATATCACGAAACGACTGTATGAGAACAACCGCTTTGTCAGCATTTACACGGCTGTCGCGGATTTCTTCAAGCGCCAGTATATGAAGGTGCGGGATTTCAAGACCCACCGCTACCTGCGCTGTCCCTACTGCAAGGCGCAGTTAAGGCTGAAAAAGCGCACCGGCGTACAGAGCATCCACTGCCCCCGCTGCGGCGCGGATTTTAAGAAAAATATACTGTTTTGATTAGCTGTCATTGCGAGGGCTTCAGCCCGCGGCAATTCCACAAAGAGGGAGTGGTCCTTTCTGTTAAGTCAAACGGATTGATGACAGGGGATGGTCGCGCTGCTCCCTCGGAATGACATGAAAAATAAGTTGAGAAAGGAGGAAAAGGCATATGGTATTTTCATCGTTATTATTCCTGTTCATGTATCTGCCGATCGTGCTGATACTCTATTACATATGTCCGCGCAAATGGCGCAACCTCCTGCTCTTTGTCGTCAACCTCGTTTTCTACGGCTGGGGCGAGCCGGTATATGTCACCCTGATGATCTTTTCCACCATCGTCGACTATACCTGCGGCTACTTCATCAACAAATACCGCGAGACGAACAAGAAGAAGGCGAAGGTCTTCCTCGTCCTGTCGGTATGCATCAACCTCAGTCTTTTGGGTTTCTTCAAATACGCGGGATTCCTCGCCGATACGCTCAGCTATCTGCCGTTCCTGAACATCCCGAGCCTGAAGATCCCCCTGCCGATCGGCATCAGCTTCTACACCTTCCAGACGATGTCCTACTCGATCGACGTATATCGCGGCGATGCGCCGGTGCAGAAGAACATTATCACCTTCGGTACCTATGTATCCCTGTTCCCGCAGCTGATCGCGGGTCCGATCGTCCGCTATAAGGACGTCGCCTATCAGCTCGACCACCGACGGGAAACGCTCGATCAGTTTACCAAGGGCGTTTGTATCTTTTGTGTCGGTCTTGCCAAAAAGGTGCTGATCGCCAACCAGATGGGCGCTCTGTGGGACAACATCCGCGCGACCGGCGAGATGGGCTGGCTCGGCTCGTGGGTCGGCATCATCGCCTATACCTTCCAGATCTATTTCGACTTTTCCGGCTATTCGGATATGGCGTGCGGTCTGGGCAACATGTTCGGCTTCGAATTCCTCAAAAACTTCAATTATCCCTATATATCCAAGAGCATTACCGAGTTTTGGCGCCGCTGGCACATTTCGCTCGGCACATGGTTCCGAGAGTATGTCTATATCCCGCTGGGCGGCAACCGCAAGGGCGTCCCGCGCCAGATCCTCAACCTGCTGATCGTATGGTTCCTCACCGGCTTCTGGCACGGTGCGGATTTCAACTTCATCTTCTGGGGTCTGTACTTCGGCGGACTGCTGGTGCTCGAAAAGTTCATCCTGAAAAAGTGGCTCGATAAGGCTCCCGCGGCGGTACAGCATATCTACGCGCTGTTCTTTATCATCCTCGGCTGGGTGCTGTTCTACTTCAGCGACCTTTCCGAGATGGGCGCGTTCTTTACGTCGATGTTCAGCTTCGGCGGCACGGCGATCACCGCGGACGCCGGCGCGCTGGCGCTGTCCTATCTGCCGATGCTGCTGGTAGCAGGTTTTGCTTCCACCCCCGTGATGACGAACCTCTACCGCAAGATCGAGAACACCAAGGCGGCTCCGCTGCTCAAGACCCTGTTCTGCTGTGCGGTGCTGGGTATCGCCACCGCCCTTTTGGTATCCCAGAGCTATAATCCGTTCTTATACTTTAGATTTTGATTAATGAGGAGTTAGGAGTTAGGAATTAGGAGTTGATGGCGGGACACCCGCACCCGATCTGTAAGTAATATCACACATTATTCAAATCCAAAACGCGTCAGCGTTTCCCGAAATTCCTCATTCCTCATTCCAAATTCCTAATTATCTGAAAGGAGTTGATATTCTTGAAAAAGGTCTACAAATGCCTGCCGGCGATCATCTTTGTCGCCTTCATCGTGACGATGCTGGTGTTGTTCCTTGTCCTGCCGAAAAAAGAATACAGCTCCTCCGAAAAGCGCTATCTCCAGCAGGCACCCGAATTCACGTTCAGCAGCCTTTTGTCCGGCGACTTCGGCGAGGACTTTGAAAAGTTCCTGTCCGACCAGACCGCGGGGCGCAACTTCTGGGTGGGACTCTCCGCCTACTATAACTATGCTATCGGCAACAACGGCAGTAATGGCATCTATCTGTGTAAGGACGGTTATCTGGTCAACGACCCCGAGGATATGAGCGGCCTTGTCCGCAACATCGGCTTTATCGAAGAGTTCGCCGAGAAATCCCCCGTGAAGCCTACGGTGCTGATCGCGCCTTCCACCGGCTATGTCTGCGACGATATCCTGCCCGCCGTGCATAAAGAATATAAAGATGACGCGGAGTTTGATATGATGAAGGCGGCGCTGCCGGCCGCTGATTTTGTCGACGTCCGCGACCTGTTCAAGGATACCTATGACAGCGGCATCGAGCAGATCTATTATAAGACCGACCACCACTGGACGGCGAAGGGCGCCTACACCGCCTATACCGCGCTCGCCGATTCGCTCGGCTACACCGCGAACCCCGAGAGCGCTTATGAAGTCACCGAGTATCCCGGCTTCTACGGCACCACCTATTCGTCCTCCGGCTTCTGGCTGACCGATCCCGATACCGTCGAGGTGTGGGACAGTCACGCGAACGATGAGAAGAACCCAATTACCGTTACTATCACCGACGGCGCCGATACCATCGGTCAGGAGGGTATGTTCTTCCTCAAGCACCTTGAGGAGGACGATAAGTATCCCATCTACCTCGACGGTAACCATCCCTATACCGTGATCAAAAACGAGGCGGCGACCTCCGACGAAAAGCTGCTGGTCATCAAGGACAGCTTCGCCCATTCGCTGGTACCGTACCTCGCCGACCATTTCAGCGAGATCATCATGGTCGACCTGCGCTATTACTCCGCTTCCGTCAGCGAGCTGATCAAAAACGAGGGGATCGACCGCGTGCTGGTGCTGTACTCCATCGACAATTTAGCGACGGATACCAACCTCGGCTGGCTGCAATAGTAGTTTTTAGTGGTTAGTAGTCAGTGATCAGTTATTGTTCGAATATAGTAACCGATAAAAAAGGGAGGAGCGAACGCTCCTCCCTTTCGTATATCCGTTATGTTGTGCTCAAAAAACAAATTATGCGTTATGCGATTTTTTCCATTGCTTGATAACAGCCTCGATCTGCTTCATTTCTTCCGCGTCGTCATAGTTTTCCGCGTAAGCGGTGAACAGCTTCAGGAAGCTGTTTTCCGGAGACTCAGCCAAGTATTCGCGCAGGCAGTACTGTTCCTTGTTCAGTTTGGGCATGAACTTACGCGCGTAGCTGCGGGAGATCAGCTCGAATGCGGCGATCTCCACCATGTCCTTCTTCATCAGGGACTTGATCAGGGAATGAACGTAGCTGTCCTTCCATGTCTTTTCGCCGGACATCTCTACGATCTCCGTACACGACAGCGGTTCGTTGACGCTCCACAGCAGGTCCATGATCTGTTTCTCACTTTTAGTCAGCATTTATATACATACCTCTTTCTTGATGTTTCCTGAATATGTAGTTTGTGGCTTTTGAAAGAAAATGCAGTAAATGTATATTTATTTTAGCATATTATAAACGCTTTTTGTTGTGATGTCAACAGGAAAAACAGAATTATTTTTGAAATACTAAGATGATTTTTATCAAATATCATTCTTTGGGAATACGCTGTTTCCAAATGCCTATCGGGAAGCCGACCTCCATATTAGCCAGATGCCGCTGTATCCATGTCGCGTCGATGACCGTCAGTCTCCCGTCACCGTCCACATCGCCGTGCAGCAGGATGTCTTCCGGAATATCCATCGGCATATTGGCGCAGTACCGTCCGATACAGGTCACGTCGATGACGTCGATCTCGCCGCTGTCGTCTGCGTCGCCGAGGCGATACGAGCCCTCCGGCAGAACGTCCGCAAAGACCCGCAGCGAGGGCAGCGCCGTGCCGTCGGGCGCGAAGAACGCCTGATTGTCCACCGCCGAGCCGCCGTACCACTTGCCGCCGTCGTCGGGATCATATTCGCCGCAATAGCTCGCTGCCCATCCGGAGCCGAATTTTTCCCATATGTTCTGATTCAATACGACGCGGGATTGGTATTGTTTGCCGCCGAGTCCGGTGACGTCGCCGACGGTGATCCAAGCGCCCTCCCAGTAGAATACGCCCAGACCTTTGCAGCTTTCGACCTCGTTGACTGCGTTCATCACGGCTCTGACTTCATTCGCCTGTCCCTGCGGGGAGAAATCCCACAGCATATTTTCGCCCGAGTTATTGTTCCATTCGCCGATGGTGTTGGGATGACCGTCGCTGTCAGCGAGTGTATAAGGGTAAGAAGTCTCGGCGACCATCGTGTATTTGCCGTAGGTCTGCGCGGTGTAGTTGAGCACCTGCGTCAGGTTGCTCAGACTGCCGTGCCAGCACGGATAGTACGAGGTCGCGAAGACGTCGTAATCGACGTTGTAGTCATGCAAAAAATCCGCCAGCGTTTTGATATAGCTGTTCTCGGGATTGGTGTAGTGGATCGCAACGAGCACGTCGGGATCAAAGCCGCGTACCGCTTGACTGCCGGCGTTGTACAGCTGTGCCATGTTGTACCAGCTGTTTTCTCCCGCGATCCCCATCGTCGTCTCGTTGCCGATCTGTACCATGCCGATATCCGCACCCGCGTCGCGGATGGTCTTCAGGGAGGTTGCCGTGAACGCGTATAAAGCGTCGGTCTTTTCCTCCATCGTCATTCCTGCCCACGCCTTTGGCGCTTTTTGCTTGCCCGGATCCGCCCAAAAATCGGAGTAGTGGAAATCGACCAGGAGCTTCATCCCGTACTTTGCCGCCCTTCTTCCGATCAACGCGGCGGTATTGACGTCATTGTTGCCGCCTCCGTAGCCGTTGCCGCCCGCGTTATAGGGATCGTTCCACACGCGCACGCGGATATAGTTGACCCCGTTGTCGGCGAGGATCTTGAAGATATCCTCCTTATTGCCTTTTTCGTTTTTGAAGACCACGCCGGATTTTTCCAGCGCGATGACCGACGACACGTCCATCCCGCGGATAAAATCGAGGTTGTTCAGCGCGATCGGCTCGATGACGATTGACGGTTCTGCCGCGCCCGCGGCGGGTATGACTCCCGCGCACAGGATTATCGCGAGGAGCATACACACTATCGGTCGTATGGCTTTACAAATGTGCTTCATGATTGTGTCACTCATTTCTGTAACGAACGATGTAAAGAACAAACCGCACGGTAAGCTGTTATCGCTTTTGGTATCAGCCATTTCGTGCGGTCTGCCTATTGGGTTTCGGTCGGCGATCCTTGGGAATCGCCGTTACTGCAATTTACTGTAGTTTATCAATATTTTCCCGCGCCTTGCGGATGACGCGCAGGTCGTTGTCGTAGGTGCAGCGATGGTGTGCTTCCTCGAGGTCGACCCAGATAAAGGAGTCGATCTCCTCCTCCTGGATATGTACCTTGTCGCTCATGGTCTGCGCCATGAAGAATACGACGCGCTTGCGGATCTTGCCGAACGGACAGTAATCCGCTACCTCTCTGAACGACGGGATGATGCTGATGTCGAGCCCGGTCTCTTCCTTGACCTCGCGGATCGCGGTCTCCTCCTCGGTCTCGCCCAGTTCGACATGCCCCTTCGGGAAGCTGTAGTTCCTGCCGTTGTGGTTTCTGACCAGCAGGATCTTGCACCGGTCGCCCTGCTTATAAATGACGATAGCGCCGCAGCTCTTCTCGTACAGACAGTTCAGGTGCTCCACCTGCACGTTGCGCAGGCGGCTCAGTCGCTCGAGGATCGCCGGCTCATAGTATATCTCGCCCTCGGGCGCGATGATCAGCTTTTCGCCCGCGCCCTTGATGGCTGCAACCGCAATGACGACGCCGAACATAAAATCGCGAGGCTGTTTTTTCGCGATGATATAGGCGCTTTTGTTCTTAACGTTATCGGCGCTCGCGTAGCCGGAGTACAGACCGTCCGCCAGCATACCGTATACGTTAACTTTTACCCTCTTTCCTATCATGCCGGTACCCCCTGTTAACTGATCTCGCGGATACCGTCGACCATGAACGGATTATTCGACGACATGGTGTTGTTGACAAAAATGATCTCGTTGATCCCGTTCTCCTCCATGTATTCTTTGATACTGCCCTGGAAGTAGCGGGAGTCGATCACGTGGACCTCCTCATAGTTATTGGTCAGGTAGGGAACGAAGGCGTTGCCGTAGCTTTCCTTGACGACGGCGATCTTCTTGCCGTTCTTATTATCGTCGTTGTACATGACGAAGAGGCATGAGTCGCCGCAGATGAAGGTGCTGTACAGGCCGCTGCTGTCCTCGATGTACTCGTAGAAGATATCCATCTCGTACGGTTCCGAACCGCTCTCTTCCGTGCGCATCGCGTGGGTCGCGTAGGGGAAGGTCCAGTAGTATACGGTGTCGGATTTCAGATCGTCCGCACAGTCGGAGAAGGTGCCCGTGAAGCCCTCTTTCTTGTTCTCCGTACAGTCGCTCAGCTGCAGCGGGGTCTGACCCGTCTGCTCACAGAACGCCTGATACGCGTAATAAGCGGCGAGGCCCGTCCAGTGGTGATCGGTGTTGAAGTATAGGTACTCGTCGATATGCTCGCACAGCTTGTTGTAGCAGTTGATGGGCTTGACGTCCTCTGTGTAGCTGGAGTAGACCTTTTGGATGTTCTGGGATTGCGAGGCGGTATAGGTCTCCTGCGCCAATCTGTCGGGCAGCCCATACTCGGCGTGCGTCGGCACCACCATGTTGTAGACGGTGAACTGCGGCGCGTTCTTTTTGAAGTCGGATATCGCCGAAGCGTAGTCCTCTGCCGCGGAATCGCTGCCGCCGCAGAGCTCGAACGCCATGTTTTTGTAGATGTACACGCCCGAGTCGACGGATGAAGTGTAGCCGTCCGTGCCGTCGTCCGGGATATTGGGCTTTTCAAAGTGCAGCGGATCGAATGCCGGCGCTTCGGTCGCCGCGACCTCGATCACTTCTTCGGTCGGCGCCTCGGTCGCCGTGTTCTGCGCGTCGACAGTGCTTTTGCACTGTGTGCAGGTCAGCATGACAGCCGCCGCCATCAGCAGGCACAGCGTAAGTGTGAGCCCCTGTTTCGGGGACAATTTGCCGAAGCGGCGCGTTCGGCGTTTTTGATCAGTTCTTTTCATGGATCTCCTCCGATCACTGAGTATCATCTGATTCCGGATGTTTTACGGAACTTTTGCAAAAGATAATCCTCCTTTTTGGGGCGAATCCTTTGCGCTTTTTGACGATACTTCCGAGAGTATAGTTATATTCTTTTACATTATACACCAAAATCCGCATAGATACAATAAAAATTCAAGAAAAAATTGAGAAAACACGATAAAAATGGCAGGAAAAGGCTGCTTTTTATCTCTGATCGCCGCACAACACCGTGAAACCGCCGTGACTTTAACGCTTTAACGCCATGAAAACCGGCTCCCTCGTGAATCTGATGCATTGCTTTAACGAATCGGAAGAACGTTGCAGCGGATCGTAACAGCGATCCGCGGCGGACAGCATATATCATCAACGTTTCGGGACGTCGGCGAGCGCTGTCCCCTACAGTAAACATTGCAGTGTGAGTGGTAGGGTACGGCGCTTGCGACGTACCGCGGAAGGGCGATAGATCATCGGTCAAACAACGGTCAAGGGAAGGTCTTTTCGTCATCCGGTTTTGATGATCTGCAATACTTTCAGCAGTTGTACGGCTGAACCAGATTGATTCAGAGTTTTTCCGTAATGTTCTTGCACAATCGTGCAACTTGTGATATAGTTACTAATGTACGTATTTTATTGATGAAAGTGTGATTTTTATGGATTATTGTTTTTCAAATAAGGTTCTGGCGCTCAAGCCGAACGCGATCCGCGAGATTTTAAAGAGCGCATCCGATCCGGACGTTATCTCTCTGTCGGCGGGCAACCCTGCTCCCGACGCGTTTCCGGTCGAGGCGATCCGCGAGATCAGCGAGCGGATCCTCAGAGAGAATCCTATCGGCGTGCTGCAGTACGGCGTCAGCGAGGGCTATACCCCTCTGCGCGATACGCTGAAAGCCTATCTCAAGGAAAAGCATAATATCGGCACGGATGATGACGAGCTGATCGTTGTATCCGGCGCCCAGCAGGTCATGGACCTCGCGGGAAAGAGCTTCCTCAACGAGGGCGATGTGCTGATCTGTGAAGCGCCCAGCTTCATCGGCTCACTGAACACCTTCCGCAGCTATAATGCAAAGCTGGTCGGTGTGACCGTCGAGAGCGACGGCATGGATATGGAGGAGCTCGAAAAGGCGCTGGACGAAAATCCGAACGCCAAGATGATCTATACCATCCCGAACTTCCAGAATCCCTCCGGCGTGACTATGTCGCTTGAAAAGAGAAAGAAGCTCTATGAGCTGGCGTTCGCGCACAACTGCCTGATCATCGAGGACAACCCTTACGGCGACCTGCGCTATTTCGGCGAGGATGTACCCTCTATCAAGAGCTTTGATACTGAGGGCATCGTGATCTACTCCGGTTCGTTCAGTAAGGTCATCTCTCCGGGTATCCGCGTCGGCTTTATGTGCGCGCCCAAGGCGGCGATGGCGAAGATGATTATTTGCAAGCAGGGACAGGACGTCCATACGACGATGTGGTCGCAGATGATCTGCAACGAATTTCTGACGAAGTATGACTTTGAGGGCCATCTGGCGTTCCTGCGCGATCTCTACCGCGAAAAAGCCGCTCTGTGCATGAAGCTGCTCGACGAGTATGTCGTGCCGAACGGAATCACCTATAATAAGATCGAAGGCGGTCTGTTCATCTGGTGCGACCTGCCCGAGGATGTGGATATGCTCGGCTTCTGCAAGAAGCTGACCGAGCGCAAGGTATGCGTGGTACCGGGCAACGCTTTCCTGACCGACAGCGACCTGCCGTGCCGCAGCTTCCGCATCAACTTTTCCACTCCGACCGACGAGGACCTCACAGAGGGTATCAAGGAGATCGGCAAGCTGGCGAAGGAAACGATACTGTAAACGTAATGATAACCATGTCATTGCGAGCCCTTTAGGGCGTGGCAATCCCACAAAGCAACGTAACGGCTTTTCTGTTACATCAAACGGTTGCTCCGACAGGGGGATTGCCACGGTCGCTCGTTCGCTCCCTCGCAATGACAATTGATACATAAAGGACAGATTACTATGGAAAACACTACCCCCGAAAAGAAGCAAATCGTATTCTCGGCGATCCAGCCCAGCGGCTCCATCACTCTCGGCAACTATCTGGGAGCGGTCAAGAACTGGGTGAGGATGCAGGAGAATCCCGAATATAACTGCATTTACGCGCTCGCCGACCTGCACACGATCACCGTGCGTCAGGATCCCGCGGCGTTCCGCAAGAACATCATCGATATGTACGCGTCCATCATGGCGTGCGGTATCGACGTCGACAAGGCGCCGTTCTTCATCCAGAGCCACAACCCCGATCATGCGGTCATGGCGTGGATCCTCAACTGCTATACCCAGTTCGGCGAACTCAGCCGCATGACCCAGTTCAAGGACAAGAGCGCGAAGCACGCGGACAACATCAACGCCGGTCTGTTCACCTATCCCACCCTGATGGCGGGCGATATCCTGCTGTATCAGACGGACAAGGTACCGGTCGGCGCCGACCAGATGCAGCACCTCGAGCTGACCCGCGATATCGCCAACCGCTTCAACGGCATCTACGGCAACGTGTTCAAGATCCCCGAGGGCTTCATCCCCAAGGACGGCGCGCGCGTCATGAGCCTGCAGAATCCGACCTCCAAGATGAGCAAGAGCGATGAGAACGCCAACAGCTATATCCTGCTGTCCGACGACGACAGCGTTATCATGAAGAAGTTCAAGCGCGCGATCACCGACAGTGAGGCGAAGGTGCGCTACGCCGAGGGCAAGGACGGTATCAACAACCTGATGTCCATCTATTCCGCGGTAACCGGACTGAGCTATGAAGAGATCGAACGCGACTTTGACGGCAAGGGCTACGGCGACTTCAAGACCGCTGTCGGCGAGGCTGTCGTGGCGGAGCTCGCTCCCATCCGCAAGCGTTATCAGGAGTATGTCAAGGATAAAAAGTATATCGAGGAATGCTACACCAAGAGCGTCGAGTTCGTTCAGCGCTTCAGCCACCGCACGGTGGAAAAGGCGATGAAGAAGATCGGCTACGTTCTGCCGAAGCATTGATTTTTTGATTGCCATTGCGAGGGGCTTTAGCCCCGCGGCAATCTCAACCGAATAAAAAAAGCGGCACGGTGTATCCGTGTCGCTTTTTGTTTCAGGTTTGATTTTGTGTGTTGTCGGCATTTGCGGCTGAATAATAGCTTCTTTTGTTTTCATACATTCTATGATCCGCAGTTTTCAGAATGGTTCTGAAATCGGTGAATTCTTCGGTCGAGGCAAAGCCGTGGGATACGGAGATGTTTTTGACATAATGCCCTTTCCGTTGCTGACATGAAGCTTCTAATTGATCAAGACAGCTTTCGACGTCGATCTGCGGATCGGTCAGGATAACGCAGAACTCATCGCCGCCGATGCGAAAGATCGATTCGACCCCGTCAAAAGCAGCTTTCAGACATTCGGCTGCGCCGATGATCAACTCATCGCCCGCCTCGTGTCCGTATGTATCGTTCATCGCTTTCAAGCCGTTGATATCCACCATGACCACACAGCAGTACGGCGGCATAAACAGCTTGAATTCATCCGATTTTTCAGAAAACTTTCGTCTGTTGAGCAGACCGGTCATCTGATCGTAATAGGCGTATTTCGCCTGCATCTCAGCCAGCTTAACGTTGGCGTCCGCAAACTGGACGGCTGATTCGGCAAATACATATCGCTCGAATCTGCTTTGTTGACAAAATGTCCGAGCGTCACGCCGATTGAACAAAAGATGATCAAATCGGTGATCGCCCAGCTGTAAACCTCAGGCGCTAAGCCGTACCTGAGCAGGATCAGCGCAGCGAGGATATCGGCAAGAGCCACGATGACGTTCGACAGCGTGTTGCTCACGAAAAAGATCGGAGCGATCAGAACCGAAGCGAAGATCATGATCGTTTTGGTATCGGTCTGCAACAGACTCTGCGCGATCAGCAGACTTCCGCTGAAGAGCGATACATAAACAAGGATCTTTGCCAGATGGATCAGCTTCGGCATTTTTTTCACAAGGAACACCGAGCATATCCACGCGAGAAAGCCGATTATGATCGCGGTAATGTAAGCATGTCGGCAGCGGGTGAATAATTCTTCCCGAAAAGACATGAACAGACAGAATCCCCAGTAGACGAGCTCGAAGCTTGACCATACCACGGCGAATTTACGGTTATCCTCCATGATATGAGGCTTTATCTTTTCTATATCGACGCTTGAGTCTGTGTCAAACAAAAATATTCTTTTTAGTTTTTTCCCCACCGTATCGCCTCCTTTGCGTTATCGATGCGTGTGGTTCCGATTATTACAGTCACCCTACGGTAACAGAAATCGACTCCCGTTACCGTAGACTTGCCTATTATATCAAACGAATAAGCGCTTTTCAACAGTTTTGGATTTTTTCAGAAGAGTGACGGATATAATCGGAATCAGAGCGCGTACGTTTGGTTTTACTGACGAAAACAGCTCTCCCCTAAAAAGGGAGAGCTTAAGACTGTAGAAAAACTTCTCAGTTGTCATTCTGAGGCAAAGCAGGAGAATCTTACAGTGCGTTTTTTTCAGTTTTGAGGTTTTAGTTTTATGCTATTTATACTGCCGACTGTCAACTAATCGATCGCCTCGACGAAATACATGCGCGAATCGAAGTCGGGGAAGAGCCTGACGTTTTCGTTATAGCCGGTGCCGGAGAACTGCTGACGCAGGGCGACGCCCGTGTTCATCAGCACAGAGCCTTTCGCCGTATAGTCCTCCGCCTCGCCGCCCATCTTGTAGAAGCGGGCGATCAGGTTATGCAGTGTCCTGTCCTGACGGACATGGATGGGCGACATGGTATTGATCAGGCTGCCGAACAGCTTGATGTTGACCTTGCCGGAGATATTGTGGAAGCGGTAGGTGCGGTCGGGATCGAGCCCCTTGCAGAAGAAGCGGAACGACTGCGTGTTCGGCTGTACCAGCTCCTGCATGAGCATTCCCACGGCGCGGGTCCTGTCATCGCTGACGCAGAGCCATTCGTGGACGTTGTCCGAGCGGATACGATAGAATTCGCCGTACTGCAATACGTCGCGCCAGACCTTATAGAGCGTGATCTGCAGTCGGGTGCGCTCCTTGTCGAAGCGGAACATATCGCCGACGTCGAGCTCATAACCCAAGATGCCGAACGCCGCGACGCTGAAGCGCGTCTGCAGCGGTGTGGTGCGCAGGGTCTGGTGGTTCGGAACGCCGGAGACGTGCGCTGAGACACAGCACTGCGGGTAGCCGTAGCTGTAGCTCTCCTGGATATGAGAGCGGCAGAGCGCGTCGGTATTGTCGCTCGCCCAGATCTGCGGGAAGAAGCTCAGGATACCGAGATCGAAGCGGCAGCCGCCCGAGGCGCAGCCCTCAAAGAGGATGTGCGGAAAGCGGTAGGTCAGCGCGCGCATGACTTTGTATAAGCCTAAGATATAGCGGTGAGCGGTCTCGCCCTGCCGCTTTGGCGTCAGATAGGGGGAGTATACGTCCGAGAAAATGCGGTTCATATCCCATTTGACGTAGGTGATATCGCCCGAGGAGAAGACCTCGGTCATCTTTTTGATCAGCCAGTCGGTGACGTCGGGATTGCACAGGTCGAGGATCCGCTGATGCCGCCCCTCGCTGTGGAGACGGTCGGGGATTGCCGTCGCCCAGTCGGGGTGCTGCCGATACAGGTGGCTGTCGATGTTGACCATCTCCGGCTCTACCCAGATGCCGAAGCCGATCCCGAGGTCGGTGATTTTTTTAGAGAGGCGTTTCAGCCCTCCGGGGAGCTTCTTCATATTGGGATCCCAGTCGCCGAGGGCGCGGGTGTCGTCGCTGCGGTCGCCGAACCATCCGTCGTCCATGACGAACAGCTCGATCCCCAGCTCTTTACCCGCCTTTGCCAGTGAAACAAGCTTGCTTTCATTAATGTTGAAGTAGGAAGCCTCCCACGAGTTGAGCAGGATAGGGCGTTCCTTATCCGCCCACTCGCCGCGGATGATGTGCTTTTTTACAAAGCGGTGCATATTGCGGCTTTGACCGCCGAAGCCCTTTTGCGAAAAGGTCATGACCGCCTCGGGGGTGTGGAAGGTCTCGCCGTGTTCCAGCACAAAGCGGAAGCCCGCGGGATTCACGCCCTGCACGATGCGGGTCTTGAAAAAGGAGCTGACCTCGACGGCGGCATAGTGGTTGCCGCTGTAGATCAGGTTGAAGCCGTAGACGTCGCCGTAATCCTCGACGGCGTCGGGACGGTGGAGCATGAAGAAGGGATTGGCGCGGTTAGAGGAACAGCCGGCGCGGCTCTCGATTACATATTTGCCGCTCGGGACGCTGACGGTGCTTTTGTCCATTTCACGCGTCCACGCGCCGTGGAAGGAGGCGATCGACCATCCGCTGTCGGGCAGGTCGAGTTGGGTGGACATCAGCCGCTCGAGCTCGATCGGTTCCTCGCCGTTGTTGACGAGCTTTGCCCAGCGCGTGATCACGTCGCATTCCGGATAGACGCAGTAGTGCAGCTCTAAAACAAGCGTTCCGTCCGCCAGCGACAGGCAGAGGTGCTCGACCTTGTCGTCCTTGCCGTAGGAGCCGGGCAGCCCGGTGATCTCAGGCTTGATATCCGAGATCTCGCATCCCTGATAGAGAAAATCTGTGGTGCGCGTGCCGTCGGCGCGGACGAGCTCGATAAAGGGCTCGCGGATATCGCCGTGACCGGTGCCGGAACATTCGAGACACATGTCCTCTAAGACGGTCGTTGGATGCTCCTCGGAGTAGACGATCGTGTTGCCGGGCTCGAATTCGCGCTTTTGCCGCAGGGCTTCCAGCTCGTCAAAGGCGTCGATATCGGTCTTCGCGCCGTAGTACAGGTGCTCGGGATGGCCCGAGGGCGCGATCGCGATGATATAGGAGGTGTTATCGGTGAGCAGGACGAAGCCGTCCCGTTCGCCGGTCAGTTTTTTGATCATAGTATCACCTTAATGGTAGTTAGGAGTTAGGAATTAGGAGTTAGGAGTTGATGGCGGGACACACGCACCCGATTGATATGTTGTTATCAGAGGCTTTTTACAAATCAAAAACGCGAAGCGTTTCCCTTAACTCCTCACTCCTCACTTCTCACTCCTAACTCACTTTTCGTTCTTCTTCTCGATGGTCTTCATGATCTTCTTCTCGTTGTAGAAGCCGAGCAGGATCGCACCGAGCGTGCAGAACGCCACGGCGACGAAGCCGACGAGGATCATGCCGGTGACGGAGGCGGTGATATCGTTGGAGTTCGCGTTCTGGGTGGTGCCGATGATCGCGAGAGAGGTGAAGACCAGCATCGCGAGCGACTGGCCGAACTTCATGGCGAAGGTACGCGCCGCAAAGAACATGCCCTCGCGGTTCTCGCCGGTCTCGATGCCGTCAGCCTCGGCAACGTCCGCGACGATACTCTGCGGGATGATACCGAGCAGCGCCATCGGGAATGCGGCGATCAGGCAGATCAGCACGCCGTATACCACGCCGGGGATCACGGTGGTGCCGATGATACCGATCAGACCCGCGATAACGTAGGCGAGCGCCAGACCGATGAAGCCGGTGATGACGAGCTTTTTCTTACCGAACTTTTTGACCAGCTTGGATACGAAGGGGTAGAAGCACGCGGAGAGGACGGTCATACCGCCGAGGAAATACATAGTGAAGCTCTCGTCCAGCTTCATCGAAACCTTGACGAAGAACGGCAGACCCGTCTGGAACAGGGTCAGACCGACCCAGTACATGATGTCGGAGCCGACGAAGGTGCGGAAATCCTTGTTCTTGAAGGTCGCGCCGAGGGACTTGAGCATATTGACGTTAGAGGGCTTGGTATCGACGAATTCCTTTTCCTTCAGGCAGAAGGTGGGGATCAGCATGCAGATGCAGGAGACGACCGCCAGCACGATGAAGCAGATGCGGTAGCTCCACGCAAAGCCCACGCTGCCGCGCAGCATGCCTGCGAAGACGAAGGGGGTATAGGCGAGCATCGTGCCTGCGAAGAAGGTCAGGGAGATTGCGGTGGAAATATACATGCGGTCGTCCTGCGTCTTGCCGAATTCGGAGATCAGAGCGTTGTAGGGGGTGCAGTACATGGTCATGAACAGGTAGAACAGCACGATGAACACCGCGATCCACGCGATATTCCAGCCGCTGATCATGTTGACCGGCGCACAGAACAGCAGGACGGTGACGAGGGAGAGCGGGATAGCCGCGTACTGCATGAAGGGGATGCGCCTGCCGCGCGGGTTCTTGCTGCGGTCGGAGAGCGAGGCGATCCACGGGTCGGTGATCGCGTCAAAGATACGGGACAGGGCGGTGATCAGACCGAGAACGGTCAGAAAGCCGCCGATGACCAGACCGGGCACGATGTACTGTATGGCGCCGCCTTCGATATCCACCTGTGTGGGCAGATAGAAGGTGACGAACCACGCGCTGATGATGCCGCTGAGGGTCGACCATCCGAGCTGACCGACAGCAAAGATTCTCATTTGTCTTTTGGTTAAGCGTTTCATAGTTTTCCTCCGGTATTAGTGACCAGTGGTCAGTAATGACTTTTTGATAGATTACAATATATTTTGATTACAATATATTTTGAAGTTGCCGATAAAGGAGTTGTTCTTTTGTTCCTTATCATAATCCGGTCACTGGTCACTGACCACTAACCACTGTTTTTTTCGCCATCGCGAGCTTCACGACCTCGTACGCGCCGTCGTAGAGCCCCGCGATCTTGTTCGCTTTGATGCAGTCGCACATGGTTTTCAGGGTAGCTTCTTCGTTTAAAAAGAGGCTGACCATCTGCAGGGTGTGGGGGATATCCTCGCACTCGAGGGTGCCGTCGCCCATCTCGGCACTGTGGATCGCGCCCCATTTTTCGTGCCCGCCGATGCGCTTTAAGAAGAGCTTCGGGATGGGGTAGAAGGCGAGCTCGGAGGGCTTGGTCAGCAGGACGTCCGCGGAGCGCATCAAAAGGTTGGTGCAGTAGACCGCCTCGAAGATGTTCTCGTGCCAGAAGGCGTGGACGCCTTCCACCTTTCCGATCAGGGCGTCCTGTGCGAAGGCGTTGGTATCGTCCCAGTCGTTGAAGTGGGTCGTGCTCTGTGAAGCGAGCTCGGGGATCTCTTTGCACAGCTCGTCCCATACCGCTCTGTAGTCGCCGACGTTGACGTAGAGGGCGGCTTTTTTCGCTTTGACGGAAGGCATGAGGTATTTGATGACCGCGGCGAAGAGCTCGCGCTGAGCGCCCGCGCCGCCGATCGTGAGCAGGAAGCGCATCGGTTCGCCGTCCGTCTTGCGCTTCATGCGCGCGTCACAGTCTTTTTCGATATTCGCGACCAGCTCATGGTCGATATAGTGTCCGGTGTAGACGAGGTCCTTCGCCGGCATCGGTTTTAAGACCTGTTTCTTTTTGAAGCCGTTGAGGATGCGGTAGCCCATGTAGCTCTGGCGGGTCTGGATGGTGTGGGTCGCGCCCTCGGCGAGGTGCAGTGCCATCGGCCAGTTGTCGGGGATGGCGTTGACGACGTGCTTCATGCCGGCGTGGATCGCCGCCTGCGCCGGCCATACGTGGGTGCCGATCAGGGGAATATCCTTGGGGACGCTATGGAATACGGGCGCCATCAGCTCGGCGTTCTTCTGATCCGCGGCGTTGTAAGAGAGCTGACGGAAGCCCTCGTAGTTCATCGGCTCCCATACGATCTTGTTGAACAGCCTGCTCTTTTGAGAAAGGCGCGAGCCGAGGCTGTAGAGGTCGTTCTGCTCGCCGATGACCTTGGTGCAGGTGGTGTCCCTGTAGGAGTTGAGATCCATCCAGTAGGGGGTGTATCCCAGCGCGTGGGCGGCCGATGCCATCGCGATAGAGATGCGGTAGTGACCGAAGCCCATGCGGATGTTGCCGACGATGATTCCCTTTTCCATGTCAAAGGGGATCTCGCCCTCACCCTCGCCGACACGGATATCCAGCACGCCCAAGGGGGCGTTCAGCGTGGCGTTTTCAACGAGCTTTGCCGCGTACGCCTTCTTGCTGTCGTCGCCGTATTTTTTGAGGAATTTCTTTTTGCTTGCGAGCGCCTTTTTGTAGTCCTTGGCGCTGATCGGATTGCCGAAAATGATTTTGCTCTTATTATCCATCGCGATCCTCCTTGCCTGATTGGGATGTGATATTGAATACTATGGTTATCGGCTGACAGCCCTCGGCGCTGAGCGTGAGGGTTACTTTGCCGCTTTTTCCGATGGTGCGGACATATACGCCGCCCATACCGCCGCGCAGCATTACGGGCTCCTCTGCGATGAGCTCCGCCTCGCCCTCGATATGGGCTGTGACAGCGCCGTTCATATAGGGGAGGGTATTGCCGTTTTGGTCGGTCATGCGGATGCGTACCGCGGCGACGTCGTAGGTTTTGTCCTCGACCAGTTCGGTGTGGCTGACTTGCGCTTCCAGCCGGCGCTGTTCAAACGGTGAGACCGTCAGCGTTTTGACGACCTTGCCGCTTTTGATCGCTTCAAAGCGGAAGGTGACGCTCTTTTCGCCCCAGTTGCCGATGTACTTGCCGTACAGACGGTAGGCGTCCTCATAGGTCATGTGATACTTCAGCATCAGAACCGCCGCCTTGCGCTTGGATTCGGCGGAAATACCGTTCATGCCGAAGCGGGCGCTTTCGTTGAGGATATCCTTGACGAAATCCGCCTGTGCGGGGGCGAAATCCTCATTCTCCTCGATCAGGGGACCGATGTAATCGGTGATCTCGATCGGGGGACGGTTAAGATGCCGGAACTGAGAATCCGCGTGGGTGTATTCGCGGATGAAGCTGTCGTTTTTATAGAAGCGGACGCTGTCGGCGTTGGTGAGGATGTAAACGCGTCCGCGGTTGCCTGCGGGGTGGTCGCCGATATCCATCGACGAGCTCAAAGAGAGGATGGAAACCGCGTCCTGCTGTACCGCGTAAACGTAGGCGGCGAGCTTTTTGTTGCGAAACATATCGCATACGCCGTGGTAGCATACGCGGTCGCCCGCGCCGAATTCCCTGTGGGTGTTATAGTCGAAGAAGCACCATCCGAACGAGCCCGCGATATCGTCATGGGAGCTGACGGCGTCCAGCACGCGCGCGTGCCGCAGCATATGCTCGGCGCGGTGTTCCTCGTCGTCATAGGGCTTGGTCGGGAACATGTGGCCGTTGTATTCCGAAATGAGGAACGCCTTGGTCAGCTCGGAGGTGACCGCCTTTTTCGGCTCGCATCCCGGCGATTTGCCGTCGTGGCTGAAGTCGTTGTAGGTATAAACGTCCTCGAGCAGCTCGCTCTTTTTTTGATAGCGCACGCCGCCGGTGGGACGGGTGGGGTCGAGTTCATGCGCTGCCGCGTTGGTACGTACGTAAAGGTCGTGATCGTCGGGGCTTTCGTTGATGCGCACGCCCCAGAGGATGATCGAGGGGTGGTTACGGTACTGCTGTACCATCTCGCCGACGGACTGTACCGCGACGTCCTTCCACGCGTCCCCGCCGATGTTCTGCCAGCCGGGGATCTCGGTAAAGACCAAAAGCCCGATCTCGTCGCATCGCTCGATGAAGTGGTGCGACTGGGGATAGTGCGAGGTGCGCACGGCGTTGCAGCCTAATTCGTATTTGAGAATATCCGCGTCCAGCCGCTGCATGGAGCACGGCATCGCGTAGCCGACGTAGGGGTAGCTCTGGTGACGGTTCAGCCCGCGGAGCTTGAGCTTTCTGCCGTTGAGATAAAAGCCGTCCGCCTTGAACTCGATGCGGCGGAAACCGACGCGGCGCGTCAGGCTGTCGACGGTCTCGCCGTCCTTGATCAGCTCCGCTTTGATATCGTACAGAACGGGGCTCTCGATATCCCACAGCCGCGCCTTGGGGACAGTGAGGGTATAGGGACCGCCGTACGGGTTCTCGCGTTCGGCAAGCATATCGCCGTCTTTGTCATATGCCGTGAGTTTGACAGCGTCGGCTTCTCCGATGATATCGATTTCGCAATTGATCACACCGTCAAAGGTAAGTCCGCCGATCAGCTTTTTGTTCTTTCCGGCGCTTGTCCTGACAGAAGACGGGACGGCAGGCTTGACGAACAGGTCGCCGATACGGTTGTACGGGCGGTATTCAAGCCGGACCTCGCGGTATAAGCCGCCGTAGGTCATGTAGTCGATGACCTTGCCGAACGGCGGGAAGTCGAGACTCTCGCGCGTGTCGAGTTCGACATATAAAAGGGGAGATGGGTTATCGGTGATCAGCTCGACTTCAAAGGCGGTATAGCCGCCCTTGTGCTCGCCGATCAGCACTCCGTCAAGATAGACTTTCGCGTAATGCGCCGCCGCGCCGAAGACGACGAACGCGCGCCGATCACCCTTGCCGCTCAGGTCCAGTCGCCTGCGATAGCCGCAGACCATCTGGTATTCGCTCTCGTCAAAATAGTGGAACGGTGTGACCTTGCAGGTGTGGGGCAGACGAACGGGTTCGGCGGTGCTTTTGCCGCACGCAAAGTCCTCCGACCGGCATGAGGTGAATTCCCAGTTGTTGTTGATATCGATGATTTCTCTCATAATAAAGTGTGACGTTTTTACAAATTTGAAAGGATGTTTTTATATATAATAAATAATAACATATACGATAAAAAAAGACAATTCGCTTATTGAATAGCTTTTGTGCGCCGTTTCTATTCATAATACACAAAGCGGGGGAGTCAGCGGGCAGTGAGCAGGAGGGACGAGCATGGCTCGTCCGCGTCCCGCAGGGAAATTCGCGAAGCGACAGAGGCGGGTATCTTGTCCGGTGTTTATCTTTGTCGTGATTTTTGCGGCACATAAAAAGGACGGCAGCTGTGCGCTGCCGTCCGGAATGGTTCTAAGGTGTTCTATTGCATTTCCTGATCGCCGCTCATGATATCCTGCTTGAACTCTTCGTTCATATCGGGATATGCCGAGAGCATCGGCTCGATCTTCGCGCCTTTTTTGCGGTCGAAGTAGTTCTTGGTGATTTTCCATACCAGTCCCGACAGCGCGACCAGGCAAATCAGGTTGGGCAGCGCCATCAAGCCGTTGAAGGTGTCGCTGATATCCCATACCACCTGGCTGTGGATGGTCGCCGATACCGCGATCAGCAGGACGTACAGTACCTTGAAGATCGTGACGGGGATCTTGCGGTGTTCCTCCTTCAAAAAGCCGAAGAAGAACTCCACGCCCTTCTCACCGTAGTACGACCACGCGATGATGGTGGTAAAGGCGAACAGCGGCAGGATGATCGAGAAGGTCGCCGTGCCGAACGCGCCGAAGTTGGTGGAGAAGACGGACATCGACATGACTGCGTCCTCCATATCGGGGGAGAGGGTGTTGACGTCGAAGGTGGTCAGGAACATCAAGGCGGTCAAGGTGCAGATGATGAAGGTGTCGAAGAAGATCTCGAACACACCCCACAGGCCCTGTTTAACGGGTTCGCGGGTCTCTGACGCGGAGTGCGCGATAACGGAGGAGCCTAAGCCCGCTTCATTGGAGAACACGCCGCGCGCCATACCCTTTTTGATGACGGTCGCGAAGGTGAAGCCCAGTATACCTCCGCCGACGGCGCTGAAGTTGAACGCCTTGGAAAAGATCAGGGCGAAGGCTTCGGGGATGCGGTAGTAGTGGGTAGCGATGGCGATGATCGCCAGCACGATGAATAAAAGGGACATGAACGGTACCAGCATGGACGCGACCTTGCCGATGCGCTTGATGCCGCCGATGATGATAAAGCCGGCGACGACCGCGACGACGATGCCGACAATCAGCTTGACCAGCTGTGTATTCTCGCTCGAGCCGGTCATACGCGAAAACGCCTCCGCTAAGGAGCCGGAGATCTTGTTGGTCTGGACGCCACTCATGCCGATAGCGGCGAAGATGCAGAAGATGGAGGCAAGGTACGCCAGCCATTTCCATTTCAGACCGAAGGCGATGTAGTAGAACGAGCCGCCGGAGAGGTTGCCCTTGCTGTCCTTTTTACGGAAGTACAGACCGAGGACGTTTTCGGCGTAGTTGGTGATCATGCCGAAGAACGCGGAGATCCACATCCACAGCACGGCGCCCGGACCGCCAGTCAGGATCGCCGCAACGACGCCGATGATGTTGCCGGTGCCGACGGTGCCGGAGATCGCGGTCGAGAACGCCTCGAACTGCGAGATCGAGCGCACTCTGCCGTCAGCCTGCTTCTTTTTGCCGAGGCTCTTGATCGTCGGCACGATGGTGGTGTTGAGCGATTCGCCGAACTTGCGCACCTGCAGGCAGCGGGTGCGGATGGTCAGCAGCAGACCGGTGCCGAGGATCAGGATGATCGTCGGCCATCCCCAGACATAGCTGTTGATGATGCCGTTGACCTGTTCAACGGTTTTCAAAAAACTGTCCCACATTTTTATTTCCTCCTCTTATGGGATATCACTGATCACTGGTCACTAACCACTGATCACTAAAAAAAGCCATAGCCGAAGCTATGACCCACAAAAACGTCCTATCAAAGCTCCGTCCTTTTGCCTGAGAGATTGACACATTACTGTGCTTGCCCCTTCGGCACCCAATGTTGGGATTCTCCGGAGTGCCGTCCTCACGCGGTCAAGTCCGTTTCATGTATATGAACGGTGGCTTTTCTGCATGATTCAATCGGCACATTTTCTTTTTTCGAATTATATTATAACACTGTTTGGAAAAAATGCAAGAGGTTTTTGTTGACTTTATGATGTAACTGACGGATAATATCAGTGACCAGTGACCAGTGACCAGTGACCAGTGACCAGTGACCAGTGACCAGTGACCGGTGACCGATGACCAAGAGTATTCTATGACTATGAAACATTATTATCCGACTTATTATCAAGACTTCCGCTGTATCGCCGCTGACTGTCCCGACTCCTGCTGTCAGGGGTGGGACGTGGTGATCGACAGCGATGCCGAACAATTCTACAATACCGTACAGGGAGAATTCGGCGAAAAGCTGAGAGAGGCGATCATCACGGATGCTGATGGCGACCGTGTGTTTCGCCTTGCCGAAAACAAAAAATGCCCCTTCTGGGGCGCGGACAGGCTGTGCGATATCTACCGTGCGTTGGGCGAAGAGCATCTGTGCGCGACCTGCGCGCGCTTTCCGCGCATCACAATGGATTACACCGTGTTTACGGAGCATACGCTGGCGCTCGCCTGTCCCGAGGCGGCACGGCTGATCCTCACGACTGACGGCGCGTACGCCGATTTTTATGATATCCAAGCGAAGAACTGTGAGGATTATGACGCGGAGACCATGCGGCTTTTGCTGAACGTTCGCAAACGGGCGGCGGACATCCTGACGCAGCGGATCCCCCTTGAAGAGCGGTTCGAGCGGATTTTGCGGGCGGCTGCGGAAGCGCAGAGGGCGAAGACGGGCGTTGTGTTTGATCCCGCCGGTAATGATCCAGATGTGTTTGAACAGCTGGAGTATATCGATGAAAAGAACCGTTTGTTATTCGTCCTCGCCGCGGAGAAACAGCCTGATTTTTCACGATATGAGAGGGAGTTGACCAACCTTTCGCTGTACTGGCTGTACCGCTACCTTCTCGGCGCGATCAATGACGGCAACATCATGGCAGCTATGCGCTTTTTGACCGTTTCCGTGGGGATTGTTGCGAATCTTGCCGCGGAGAGCGGCGATATCATCGCCGCCGCACAGACCTATTCCAAGGAGATCGAGCAGAGTTATGAGAACATTGAAGAGTTAGGAGTGAGGAGTTAGGAGTGAGGAGTTTTGGTCACTCGCTTCGTTTAAACAAAAAGCATAAAACCTCTTGCAGTTCTTATCGAACCGCAAGAGGTTGCATTTTAAGGAAGTTTGCAGTTGTCAATAGGAATCAGGTGCGGACAGAGTCCGCCATAGACTCCTAACTTCTCACTCCTAACTCCTCACTATCTTACGATCTCACATTCGACGGCGGTCATGCCGCCCATGACAACGTCGAACAGCTCTCTGCCGTCCTGAATCGCCTTGCGGATGATGAGTTCGTCGCCCTCGTGGGTCTGGCCCGCGTAGCGCACTTCGATCATCTTTACCGGGCGCTCGGTCAGCTCCTTGACGGAGTAGGTGTTCATGATGAAGCGTACGTAGGAGACGTTGTTGGTATGGCGGATGAAGTCGATGTCGCCCGACTTGACGATCAGCCGGTCGATCTCCTCCAGTCCCTCGTGCTTGAGACGGCTGAACTCGATCTCCCGCTCGGGCGCTTCCGTATGGGTATCGGAGGTCACGCCGACGTCGCGGATGCGGCGGATCTTCTTTGCCGAGAGATCCCAGACGCACATTTCGATGCGCGAGTAGACGCAGATGTTGCCGTCCATGTCCTTGAGGACGGTGTCGACGGTCATCTTCGCGCCCTTTGCCGACGAGATAAAGCTCTCGGCGATATAGGGCTCTTTCCAGTTCAGCTCGCGGTCGATCTCGACGCGGTTGCGGGTGAAGACCCATACGCAGCCGTATTTTTCGCGCAGCGAGATGCCGTCCAGTTCAAGCTCGCCGAGCATTTCGGTCAGGTAGTCCTGCAGCAGATCGAACGTGCCCTTGACGTTCAGCCGGACGTTGAAATCACACAGGCTGGCGGTGACGACCGCCTCTTTTCTCAGTTTCATGGTATCCCTCTTTTCAAAGGGATTATAGCACAGAAGCGGAGATTTTTCAAATATAATGTGAAAATAAACAGATACCGCTGAATGCATTTTTCTTGACATGAGACTAATATTCATGTAGAATACTATAGGTTAAGGTAACGGGAGTCGAACCCCCAATCGGTTCTTGGCGGCATATTTGTGCCTGCTCTTCGTCAAAATCCTCGTGAATACGTCAGTATTCGCTGCGGTTTTTCCTCGATCAGACTCAAATCTGCTCGCCAATAACTGCTTC
>JAFRDE010000012.1 GCA_017403985.1 Ruminococcus sp. | reverse complement strand
GCTGAACGGGTTTCGTTCAGCGTCTTTCCTTTACGGTGATATATACGTTGTTCGCTGTGAGCGTGCCGGTTTTCCACAGCTTTTCAAATTCTTCGATATGCACTTTTCTGTTGTAGCTCAATTCGTCGGCGTTGGTATTCTCCGTCATCGAATCTGCCAGATAGATGAAATCTTCATCATATCCCGTTACCGCCGCGTAATGTGTATCGTGCGGAATCCTGATAAAGACGACGACGGGTGTTCCTTCGGCGACAGCTTGCTTCAGGGTAAGGATATCGCCGTGATATGCCTTCACTTCATAGCCGTGATCCTTGAACAGTTTAACGGTACAGCTCGGCGATACAAAACCGAAAACACGTTTGATTTGCGGCGCCAGATCGCTGCCGCTGACTTCTTCTCCGAAATGACGCATGACGTAAGCGGCGGCATAGGCGGCGCATTGTTGATCTTCCTGCGCGGCGATCTCGTTATCATCTTCGTTGATGAAACAAACCGCAGGAGGTTCGTTTTCGTCGGCGACGGCGGGGGAGGTGTAAACGGTAGGGAGAAGGACGACCGCTGTGACCGTCAGGACGACGACGCAGATCAAGCCGATCAGCGTTCTCTTTTTCATCACACACCTCCTTTGGATTTGATACAGATTTTAACATAAAAGATGCGCTTTGTCTACGCCGCAGTACGATTGCGATAAAAATTCGTCAAATTTCTTTTACATATTTATAGCTCGTTTTTGTTGTGCTATATTAATTGTGTATTTTTGTAATTTGAACATAGGGGAATGGTATTATGAAAATCGGATTCGACAATCAAAAGTATCTGGACATGCAAAGCCAGCACATCCGCGACCGCATCGCGCAGTTCGGCGACAAGCTCTATCTGGAGTTCGGCGGAAAGCTCTTTGACGATTACCACGCGTCCCGCGTCCTGCCGGGCTTCAAGCCCGACTCCAAGCTGCAGATGCTCATGCAGCTCAAGGATGAGGCGGAGATCGTCATCGTCATCAACGCCGACGATATCGAAAAGAACAAAGTGCGCGGCGACCTCGGTATCACCTACGATCTTGACGTTTTCCGTCTGATCGACGTCTTCCGCAGCCGCGGTCTGTATGTCGGCAGCGTCGTGCTGACCCGCTTTGCCGATCAGCCGGCGGCATGCAAGTTCGCCGAGAAATTGACCGAGAATGATATCAAGGTCTATCACCATTTCAGTATCCCGAACTATCCCTCGGACATCGACCTGATCGTCAGCGATAACGGCTACGGCAGGAACGACTATGTGGAGACCTCCCGCCGTCTGGTTGTCATCACCGCACCCGGTCCCGGCTCGGGCAAGATGGCTGTCTGCCTTTCTCAGCTCTATCACGAGAACAAGCGCGGCGTGAAGGCGGGCTACGCGAAGTTTGAGACCTTCCCGATCTGGAACCTGCCGCTCAAGCATCCTGTCAACGTCGCTTATGAAGCCGCTACCGCCGATCTCAACGACGTGAACATGATCGACCCCTTTCATCTGGAGGCTTACGGTGAGACCACCGTCAACTATAACCGCGACATCGAGATCTTCCCGGTGCTGAACACCATGTTCGAGACCATCCTCGGCGCATCTCCGTACAAGTCGCCGACCGATATGGGCGTCAATATGGCGGGCAACTGCATCGTCGACGACGAGGCGACCTGCGCCGCCGCGAATCAGGAGATCATCCGCCGCTATTACACGGCGATGTGCAACCACACCAAGGGCAACGGCCCCGCAGACGAGGCGTATAAGATCGGTCTGCTGATGAAGCAGAACAAGCTATCTGCCGACGACCGTCCCGTGATCGCCGCCGCGCTGAATAGGGAAGAGGAAACCGGCAGTCCCGCCGCCGCGATCGAGCTCGAGGACGGTACCATCATCACCGGTAAGACATCTGACCTTTTAGGCGCGTGCTCCGCGATGCTGCTCAACGCGATGAAGTATCTGGGCAACATTCCGAAGGGCGTTGATCTGATCGACGCCGCCGTTATCGAGCCGATCCAGAAGCTCAAGGTCGACAGCTTCGGCTCCGTCAATCCCCGTCTGCATACGGACGAGATCCTGATCGCTCTGTCAATCAGCGCCGTTACCAACCCGACCGCCCGCCTCGCGATGCAGCAGCTCGAAAAGCTCCACGGCGCGGAGGCTCACGCGACGGTCATCCTTTCCGAGACCGATACCCGTACGCTGAAGAAGTTAGGCATCCTCCTGACCACCGAGCCGAAGTACGAGACAAAGAAGCTCTACCGCGGCTGATAATAGATAACCGTATCCCCTTATGACTTTGTTGTAAGGGGATTTATATTTTTGTTCAAACCCTGATCTTTGACTTGAAATGTGATAGTCGTTAGTGTATCATTAGATCATAACATTTCGCCGGAGGTCAGTATGAAATTCAGCTTGATGAATCCGAACGGCACGGAGAAATCCTATCGGGTTTTGCCGCCTGAAGCGGAAAACGATTTGTCGATCGACTTTATTCTGGATGCACTCACCGATAAACAAAACGAGCGCCCCCATCTGCGCGGTATGCTGACGCGGATCCCGATGGATCCCGAGATCATCCGTTTCCGTCATGATATTTTTGAAGATTTCCTGCGCTTTCCGCAGCTCAGAGAGGCGATGTCCGAGCTGGTGCTGAAGCTCGCCGATCTGCGCGATCTCGAACGCTTCCAGATGGACAGAGATTCTTCCGCGCTCTGGTCGCTGATCAACCGCCTGCGCGAGATCGACGACTATATCGCCTGTATCAGGATGATCAAAGATACGCTGAATTCGATGGATATTACCTCGCAGGGTATGCGCGATCTGCGCGATCTCGTCACGTCGATCGACCGCGAAAGCGGCTTTGATGAGCTGAAAGCGGATATAGACGAGACCATGATGAAGGCGCAGCGCCTTAAGAGCGTTACCATCGGCGTTAATCTGGATAAACTCCTTCGACCGGAGTTCGCGGGCATCGTATCCCTGAACGATACCAAGTTCACAGATTCGGGGCTGATGAGCCGCTTCAAAGGCTTTACAGATAAAAAGGATGATCTGCGCCACGGCGCGAACTTGGGAGATAATCACCGTTTTCACGCGACGACCCCTTCCTCCTCGAAGATATCGATGGGAATGGTGGTGACGGAGGGCTCTACTCACGATATCCAACTGCAGGATAACGGCGCGACCGGCAAGGACCCGCTTTCCGACGCGATGCGCAAGCAGGTGACCGAGATCATGCGCCATACCGTCAATGAGATCAAATCCAAAATCAAGAAGTATGTTAAGATCAACGGCTATTCGCTGATCAGCCTCATGCCGGAGATACTCTTTTATAACCGCTGGGCGGAGCTGACGGAAAAGCTGCAGGCGACCGGTATGCCTGTCTGTAAGCCCGAAATCACCGAGCCCGACGACCGCAATTGCACCTTCAAGGACGTTTACAACCTCAAGTTAGCGATCAACAAGATACGCGGCGAAGAGATCAATATCATCACCAATGATTTCGATTTCAACGACGAGCGCCGCATCTATATCCTGACCGGACCCAACCGCGGCGGCAAGACGATCTTCACTCAGGCGATCGGACTCGCGATGCTGATGGCGCAGTGGGGCGTATATATCCCTGCGAGCGCGGCTTCTGTCAGCCCGTGCGACAATATCTACACCCATTTTCCCGCCGATGAGAACGACACCGTCGATTTAGGCAGACTGGGGGAGGAGAGTCAGCGGCTCTCCGGCATCTTCAAGGTCGCGACACGATATAGCCTGCTGCTGCTCAACGAAAGCCTCGCGACCACCAGCGTCGCCGAGGGCGTGTTTATCGCGAAGGACGTCGTCAAATCCATGCGGTACCTCGGCTGCCGCGCGATCTTCAACACCCACATGCATGAGCTGGCTTGCTCGGTAGGGGAGATCAACGCCGCTGTCGAAGGCGACAGCCTCGCCGAAAGTCTGATCACCGGCGTGCATGACGGCGAACGCAGCTTCAAGGTCAGTATCGCGCCGCCGCAGGGCGTCAGCTACGCCGCCGATATCGCAAAAAAATACGGCGTGACCTTTGATAGAATCAAAGAAGAGATCGACAGCAAGGAACCGTTACCTTAACAGTTCTTTATTGACAATCTCAGCCGATATGGGTATAATACAAATCGACGTAAAAATGGATAATTGAAAATGGAAAGTTGAAAATTCAGGGTCGCTTCGCTCCGATTAAACCTTAGTGAATTTTTCATTTTCAACTTTCAATTTGATAAGCGCCCGTGGCGGAATTGGCAGACGCGCCGGATTTAGGTGACGATACCTCGGTGGAAAAATTGAATATGTAATAACTTCGGGTTTCACGACCTGATTTTTAGAAATGCGGGTATGGCGGAACTGGCAGACGCACAAGATTTAGGTTCTTGCGGAATACTCCGTGCAGGTTCAAGTCCTGTTACCCGCACCAAGCCCAAAAAGCTGATAAACACTGGCTTTTTGGGCTTTTTTCATTGCTAAAAATCTTGGCAGACTCGTTATCTGCATGTTACGAAGTTTGGTAAGTGTTCAACAAATACCATTTGAGGTATTTGTGTATATCTTACAATAAAAATGGTTGCATTGTTTCGCGTCTGCCAAGCTGTATTTATGCAATAAACATTCTCTCCGTCAAATTTCCCTCCGTATCATAGCAATCTTTATGACAATCAAATTTGGCGTTGAGGTTGATTTTGATGTGGAGCTTTTTATCTTTTTCTGAGATAACGATACTGTCTACCAGCAATCGGAGGTTGGCGTCGCTGATAGCACCTTCCTGAATGATTTGCTCAATTAGATCGACGCTCTCTTTCAACTCTGCCTTGCGCTTTTTGATGGTCGCGCTGTAGTCGGTTATGGCGGCGATTTCCTTTTTCAACCGCTTGATATCATCCTCACAGAGCTTCAACATACGCGTGTAAATCTCAGTATGTTCTTTGTCGCGGATGCGTTCGAGCAGGATTCCTTCTTGGTCAGTCATGCGCTGACGGAGCGTCCTGTCCAGTTCATCAAGCTTGTTGCTGACATTGCTTTTCGATTTCATCCACCGCTTGACGTCGGTTTCAATGGACTGATAATTTGCAATTGCCCTATCCTTTATGGATAACAATTCCTTGTAAATCAGTTCGTCGAGCATAGATTCATTTATCCTGTGAGGCGTGCAATAATTCTTGCCGTAGCGGTGATAACTGGTGCAGTTGTACTCGTAACGGTCAGGCAATCCAGCCCAACGTCTGATTTTACATACAAAGTTACAGCCGCATTCCTCGCAGCGAAGCAGTCCGGTATAACGGTGACAGGGTTTGCCTGAGCTCGCTCTGACATTCTTCTTTTTCTGCTCAAAAATAGTTTGTACCTGCTCCCATTTCTCTTTTGAAATGATAGCAGGTACAAAATCCTCATGCACAAAGTTTTCCTCAACAGGAAGCACTTCGCGGGTATGATATATTTTATTAGTGTGTGTTTTGTGACAGACGAGCGTTCCTTTGTAAAACTCGTTGGTTAAGACTCGTTTGACCGTCGTACCGTTCCACAGAAACCGCTTGGTGATTTTCGGCGCAGTGCGCATTGGTTTCTTTTTCAGTTTCGTTGTTTGGTAGTAAAGCGGTGATTTGACTCCCTCTGAATTGAGCTTATCTGCAATACTTTTCAGACCGTAGCCTTGCAGGTAGAGGTCGTAAATCCTTCTGACGATCTCTGCTTCTTCCTCAATAATGACGACCTCGTCGGTGTTTTTGTCCTTGAAATAACCGAGCGGAACGGACAAGACGATTCCCTCACGCTGCTTTTGAAGATAGCCGGCAGCGATTCTGCGCGAGGTATCCTTGCAGTACATATCATTGATGATTCCCTTGAAGCCGATCGTCAAATCGTCCGCTTCGTTGAATGAGTCGATGTTTTCCGTAACCGACAGCACGCGGATATTATGACGGCGCAGCTCGTCGATGAAAACCATCGTCTGTGTTCGGTGTCTGCCGAGCCGCGACAGGTCTTTGACGACTACCGCGTCGATAGATTTCTTATCGAACTGCTCATAGATTTTCTCAATGCCTTCGCGCTCGAAGGTCATTCCGCTGACGTTATCATCAAAGGATTCTCCGACGATTTGATGATTGCGTGCTTTTGCGTACTCTACTAAAATATTTCTTTGGTTTGTCAGCGAGTTCTGCTCAGCGTCATCGTCGCGTGACAAACGGTAGTATAACCATACTCTCATGTGTATTCTCCTTTCGTTTCTCGCGTGAATGTTGTGGTCGCGCTACCTCTGTGCAACCACAACATATCACAGTTTTTATTGAATATCCAGACAAATTACGCAGATTTTTCCAAACAAAAATCCTCGTCCGGCAGTAAATTGTTTTCGGAAATGTAGTCTTTGACTACGGATTTCAAGAACGTGTTGAACTGCTCATCGGTTCCGATGTAGTCGAATTCAACCGTGGAAATAATAATCGGATCAGCGTTTCTCGCCATATAACTCCTTTCCCCGCCGTAGTAAAGTCGGCGAATTGTTTTTATAATTCTGATAATATGGTAGTAGATTCTGAAATCAAACCGATTCATATTTGTCATCAATCCTTTCATTTGATAGATTTTTTACATAGAAATTCCCTGCTCGCGCTCGTAGTCCTCACGGGTACAGTAGGTGTAAAACGCCTCGTTGCAGATCCTTCTTCCGAGGATTTTTTCGATTCTTTCTTTTTCTGCCGTACTCATTTCATCGATATACTGCGGCTGATAATAGTAATCATCGGGCACGGTTGAGAGCAAATCACCAAGGAGATTGATCAGACCGTCGCTGTACGTCATGGTATAGCAGTCAGGGTGATTCGGTGTAACGTAGTCGAAGTACGGGTCGATTATCGCGCTGTCGCAGCCGCCCAAGGCAAAATATATTTCGAGGTTATCCTTGAGGAACCGCTCGTCAAAGAGCTTGTTGTCTCGCACCTTCCAGCCCTCCGGCGAGGTGAAAGTGATATATTTATACTTGTCCTCCCACTGCACATCGTAGCCGTGATAACGCATATAATCGATGAATTCTTCTTTCGTCGAGGAGTGTCCGAGAGCATATTCCGCGACTTGAAGCAGGTCACGTTTCCATTTTGCGTGCCGCGGATTCTTCGTTTTGACCTCGGTAACGCTTAGACCATATTCACGGCAGAGCTGATTAGAGTACTCCTTTGCCTGCAGCATTTCGTTGCGGCTCTGGTGAAACATCTTGCCGTTCTCGTAGTTGACGCTGTTCATGATCAGGTGGTTGTGGATGGCATTGGTGTTAACGTGCGTGGCGACAACGATCTGAAAGCCCGGAAAGTACTCCGCAAATTTCAAGCCGATCTCGTGAGCCGTCTCGGGAGTGAGGTCGTCGTCGGGCGAGAATGACTGAACGATGTGGTAGTAACTCCTGCCGTCCTCCTTGTGAAAACGCTTCTTGACGAACCGGAATTCATCGAGAGCGCTCTCGGGAGAACAGTTCACACCGCTGATGAGCTTGTCCTCTGTCGCTTCGTCGCGCATGACATAATCAAAAATATTGTTCAGCGGACTTCCTGCAGGAGCGAATTTAACGATTGCCATATCCGTGCTACCTCCTCTCTCGTCTCGCGCAAATCAACCTCGTAAGCGTAACCGGAGTTGACCGCGCGCGTTAGTTGGTTGAGATTGTTGCCGATTCTTCTCAGCTCAACCGTGAGCTCGTCGATGCCGTTTATGACAACGATCTTCTTGTCAAGCGCGCAGTCACGCAGATACATGCTCGGCGTTCGGTAGGAAGAATACGCCTTTTCTTCAATCATTTCTCTCTGCTCGGGCGTGACACGGCAGGAGAGAATTTTTGTTTTCGCTTGTTTTTTCATAAAAATATACCTCCAAATAGTTTTTTAAAGGGGTGCGGGCCTTGCCCGCATCTGCCTTCGCGGCCGCCGGAAACCGGCGGTCGTAATACGAAGGCGAAACTGGCAATAAAGAGGAAAAGTAGGCTTAAAAACTTTCCCTCGCTTCGACAAAATCCGCTTGAATTTGATATGCGGTTTTTGTAGAATAGGGGTACTGGTTTTTTCGGGGGGATTAGGGGGAGAATTGAAGAAAAACCAGATTCCATGAGACTTTTGAGAAATCCGCTCGGGGAAGCTAAGGGGATTTTCTCACCCGAAGCTCACCCCAACAGAGAAAGGAATAAATCCAGTGTCCATGCCGTTTTCGAACCGTTATTCCCCGTATCACCCCTTATTCGGACAAGGCTATGATTTGGTCGGCTTTCTCCTTGTCGATGCAGAGCAGCTTTATACTTCCCTTTCCATATACGTTGACGGACTTAACATTTTTGCCTTTATCCGAATCCAGCAAGCCTTCCTCAGCCAGTGCTTTGATCAAAGATTTCTTGTTGAGAGTAAAGGATTCTCCCTGTTCCCTGCACAGCTGCACGACCGCCCTGTGAGCCATGTCCGCGTTCAGACAGTAATACTTTTCATCTTCATATCCGATAAAGTTTACCGGCATATACTCGATCGGTTTCGTTCTGTCCAACACAACCGCCTGTCCGCTTCCGAGAAGTGAGTAAAGCTTCTGAATGAACGTTACCACAGGATTATCCTGCTCGATGCTGTCGCTTTGACCTTTCGCTAAGTCAAATAGAATTTCGCGATACTCCCACAGGACAGATTCCTTTTCCGTCTCTTCAATGATGCTGCGGATATACAGAAACTCCAGAAAGTATTTCATACCGATCGTCAACCATGCAACTATCTCAGATACTCTGCCGTGACTGCGACTGTCTGTTTTGATGAATTCGTCGCGGTAGGCTTCAAAGCTCTCACGCAAATCCTCGAGCAAAATTCCCTGTGCGGATTCATTGTGCAGGTAGATGCCCTTGATCCACTCCGTATATGAAAGCAGACAACTCATCAGCGTTCCGTTTTTCGCTTCACTCTGAAAGTAGCTGAGATTTTTCAAATCTACATCTCCGCGCTTTATCTCCAGCGTGAAGGTTCTGGCGGTGCCGCTCTCGCCGACGTCGGGAACAGTCTCGCCTGTCACGATAGCGTTGCCCTGCGGAGGTCGGGCTTCCATCGGTGTACAATCGGAAGTCAACCGACCTTTACCGATGCGGTCACCAAAGGCGCGGTCGATACCTTGGGCGATGTTGGTATCCCTTTTCTCGGCTGCCCGGGTACCGGGGTGGAAGTCGTCGATGCAGGTCAGCACATCCTTGAGCGTATTGATGTTGGTGAGAATGCTGTTTAACGTATCACTGAATGACAACGGCAAATCCGTACCGCTGAACCTTCCGAAGAACGATAGGAACAACGCCGCCAGCGTACTTTTGCGTGAGCCTGTTTTGCCAATCAGACACAGAACAAATTTCGGCTCGTAGAATACCTGACGGAAAAACTCGTTTAGCGGCGTCAGGAAAACGAAAGCTATCAGCGTCCAGATGATTGCCTTCGTCGCGATCAGCCTGTCCTTCATCATCGACCACACCGTTTTCAAATCCGAATCCGACCAATGGGTTGCCATCTCATAATGTCTGAGCTTTCCGAACAGCCTGACGTCGTGTTTTCCGTCATTCGGCAAGAGATATTCCCACTTGCCGTCAATCAGTTGCCAGCCTGTTGTTCGGTACACGTTCTTTTTTTCAGCGTTTCCCACTGTTTTCAGAATGGCACAGCAGATGTTCTCTCTGTTGCTGTTCCCGGGCTCAATAACGCATTCGGCTCCCCAGCGTTCGAGCACCCAATCCATTTTGCCGAACTCCTTTACGGTGACCTCGATCTCTGGCAGCAATCGTCCGCTTTCGTGAACACCCGCTATACGAAATGTTCTCGTCAGCTCCACACCGTCGTCCACATTGATATCGTACTTGAGATACGGAAGAAAGTTGCAGAGCTTCTTTGTGGTTGTTCCGTTTTTGTTGGCTTTCTCAACAAAGAGACAGCCGTCGACAGCCTTGTACGGCAACGGATACTGTACAAGGCTTGTGCTTGAATTACTCATCTGTAATTCCTCCTTAAAATATTTTTGCGAATACAAAACTCCCGCCTTGTTAAAAGTGGGAGTAGTATTCATATTTGTTATTCTATTGATTTTCAGGAAGAATTGTGATAGAATCACTGTCAGGTGATAGAAAATGAATGTCAGATATATGATTCACACGCTTTCTGCCCGTGCTATCATCAGCTATGCGCGGTTGGAAAACGAACAGTATTCATTTCGACTCAGTATGATTGATACACGGAAATGTATTATGCGTGATGCTGCCGACGAACAGGATGATAACGCGTTGTTTTATCAGACGATGTGCGTTCTGAAAAGGCAAAATATTGAACCGCCGAAAAACGAGATGGCTTTGGCAGATTTGCAGGATGTCATATTCTATGTTGACTTCAACGGAATATTTGACAGAGGCAGTTCTCCGAAGATGTTGGAACGGCAGAAAAAGGCGGAATCAATGTTCCGTCCTGAAGGAATAACATTGGACTTTGGAAACGGCGCTCACCGTTACCTCGCCTTTGAGCGTTCGGGCAGTATGAGCCGTCAGGCGAAGCTGTCGTTTATCCGCGCTGATGTTCATGATGAAGTGCGCAGACGGATCATGCTTGATATGGAAGTGGGCAACTGTCAGCTCTCTAAGCTCTACGCTTACAATGGATTGATGCTCTCGGGCGGTGTTCGGATCGACGGAATCAATTTAGCAAAACCTCACCGCGTGATTGTCGTAAAAAACGAAACCTACCGCGCTCGAACAAAAGTCATTACGGTAGAGGGAGACGGCGCTAATGAGGCTGTCAAAAAGTATTCCCGAAAAGTAGATGTGAGGGATATTACCGTCCTACGCCATGACGGCGAGGGCTTGATTTCAAAGGAGCTTGCCGGAATCATTGATAAAATATTTTGCGGCAAACATATTCATCATTCCTTTCAAATCCGTATGCCGTTTGTCAAGGGTATGCTGCACGAAGTTCATTTTCATGATTTCTTTTTCAGTGCAGGCTCAAAGTATATTACCGATATTTGGGGCGTCCGTCATCCGGTTGATGACGTTGATATTATTCTTACGCAAAGTATGTTCAAGGGCTATGGCTGGCTGACAGAAAACGGGATGGATTGGAACGATTATCTGCGCGTATTCGAGAAATACAATCACGCGCTCTACATCACGAACGTCAGCAAGGTAAAGCCCGACAATCACACGGAGCTCAACTATCAGTTTTTGAATACGTTGTCTATGACTGCGGAAGAATTCCGTCCTGCCGATTTGCCCGACGGTTGGAAGAGCAGTCCTTCTGATGACAAAAGAGAATGGATTACCAAAACAACCGAGCAGCGGTATTTTGATTTCTGTCAAAATGAAGATTTCCGCAGGCAGTATTTTATTGATAAAAATATTGCTCTTGGCAAATGTATGAAAAAGAATCCTTTATTCGTCAATGAAAAAGCCTGCGTAAAAGAGCTCAACGACAATGCCGACAAGCTGATTCGGCAATACAGTCTGGGAAGGCTGCTCGTAAAAGGCGACAACCGTTTTCTCTCCGATGATATTCTCGACCTGCTGATTTTTTTGATTGACAACGGAGCAAAACGCAACCGTAAGGAAAGAACATTTTGGTCGGTTGCAATGACCGAGAGATTTAACAAAAACAGCTTTTACTCACCGGGAGCGTCCTATGATGCCGACGCGGTTTGCACGCTTCTGCGCAATCCGCATATCGCGCGCAACGAGGAGATTCAGCTAAAACTATACGGCAAGTCAACCAATATGAGAAATCATTATCTTTCAAAACTAACGGATGTGGTGATGATTGACCCAGAGAGCCTTGCGGCACAGCGTTTGGGCGGCGCGGATTTCGACGGCGATATGATAAAAACGATTGCCGATAACCTTCTTAACGAATGCGTCAAGCGAAATTATGAATATGACGACCTGAATGACCGCAGCAATCTTCCGCTCCTGTATATTCCTTCGGAAGAACCTGTCACCCGAAATGCCAACGACTGGTATGAACGTTTTGTGACCGTGAGAGATACTTTTTCCTCGCGCGTCGGACAAATCTGCAACGCGGCGTTTGACAGGAGCATTATTGCCTACGATGAAAACTCCGACGCAGAGGAGCGCGAGCGCTGCCGTCAGCAAACGGAGGTGCTGTCGATTCTGACAGGCTTGGAGATTGATTCGGCGAAAAGCGGTGTGAAGCCTGATTTGACGGAATATCTTGTTAAGGAGCGCAGAGCGCACAATCTGTTTCTTAAATACAAATCCCTGTTGGAGCTTGACCGGAATCACGCTTGGTACGAGGATTCGCCGCAAAAGAAAATCAAGAACTTTTTTGAATCTACCGATTGGAGCAAGGTGACCTCAAACGTAGAGCGGTTGCCTTATCTTGCGAAGCAATTAAAGGAACATACAAAACGTCTGAATCCAAAGCCTGCAAAGGACAGCGAGCTGTTCACATTTGCCGTCAAGCCTGATTGGAAGGATAGCTTAGACGCGGATATTTTATTTTTTGTTGGGTTTTTGTTACAGCAATACGAGGCGGTTTTATCCCGAATCCGCGCCTGCCGCGCACCGATCAAGAATAAATCAAGGCAGAATGATATCGACCGTATTTTGTATTCACGCGGGCAGGAAGATTTGATCGATAGCGACGCTCTCTACGCTGAGTTTTCAAAGCTATCACCTGAGAGAATGTCGTCAATCCGTGGTGAACTGACAAATCAGTCATGGCATTTGATGGACAAGGATACGCGGCGCGATTTCCTGACGGATTATCTTTCCGAATACGAGGAATATTTCGATTTACTTGCAGATTTCCGCTTTGGAGGTTACCGTGTGCTCGGTGACCTGATCTGTGACATTGATGACGAAAACAATGCAACAGAACGAAAAAAACTCCTCCGGTCAAACGACTCGAAGGAGTTTACAGAAATGATGCAGGCATATTTGAATAAATCTCACGCGCAAAGCTATAGGCAAGCGGTTGCCGTTGCGTGCCGAGGGTTAATGGATAAAATCACAAAACCGAAAAAGGCGGTGCCGTATGTGGTGGCGCTCGGAAAGCGCGATTTGCTGTGGGAGCTACTGCCCGACGCGGTTTATTCTCATGTATTGGCGGTGAAACGAAATGCTGAATGAAATCGAAGAATTCAAGGCATATACGCAATTCCCGAAGTACAATGCTAACGGCAAACGTGATATGTCATTTCTCGGGAGGTTCACCTTTGATATGCTGATAAAACAAATCGGGCTGCACAGAGTTCTGACGAACATTGCGCGAGGTTATATGTATGCGACCGATACGCCAGATATTGAACGCACAAGGTGTGCGTTGCAGGCGTGGTGCAGCTTACCGACAGAAAAGAAAGACGATTGGAAAGCAAACACCAATTTCAGTGAGCTTTATGATATCTTCCCCGAATTGGTTGATAAAGACGGCTGCGGTTGGTTTTACCGTCATGTTCACAACATCTGTGATTTTGTCAAATGTGATCCAGATTCCGTCAGTAAAACGGCCATCAAAAAATGTGATACGCTGAAAAAGGGCTTTGACAAGGAATGGGAAAAGAAAGTTATCCGATTTCAGGTTCCGATTTTTTCATCGTCAACCAAAGGCTCGTGGATATTGCGTTTTGATGATATTCTGGCAGATGCACTGGAATTGGGCAAATTAAAGAATAACGATTTTTCTCTTCCTGACGGTATAAAAGATTATATTCAGAAGAACGTTTTGACTTCCTCCGCCCGATCCGCCGAACTGTTGGTAAAGTATTATATCGTCAACAAGCCTGATGATACAGACAAGGTCGTTTTACCAATAACAAATATCGACGCGTACTTTGGCAACGGCAATTTCAGCAAGAAGTGGCTGCCGAAAGAGCTCGATTCTGTCATTATTCGCGACCCTCAAAGCAACGGCGTTTCGCGCTATTCACTCCATGAAAAACTGAAACAATTATTATAAACGAAGGTGCAGCAGAGCAATTCCGCTGCACCTTCGTCGTTCCATGAAACGTTGCACACAAACCGCGACAAATCGGCTGTGTGGGCTTTGTTTGGTTAGGTCAGGTACAGTTCTCGGTTTTTTATTTCTCGCGACACGGGGCGAAAACAATTTGGTTATATGCCGTGCGTTTACTTGACATTCCAATATGGAATTATTATAATGAAAACAGATATAATAATTTGAAATTCAAATACTAACGGAAAGGAGCTGCTGTTTTGCCTACAAGATTAGATATCGAAAAAACAATTAAATATTTGCTTGTTCGCTATAATGCCGAATACGCTCTCCTTTTCGGTTCATATGCTCGTGGCGAGGAAACTCCCGATTCCGATATTGATGTTGTCGTTTTCGGCGGAGAGAATTTTAAGAAATCAAATATCTTTGCCTTTGCAGAGGAATTGCGTGAAGCGCTTGGCAAAAACGCGGATGTATTTGAAATCAGCGAAGTCAACAAGGACACTCCTTTTTATGATAACCTTATGAAAGAAGGAGTTAAAATCGCATGAAGATTTCCGATAAAGAACGCATCAAAAAGATTGTAAATACGTGGACTTCTATTCAAAAGCAAGTGGACGAACATCACATTACAAGAGAATTGCTTTTGAACGATGAGTTCTCTCAATGGGCGGTTACAACGCCACTGTATAATATCGGCGAGCAGGTGTATATGCTCAATCCCGAATTCAAAAAAGCACACCCCGATATTCCGTGGAGCGTAGTCTCAGGTTTACGCCACAGATTGGTTCACGATTATGATGGAATTAACTGGTCAATCATCGTAGAAGTCGTATTTGAAGAAATGGACGATTTAATAAATAGCATAAAAAACTTAGTCTAAATTTTCGGCAGACGCACCAATTGGTGCGCCTGCCGTTTTTCTGCCCACAAACCGCGACAAATCGGATGTGTGGGCTTTGCTTGGCGAGGTCGGGTACTTACCCGATTTTTTTCTTTCGCGCGACACGGGGCGAAACAGGGCGCGTTAGGTCTTTCGCTGCTCATAGTTCCAACTATCAGTCTGGTAGATAAAGAAAATACTCAAATCATTGCGGTCGCCGAGGTTTATAAGATCAGGGTGGTTTTTTTGATTATTGAAGTATGGTATTCTGATTTTACGTTAGCGGTTGAATAGTTGATTCGATTATATATACGAAATATATTTAAACGTGTTGAAACTTTCGACAAAATATGATAAAATATTTAGTAAATAATAGCAAAATTATTCATTTGCAATTGCAGTTGAGTTGTAAATAAATAGGGGTTAAAGGAAGCTATGAATCAAAATTTAGTAAATTTGCTGGTGAACATTGCAAGCGCAGAACTTCTTGTTATGAAGATCGACTCGCTGGCTGATTTGAACAGCTACATTAACGCAAAAGGAAAGCGATATGTTTCCCGCAGGGAACTGATCACCTCAAAAGTCGTCGAAGAGGTTATCAGCCTTGTCGGAGGTATTGAACATACTGCGGAGAAGTGCGGCGTCAGTACGGAAACAATAAAAAAGATCAAGAGCGGAACACGCTTCCCTTCAAAGGAGCTTTGGATAAAGTTCGGCTTGCTGACAAATATTCATGGGGATTTTATTAGTATATTTATGAGTGCTGCAGGCTATTCGCTCAATACTTCGGTATTAAGCGAATTGATTTACTATTTCGCACTGAATAACGGACTCACAATAAATCAAACCTACATTCTTCTCCTTGATAATAACTGCAAAAACGAAGCGATTAAATTCTATAAATAAAGGTACAGCGTGTACCTTGTCAAAAAATGTAAGATAAGATAAAATTATGTCATAATCAAAAAAACTAATTTTTTAGGAGGAGAGAATATGGTAGCTTTAGAAAAAATAGCATTAAAAGCTATAGAAAAAAAGGCAATTGAACAATTGGCGAAAGAAGGCGAAAAAACCATTCTAAGATCTTCTGATTTGGGATTCAGCCGTATGTCCGGCGGACTTTGTAAACTTGCCCTTGCAGGAGAAAAATTCCTTCCGCACCTTATTGACGAGGCAAAAGCAAAACTGATTTTAAATGAAACAAAGGATATTTCCGAGAAAAACTTCTTTAAGAACAGTGAAATCTCATTTAAGGGCAATATCGAAAAAGAATTTCCTTGGGCGGGTGAGCTTGGGAATTATAATAATTCAGGCGAACTTGTTAACGCCCTTGCTAAATCAGAGGCTGAAAATGAAATGCTAAAGATAGAAAGGCATCCCGCAAAGCTTCCTGCGGATGTCGCTCTGCGTATAGTTGAAGATAGCGAAACTTTTTCTGCTGAAAAATGGGCGGAAGGCTCGTTTGAGGATAGGGTGGATATGCTCAACAAAGCGTTTGAGATCATTGCCGAAGAGGCGTGCATACCCCAAGAAGCTATTGACTCGGGAATTGTGCTTCCAAGGGATTTCGGAGACAGGCCCGGAGAGGAAACCAATGCGGCGGTTAATATTTTTGTAAATGCGACAGAGGACGGAAAAATTTATCAGGATATGCCGATCATAATATCCTTTAACGAAAATCATCTTTTGGATCCGAATTATAACTTTCACGACGCAATTAGTACGCTCTATCATGAGGTGATTCATGCAATGCAGCAGCAGTCGGTGTGTGAAGGCGGAACCACTTTTACATATGCCGAAATGCAAAAGGAGTGGCGTGAGGATATTATGTCATCCATTACTGATAATCCGGTCGAATTTAACAAGTCCAAGAACAGAAGCGATTATATTGATTATATCAGCGGACCAATGGAAACTTACGCTCATATGCAGACAGATTATTTTAAGAAAATCTTGACCTCAACGGAGATAGACGCCGACTCTGACAATACAATGTATCTTTATGATACCGAAACTGCATCTAAAGGCGCGGCGGATATTTCGTTTGGATCGCTTACAAAGCTTATTACAGTACCCGAGGAACTCGGATATCAGCGTTTATCATAAAAGGAGGAACATATGATGGATAAAAGCTTACTGATCAATGAGTTTGAGACTGCTAAAACCGAATTGTCGGATTATATTGATAAGTCATTTAAAATGGGATACGCGAACGCAGTATTTCAAAAGATTGCCGAATACTACGATACATCGCTTATGAAAGGGATAGTTGCCAAGGAGGAGCAAGTATTTTTCTTGGACTATCTGAAAACGCTGCAGAGCAAAATGCGAGAACAAATGATTGCTTCAATGAAAAGCGCCGGAGAGGAAAACGAATCGGTTGCGATGTCATATTGGTATTTAGCCGAGGGTGAAGTGGACAGGCCTGAGCTGATTCCGCTGCAGGCTGATTTTGACTTTTCGGCCGTACCGCCAAAGTCACAGTCCGCTGCGGCAGGCACGGGCGCCAGGCAACGCAGAAGCGGCTATAAGCCATCCGCGTCTGATTGGGCGGTATCCGGCGGAAGCGCCGCGGTAATTATATGCGGAGCTGCTGCTCCGCTGCCGCCTGTGGCTAAAGTAGTATTGATCGGAGTTGGTGCAGGAGGCTTAGTTTACGAGGGCGTGAAATACGTCAGGGGTTATTCGGGTAAAGATAATCGGAGCAATGAACGGACAGGCTCTGCCCAAAAACAGGTCGATCAAACCCAGATCATCAAGAGCATTTGTATATCCTCAATAAAGGAGAGCGCAGAAATAAATGCAGATTCCCTGAAAAAATGGATGCAAACAATGTTTGACGATATATTGAGTAAAGTGAGGGATTGATAATGGGTTTTGCGATAATTGACCACAACTGTACTTTCATTGACATTGAGCCGATAAAAAAGGTTCTCAAAGAAAACAGTTTTTCGATTTGTGAGCAGCAAATCGGGCAGGAGCTGGGCGAGCTGGTTCCTCCCAAAAGCAATATGGGTATCTATGTGTCGAGTATCAGCGATATCGCGCTTAAGCGCCAGTGCGATATGATCAGAAACGCAAAAGATGTTGAACAGTGGCTGATTTTGATTGTCGATACGGAAAATTCGGGCAAAAAAGTCAGAGAGATCGCAGTTTCCTCGTTCAGACAGAAGCTTGCCAATACAAAAAAAGACCTGACGGTTATTTGTGACGACGTTCAAAATATCGCGTCGCAGATTCCGGATGAAATTGAAAAGCTGAGGTGGCTGCAAAGCAATATCGTGTTAATCACTTCCGCACGTAAGCATGTCGGAAGAAAAACCACTGCAGATGTGTTGGCGGAGCTTAATCCGGAATACCACTTTGAGGTTTGCGATTTAAAAGACTTGCCGCAGAAAAAGGAATATGCGCGCCGGATCGTCATTATCGGAGCCGAACCCAAAGACTTTGCCGTTCCGGTTGTTGACGGAGCAAGGTACAAGCTGACTTTGATTTATAATAAGATCGATTGCGCGCCGATAAAAGCGATTCACTCTCAGCGCGAAAAGGAGGCTGTTATCCGTGTTTTGAATGAAAACAACTGGGATCTTCCCGTTTCGTTCAAGGAATTTTATATGTGCAGTATGAAATATGAGCTTCTGTTTCGCGCGTTAAGTTCATCCGCTTCTTCCGCAGATGAGCTTCGCCTGAACCGTGAATTTGCAATGTGGGATAAATATGGGTTACCCTGCGGCGCGGAGCAGTATACTTCGGAAAACATTTGCCGATTTTTGGAAGAGGTCTGCATTGCGGATGAAATATTAAAATGACGGAGGGATTATAAATGAGAGATAACATAATTACAAAACCTATTACTCCCGGTGAGTTAAGAGAGCAGGTGCTCAAAAACAGCAAAGAGATAATGGCTTTCTTTGAAACCGATGATATGAGAGCGCTACTTAGCACTTATGCGCCGGTTTTATACAAAAGAACCTTTGAAAAATACAGAAGGCTACAGACCCTTGAGTATCGTATCGCAGTAGCGGCAGGCCAGTCGGCGGGAAAGTCATCTGTTACTAATGCTTTTGTTTTGGAATATCCCCTGCTTCCGTTTTGCGATATTGCAACCACATGCGTTCCCACAGTTATCAGATACGGTGGAGAGATAAAAATTGAAGTGACCGTGCAGGAGGTTATAGAAAATAACGGAAAAAACAAGTTAAAGGATATCAGATCTTTCTCCGTCCCTTGTTCGAAAGGCTCGTTGAAAGAAGGATTGTTTAAAAAGCTTGTCGATTACTTCGCGATTTGCCGCGAGGTCTTGGCTTTGGGAAATGTAACATATTTTACAAAGCGTCCGATGAAGGAATACGAAAACAGCGAACGTAAAATTACAGCGGCGGATCTGACCCTTAACGAGAATGATCCGAAACACGTAGCGATGCTTCTTCTGACTGCAATGTGCGCATATATGCAAAACAATGAGGAAGAGGAGGTCTTGTCACAAACTCATATCGAGTCTAGAACGATGCAGCAGGAATTGCTGAGAGCAATCGGACTTAAGGACGACGAAAAATGCTATACCGTTACCGTATACTGGGATTCTCCCTTGCTGAAAAAGGGTCTTGTGTTTTACGATTTACCCGGATTGGGTTCAGACAACATCTCGCAAAACGGTTATTTGTCTCATAAGGATATAACCGAGATGGCTCTTGAAGAAGTTCAGTCTATGCTATACATCTTCAAGAAAGAGGTTGATGCCGCCGGTTTGGACGCGGTTGCTCAAATGCTTAACACGGAAGCTATCCGTGATTTAAAATCCAAGCAGGATAGAGTTGTAGTTGCGCTTAACAAGGTTGACGGATTAGATCCCACGCAAATTAAGGTATCCGTCGGCACTGCAGAGGTAAGTTTAAAGAAGTTTAATCTTGAGCCCAAGATTTATCCGATATCCGCGCTGACATACGGCGAAAAGCGGTATGTTGACAATGGCATTATTGATTCGCCCAATACATTTACCGCGAATCAATGTATGAGAATCAGAAACGGAAAAATCGTGGTTACTCAGGACATTGATGATGTACTGGAGTTCAATAACGAGGATTATCCTGGCGAACCTTTCCTTAAGGCGCTCAACGATTATGCCGATAATTCGGTTGTTACAAATACGCTGGAGTTTGTCAGGAGCCTGTATATGCTTGTAGAAGAGGCGGCAGACGAATTAAAGTCACTGATTGACTTATACAGCGCTACAAGCGGAAACGTCTCGGAAACCAATGTTATAATAAAATCAGCGTTGGAAAATCTTCTCAATCAGATACTTACAAATTTTGTTACAAATGCAAACCAAAAAATCGATAAGGCATTCGAGAATTTTGGCGACGGCCGATTTCAAGAAGCTGACGATGAATTGATCTCAGGCTTAAATGACGAAATCAAAGAGCTTAGGGAAAAAAGCTATAAAGCCGCGAAAAGCAACCTTGAAAAGAATATCAACGGCAATGTTGTACTTTATTACCTAAAGAAGAAAAAGGGCAGAGAGTATAAAGAATATGTAAACCCTAATTATTCAAATTGGGTCAAACTGAACAACAGAATCAAAAACTTCCAGTTTGCCAAGCCGTTCTCGAAATATACAACATTCCTCAAAAGAGTGGTTAACGAAATACGTGAAAAATACAGCGAAATCGACGCTGATATTATCGAGTCTTTAACCGAAGAGTTTGATAAGATCGACAAAGAGATTACTAAGACAATTGAATTAACTAAAAAGAAACTCCGTGAGAAAATAGAAGAAAATTCAAAGAGCGATGAGCAGACAGAGCTGATTTATGAGAACTCCGTCAAATTCCTCGAACAAATCAACGATCAGTTCAGGAACTATGTTCTTGTATGCCTGAATGATATCGAGGCCAATATCGGTTCACAGGATACGCTTGATGAATTGACCCAGACGTTGGTTGACGATGTTAAAGGAAATCAAGATGCGCTTAACGAGGTTTTCAAGGAAATCACAAAATCGTTTGCCGAAAAGCTTGAACACTTCGGCACATGGAGAACACACACCTATTGCGTTAATAAGGCTGAAATGCTGAAAACGATAGAAACAGTTTTTGTATTGACGAAAGCTCATCAAAAAATGTACATAGAAACGATCAATCCCAAATTGCCTGTTAAGAAGGGATGCATTGACGCGGCTGATCATAAAAAGAAAGCGTTAAACGCTCCGCTTAATATCCTGAATAACAGGATAACATATATGATCACCGTGCTTGATCCGTCCAACAGCAGCGAAATCGGAGCAATAGAAGCTTTAGAGAGAAAGAATTTCGCAATGCTGAAGGAATTAAGGGCAACGGTAAACACCGGAATCGGTATCGAATATGCTGTAAATCAAATCAAAAATCAGCCTGAATATAAAAACGAGCTGAAAAATATTGAGGACGTCAATTTCTCAATGCTTTTGAGCGGCTTTCAGGATATGATCAATGATCTGCAGAGTAAGGAGGGGTTGAGTTGATCGATATAAATAAACTGGATTTTCTTCAGTTAGACGGTTTTGATTCGACTAATATTGAAGCGCTGTACTATGCTTTTGCAAGTCCGGACGGGCAAACGAATATTTATAATTACGATTCGGCAAAGCTGATCAAAAAAACTATAGATGCTCTGCTCGAAAATGACGAAAGCTTTTCCGGAGGAAACAAATTTTACTACAAGCTCAAAAAGATCGGCAAGTTCTGGTCAAGATCAGGCAATGCCGAAGATGAAGATGTAAGACGGCTTGACAATTCCGTTAACACCTTGGTCAATTCAAACGATTCCTTCGAGATGATACTCCATAAGAACGCAAACGAAACCGGAGTTATTTGCGGAGGAAAAGATATGCCCGAGCAGGCTGTAAAATCAGCGCTTATGGCTTGGAACGATTATGCCGAAACAGAGCGTATTGAAAAAAGCAGCTTTGTAGGTGAAAAATACAGCTTTTCGGGCAGCGCAAAATGCTTTTACTCTAAAAACAATCAAAAAAACGAAAATGAGCTGACTAATTGGATATCGGCGCTGATTGCCGCCGATATCCGCGGAAAATACCGCGTCACGCTGAGTGCGGATAAAACATCGGAATTTTTTATCAAAGAAAAAATTAAAAAGCTTACCGAACTCCAAAAGGAGCTCGAAGCCATTAATAACCTCAATCTGAATATCACGATCGGCTGTACCGAAAACGAATCCGAAAACAAGGTTAAGGGTTCTTTTAACCCCAAAAATCTGGCGAATCATAAGACCTTCGGTTCAACCAACGGAGACAGCATATCCGCGTCTCTTTCTCAGCTCAGCCGTATCGCCGTCGTCAAAGTACTTTCCGATATTATTGACGATGAATTAAAGGAACTGACCCGCGGTCTTTCGGGCGGTATGAAAAATATCTCGATTTTCTGCCAAGCCGAAAACTACGCGGACTATCAGGTCGTCACCTCGGTCATCTCAACGGCGTTGTCCAAAAAGGATTATGCGGTTAGGTGGATAGACGGAAAGACCGCAAAGTTTGCCGCCGAAGTTCCCTGCGGAAGCGCGTCAAAGTTTTTCTGCCTGCCCAAGTCTGATTTTCCGGGCTTTGAAAGAAAGAAAAACGAGGAGCTTGCCGTCAACACTCCGGATGAAACGGGCGACCTCGAGCTCGGAAAGATATACTGGAATTCCAATCAAACCGACAGACAATTCTGCATTGACAGAAACAAGCTGAACAGACATATGTCGGTGTTCGGTATGACGGGCTGCGGAAAGAGCAATACCGTTTTCAGCATTCTCGAGCAGACAGATGTTCCGTTTATGGTTATCGAGCCGGTCAAAAGCGAGTATAAGATATTGAAAAACAAATATGATGATTTGGAAATCCATCATATGAACGCTCAGCAGGACGGCGTGATTCAGCTCAATCCGTTCTGGTTCCCGCCGGAGGGATCGCTGCCTTTCCATATGGACGCGATCAAAAAAATCATCAGCTCTGCGTTTTCGCTTTACGCCGCTATGCCTAATATCCTTGAACAGTGCATTTATAACTGCTATGTAAAAAAAGGCTGGAATGTTGTAAACAGCGTTAATGTTTTTGCGGATTTGGTACCCGAGGACTATCTGTATCCCACGTTCAGCGATTTGTGCGAAGAAATTGAATTGTATCTTAATAACAGCGATTTTCAGGGAGAATCGTTAAGCAGTTATCAGGGCGCTTTGCTGTCAAGGTTAAAATCTTTTACAACAGGCATAAAAGGAGTACTGTTAAATACAACTAATCATCCTGTTTTTGAAAGCTGGATCAATACAAGGCACGTTATCGAACTTGACGGCTTAGCTGACGACGCCGATAAAAGCATAGTGATGGGTTCGCTGATAATGCAGTATTTCCAGTGCGTTAAAAACTCAAAAAAATTGAATAACAAACTCAATCATATTGTTGTTGTTGAAGAAGCTCACAGATTGTTTAAGAACAGCGGACAAAACAGTTCCAATCAGGAGGTTGCCGCTCCCGAAATGCAGCTTGTGGAAACTCTGTCTAATATGATGGCGGAAATCCGTGCGTATGGCGAGGGCTTTATCATAGTTGATCAAAGTCCCGGAAAGGTATCACAGGATGTTGTTAGCAATTCCAGCACAAAGATCATTCACCGTCTTGACAACAAAACAGACATCGAAATGATCGAAAAGTCGCTTTTGATGGACGATCTGTCATTTGTCATTTCCGCCTTGAATCAGGGCGATGCGGTCGTAAGAACCGAGGGAATGGAAAAACCAATAAAAATCAGAATCAATAAGAGCGGTGTCAAAGACAGCGGTGCAAAGTATGAATACAAATCCTCCGGAGATGGCTTGGAAAACATCTCGAACGTTGACTTTATTATGAACAACGAAGGATTCCGAGATGAATTTATCGCTTTGTCGAATAAGTTTGTAAACAATTTGCTCTTTGACGATTTGAACAATTCAAAGCGGTTCTTCTTGGCAATCATCAAGGAACTTGAAAGGCTGCTCTACCTGCACGGCTTTTCGGAAATTTCGGCAAATTCGGACAGGCAGTTCTATTTGATGCTGTTAAGCGACGGCATCAAGAAGAGTCTTGAGGCGGACGGAAGCTGGAGCAACCGATTTATTCTCCAAATGCTATTGTTCTCAAGACGTTTCTGCGAGCTGATTTCGACGGGCGATATCAAAAGGAAAGAAATCGAGATACTCTCTGAGTTCAGAGCGGATGTTCTGCATAGTCAGATAGAGATAAAAAATCGCAATTCAGGCGCGCAGGCAAAGGGTATTGCAATGCTTTGCGGATTCTATTCTATTTATACAGACTTGATTTTGAGATTATCAGTGCTGATTGACGATTCCGAAATTGATATTACCAATGAAGATAACCTGACCGCAGAATTTTTTGATGCTTTGCTGGCAGGTGTTTGGCAGGAGCTGTTTGTATATCCTCCTTCGGATTATGTCAAGAACAATATCATTTTGATTCTTCAAATGGTTTACAAAGCGATTTCGCAAAGATAGACTGTCAGAAGCGTAATAACAACATCATAATCTGACGGGCAGTTTTCTTATAATGAACGATATTCGGAAAGCCGTGAGTTTGACTTGGGCTTTCCGAATATTGCTAAATGACCTTAATTTTTAAATATTACTATAAGTTGTATTTTTCTATTGTAGAATAAACGGAGAAGATGTTATGAAAAGAATCACAAAAAAGAACGAAGCAACAATTAAGTGCTATATTCAAAACGCTATGTCTGGCTTGGCAGATGATATAGAAGCGGGCAAAAAGGAAGAAGGCATCGATTTGGCTGCGTATTTGGAGCTCTGCTCAACAGATAACGGCTGTCGTATTGCATACACACACATAAACGGAGATCCTGCCGATGTTTTCACCCTGACATTAACGGTCCGCAAAAGAGGCGCGGACAGAGATTTAACTCAGTTTGATTTTGTTGGAACAAACGAGGAATTTTTAGAATATGTCAGAAAACCAAAATATGATTTAAACCGGCTTTACGGCAGAATCACGGCAATGTCAGACAAATTGGATGATTATTACAGTTAAAAAGGAGTACAAGGGTTATGACGAGGGAAGAACATATTAAGGAAATAAATAAACTTTTGTGGGAATCAAGTGAAATGATGGCTGACAAAATCATTAATGAAATACCCTCAAAAGGAAAATTCACAGGTTATCGCGTTTCCTTTTTGCTGAGCGGGACAAGAAACATTGCGTTTCTGTTATACAAATATGATGTTCTCGGAGACGGCAGCCTGCGCCGACTAAGCCTCGGCGTCAGACGGGTGGATTCTAATTATAATATCACATCGCAAATCTTCAAAGGGACAAATGAGGAAACACTTGAATTCCTCAAATTTTCAGACGAGCAGATCGATGAGTATACCGAACAAATATTGGAATTGGCAGATGACGCCGACGAGCGCGACGAAAGGTTTATGAAATAATACTGATTTGTTAGGCACATTATCACTGCTTATTAATCAAAAAAAGAAATATGGATTATTTTAAAGTTTTAGCTTCGGCCTATGTCCGTGGCTGCTCCGAAAAAAACAAACTTAAGCTACGTTATGAGCTGACAGGCACACCGCTTGTATCCATAACAGAAAAGCAAGCCGATGAGATTATAGAAGACGGAAATATAAACGGTTTGAGAATGTTTCGGTTTAATGAAATTGTAGGTTTACCGTATGTTAACGAAGCTCTGAGCTTTTTGAAGAAAGTCAATCCCGGGAATCTGCTTGATGTCGGCAGTGGCAAAGGAGAATTTCTGTTCCGCTTTTTGCGAGACTTTCCCGAAACAGAAGGATATCTCTAAACCCAGGATAAATTTCCTCCACGCTATGAGGTTGGGCGGTTTAGATTGGATGAACGCATTGCAAAAAGACATATGTATATGGGATGCTCCCGATAACATTTTCGATGTTGTAACTATGTTGGAGGTGCTGAGATTTACGCCTGATTACAAAAAGGCAATACAAAACGCCGTTCGGCTTGCAAGGCGTTATGTTTTGGTGTCGGTTTCGAAAAAGCCCTCCGACAACCAACTTACAAAAGAAAACCTCGCGGCAGCATTTGTAGCTGCAGGTATCGCAAAAATAGAATTTAAGGACACAAACGGCTCCTTGTTTTTGATTGCGTATAAAAAATAATGCTTTTGATTTGCAGCCCAGAAATGAGCACACTTTGTTCATAAGCTTACACTGATTATGAGGGAAATGAACTATGACCGAATTTCAACAACTTTCGGCGGCATATGTCCGCGGATATGTAATAAAAAACGGCGGAGATTTGAGCAGAGGACTCATTGACGCTCCGCTGGAACAATTGTCAGATGATCAAATCAATAAGTTAATTGATTACGGCAATCGTATGGGCTTAAAAATGTATCGCTTCAAAGAGAAGGATGATTTGCCACGTGTAAAGATGGCTATGGGTTTTCTTAAGGCGGTTTACCCCGAAAGCCTTCTCGATGTCGGAAGCGGCAGGGGCGTATTCCTGTTCCCTTTTTTAATAGACTTTCCGTACGCTGAGGTTACGGCTCTTGATATTTTACCGCACAGGATTGATTTTTTAAATACGATTCGTCGGGGTGGTATTGAGCGGCTTGACGCGTTGCAGGAGAACATTTGCACTTGGAACGCTCCCGACAGCAGCTTTGACGTTGTCACGATGCTCGAGGTTTTGGAGCATATTCCCGAAGTTGAGCAGGCAGTCGCAAATGCTGTCAGACTTGCAAGGAGATATGTTGTTGTCTCGGTACCTTCTAAGCCCGACAATAATCCTGAACACATTCATTTACTTACCAAAAACAAGCTCGCCGCGATGTTTACAGAGGCAGGAGCAAAGAAACTGAATTTTAACGGTGTGAACGGTCATTTGTTTATGACCGCGGCTAAAGAATAAAATTATGGAAGAATTAAAATTAATTAAATATCCCCGTACGCCGCATATTGAAGGCTCGCGCCTTCAGCCGGGTGACGAGGATTTATCACAAATCCCTTTTAGGGTCATACAAGGAAAATACATTGTCGTGGAAGAAAAGGTTGACGGCGCGAACACCGCAATCTCTTTTTCACCCGACGGTGAACTGCTGCTTCAGAGCAGAGGGCACTACATTGAAGGCGGTTACAGAGAGAAGCACTATAATCTATTAAAGCAATGGGCGAGCGTTCAAAAAGACAGCCTGTATTGTGTTCTCGGTTCGCGCTATATTATGTACGGCGAATGGCTTTACGCTAAGCACACAGTTTATTACGACGCTTTGCCACACTACTTTCTGGAATTTGATATTTTTGACAGAAAAAGCGGAAAATATCTCGATACCGACTCAAGATACAAGTTGATTAAGGATTTGCCCGTGTGCTCAGTGCCTGTTTTGAAAAGGGGCGTTTTTCAGAGCAGAGAGGAGCTGCTTAAGCTGTTGGGGAGGTCGAATTATATTACAGAAAAGCATCTGGAAAATCTGAGAAAAGAAAGTGAAAGGTTTGGTCTTGATGTTGAGCGCCAAATCAGAGAAACAGATAATTCAAATCTGATGGAAGGCTTATATATTAAGGTTGAGGAAAACGGAGAGGTTGTTGAAAGAATGAAATTTGTCCGCGCGTCATTTTTGCAGACTGTTGACGCGTCCGAAACCCATTGGCTTGAGCGACCGATTGTTCCAAACAAGCTTGCCGTTCCGATAGATTCGCTGTTTGAGGTGAGTTATGAACAGAATTGACGAGCTTATCGCCGTTGTTCCCGAAGCTCCGGAATATGTTATTAATTGGTCAATGATAAAAAGAACTGTCATGAGACCGTTTGTTGAATCGTTGAAAAACACAAAGCAGAGTCCGAAATACCATGCTGAAGGCGACGTATGGGTCCATACCGAAATGGTGTGTGAAAGCCTTGCCGCTTCAAACACATTTAGAAGCCTTTCCGAGAAACAGCAGCAGGAGCTGTTTTTGGCGGCGCTGTTCCATGATATCGGAAAGGCGAGTACAACAAGATTTGAGGACGGAGACTGGCATTCCCCGCGCCACGCGGAGGTTGGCGCAAACTTTGTCCGGGAAATGCTCTGGAGAGAGTATGGTGTGTGCGGCGAGCCCGATTTACAGAACTTCAGAGAAACCATTTGTTTTCTGGTGAGATATCATATGACTCCGCCGTATATGCTTGAAGCAAAGGACTCAGAGAAACGGATAATCCGTACAGCTTCTGCGGGCGAGCTAGCGCCTGATTTTTCAATAAAGCTGCTGACTGCTCTTTCCGTCGCGGATTCGTCCGGAAGACTATGTAAAGAAGATTCAATGGGCACAGAAAAGCACGAGCTTTGCGCTCAGCTTGCCGAGGAACTTGCATGCTTTGACGTTCCGCCCGTGTTTTCGTCACCATTTACGGAATACGCCTATTTATCGGGGAAAAACGTTACCCCAGATACCGAACTTTATAACGACTGCGCGTGCAGAGCTGTTATGATATGCGGTCTTCCCGGTACGGGAAAGGATACGTTTATCAAAGAACGCTATTTTGACTATAAAATGATTTCGCTCGACGATATACGCTCCGAATTCGGAATCCCTCCGATAGGCAGTCAAAGTGAAGTAATAAGAATCGCGAAATCGCGTATGACAGAAATGCTGAGAAAAAAGCGGGATTTTGTTTTTAATGCGACAAATATTACTCCCGATATCCGTTCAAAGATGATTAGTCTGTGGATGTCTTATAAGGCGTATGTCCGCGTAGTATTTCTGGAAACAAGCTGGAATGAAAACCTCAGAAGAAATATCGGCAGAGATGACTGTGTTCCTCGATATGTAATAGAGAAGATGCTCTCAAAGCTGATCCCTCCCGAACGCTTTGAGGCGCATGAGGTTGATTGGATTTGTGTTTAGGAGATAGAAAAATGGAAGCCTATAAAGATTTTATTAAAAGAATCAGCTATCAGCAGGCGGAATTACAGCTCGGAGAAGGCTCTTTTAAGCCCGACAAAAGAGTATTTGAAAAGGTTAATCAAGATAATCGTTTTAAACCTTTTTACGGCGATACGGTCGTTTTTGACCTTGACAGCCGCACAAAGGCAAAAATTGAAAAAGAAATAAAAACACTTTACAATGCCGCGCCCGAGTGCTTTTGCGAGAAAATAAAAACGGATACTATTCATCTGACGCTCCACGATTTGAGCGCGTCAGATGAGCTTGAAAACATAGCGGCAGATGTTTTCAGCAACGAAATCAAATTATTGCGTATACTCAGAGATTTGCCGCAACAGATCACGGTAATAAGAATGAGAACCAATTATATCATTAATATGGTCAGCACAAGCCTTGTGCTCGCCTTGATTCCTGCCGATGGAAACGAATGGAATAAGCTGCAACAAATATATGATACGATAAACAAGGTAAGGGTTTGCCCTTATCCGTATCTTACGCCGCACATCACTCTTGCATATTTTAACCGAAACGGCTTTGACGTTGCTTCCGCAGATAAACTTAAAGCGACAGTATATGAGCTTAATAAAAACAGATTTGATATTACGCTAAAAACAAACAGACTGTATTATCAAAAGTTCATCAGTATGAATGAATACTTCCCGGTTTTATCTTTGTACAAACACCGGTAAATATATCATCAAAGATTTGTCGCTTTGCAAACGACACATTATAACGGAATATCTGATATAATAAAAATAACATCAAAAGATACATGGTCATCCGGTGAGAATCATAGGGTTGACACAAGGGAAGAAATTATACTACAGGTTTATTGACACGCAGCTTGTTGTGTGTTAAGATGATTACAGAAAACAGAGAGGTAAGACCTCGGAAAGGAAATTCAAATGTTCAATCTTCGTTACACATTTGCCATAGCTGAATATGAGCGAGATTTCGTGTCCTACGCAGAACGTGAGGGCATTAATGAATTGCGCCCATATGAGAGTGGTAAATTGAAACGGTTGAACGCGCCCGAATAACCTTTGCGTGCGAAAATTCACCGCCTGCCTCTCATGTTGGGCAGGCGGTTTTTGTGTGCTTGAAAACAGACAAATATGAATTTTCGGAGGTGAAAGAGATGTCTGCCTATCCTGTAATCAATATGACCGCGACAGGTCAAAATATTCAGCGGCTGAGAGTAAACGCGGGCTTAACAGTCGGTAATCTGCAGCAGATTTTCGGCTTTTCAACACCGCAGGCGATTTACAAATGGCAGCGCGGTACAGCATTGCCTACTTTGGACAATATGGTAATTCTGTCTGTATTGTTCAATACAAATATCAACAACATTTTAGTTTATTCATAAAGTGTTTATCAATATCACGGCAAATCGGAAAGACGGTTGACATCTCGGACAGACGAGAGCATATGCTCCGGTAGTTTAAAGGCAAAACGAGCGACTTATAATCGCTTGATGATTGGTTCCAGTCCATCCCGGAGTACCAAATAAGGCTCCTTAGTCAAGTGGTTACGACGCCGGATTCTCAATCCGGAAACGCGGGTTCAATTCCCGCAGGAGCTACCACATACGGCTCGGTAATTCAAATGAGCAGAATACCCGACTGTCTATCGGGAGGTTGCGGGTTCGAGTCCCGTCCGAGCCGCCATAAATATAACCTTATATGACGCCTTAGTCTAATGGTTAGGACACCGGGCTTTCAATCCGGTAATGCAGGGTTCAAATCCCGCAGGCGCCACCAAAAGCTGGGCAACAAGCACCTGATGTAATATGAGATTTTGACTTAGATTATTCTTCCACCGAGGTGACGTTACCATTAGGTTCCGGTCCGCAAGGGTGCAGGTTCAAATCCTGTCGGGCGCACCATTCAATAAAAGGATACCCATTCGGGTATCCTTTTATTGATCTGTACAATCTAAGTGTGCCCGAGAGGATTTGAAGGCGACTGTGCCGAGTCTCAAGCCGCACGAAGAGACGAAGGTAAAAACAGTCCTGAGGACTGTTTTTAAGGAGAGAGCAGATAATACATAGGTACGGGAGCAGTGTGTAATAAACGACGTCATACATTTCCAATGAACCAAACGGATGTCGGGCGCACCAAAAAAGAGTCCGAATTTTTCGGACTCTTTTTATCGTTAAGCTGAACAATTGGCAGAAGCACCGGTTTGGTGGATCTGCTGCTTTTTTTATTTGATTGTGACTCCTTTGGAGTCGATTTATTGATTGATCGGTTTCCCGATACCGTCGGGCGCTTTCATCCCTGCGTCGAAGCGCTGTAGCCATGTCGCGTCGATGATACAGACGTCGTTGTCGCCGTCAACATCGCCGAGGGTCAAAGCCGCGTCGCTGAGTTCGATCATCCCTATATCATACCGCTGGATCGTCGTCGCGTCGGTGATGTCCACAACGCCGTCGAGATTCGCGTCGCCCAGAAGTCCCGTCTTGACGGTGATCGTTTTGGTCGCTCTTCTGACATATTTGCTCTTGCCGATCAGTACGATCTCATATTCTCCGGGGACCGTCAGATCATCATTGGGATTCTTCTTCTCCCATGTATAATCCAATCCTTCCTCCAGCGTCTCGCCGTAATGCGTCACTTTCAGACAGAGATCATCGCCGTCCGCGCCCGTGATACCGTCCGCGTCAAGCAATACGAGCTTACCGGCATTCTCGGCAGCGTCGGCACCCTTGGCTTCCCAAAGCTGGTTATACTCGCTGCTGACGGTATACTCGCCGGTTTCTTCGTCTGTCGATAGACCGAGACCGTTCGGATCGCAGAGATATTCGCTTTCGAGATTCCATAGCAGCGAACCGCCGGTCAGCACAATAAACTTTACGTTGTCATCGGCGCTGAAATTCGATTTCAGAATCTGCCTGATATTGAACGAGGCGAGTCCCGATTCCGTTTCGAGATCGCTGCCGCAGACATAGAACAGGATCGTACGCTTTGCTTTGTTGACGAACCCGGTACCGGTTCCGTTGAGCGTTGCCGCAGCCGCGCCCTGTACTAAAGAACAGATCAGGATCAGGCTGATCAGCAGGGATAATCCGCGTTTGAATATGCTTTTCATCATAAAACCTCTATGCTGTTATATCGATTACACTTCGAATGGTAACAGAATTATCAATTCTTTTTAATATGTATTCTAAACTTTCTCAACATTTTTGTTGTTTCGTGAATAAATCGCAAGCCGGCATATCTCAAAGGCTTTGACTGCGATTGCAAGTATCGTTAAAGCGGCGAAGAATAATTTCTGCCGCTTTGAGCTTTTCCGGATGATTCCGTTTCCTGTCAAGCTGTGAGAAAGTGAACAACTGAATACTGCGTAGAGTTTTGCGGATTCATATTGGAATATTGCATAAAAATGTTGTTAAACTCTTGTCAAACTGACTCTTTTTTATTATAGTATAGAGTAACAATAATAGAAGGAGGGATCGTACTATGTTGCGATTCGGCAAAAAACTGTTAGCGATCGTACTTTCCGTACTGATCATTATATCCGCTTTCGGCATGAGCGTCAGCGTTTCTGCTCTGGAATACCCGGAGAACAGCGAGCCTGTATTTGAAGGCGACGCCGGCTTCGGACAGTACAGCACGGACGATCTGGAAACCTCGCTTCTGGTTCCGCATACCGGAAAATCCAGCGAGCTGGACGGCAGCGAGGCGCTCAGCTATGTACAGCAGGGTCAGGAGGATTATGATGAGAACTTTATCTCTCTTTCCTGTGACAGCAGCGTCTATGATTCATTGAATTTTGACTCTGCCGCTTTGTCGGCGAAGGCGCAGGAATACGCAACCGACGCACAGTACCAGAACCCGATGTCGGGCTTCACCTTTGTCAACCCGAACGAGCTGCTGGTGTGTGATACCGACCATCACGATCACTATGAAGCGTACATCAACACCTACAACGACGTCAATATCGGCAACGCGGCGGATCTGAACGATAATCTGACCAGTCTCGCCAGAGAGACCGATTACTATTACTGGCATGACGACAGCGACAGCTGGGATATCCAGACCAGCAACGGTATGGGTATCGACGTTGACGGCGACGGCTTGGATGAGCTGGCATATTACAGCCTGTGCTATAAGGAAGACGATCCCAATAAAGGTTCCTCGATCCGTATGGAGCTGTTTGACAGAGTCGCGGACGGCGACAAGTTCAAATGGAATAAAGTCGACGAGTACACCGTCTATATGCAGTCCGGTGATTATGTCCGCGATATCCCCGTCGGCGAGAGCAGAGGCTATGTACCGCTGGCTGTGGGCGACTATGACGACGACGGCTTGGAAGAGATCGCCTATTATATGCCCGATAAAAAGAACGACGGCGACGCAAATGATGCGCGCGTCGTCATCATGAAGTTCAATAAGGACAGCAGCGGCAACTTCTCTCACACTGAGCTTGGCAATATCCATATCAAGGATTTCACTGACGATTACTCCCATATGGGAGAGGATTGGTACTTGCCTACCGTTGCTCTGTCTACTACCTCGATCCGTCTGGGCGAGGATAAACACTCCTCCACGGGCGCGACGCAGTACAAAACGCACGACGACCTGGTGATCACGGTCTCCGTTCCGCGTCATTATAAGAATAAAAACCTGGATATCAACTCTATCACCAAGATATTCAGCTATGATAAGGACAGCGCAGAGGACAACAAATTTGTTCAGATGTTCCGCTACGAGTATCTGCCGTTCGACAACAACACCAAGCGTATGAATTACGTCAACTCCTGTGACGCCGACCTCAACGGCGACGGCTTCAAGGAGCTCGTTGTCGCGGGTCTCAAAGAAAAGGATATGACTAAGCCCGAAGGTGCGAATGATGAAAATCGCCGCTACGGTTCCTTCGATCAATCGTCCAACTATGTCAATATCATCACCTATACCGGCACGGAGTATCAAATGGTCTGGGCTGCGCCGATGGAGGTAGCCGCTCCCGGCAACCTCGGCATCAATCATTACAGCGCGATCGAGCCGACGGCGATGTGCGCCGGTCATTATCTCTATGATTCGCCCGGTACAAAGGATCAGCTCTGCATCCAGGGCGTGATCCTCGACTGTCAGAACGCCAAGGTCACCGGCACGCCCGTCTATACCGACAAGAAAACGGACGGTACGCCGCTCTACTATATCGCAGACACCCAGCCGGGACATGATATCGAGAATTTCGGCAGCAACGTCTCCTTCAGCAAGGAGTACTGCTATGATCTGAGCGAGCATGTCTGCGCCGACAAGGATCCCGAAGACAGTACCATGTGGCTGAGCACCTGTGCATCGGGCCATTTCTTCAACGATTCCGCCGTCGATCAGATTGCGATCGTATCCTCCGACCCCGTCGACGCGAACGATGATAACGTCTATATGGATATCTCCATCATTTCGGATACCGATTCCAACGATGATGATCATTGGTCATACAAGGCGTATAACGACTATTTCAGCAAGAGAAACGAGGACGACTACGGTACCACGCTGTTTGTCAACTTCATGAACACGGAGGAGGATACCTACTACTACCGCTGGGCGGGCTCCTATGCTACCTACTCCGCTCCGGTGCTGTATGCCGTCATGCAGGTTCCTCCCTATTATCCGGAAGTGAATTCGCTCTACAACTACGAGTTCGATATCACGACCGGTCTGAGCAACTATTCCGGGTTGAATGTCGGAGTGGGAATTGCGGCAGGTTATTCCGAAGAGGTTTCATTCGGCGCGGTGGTAGCAGAATCGGAAGTTGAAACGTCGATCTCCGCCGGACTCGACTTTGTTTTCAGCCATTCCTGCGCCCACCAGAGGGAGCTTACCAAGAGCATTATGATAGACTCTCCCGATGACTGCGTTATATGCTATGTCATACCGATCATCGTCAATGTCTATGAGGTCGTCAAAACCAAGAATCCTGACGAGGAGCCTGAGATCGTGGAGTTCAGCGAAGCACAGGATCCTGTCTTTTCCTCTCTGACGATCGATCAGTACAATACGGCGCTTCAGACTGCCATCGACGGTACGCCGCAAACCGAAGACACCCTGCCCCCCGATACCTCTGCCAAGATGATCGACAGGGATAAGCTCGCCAAATCCTGTTACGGCGATCCCTCTCTGTATGACCACAATCTGCCCGACGCGATCGGCAAGACCACGATCGGTGATGTGAGCGAAACTGACTGCGGTATGGTTGCCGTTGACGTCGAAAATAATAAAAATGAGGTTATGAAGGGCGCGAGCCTGACCTTCGCGACCGAAACCGATAATTCCGGCAGCGTAACAGGCAACTTTTCGCTATCGGTCAAATTCGGCTTCAAGGCGAACGCGTTGATCTTCAAGGGAGGCAGCAGTGTTACGGGTAATTTTACGGCTCAGATCGGCGGCACAGCCGGCAGAACCAACTCCGACGGTGTGACCTTCACCACAATCTACAACTCCCCGGTCCGCACATTGCCTGACGGTGTGAGCTTTTCCGATCTTCCTCAGGATAATGAGTATACTAAGGTCAACAGCCAGATCCGTCATTACGATCCCGAAAGCGGTTCTCTGTACAATTACACAGCGACCTCAGTCTGCTACAAGATGGAAGGCTTTGAGATCGACCGTGAGGGGATCGACGACGATAATGTCGATATGAGCGCCAACACAGACGTCTACGCGCTGAGCTACTTCACGGAGAACTATGATCTTCCGCCCGAACAACCTGAGAATTTCACGATCCAGTCGATGAAGAAGTACGACGACGGCTCTGCGGATATCACCCTGATGTGGAAGAGCAAAAACCGCAATCCCGAGCGTAGGGCGACCGGCTATAACATCTATATGTCCGACGCAAACACCGGCAACAACATGATCCATCTCCAGAACAAAGAGATGGTGATCAAACCGGATCAAAACTCCGATTACACGCTTTATACCGTTCATTTGGCTAAGAACACTTACAGTGATGAAGAAAGGTTCTATCTTGCTCCCGCAACGGTGCAGAGTGAGCAGGACGGTACGGTGATCGTGACCGAAGGCATCCTAACGGATTCAATTTCGACCGGCAGTATCGAACAGAATACCAACGGCAAGATCAAAATCACGCAGCAGCCGAAAACCTACTGGATGGCGGAGAATACCGCCGATGAGACCGCGACCTTCGGCATAGACGCCGTAAAGACGGTTGACATCGACAGCACGATGGATTTCTGCTGGCAGCGATTTGATGAGGCGACGGATAAATGGCAGACGGTCAAAACCGAAACAGTGTCTCAGCCCAACAAGACAGTCGACAGCGAAGAGGTGTTCCACAGCGAATACAGCATCGATATCGACGGTAACGATAAGGGCAGCTATGTCGATAAGGGCGTGCGCTGTGTGGTTATCTGCGGCAACTACAGCGTGACCTCCGATATCGTTACTATGCGTTATATCAGCGATAAACCCGCCGATCCCTATATCCTCGGCGATGTTGACGGAGACGGTGTTGTGACGGTCATCGACGTATCATGGATCCAGCGTGAGCTTGCCGATATGAGTGTTACAAAAACTTATAACGATGCGGCAGGCGACGTCGACGGAAGCGGTACAGTAGATATCATTGACGCTACCTATATTCAAAGATATCTCGCCGGAATGAGCGTTCCGTATGAGATCGGTAAGACGATAACAACCTGATCAAACTGAATATCATTTTTATCTCCCCGTTTGCTTTTTGTGAACGGGGAGCGTTTTGTTTTTATGAAAACCGCGGGATTGCATAAATAAATTGACAAGAGCATGATTTTCCATTAAAATATGACTGTATGTGCATAGATATACAGACGAGGAAAACATTATGAGTGATAAATTGATGATCGATTACCCCGCGCTGACCATGTATCAGATGGTCGAGCGGACGGTGAAGGAATACCCCGACGACGCCGCGATAGAGTTCTACGGAAAATATATCACCTATAAAGAGCTGATGAAGCGCATCGAACGCTGCGCGAAGGCTTTTACCGCCATGGGTATCGGTAAGGGCGATGCTGTTACCCTCTGTCTGCCGAACATCCCGCAGACGCTGGAGTGCTTCTACGCGCTGAACCGTATCGGAGCGATCTGCAATATGGTGCATCCCCAATCGGCGCAGAAGGAGATCACCTATTATCTGGACGTCAGCGAGAGCAAAGCTATCGTTACGGTGGATCTGTTCTTTGAAAACGTTTCCAGGGCGATCAAGAATGCCGATCACGCGGTGACGGCGATCATCTGCCGCATGCAGAACGAGCTGCCTCTGCATCTGGCGGCGGTCTATCTGCTGAAAAAGGGCAAAAGCTATCTGAAATATCCCAACACCGAAAACAGTATTTTGTATCGGAACTTCCTCAAAGGCGCCGAAAAGGTTGACAGCGCTCCTGTCGTCGGCTATGAGAAAGACCGTACCGCGGCGATCCTTTACAGCGGCGGCACCTCGGGACTGCCCAAGGGCATCTGCCTGACCGATCTGAACTTCAACGCCTGCGCCATGCAGTCAAAAACGGCGATGGATATCGAGATCACCCGCGGGATGAGAGTGCTCAGCTGTATGCCGATGTTCCACGGCTTCGGCTTGGGCATCAATATCCATGTCCCGCTCATCTACGGCGCGTGCTGTATGCTGATGCCGACCTTCAACAAGCACACTTATGCCAAGGCGCTGGTGCAGAAGCGCCCCAACTTTATCGCGGGCGTTCCGACCATCTTTGAGGCGCTCCTGCATTTACCGGAGCTCGAGGGCAAGGATCTGTCCTATCTGCTCGGCATGTTCTGCGGCGGCGACTCGCTGTCCGTTGAACTCAAGAAGAAGATCGATAAATTTCTCAAGGAGCATCACGCTGATATACAGGTGCGCGAGGGCTACGGCCTGACGGAATGCGTGACCGCCAGCTGTCTGACGCCGAAGAACGAATACCGCGAGAACAGTATCGGTCTGCCGTATCCCGACACCTATTACCAGATCGTCAGACCCGGCACCGACGACGTTCTGCCCTTCGGCGAGGAGGGCGAGATCATCCTGCGCGGACCCTCGGTGATGACGCGTTATCTGAAAAATCCCGAAGAGACCGCGAATACGCTGCGGCAGTTAGCCGACGGCAATATCTGGCTCTATACGGGCGATCTCGGCTCGATGGATGAGGACGGCTACGTCTATTTCAAACAGCGCATCAAGCGTATGATCATCACCAACGGCTACAATGTTTACCCCGGTCCCATCGAGAACCTGATCGACGGCGTGGACGAGGTCGCGTACAGCTGTGTGATCGGCGTCAGGGATCCGCGGCGCATGCAGCGGGTACGCGCTTACGTTGTGCTGCACGACGGCGTGGAGCCGACCGAAGACATGAAGCAGAAGATCATGGACGTCTTAAAGCTGAACATAGCGGTCTACGCGCTGCCGAAGGAGATCGTCTTCCGCGATGAGCTGCCTAAGACGCTGGTCGGCAAGGTCGCCTACCGCAAGTTAGAGGATGAGGCGAACGCCGAGGAGGAGAACGCATGAAGCTGAGTTGGTATGGCACGGCTGCCGTCATGCTCGAATCGGACGGATACCGTCTGGTGTTCGATCCGTTTTTAGGGATCCCGCTCAACGAATCGCTTTGTCGCCGCAAGCTGCGCGCGATCAAATTCCGTACGGCTGACGCGGTGCTGGTGACGCACGGTCACTTTGATCACATTCTGGATATCCCGCGCCTGTACAAGGACGCCGATGTAAAGATACACGCTACTATTACACCGTGTCAGACGCTGATCGAACACGATCTTCCGAAAGAAAAACTGAAGCTGATCGCGCCCGGCGTCAGTTTTCAGCTCGGCGGCTTCAAGATACGCGTGTATCAGGGACGGCACTGCCGTTTCGACGCGGGCATAGTGATGAAAACCGTGTTCAAAAAGGAAACGCTTCTGCATCCGAAGCGCCTCTATGAGCTGATAAAATTGAACCGTCGGTTTGATGAAAACCGCGAAACGCTCTTTTATGAGATCGAAGCGGAGGGGAAGAGGATCCAGCTGATGGGCAGCATGGGTCTGGATATCGATACGCTTTATCCGACGGGCGCCGACGTGCTGATCCTGCCGTTCCAGGGTACGGGGGATCCCGCGCGGACCGTAAAGCCGATCATTAACAAGTTAGAACCTAAAAGCATCTTTCTCGACCATTACGACGATACTTTCCCGCCGATGTCCTCGCGGATTGAAACCGCTCTTTTTACCTATCGGCTGACAAAGGAAGGTATACCGACCGCCGCGATGGAATTCGGGAAGGTATATGAAATATAATTCTTTCGCCTCCCTTTTCCAAGGGAGCTGTCGCCTCAGGCAACTGAGGGTTCCAATGGAACTTAACCGATATTGATATGGGGGATGATACTATGGCAAAAGTAATCAACGGATATAAACGCAAATGGGGCGATCGATGGGACGGCAGGCGCGTCAAGGTTCCCGGACTGCAGACGATCATGTCATGCCTGTGGCCCAAGCGCACCGACTGTGAGGTGTATCTGCACGATTCGATCGACGTGACGAAGATGCTCGAGTTTGTTGAGAAGAAGAATATCGAAAATCCCGAGATCAAAACGACCTTTTTCCACTGTGTGATCGCCGCGTGCGCCAAGATGGTGAACGAGCGCCCGCTGATGAACCGTTTCGTTCAGGCGGGACGCACCTATGAGCGCTATGAGATCAGCTGTGCCTTCGCGGCGAAGCTGGCGTTTGACGATCACGCGGAAGAGGCGCTGCTGTTCTTTGTGCCCAAAGCAACCGACACCGTCGACAACGTCAGCAGACTGGTCGTCGATAAAGTCAGAAAGGTGCGCAGGGACGCGAACAAAAAGGGCGGGATCGACGATACGCTCGATAAGATCGGCGCTCTGCCCAGACCGATCGTGATGTTCATCTGCAAGATCGCGCGCTGGCTGGATTACTGGGGCAAGACCCCAAAGGCGTTTTCCGACGGCGATCCGCATTATTCCTCGATCTTCCTGTCCAACCTCGGTTCGATCAAATGTCCCGCCGTCTATCACCATCTGAACAACTACGGCACCAACAGCCTGATGATTACCATCGGCACGATCCACGACGAGGAACGCCTGATGCCCGACGGCACCAAGCAGATCCGCAAGATGTGCGATATCGGCGCGACGCTCGACGAGCGTATCGGCGACGGCTTCTACTTTGCCCGCAGCTTAAAGCTCGTGCAGTATATTTGTGAGAATCCCGAGATCCTTGACAAGCCGATCTGTGAACCCAGCGGCTTTGATTATCAATAATTGTCTTTGGAGCATTATAATATGAAAAAGTTGATTTGTTTATTATTGGCATTATTATTCTGTGTATCCCTTGCGGCTTGCGGTGAAAAGAGCAGTGAGAACGGCGCGACGAAAGACAGCGCCGATTCCGCTGCGGCTACTGCCGCTCCCGTGAAGCAATTCGCGACTGTTGAGGATTATCTCAATAATCCTCAGGTACAGGAGCGGATCAAAGAGCAGTCAGAGGGCGATGAGTCGGTCGTTAAGATGGCGGTATATGCACAAGACGATACACTGGTGTATGAATATACCTATGTAGACCATTTTGCGGATGATCAAGTCGCCGCAATGAAGGAGAGGATCGACAGCGCGCTGTCCGACAGCACCAGCACGGAGGTCTACGGCGACGTTGTTGAGGAACTGCGTCAGTATGTCAATACAGAAAACCCGAAGGTTAAGGTGAGCTATCTCAACGACGACGGTTCATTGATCACCGAAAAGGTTTTTGAATAGTATTAGACGGCAATAATAAAGGTATGATTTTGAGAGCTCGCCTTACGGCGGGCTTTTCTTTTGAAAAAATTTTAAATATTCGTGCGAAAAGTATTGACAGTCACATGAACCTGTGATATAATCATGTAAACTCGAGAAGGGAGGCGGATTATGACTGACGCAAAAACCATGGAAAAGAAACGCGGCAGGATCGCCGATTATCTTCCGCTGATCAAGGCGGCTGACGGCTTGACGCTCGGTCAGATATGCAGGCTGAGCGATCTGGAGCCGACTACGATCCAGAACTGGATCAAGCGCGGTTATGTGCCGCATCCCGTTATGAAGAAGTACAGCGAGCGCCATCTGGCGCGGATCCTGCTGATCTCCGAACTGAGGGAATGTATGGCGATCGAGCGTATCGGCGGATTGCTCACCTATATCAACGGCGACACCGACGATGAAAGCGACGATATCATTACCGAAGAACGGCTATACGACGTCTTCTGTGTGATCGCCGATCAGCTGGATCAGGGTCAACTCCCGCTGAACAGGGTAGGGGAGGTCACCGCCGCGGTCGACGAATCTCTGGCGGATATGTCCGCCTCAGACAAAGAGAAGATAGTCTGCGCTTTGCGGATCATGGCTTACGCGTATGCGGCGAGCTGCTGTAAGAGTGAGGCAGACAAATTATTCAATGAAACGATCTAATGACAGGAGATAATAAAATGGAAAATAATCAAACCGATTTTATGAAGAACCGACCCGTAGCGGCTCAGGCAAATCAGTATAAAGACGTTTACGGGTCTCAGAAAAAATCTACCAATACGACGGTCAGCGCAGTACTGTGCTTAGTGACATTCGTCCTGATGCTGATCGGCATCTTTACCGGCAATAACCTGATGATGGTCATATTCATCCCGCTGTTCGTCCTGCTGGTTATCTCTTTCTTCGTCGCCCGCAGAGCCGACAGACAGAATATGCCCGTCGAACCGCACGAAAACAAGGAGGCGTTATTTAAAGATCATGATGTTTAATTTATTCAGGATGATGCATCCGAGGCGTTTCCCGGCTCCGTTTCTGTTCTTCAGACCGATGCCGCGTCCTCATGTTTTCATGAGACCGCCGGGCGGATTCTTCTTCAGGAGGTAATCCATGAATACTATGACAATCATATGGCTGGTGCTCGCCGTAGCGATGGCGCTGCTCGAAGCGATCACCGTGCAGCTGGTGTCGATCTGGTTCACCATCGGCGGTATCGCGGCGTGTATCACCTCGCTGTTTACGGATAATATCATCATTCAGGGAGCGGTTTTTGTCGTCGTATCGGCGATCTCGCTCGCCGTAACGCGCCCGCTGGTCAAAAAGCTGAGAAAAAATAAGGCGGAAGCGACCAACGCCGACCGCTATATCGGCAAGACCGCGATCGTGCTGACCGGGATCGACAACGATAAGGCGCAGGGAATGGTCAAGGTCGATACCGAAAAGTGGACGGCGCGCAGCGTCAACGGAGAGGTGATCCCCGAGGGCGAGAGCGTGACCGTTACCGCCATCGAAGGCGTCAAGCTGATGGTAAGTAAGAATAACCATTAGCTGATAACTTAATACTAATAACTATCAACTGTATTTTGAAAGGAAAGCATTATGTCAATCGTATCATTAATCATTATTGCTGTTATCGCGCTGATCGTTGTGATCATCGTCGCGCGCAACATCAAGATCGTGCCGCAGGCACACGCGTTCGTCATCGAGCGTCTCGGCGCGTATCATCAGACTTGGGGAACCGGTCTGCACCTCAAGGTGCCCTTTATCGACCGTATTTCCAAGAAGGTATCGTTAAAAGAGCAGGTCGTGGACTTCCCGCCCCAGCCGGTTATCACCCGTGATAACGTCACGATGCAGATCGACACCGTCGTGTACTTCGAGATCACCGATCCGAAGCTGTACACCTACGGCGTAGAGCGTCCTTTGAGCGCGATCGAGAACCTGACCGCCACCACTCTGCGTAATATCATCGGCGACCTCGAGCTCGACTCCACCCTGACCTCCCGCGACACCATCAACGACAAGATCCGCATCATCCTCGATGAGGCGACCGACGCGTGGGGCATCCGCGTGATCCGCGTAGAGCTGAAGAACATCCTGCCTCCGCGCGAGATCCAGGACGCCATGGAGAAGCAGATGAAGGCGGAGCGCGAGCGCCGCGCTCGTATCCTCGACGCTGAGGGTGAGAAGAGATCCCAGATCCTCGTCGCCGAAGGTCTGAAGGAAAGCGCGATCCTCAAGGCTGACGCTGTGAAGGAAAGTAAGATCCGCGAGGCGGAAGGCGAGGCGCAGGCGATCCTGACCGTACAGAAGGCGAACGCCGACGCGCTGCGTATGCTGAGTGAAGCCAACCCCAGCGATAAGGTCATCGAGCTGAAATCGCTCGAGGCGCTCGCGAAGGTAGCCGACGGCAAGGCGACCAAGCTGATCGTTCCTTCGAATATGTCGAACCTTGCGACGGTTGCGACGTCCCTCAAGGAAATGATCACCAAACCGAAAGAATAAGGAGATAAGAGATGGAAAACAGTTATATAATCATTTCAGGATTGTTACGTAATCTAATGATAATGCTGCTTTCATCACTTCTTCCTGCCGCTGTGGGAGTGGGAATGACCTTTGTCATGCAAGGTGTGAAAAAAAGCGGAACACGCTTAAGGCTTCGTGTTGTCAGCGTAATATTCTACTGTTTTTCTCCTATGCTCCTAATGTTGTGTTTTTTTTATAAACTGAGTCTTTCGGCGATGCCTGCGTTGATTCTGGCGCTTACGGTGTCTCATTTGGGATTCTTTATGATTTGTTACGATCATGCGGCGTCAGTATTGAAGAACATCGTTGTTAATTTACTCGGACTGTTATCGTCAACTTTCTTATGGAGTTTGAGCGGAGCTCTTGTCGGATATGATGAGTTGCTTCATACGGCAAACGCTTTGACCGCCCGGACATTTGAAACGGTGTATTTTGTTTATGGCTTAGCAATGGCATTTGCTGTGCTTGCTGCTGTCAATATTCCTCGGATGATCCTCAAGGAAAAAATGAGATAAAAATATGAATGGCAAGGGGCAGTTGATTTTGAACTGTCCCTTGCCATTTACAGAGAACGCATATAAGCTATACGGTTTTATCCTGCCATATTTTATGCTGCTTTTCTGCATGATCATCCGCTTCACTCGCCGCGTTCATCAACGCCATCACGATCACGCCGAAGATACCTCCGACGACCAAGCCGATCAGAAATCCGATCATATTCATTAACCTCCCTATTTTCTGAATAAATATTTATATTTTATTTTTCCCGATTCGCAATATAATTATACAATGATGCTGTATAATACTATATATAGCGCCCCTGGTGACGGGAGATACAAAATAAGTTAAAAACTTGTAACTAAAAAATATAGTTTTGTTACTTGCAAACCACTATATATTGTGCTATTATTTGAACTGCAATCAAGATAAAGTGTGTTTTGACCTGCTGGCTCCCTTTGGGAAAGGGAGCTGCCGCGAAGCGGCTGAGGAATTGTATCGTTGCTTGAGCGACAGCGAGAAACCAAATTATTGTATTGAATCCAATAAAACTTTAGGAAATGAGGAGATTAACATGACAGTAACAGTAAACGGCGGCAGCCTGACAAAAACAGAAATCAACGCGTACGTATCTCAGATCAAAGAACAGAATCCCGACAAGCTGATCACCTCCGTGACCTTCACCGTTGACGGCGACTATGTCGATATGAGCTACACCTATGATAACGTTCCCTTCGAGCGCATCCGCCGCATCACCGGCTACCTCGTAGGTACCGTAGATCGCTTCAACGACGCGAAGCGCGCCGAGGTTCAGGACAGAGTCAAGCACAGCATCGACTGCGGCTGTTCTTTAGAGGAGATCGCTTGAAACGATCCCGTATAGTATATTGACATTTTTTGTCGTATGTATTATAATCAAAAAAGCAGTGAGGGAGGAGCTTGCTCCTCCCTTTACTAAATAACTGATACACTTATCAAGAGCGACTGAGGGACAGGCCCTGTGAAGTCCGGCAACCTGCGATATGTAAGGTGCTAAATCCTGCGGTATGACCGAGAGATGAGTTTTTGCTCCGCACGGTAAGCCGCGCGGAGTTTTTTATTATGAATTGTCGTTGTGAGGGCTTCAGTCTGCGGCAATCTCAACCATTTAATGCTTCTGTTTGCAAAGCCTGTGCCGATTGTACCGCCTGATATGATTTGAAAAGTTGAGGAATGAGGTATTATTATGAGCTATTTCTTTACGTCCGAATCCGTTACCGAGGGTCATCCCGATAAACTGTGCGACCGCGTGTCCGACTCGATCCTCGACGCGATCCTGTCTCAGGATAAGAACGCGCATGTCGCCTGCGAGACCACCGCGACCACCGGCAGAGTCAACGTTATGGGAGAGATCTCCACGACCGCAAAGGTGGATTATGAGGCGGTCATCCGCAAGGCTGTCTGCGACATCGGCTACGACAGCGAGGCGGCGACCTTTGACGGCAACACCTGCGAGGTCAATGTGTTTCTGGATACCCAGAGCCCCGATATCGCGATGGGCGTCAACGCTTCGTATGAGCTCAAGGACGGCGAGGATAACGCCGATAATCAGCTCGGCGCGGGCGATCAGGGCATGATGTTCGGTTACGCCTGTGATGAGACTCCCGAACTGATGCCGCTGGCGATCTCTCTGGCACAGAAGATGGCGTACCGTTTGACTGAAGTACGCAAGAACGGCGATCTGCCTTATCTGCGCCCCGACGGCAAGACGCAGGTCACCGTCGAATATGACGGCGACAGGGCAAAGCGTGTGGATACCGTCGTTGTGTCTACCCAGCATGACGCCGAAACGCCTCTCGAAAAGATCCGAGAGGATCTGATCAAAGAAGTCATCCGTCCGATCATTCCCGAGGGCTTGATGGACGATAATACCAAGATATTTGTCAATCCTACCGGCAGATTCGTCGTCGGCGGTCCCGAGGGCGACTCCGGTCTGACCGGACGCAAGATCATCGTCGATACCTACGGCGGCTACGCGCGCCACGGCGGCGGCGCTTTCTCCGGCAAGGATCCGACCAAGGTCGACAGAAGCGCTGCGTATTTCGCCCGCTATATCGCGAAGAACATCGTCGCCGCGGGTATCGCGAAAAAGGCTGAGGTCCAGCTCGCCTACGCGATCGGCGTCGCAAAGCCCGTTTCCGTTATGGTGGAAACGTTCGGTACTTCCAAGTATACGAATGAACAGATCGCTGAAGCGGTCAACAAGGTGTTCGACGCGCGTCCGTCGTCTATCATCCGCACGCTCGATCTGCTGAACACTTCCTACGCGCCGCTCTCCGCCTACGGTCACATGGGCAGAGAAGAACTCGGCGTGCGCTGGGAGATCACCGACAAGACTGAGGAATTGAAGGCGGCTTTGGTATAAGATGAAGAAAGTATGGGATTATCTGGAGGGGATCAAAGGGATTCTCCTGATTCTCTATGTAACGTTTATTGTCGGAGCGGACGTTTTTCTGTCCGATTATTCCGACAAGGTCAAAGTGTGGCTGTATATCCTGATCCTGATCGGAGCAGTGATTATTTGTCCCGCATTGATCAAGCTGTGTCGGCGTATCGGAATACGCTATAAGGCGGTCCTGAAAACGAAAAAGAGTAAGATCTGCTGGTTTACGCTGTTTTTCCTCGTGTGCGCGGCGGTTTTCGGTATCTATTATGCCGCTTATTATCCGGGCGCTTTTTCGGCGGATTCCGTTACACAGTACAGGCAGGCGGTGACCGGCGAGTATAATAACTGGCATCCCGTTCTGCATACGTTGCTCGGCTTTACGATTCCGCTGAAGCTGACCGGCGGGTGGACAGGATCGGTCGTTTTGTTCCAGCTGATCGCGTTTTCTCTTGCCGCCGCTTATGCCGCTTATACGGTCTTGCGGCACAGCAATATTCCTTACGCCGTGCTGTCCCTTGCGTTTATATTGATCAGCCCGGCTACAGCCTTCATATCGGTGTACCCGTGGAAGGACGTCCCGTTTGCGATCACCGCGCTGCTTGCCGCCGCCTATGCGGCTAACGCGTATTTTACCAAGGGCGAGTGGCTGAAAAAGCGCAGTCATATCGCCGCAGTCGTTATCGTTCTGGTACTGGCGACGGTATTCCGACATAACGCGCTGCTGTTCACGCTTCCGATGCTGATCGCGATGCTGCTGTACCTCAAACGCAAAGCGGCTGTCATCACGGCAGTGTGCTTTGTCGCGGCGGTCATCCTGATCGAAGGACCGTTCTACGCGCTGTTGAACGTGGAGCAGCCCGGTGACAGAGAGACGGAGATGCTCGGCGTGCCTGTTTCCGTGATCGGCGCTGTCGCCGCGCGCAATCCGTCCGCGCTGGATGATGATGTAAAGGAGTTTATCTACTCCGTGGCGCCGTCAGAATCATGGACGGACGGTTATATTATGGGTAACTTCAATACCGTGAAATTCCGCGCCGGTACGGATTATCATAAGATCAGCGAAGCGGGTGCTCCGAAGGTGATCGGCTATATGCTCAGATGCTTCGTCAAATCGCCCAAGGAAGCCTTCACCGGCTTGATCGCGGCGACCGATATGGTGTATACCCTCAGCGCCGACGACTCCCACTGGAGCGACTTCAGACCCGGTATCGTCGGAAACGAATTCGGTATCACCTATCAGTACAATCCGGTCGCGAACGGTATCGCTTCGTTTGTCACGGATCGTCTGAATACCTTTATGAAATGGATATTCTGGTATATCGGTGCGATGAATCTGATCTTGATCGTCGCGGCGTTCGCGAAATTCAGATTCAGAGTAAAAGCCGAATGGAAGCGTATCCTGCCGGTGCTGGCGATGCTGCTGTATAACTTCGGCACCATGCTGCTCCTCAGCGGCGATGATTACCGACTGTTCTATTATTCGTTTGTCATAACGCCCGTTTTGCTTCTGCTCGTTTTCCGGGAGGAGAAATCGGATCCGTCTGCGGCTGACGGTAATAACAAAAAGTCTGCTGCCAAAGAATCAGTACCCGATAAAATCTCGGCTTCGGTTACGGATGCGGAAGGCTGATTGTTTAGTGACCAGTGACAAGTGGCAAGTGACCAGTAGTCGGTTATGATGTGTCTAATAATTTGCACAATCAAAGCGTGGGTAAAGTGATCGGCAAACACTTTGGTGCTTACACCAGAATAGTTGTTTATAATTTCAAAAGCCCGGGGGCACAGTCTGTTGACGAACCCCCGGGCTTATTGCGCGGTCAGCCGATCAGCCCGAAGGATACGGACAGCGCCTGATTGATTTCTTTCATCGCACGGATACTGACCGAGCCCATCCTTTCTCTGAGTCTGCGCTTGTCTAATGTACGCACCTGCTCGAGCAGGACGACGCTGTCTTTTTGCAGTCCGCAGTCGCGGGCTTCGATGGGGATATGCGTCGGCAGCTTGGTCTTATCCGTGCGGCTGGTGATCGCCGCCGCGATCACGGTGGGGGAGTAGCGGTTGCCGACGTCGTTCTGGATGATCAGCACCGGTCTGATCCCTCCCTGTTCCGAGCCTACCACCGGGCTGAGATCCGCGTAATAAATATCTCCGCGTTTGACGTTCATTTGTTCACGCTCCTGTTTTTGTATCTTCCGGTAGTATTGTTGACAAATCGATTCATGATTATTCAGTGATGTGTTTTTATTGAAAAAGGGTCAGCCTTGTGATACAATAACTGTATTATTAGTATTTTATGATTGGTGCTTGATATCGTGAGTAAAAGAACCAAAGGGATCCTGCTTCTGATTTTGTCGGCATTCTTCTTCGCCTGCATGAATATGTTTGTCAAACTCAGCGGCGACGAGCTGCCGGTGTTTCAGAAGGTCTTTTTCCGCAACGCGATGGCGGCGGTCATCGCTTTTATTGTTCTTTTAAAGAATAAAATGCCGCTTCGGCCGTCAGTAAAGGGCAGTATGCCGTATTTGATCCTGCGGACTGTTTTCGGCTTGGCAGGCGTCGTGTGCAACTATTACGCGCTCGAGACGCTGGTGCTGTCCGACGCGTCGATCCTGAATAAGATGTCGCCGTTTTTCGCGGTGCTGTTCTCGTTTATCTTTATCCACGAGCGCCCGCGGCTCTATCAGTGGCTGATCCTCGGCGGCGCTTTGTTCGGCGCGCTGTTCGTGATCAAGCCGAGCTTTGCCAACGCCGCGTTTATCCCGGCTCTGGTCGGATTCATGGGCGGCGTGTTCGCCGGAGCCGCCTACGGATGCGTACGCAAGCTCGGACTGATGGGGGAGAAGAACCCTTATATCGTGTTCTTTTTCTCGACCGCTTCGACCCTGATCGTCACGCCGATCGCGATCGCCGGCTATGTTCCGATGACGGCGCTCCAGTGGATCTATCTGCTCAGCGCCGGTGTCTCGGCAGCTTTGGCGCAGTTTTCCATTACCGCCGCTTACACCTGTGCGCCAGCCAAGGAGATATCCGTCTATGATTTCAGTCAGATCATTTTTGCGTCCTTGATGAGCCTGATCGTCTTTCAGCAGGTACCGGACGTCTGGAGCATCATCGGTTACGTCATTATCATCGGTATGGCGATCTTGAACTATTTGCTCAGCAACAGACGCGGCAGAGACAATCTGTAGGGGAGGGACTTGTGTCCCGCGGTTGGACTTGTCATTGCTATCAAACGCAGGTTAAAAATGACAGACTTTGTTTCGTCGAAAAATCAGATAAGCGCGATACGAAACTGCCATGCGGGATATCGCAAGCGTCATTTCTTACATCCCCTTTGAAAAGTGGATAAAATATTGTGTTCACCATATCAGATAATCGTCATAATAAACATATTGACTTTTTCAAAAAATGTGCTACAATTTGACATAGACAATTGATAAAGGCTGTGACGAAGACGGTCAGGGCGTTGTTTTTTCAGAGAGTCGGCGGCAGGTGTAAGCCGATAAAATGAGCCTGAGTACCCATCCCTTCCGAGCCGGGAGCCCGAAAAGCGATACTTGTGTATGCTGAGTAGATACTCCCCGTGATTGCTGCGTAAAGGCATAGAGGTTAGATATATAAATTGTCATTGCGAAGCTCCATTGGAGCTGTGGCAATCTCAACCGATATACAGACCTCGAGAGTGGCAGTAGCATTACTGCAAGTTGAGTGGTACCGCGGATGTGATTTTCACACTCGTCTCAATGTTGAGACGGGTGTTTTTTTTATTCCTTGTCATTGCGAAGCCCCACAGGGGCCGTGGCAATCTCAACGGAATAAGCATTACGCACAGCGACTTGTTTTTCCAAGCCGTGCCGACTGCAACACAATCTTCGATTTATTGATTGTTGAACCCTAATCTATCTATATGGGAGGAACACATTATGTCAGTAGTTGATAATGAAAAATTAGTCGAGGTAGCAAAACGTATCCGCGAGATGCGTGAGATTTCCGGCTTTTCTGTTGAGGAAATGGCGGAAAAAACCGAGGTGACCGTCGCCGAGTACAAGGCTTATGAGAACGGGTCTGAGGATTTCCCCTTTACCTTTATCCATAAGTGCGCTTTGGCATTCGGTCTGGGTATCACCGATATCTTAGAGGGCGAGTCGGCAAGACTCAAGAGCTACACCGTTACCCGACGCGGCGGCGGCAGACAGACTGCCGAGGAAGAAGGCATCTCTATCGTGAACGTCGCACCGATGTTCAAGAACAAAATTGCCGAGCCCTACTTCTGCCAATACGACTATAATGAATCGCTCCAGAACAAGCCGATCCATCTGACCAAGCATGCCGGTCAGGAATTCGATTATGTCATCTCCGGCAAGATGAAAATCCAGATCGGCAACAATTTTGAGGAGCTGCAAGCGGGCGACAGCATCTATTACAATTCCTCCACCCCTCACGGCATGATCGCCATCGGCGGCGAGGACGTCAAGTTCATCGCGATCATTCTCCCCGGCGAGAAAGAGGTAGAAGAGCACGACGACGACGTCATGAAGGCGCATGTCAAGAAAAAATCCGAGATCGCCTCACAGTTTGTCCGTACCCTTGAGGATGAGGACGGCTGTCTGAAAGCGATCAGCTTCAAGAATGAGGATAAGTTCAACTTTGCTTTCGACTGTGTCGATGCCATCGCGAACAATACGCCCGAAAAGCTCGCCATGCTCCATATCGACAAGAACAAGGTCGAGCGTCGCTTTACCTTCAACGATATGAAGCGCCGTTCCAATCAGACTGCGAACTATTTCAAATCGCTCGGTATCAAAAAAGGCGACCGTGTTATGCTCGTGCTGAAGCGCCATTACCAGTTCTGGTTCTCTATGCTTGCGCTGCATAAGCTGGGCGCGATCGCGATCCCCGCGACCAATCAGCTCTTAGCGCATGATTTTGAATATCGCTTCCAGTCGGCAGGCGTTTCCGCGATTGTCGCGACTGCCGACGGCGCTGTTGCCGACTCTGTTGACGAGGCGCAGAAGACCTGTCCGACACTGACGACTAAAGTTTTGGTGGGCGGTCAGAGAGACGGCTGGCGTGACTTCGACGCAGAATATGAGATGTATTCCACTCATTATTATCGTACCGTCGATACTCCCTGCGGCAACGATACGATGGTCATGTTCTTTACCTCCGGTACGACCGGTTATCCCAAGATTGCCAACCACAGCTACAAGTATGCGCTCGGTCATTATGTGACCGCCAAATACTGGCACGGCGTCGATCCCGACGGTCTGCACTTCACCATCTCCGACACCGGCTGGGGTAAGGCGCTGTGGGGCAAGCTCTACGGCCAGTGGCTGTCTGAGGGCGCGGTCTTTACCTATGACTTTGACCGCTTCCATGCCGACGACATCCTTCCGATGTTTAAAAAATACCATATCACCACCTTCTGCGCACCGCCTACCATGCTGCGCATGATGATCAAGGAGGACCTGAGCAAGTACGATCTGTCGAGCATTGTCCATATGACGACTGCCGGTGAGGCGCTGAATCCCGAGGTCTGGCGTCAGTTCCGCAAGGCGACGGGTCTCAGGATCATGGAGGGCTTCGGTCAGACCGAGACCACCCTCACTATCGGCAACCTCTTCGGCACGACGCCCAAGCTCGGCTCGATGGGCAAGCCCATCCCTGGCTATGATATCGATATTGTCGATCCGGACGGCAATCCCGTTCCCGACGGCGAACCCGGCGAGATCATTATTCGTACCGACAAGCGTGTTCCCTGCGGCTTGTTTAAAGGCTATTACCGCAACGAGGAAGCGACGCATGAAGCGTGGCATGACGGTATGTACCATACAGGCGATACCGCGTGGCGTGATGAGGACGGCTACTTCTGGTATGTCGGACGTACCGACGACGTTATCAAATCCTCCGGCTACCGTATCGGACCGTTCGAGATCGAATCCGTCATCATGGAACTGCCGTATGTGCTTGAGTGCGGCGTATCCGCGGCTCCCGATGAGGTGCGCGGTCAGGTCGTCAAGGCGAGTATCGTCCTCGTCAAGGGCAAGGAGCCTTCCGAAGAGCTGAAGAAAGAGATCCAGGATTACGTCAAGCAGCATACCGCTCCTTACAAGTATCCGCGTATCGTCGTCTTCCGCGACAGCCTGCCCAAGACCATCAGCGGCAAGATCCAGAGAAATAAACTGTAAACCAGTGACCAGTGGTCAGTGGTTAGTGACAAGTTGTTGGCGGGCTTCGCCCACACCTGTATTATATTGAAATAACTTGTCACCGGTCACTTGTCACTTGCCACTAAAAACGGGTTGACAAATAACGAATCATGTGATAATATAAGACGAGTTAAAGGCTATGACGAAGAGGGCGCGGTTCTCTTGTCACTCAGAGAAGGAGCGGTTGGTGAAAGCTCCCGTGACGGTTTCCGTGTTTGTAGCTTCAGAGCCGGGGAGAAGAAAGCATGTAATGTGTGATTAGACCTCCTCCGTGATGACTGCGTGAATGTCTGGGGGTTATATACCGCGCTTCGATAGGACCGGTATAAGATTCTGAGAGCGGCAGAGCTGAGTTTCAGCCTGCAATTTGAGTGGTACCGCGGGTGTTATGCGCTCGTCTCAAAGTTATTACTTTGGGATGAGCGTTTTTTAATGCAAGCATCCCGGGAATAGAGGTATGTTATGGATTACAACACAACTGCTATCGACACAAAAATCAAAGAAATGGCTTCCCGTATTCGCGAACTGCGCGAATTAGAGGGCAAGACCGTCGCGGAAATGGCGGCGTTCACCGACGTGACCGAAGAGGAGTATATCGCCTGTGAATCCGGCGAACAGGACTTGAACTTCGCTTTCATTTATCGCGTTGCTCAGGCGCTGAACGTCAACGTCACCGAGATCATCGAGGGTATTTCTCCGAATCTGAAATCCTACACCGTGACCCGACGCGGTACCGGTCAGAAGGTATCTCAGGCGCACGGCATGACCTACTATAATCTTGCCTATGCGTTCCAGAACCGCATCGCGGAGCCTCTGTATGTCAAGAGCAAGTATAATCCGGATGCACAGAATAAGCCGATGGAGCTGACGACGCACGACGGTCAGGAGATCGATATCGTCATCGAAGGTCAGCTGATGGTACAGGTCGGCGATCATAAAGAGATCTTAGGACCCGGCGATACGATTTATTTCGATTCCAATACGCCTCACGGTGAAATGGCAGTCGGCGAACAGGATTGTATCTTCTACGCGATTGTCCTCAATCCCAAGGGCGAGCCGATCCCCGAGCTGACCCAGACCAAGGCGATCGCCACCGCCAAGGTGGAAAAAATCGACACCAAGGAGCGCGTCTGGAAGAAGTTCGTCGACTATGAGGTCAACGAGAACGGCACGCCGACCAAGGTCACTTTCAAGAATACGGAAAAATTCAACTTCGGCTATGACGTCATCGACGCCATTTCCTATAAAGACCCCGACAAGCTGGCGATGATCCATGTCGGCAACGACAAGACGGAGCACCGCTTCACCTTTACCGATATCCGTCACGCGTCCTGCCAGTGCGCGAACTATTTCAAGAGCCTTGGTATCCGCAGAGGCGACCGCGTCATGCTGATATTGAAGCGTCATTACCAGTTCTGGTTCGCGATCATCGGTCTGCACAAGCTGGGCGCGATCGCGATCCCCGCGACCAATCAGCTGCAGGCGCACGACCTCGAATACCGCTTTAAGGCGGCGGGCGTTTCCGCTATCATCTGTACCGGCGACGGCTACAGTGCCGAAGAGGTCGAAAAGGCGATGGAGAATTATCCGCAGCTCAAGCGCATCATGGTCAACGGCGTGCGTGAGGGTTGGCGCAACTTCGACGAAGAATATAAGCTGTTCTCATCCCACTTTGAGCGTAAGGAAAGCACCCCCTGCGGCGACGATATCATGCTGATGTATTTCACCTCCGGCACCTCCGGTTATCCGAAGATCGCCGCCCACAGCCATAAGCTGGCGCTGGGTCACTTCATGACCGCCCACTTCTGGCACAACGTCGATCCCGACGGTCTGCACTTTACCATCTCCGACACCGGCTGGGCAAAAGCCGCGTGGGGCAAGCTCTACGGCCAGTGGCTGTGTGAAGCGCCGATGTTCGTTTACGACTTCGACCGCTTCCATGCCGACGACATCCTGCCGATGTTCGCAAAGTATCAGATCACAACCTTCTGCGCACCGCCTACGATGCTGCGCATGATGATCAAGGAGGATATCAGTAAGTACGATTTCTCCTCCGTCAAGCGCATGACCACCGCGGGCGAGGCGCTGAATCCCGAGGTATACAACCAGTTCGAGAAGCTCACCGGTCTGCAGATCATGGAGGGCTTCGGTCAGACCGAGACCGCCGTTATTATCTGCAATATGATCGGCGCGCCGCATAAGATCGGCTCCATGGGCAAGCCCTCGCCGATCTATGACATCCATCTGATCGATAAGGACGGCAATGACGTTCCCGACGGCGAACCCGGCGAGATCGTGATCAATATTGCGGACGGGATGCCCTGCGGTCTGGCGATGTACTACTATAACGACGTCGACGCGACCCGCAAGAACTGGCGCAACGGCTATTACCACACCGGCGACCTCGCGTGGCGCGATGAAGACGGCTTCTTCTGGTATGTCGGACGTGCGGACGACGTTATCAAGTCCTCCGGCTACCGTATCGGACCGTTTGAGATCGAGAGTGTCATCATGGAGCTGCCTTATGTGCTCGAGTGCGGCGTTTCTCCCGCTCCCGACCCCGTAAGAGGTCAGGTCGTCAAGGCTTCTATCGTGCTGGTGAAGGGTACCGAGGGCACCGAAGCGCTGAAGAAAGAGATCCAGGATTACGTCAAGACCCACACCGCTCCGTATAAATACCCGCGTATCGTCGTCTTCCGCGATTCTCTGCCGAAGACAACGAGCGGTAAGATACAGAGGAACCTGCTATGATACTGAAAATTGAAGACTGAAGACTGAATAATGAATAATATTGGGAAACGCTCTCGCGTTTTGGATTGGTAGAATTTAAAACGGGTGTGGGTGTCCCACCCAACATTTTTCAGTTTTAAGTTTTCAGTATTCATTTTTCAGTGTATTATATCGAAGGATAAGTTTACTATGTTATATAAGAGATTAACCATCCTCTGCGGTCACTACGGCTCGGGAAAGACCAACATCGCTGTCAACATGGCGCTTGATCTCGCTTCTCAGCGCGATAACGTCGCCATCGCCGACCTCGATATCGTCAATCCCTATTTCCGCTCCAAGGACAGCGAGGATGAATTCAAAGCACACGGTATCCGCCTGATCTGCTCCGAGTTCGCGTCCTCCAACGTCGATCTGCCGTCCATGCCTGCCGACCTGTATTCCATCACCGACGACAAAAGTCTCTCCGTGATCATGGATATCGGCGGCGACGACAGGGGAGCCTATGCTCTCGGCAGACTGCGCGACGCGATCCTTGCCGAAGATGACTATGAAATGCTGATGGTGGTGAACAAGTTCCGCCCCCTGACGCCCGACGCGCCGTCGACTATCGAGGTCATGCGCGAGATCGAAGCGGCGTGCGGTATCCCGTTCACCGGCATCATTAACAATTCAAACTTGGCGGGGGAGACCTCCGCAAAGGATGTTCTCGGCTCCGCCGACTATGCGAAAGCAGTCTGCGAGCTGTCAGGATTACCGTTGGTGCTTACCACCGTCGAGAATCGCCTCTATGATGAATTGAAAGATCAAATCAACCCATTATTCCGCTTGCATCTTCAAGCGAAACCGATATAAATAAGAAGAAGGGAAAATGTATATGGCAAAACTGACATTCAAGACCGACAACTGTAAAGGTTGCGCGCTGTGTGTGGACGCCTGCCCCAAGGGCATCCTGCGTATCGCCACAGACAAGATCAACAAGAAGGGTCACCATCCCGTAGAGTGCACCGATATGAGTGAATGTATCGGCTGCGCATCCTGCTATATGATGTGCCCCGACTGTATCATTAAGGTAGAAAGGTGATGAAAAAACATGGCAGATAAGATTTTGATGAAGGGTAACGAAGCCATCGCCGCAGCCGCGATCAAGGCGGGCTGTCTGCATTACTTCGGTTATCCGATCACCCCTCAGACCGAGATTGCCGCTTACATGGCGAAGGTCATGCCGAAGATCGGCGGTACCTTCCTGCAGGCGGAGTCCGAGATCGCCGCGATCAACATGGTCTACGGCGTCGCCTCGGCAGGTAAAAGAGTCATGACCTCTTCTTCCTCTCCCGGCGTATCGCTGAAGGGCGAGGGTATCTCCTACTTAGCCGGCTCCGATCTTCCCGCTCTGGTTGTTAACGTACAGCGCGGCGGCCCGGGTCTCGGCGGCATCCAGCCTTCCCAGTCCGACTACTTCCAGTCTACCCGCGGCGGCGGCCACGGCGACTATCACATGATCGTTCTCGCTCCCGCTTCCGTACAGGAAATGGCTGAGCTGACCGTCAAGGGTTTTGAACTCGCCGATCAATACCGCGTGACCGCTATGGTCCTTGCCGACGGTACCATGGGTCAGATGATGGAGCCCGTATCCATCGAAGACCTCGAGGTCAAGCCCGCTCCCGAAAAGCCGTGGGCGACCACCGGCACCAAGCTCGAGCGCGAGCATAACATCGTCAACTCTCTCTCTCTGGTTCCCGAGGAATTAGAGGAGCTCAATTTCAAGCGTTATGACCGCTATAAGGTCATCGAAGAGAACGAGACCATGTATGAAGAGTACAAGGTTGAGGACGCCGATATCGTCATCGCCGCTTTCGGTATTGCCGCGCGCGTTTCCAAGAACGCTGTAGACGAGGCGAGAAAGCTCGGCATCAAGGTCGGTCTGATCCGTCCGATCACCCTCTGGCCGTTCCCGAAGGCGCCCTTCAAGAAGGCTGCCGAGCACGCGAAGGCGTTCATTTCCGTCGAGCTGAACATGGGTCAGATGATCGAGGACGTTCAGCTCGCGATTGAATCCAAGTGTCCCGTTTCCCTGTGCAACCGCGCCGGCGGTATGATCCCCGACCCGGAACAGGTGCTGAACGCGATCAAAGAAGTAAACGGAGGTATTGCGTAATGGCTGTATATGAGAAACCGCACGCATTAATCGACGTGCCGCTGCATTACTGCCCCGGCTGCACCCATGGTATCGTACACCGTCTGGTAGCCGAGGTCATCGACGAACTGGGCATCGAGGGCAAGACCATCGGTATCGCCCCCGTAGGCTGCTCCGTTATGGCATATAACTATTTCAACTGTGATATGATCGAGGCGGCTCACGGCCGCGCTCCGGCTGTCGCGACCGGCGTCAAGCGCGCCGATCCCGAGAACCACATCGTCTTCACCTATCAGGGCGACGGCGACCTCGCCTCCATCGGTATGGCGGAGACCGTTCACGCTGCCGCGCGCAACGAAAACATCACCGTTATCTTTATCAACAACGCGATCTACGGCATGACCGGCGGTCAGATGGCGCCGACCTCTCTGGTCGGTCAGGTCACCCAGACCTCGCCCTACGGCAGAGATCCCAAGGCGTGCGGCTATCCGATCAAGGTCTGCGAGATGCTGTCTGAGCTGGTAGGCCCCGAGTACCTCGAGCGCGTTACCGTCAACAATGTCAAGAACGTCCGCAACGCCAAGAAGGCGATCAAGAAGGCTTTCCAGAACCAGATCGACGGCAAGGGCTTCTCTCTCGTAGAGGTCGTTTCTTCCTGCCCGACCAACTGGGGCATGACTCCCAAGCAGGCGCTGGAGTGGATCGAGAGCGATATGCTGCCCTACTATCCCTTAGGTGTTTACAAGGATCGCTCCGCTGAGCAGAAGGAGGCAGAATAATGAGTGCTAAAAATATGTTGTTCTCCGGCTTCGGCGGTCAGGGTATCCTTTTCGCCGGCAAGTTCATCGCCTACAAAGGTCTGATCGAGGATAAGCAGGTAAGCTGGCTGCCCTCCTACGGTCCCGAGATGCGCGGCGGTACCGCTTCCTGCTCCGTTATCGTATCCGACACACCCGTCGGTTCCCCGATCGTTTCTAATCCCGATATCCTCGTCGCCATGAATCTGCCGTCCTTAGACAGATTCGAGAGTAAGGTCAAGCCCGGCGGCATGATCTTCGCGGATTCTACGCTGATCGAGCGCAAGGTCGAGCGCGACGACGTGACTGTATTCTATATTCCGGCGACCAAGATGGCTTCCGATGAAAAGCTCGGCAATCTCGCCAACATGATCATCGTCGGCAAGCTCCTCAAAGAGACCGGCGACTATACCGACGAGGGCATCCGTGCCGCTTTAGATAAGGTCATCTCCGCCAAGCGCGCCAACATGAAGGACGTCAACTTCAAGGCGATCCAGATGGGCGCGGAGTTTGAATAATTAGATAAAAATGTCATTACGAGGGCTTTAGCCCGTGGCAATCCTACAATTACACGCTGTCATTGCGAGCCCTTTAGGGCGCGGCAATCCCACAAAGAGAGAATCAATATTTCTGTTATTGTGAACGGTTTCAGTCACAGGGGGATTCCCACGTCGGGCTGTGCCCTCCTCGGAATGACAATTGATACTGTAAAGGAGTAGATAATTATGGATATCAAAGTTACCTTAAACCCGAATCCGAAGGCAAAGCCCACCGATACCTCCACCCTCGGCTTCGGCAAGATTTTTACCGATCACATGTTCCGCTGGACATGGGATAAGGATCAGGGCTGGCATGACGCCCGCATCGTTCCTTTCGAGCGCCTTTCCATCCATCCTGCTTCCACCGTACTGCATTACGGCTCTGAGATTTTTGAGGGCCTGAAGGCATATCGCCGTGCCGACGGTAAGGTACAGCTTTTCAGACCGATCGAAAACATCCGCCGTATGAACAATTCCGCCGAGCGTCTTTGCCTGCCTGAGATGCCTGAGGACGACGCGATGCAGGCGCTGCTCGAGTTCGTTCGTTTGGAGCAGGATTGGACTCCCGCCGATAAGGGTACCTCCCTGTATCTGCGTCCGTTCATGTTCGGCGACGACGAGAGCCTCGGCGTTCACGCGGTACATCATGCAGAGTTCCTGATCATCGCTTCTCCGGTCGGTTCCTACTATAAAGAAGGTCTGAACCCGGTCAAGATCATGATCGAGGATCAGGACGTCCGCGCGGTGCGCGGCGGTACCGGCTACGCGAAGTGCGGCGGCAACTACGCCGCTTCCAACCGTGCAGGCGAGCGCGCCGAGCAGATGGGCTATTCTCAGGTTCTGTGGCTCGACGGCGTTGAGCGCAAGTACATCGAGGAAGTCGGCGCGATGAACGTTATGTTCAAGATCGGCGATGAGATCGTCACCCCCAAGCTGACCGGTTCCATCCTGCCCGGTATCACCAGAAAGTCCTGCATCGAGCTTTTGAAGGACGAGGGCTACAACATCAACGAGCGCCTGTTGCCCGTTGAGGAGCTTGCTCAGGCGATGACCGACGGCACTCTCGAAGAGGCATGGGGCTGCGGTACCGCGGCGGTCATCTCTCCGATCGGCGAGCTGTGTTACAAGGAGCACAAGTACACCGTCAACAACAACGAGATCGGCGAGCTGTCCCAGCACCTCTACGATACCGTTACCGGTATCCAGTGGGGCGAGATCGAGGACAAGTACGGCTGGACCGTTGAGGTTTAATTGAATAAGATATGACGACGGCAGGGGAGACCCTGCCGTTTTTCTATCGGATGATGTCGTTGCAAGCGCGTTAGAGCGCGGCAATCCCAAAAATCGGAGTACGGCATTGTCAAAAACACCATAATTATCCATACGCATAATCCTTCCCTTGTCAGTTGAAACAAAAGGAACTTTTCACACACTAAAGCGCTTGACAATTGCTTTCTCTTGTGCTATATTACTAAACAGCAAAATAACCGCTAAATGCGTTGAAGAAATTATCGCTTTTACAGCATCCCTTTTCAGAGAGCCGCCGGTTGGTGTGAGACGGTTAGGAAGTAATAGCGAGTCTCATTTCGGAGCAGAAACGCCGAACGCGCGTGCGCGTTTTTTACGCGTATGGCAGTTGCCAGTAGGTGTTTCCGGATTGTCCCGTTATCATGGCAGAGGGCTTGTCAGAGCCCGGTGAGCGGCCGTATTATACGGCAAGCAGGGTGGTACCGCGAAGTAAATTCGTCCCTGAGGTTTTAGAACCTCGGGGATTTATTTTTTGGTGAATGGTGAACGGTGAATGGTGAATGGTTGATGGCGGGCGCTGCCCGCACCCGAAAAATCAAATCGGAGCGAAGCGACCCTATTAACTTGTCACCGGTCACTTGTTTCCTTAGCAATAATACTTAATATCTTCTATCAACTTAGGAGGAATCATACTATGAATCACATCAAAATTGCCGAAACGACGTTATCCGACGCGAAATCGACTTTATCTTTCAAGCAGAAGCTGGAGATCGCGCGTAAATTAGAGCGACTCGGCGTTGACGCGATCGAGCTTCCCGAGATCGGCGTGACAAAGGCGGACAGCCTGCTGGTGCGTACTGCGGCGTCCTTTGTGAAAGGTTCGGTCCTTTCCGTAGCGGCGACCTCTTCGCCCGAGGCGATCGACCGCGCGGCTGAGGCGCTGTCGACGGCTGCGCGTCCGCGTATCCGCGTCGAGCTGCCGATGACGGCTTCTATCATGGAATATACGCTGCATAAGAAGCAGAATAAGATGTGCGATTACGTCAGCCGGATGGTCGCGAAGGCAAAAACCGTCTGTGACGACGTAGAGTTTTCCGCAGTCGACGCGACCCGCGCTGAAGAAGCCTTCCTCAAAGAAGCCATCCGCTGCGCTGTCGCGGCGGGAGCCTCCAAGGTAACGCTGTGCGACGACGCGGCGATTCTCCTGCCCGATGATTTCGCGGCATTTGTCATCAGAGTGACCGAGGATATCGACGTACCGGTCGGCGTGATGTGCAATAATAAAAACGGCGTCGCTACCGCGGCGGCGATATTGGCTGTCAAGAACGGCGCTGCCTGCGTCAAGACTTCGATCGGCGGCGAAGCAACTCCGCTGCGAGAATTCGGCGCGCTGATCAAAGATATCCGCGAGAATTACGGTATTTCTGCCGATATCCGTACCACCGAGCTCCACCGCACCATCGACCAGATCGAGTGGATCATCAGCGGTAAGGCGCAGAATGTCGTCGCGCGTGAGATCGTGGACGACGGCATCCGTTTGGCTGCCACCGATACCATCGACACAGTACGCGAAAGCATCGAAAAGTTAGGCTACGACCTGTCCGACGAGGATATCAAAAAGGTATATGAGGAGTTCCTGCGTATCGCCCGCAAGAAAAATGTCGGCATCAAGGAGCTCGACGCGATCATCGCGTCCGTCGCGCTGCAGGTTCCCTCGACCTACAATCTCGAGACTTATGTGATTAACAGCGGCAACCGCATCAGCTCCTCCGCGCAGATCTCACTCAACCGCGAAGGCAGGACCGTACAGGGCATCGCGATCGGCGACGGTCCGATCGACGCCGCTTTCCACGCGATCGAGCAGATCATCGGCAGACGCTTTGAGCTTGACGATTTCTCCATCCAGACCGTCACACAGGAGAAAGAAGCAATGGGTTCCGCGCTGGTACGCCTGAGAGTGGGCGGACGCATTTACTCCGGCACCGGTCTCAGTACGGATATTATCGGCGCGTCCATCCGCGCGTACATCAGCGCGGTCAACAAGATCGTTTACGAAGAGGATTAAGGTACGCGTGCCTTTTTCCTTGTGTCATTCCGAGGAGGGACAGAGTCCCGACGTGGGAATCCCACAAAGATTCGCTGTCATTGCGAGGAGCAAAGCGACGTGGCAATCCCACAAAAAGGGACTGCACCTATCTCTCACATTAAACGTAATTATTGACACTGTTACTGTTTTTGTTTATACACATTTGAAAGGTATGTGATTACCGATGAAATTTTCATTTTCCACCAAAGGCTGGCATGATATTTCTTTTGAAGAATTTTGCGACGCTGCGGAATACTTTAAATTCGAGGGCATTGAGCCTCATAATATCAACAACGCGGCATTCTCCGAAAAGAGCGGGGTCTTTCAGGATTACTCCGCCGCGGCGACGATGCGGATGTTATACGACCGCGGGTTGAAGATCCCCTGCATCGACGTCATCAACGATATTGCCGACGAGGATCAGTTCGACGCGGCGATCGCCGAGATCAGCCGCTGTTTACAGATCGCCTCTAACCTTCATATCCCCAATATCCGCCTGAGAGCGGAAACGCATTTTGACGTTAAATTAGCTGTCAAAAACACCAAGCGTCTGATCGAGTCCGTCCTGCCCGAGGCGGAAAAGGAGAAGATCTCGCTGTTGATCGAAACGCGCGGAATGTACGCTGACACAGCGTTGCTGCGCGATACGCTGGAGTATTTTGCGTCCGATTATGTCGCGGCGCTGTGGAATATGTCCGCCGCCTACTTCACCGTCGGCGAGAGTCCCGCCAAGATCATCTCGAATCTCGGCGCGTATGTGCGTCATGTCCATCTTAACGATGCTGTCGAGACCATCGACGGTATCGAATACCGTTTGGTCGGCGAGGGAAATCTTCCGATTACCGAGACCATGAAGGCGCTGCGCTCAGTCAACTATGACGGCTTTATCTCGCTGGTGTGGGATCCCAAGTGGTGTCCTGAGCTCGACGATATGGATATCATCTTCGCCCAGTTTATCAGCTACATGAAGCAGTTCGCTGATACCTCCAAGAATGAATCCGCGCTGTACTGGAACAACCGCCATACCGGAAAGTTCGTATGGAAGAAGGAAACGCTGATCGACGCGACCTTCTCTGACGTCCTCGACCGCATGGTGGAGGAATTCCCCGATCAGTTAGCGTTCAAATACACCTCGCTCGATTATACCCGCACCTACAGCGAGTTCCGCGACGACGTGGATGAATTCGCCCGCGTTCTGATCTCCTTAGGCGTGAAAGCCGGCTCTCACGTCGCAGTCTGGGCTTCCAACGTCCCCCAGTGGTATATCTCCTTCTGGGCGACCGTCAAGCTCGGCGCTGTGCTGGTCACCGTCAACACTGCCTACAAGATCCATGAGGCTGAATATTTGCTTAAACAGAGCGATACCCATACCCTGATCATCACAGAGGGCGCGAAGGATACCAGCTACGGCGAGATCGTCGCCCGCCTGTGTCCTGAGCTCGCAAACGTCAAGGACGGCGAACAGCTCCACGCGAAGCGTCTGCCGTTCCTGCGCAACGTCATCACCGTCGGCTTTGAGCAGAAGGGCTGTCTGACATGGGAAAAAGCCTTGGAATACGCCACCAAGACCCCGAAGAGCGAAGTTTATCGCATGGCGGCGGCGGTCGACAAGGACGACGTCTGCAATATGCAGTACACCTCCGGCACCACCGGCTTCCCCAAGGGCGTGATGCTGACCCACTACAATATCGTCAACAACGGCAAGAATATCGGCGACCGCATGGATCTGTCCACTGCCGACCGCATGATGATCCAGGTACCGATGTTCCACTGCTTCGGCATGGTGCTGGCGATGACCGCCTCCATGACACACGGCGCGACCGTTCTGCCGCTGCCGTATTTCAGCCCGAAGCCCGCGCTTGCGTGTATCAACAACGAGCATATCACCGCCTTCCACGGCGTTCCCACGATGTTTATCTCCCTGCTGGAGCATCCCGACTTCCCTAAGACCGACTTCTCCTACATGCGTACCGGTATCATGGCGGGTTCTCCCTGCCCGATCGATAAAATGCGCGAGGTCGTCGACAAGATGCACATGACCGAGATCACCATCGTTTACGGTCAGACCGAGGCTTCTCCCGGCTGTACCATGAGCTCAACCGAGGATTCGATCGAAGTGCGCGTCAACACCGTCGGAAAAGAACTGCCTGAGATCGAGTGTAAGATTGTCGATCCCGAGACGGGGGAGGAGTGCCCTCCCAACGTCAACGGCGAATTCCTCGCGCGCGGCTACAATATCATGAAGGGCTATTACAAGATGCCCAAGGAGACTGCCGAAGCCATCGACAAGGACGGCTGGCTCCATACCGGCGACCTCGCCTGCAAGACCGAGGACGGTTATTATAAGATCACCGGACGACTCAAAGACATGATCATCCGCGGCGGTGAAAATATTTACCCCAAGGAGATCGAGGAATTCATCTATACCAATCCCAAGGTATCCGACGTTCAGGTCATCGGCGTACCCGATGAAAACTACGGTGAAGAGATCATGGCGTGCATCATCCTCAAGGAGGGCGAGAATATGACCGAGCAGGAGATGAAGGACTATATCGCCGCGAACATGGCGCGCCATAAGGTGCCGCGCTATATCGACTTTGTCGACAGCTTCCCGATGAACGCCGCCGGCAAGATCCTCAAGTACAAGATGCGCGAGGACGCGGTCGAGAAGCTCGGTCTGCAGAAAGCGAACAGTGTGGTGACGGCGTAATGAGAAACGGATTTCAGATAATTGACACGCACTGCCATATCTACCCCGAAAAGATCGCGTCCAAGGCGGTGGCGGGTACCGATCACTTCTATGACACCGTCGCCAAGTGCGACGGCACCGCGCGCAGTCTGTTAGAGATCAACGCGCAGGTCGGGATCGATCATTCGCTGGTACAGAGCGTCGCGACGACCCCGAAGCAGGTGCAGTCCATCAACAACTTTATTGCCGATACCGTCGCGCAGGCTGACGGCAGATTGACGGGACTGGGTACGCTCCATCCCGACAGCGAGGATCAGCGCGCAGATGTTCAGCATCTGGTAGACCTCGGACTCAAAGGAGTCAAGCTCCATCCCGACATCCAGCAGTTCAAGATCGACGACTACCGCTGTCTGAAGATCTATGAGCTGTGCGAGGAGTTCGGGCTGCCGATCCTGATGCACACGGGCGATAAGCGCTATGATTTCTCCAACACCAACCGCCTGATCCCGATCTTGGAAACGTATACCGACCTGACCATTATCGGCGCGCATCTGGGCGGCTGGTCGCTGTGGGAAGAAGCCAGTAAAGAGCTGGCGGGTATCCCGAACCTATATGTCGACTGCTCGTCCACGATGGCATGGGTACCGCTCGACAAGACCGCCGAGATCATCCGCCGCTACGGCGCGGACAGGGTGCTGTTCGGCACCGATTACCCGATGTGGCACCCGAAGGACGAGGTGGAGATGTTCTTTAACCTCGGACTGACGGATGAAGAAATGAAGCTCATCCTCAGCGAAAACGTCAAAAAAGTATATGACTTAACAATATAAGCAAACGGTTATCAGCTCCCTCGACAGAGGGAGCTGTATCTTTTCCGCTAATAGGATTTGTAACTTGATTTTTGGACAGTTTTGCGGTACAATATAACTTGTATTATTACGTCATGGAGTGTGAGCCGTGAGCAGGATATTTGTTTCCGGATTATCCAACGTCGAGACCTCTTGCGCGATCGAGAGCTTTCCGATCGAATATCAGCCGGTTGATTATAACTTTTTCGGCGTGAAGTCCATCGCTTCCGGCGTGGGGCTGAACGTCGCTTTGGCTTTAACTTCGCTCGGTGATACCGTGAGCTTTGCGACCTTTGCCGCCGATGATGACGTGGGCGCTTTGGTGCGCCTGACGGCTGAGCCTATCAACGATTGCCGTTTTGCGCCGTGTAAGGAAACGCCGCAGAGTGTTGTGCTGTATGATAAGGACGGCAGGCGCAGAGTCTATACCGACCTCAAAGATATGCAGGAACTGAGGCTGTCCGAGGACGATTATGCCGACCTTGACGGCTTTGACGGCTTCTGCCTGTGCAATATCAATTATTCTCGTCCGCTGCTCGGGATCGCGAAAGCGACCGGCAAACCGATCTTTTGCGACGTACACTGCCTGTCCGACGTCTATGATGACTACAACGCCGATTTCATGCGCGCGGCTGACGTGCTGTTCCTGTCCAATGAAAAGATCATCGGCAGAGAACGGGAATTTGTCAAAGAGCTCGCCGCAGTATATCCGTGCCGATATATCATCGTCGGCATGGGGGATAAGGGCGCGCTTTTGTACGGACGCAAGTGTGAACGTTTTTCCGCGGTTCCCGCCGTCAAAACCCGCGAGATCAAAAACACCGTGGGCGCGGGCGACGCTTTATTCTCCGCTTTCGTACACTTTTTCCTCCAAGGAGAGGAGCCTGTTGAAGCGCTGCGAAAAGCCTCGTATTTCGCATCCTACAAGATCGGCGAGAGCGGCGCGTCAAAAGGTTTCTTGACGGAACCGGAATTGCTGAAGCTGACATAATATCACTTGCCGCAGGCAATCATCACTATCTCGAAGAGATACCATCATTTTGACGCAGTCAAAACGTCACTGCAGCGACAGCTGCTATGAAGGGAGGTCGTCCGATGGAAACCAAGAAACCGAGTCTGAAAAAGAATATCGTGAACGTTTCGATTCTGCTGGCACTGATCGGATTGACCTTCTTTATCATCTTCCGCAATAAAGACGGCTTTTCACCCGCGTCGCTCGGGGAGTTCATCAGCAAGATCCACTGGCCGTTCCTTGTCGGCGCGTTTTTGTGCATGATACTGAACATCGGCTTTAAGGGACTGAGTATCCGCTCGCTGTCCAAGGCGCTGGGCTATCATAAGGGTCTGCGCCGTAACTACGCTTACGCCTCCGCAGATATCTATTTTTCGGCGATCACACCCTCCGCGACCGGTGGTCAGCCCGCCTCGGCGTATTACATGGTCAAGGACGGGATCCCGATCTCGCACACGACTGCGATCCTTTCGGTCAACCTGCTGATGTATACCGCTTCGCTGATGGCGCTGGCGCTGATCACCTTTATCGTCCGCCCGAACCTGTTCATCAACATCGACTCATGGATCGTCAAGACATGTATCATCGTCGGACTGGTGGTCCAGCTCTTGTTCCTGTCGGTCTATGTGCTGATCATGGTCTCCGAAAAGGTTGTTATCAAGATCGCGACATGGCTCGTCAATCTCGCGGCGCTGGTCAGGATCGTCAAGGACAGGGAAGAGTATATCGGTCGCATCGACGCGTCCGTCCATCGCTTCAAGGCGTCGGTGTCGCTCCTCAGTCATAACAAAAAATCGCTGTTTGAATCGTTCATTTTCAATTTCATCGAACGCATTGTTTATATCTCTATCGGCGTGTGCGTGTTCTACGGCGCGCTGTATAATATCCCGGAGCTCGCGGGCGTGAAGATCAACGTCATCGATATCTACGCGCTCGAGGCTTTCTGCTGGTTCGGCGCTTACTGCGTGCCGCTGCCCGGCGCCGTCGGCGCGAGCGAGGCGATCTTCAACAACGTCTTTTCGATGGTCATCAGCAACGTGATCCTGCTGGATTCCACGATGGTCATTACCAGAGGTATCAACTTCTATATCAGCTTTATCTTTGCCGGAATCGTGACGCTGATCCATCATATCCGCGTCCACTTCCTGACGAAACCGGCTGTAAGCACGGCGTCTGCTGAGAAAAAGGAAGAGGATTCTTCCGAATAAAACGAATAAACATAACAAAAAAGCGTGAGCTCTTGTGAAGCCCACGCTTTTTCTATTCAAAAAGGAGAGAACCGATAAGGAGGAATTATCAGAATACAAAGAATCCGACCGCGCCGACGGCGATACCGATCAGGGCGCCGAAGACGACGTCGCGGATGAAGTGTACGCCCGCCAGTACGCGTGTCACGCCGATGAGCGACGCGACGAACAGCATGATGATACCGATGCGGGTGTCGACGTACAGGAACGCCATCGCGATGATGAAAGCGCTGACCGTATGTCTTGAGGGGAAGCTCTTGCCGCTTGTGTTCTTGTGCACGGCAGGCTCATAGTTGTATACCTCGTACGGCCGCTTGGCGTTAACGAGCGCGCGGATGATAGAGATCACGATCAGCGTACCCAGCGGTATCAGCATGAACCGCAGGAATCTTTCGCTGCCGAAGCCCTCGTTGATCGCCAGTGCGATCAGCTGTATGGGGTAAAAGATGTACATGACCAGCGGCAGAACGTCATGCAGTGCCTTGATGGTCGTGTTGCGCGCTTTGGTTTCGGAAAAATAAGCGCTCAGGTTCTGGTAGCTTTCGCCTTTCATTCTGCCACTTCCTTTCACATTCTTGTCAGTCATAGTTCGCAACCATAACAACTATGATTGCTTGTGCTAATCATATCAGGCGATTATGTCGCTGATTAGAACAAAATATGACTGATTTATTAACATTCTATGATAATTCTTTGAAATCGTGCGAATAACGGTTCTTTGTTACAGGATTGTCATATTTACAGCTCGATTTCCACATGGTATTTTTCGAGCCAATAATCCGTTTCGATCAGGTACGCGAGGATCTGCGGCGCCTTCATCAGCTGACCGTACCACGGCGATCTCAGACTGTCCGGATGCTCGATGATCTCCCTGACGCCGTCGGGATCGATCAGGCTGTTGATGCGCCGTGTCGGGTCGGAAAGGATATTGTTCACCTTTTCGGCGCACAGCTTCATATAGACGGGATGGTGCGTCTTGGGATAAGGACTTTTCTTGCGGTAAACGATTTCGCGCGGCAGGATATCCTCAAACGCCTTGCGGACGATCCCTTTCTCTCTGCCGCCGTATGCTTTGAGCTCCCACGGCATGTTGTACGCGTAATCCACCAGCCGATAATCGCAGAACGGTACTCTAACCTCGAGCCCCGACCGCATCGAACAGCGGTCCTTGCGTTCGAGCAGGCATTGCATGAACCAGTAGTAGTTGAGCGCGAACATCTCGCGCATCCGCTTGTCGACTTTGCTGTCCTCGGGCAGAGAGTCAGCCTCTTTGAGTGTGTCGAGATATCGCTGACGCACATATTCCTCGCCGCGCGGAAGGAGTCCTTTTTTCAGCACCTGACGGCGGATATCCTGCTCCCGCGACCACGGAAAGCAGTCTTCGAATAAGATATCCCGATTATGATACCATGGATAACCGCCGAAGAGCTCGTCGGCACATTCGCCCGACAGCGCAACGGTAAAACGCTTTTTGATCTCGCGGCAGAACAGCAGCAGGGAAGAGTCGATGTCCACATAACCCGGCAGGTCGCGCGCTTCGACCGACGGATACAGCGCATCAAGGACCTTTTCGTTATCCAGTACGATCTCGTGATGCCTTGAGCCGGTGCTCTGCACCATCATCCCGATATATTCATAATCGGCGTTGGGCTGGAAGAGCGAACGCTGAAAGTACTGCTGATTCTCCGCGTATTCGACGGAATAGGTGTCAATGGATGAATGACTGTATTTCTCGCTGTTCGAAGCCGTTTGACAGATCAGGCTCGAGTCCAGACCGCCCGACAGGAAGAAGCACATCGGCACGTCGGAGACCAGCTGTCTTTGTATCGCGTCCGTCAGCAAATACCGTGTTTTTTCGATCGTCTGCTTTTCATCATCCTCGTGTGGATGAGCCGTAAGGCGGCTGTAGCGGTGCTTTGTCAATCTTCCGTCCTCAAATACCGCGTATTCGCCCGGCAGAAGTTCATTGATCCCCTTGAAGATACCGTTGCCCGGCGTCCTCGCGGGACCGAGGAAGAAGAGCTCGTATAAGCCCTCTTCGCCGATTCTCGGTTCTATGATTCCGCTGTTGAGGATCGCTTTGATCTCGGAGCCGAATACGATCCCGTCACGGTACGCGTGATAAAACAGCGGCTTTACGCCGACTCTGTCGCGGCAGAGAAAGAGCCTGCCCGAGCATTCCTCCAGCACAGCGAAGGCATAGATGCCGTTGAGCTTCACGGCGCAATCCTCTTTATAATAACAATATGCCTTTAAGAGCACTTCGGTGTCGCTGTGCGTGCCGAAGCCGAATCCCGCCTGATGCAGTTCCTCCCTCAGTTCTTTGGTGTTGTACAGCTCTCCGTTGTAGACGATGGTATACTTTTCTCCGTCATACAGGGTGCTCATCGGCTGTTGTCCGTTCTGCGGGTCGATGACGCTGAGCCGTCGGTGGAGCAGCGCCGCGTGACGTTTGACATATTCGCCGTGCTCATCCGGCCCGCGTCGTCTGAGACATTCAGACATCGCCCTGAGTTCCTTATCCTTTTCTTTCATATCGACGGCTTCATCCAGCCAGCCTGCTATTCCGCACATAATATCCTCCTGAATTATTGAGTAGGGGAGTGTCTTGCTCCTCCCGAAAGTTTTTTGTTGACAGTCTTATGTATGCTCCCCAGGAAACAGAGGGATGACAGCACCAGCGCGGCCGATCCGGCGAAGGTCGCCGATTTTGCAAAGGTCAGCGGTGCGTCCGTACTGTTGAACACGCTCAGTTCCACAGGGAAAATCATAAATAAAATATATGCCGCGGCGGCGGTGATTATTCCCTGTATGATTCTGCAAAGGAAAAATAAGCCTTTGTTGAGATTGATCTTTCCTATGCCGGCAAAAATCTGCAAGTGTACCGAAATGCCGCCGAAGCCGATGAAAAAGGTGACGAGGTACAGCGGATATTTGCCGCACATCCTGCCGCATCCCGCCGTGATCTCAACAGCCGCCGAAGCGATATCCGTAACGCCTTCGCTCGGCGACACCGTCGCAATGACCTCGATCAGCGCGGAACAGATCACCACCATCCCGCAAAGCTGACATACCGCGCGCGATGCGTCGGCGACGGCTGTGGTCAGCAGGTTTTTGCCTGCCGGGACATTGGTATCCCTTCGTGCGTTATATGTTTCTGTTTTGACCGTCCGACCGATCAGAAAGCCTGTGAAAAGCGTCCCGATGATCTGTGCCGCGAAAAGGATCGCTCCTGCCTTCACGCTGCCGAGCAGCGCCCGCCCGACATAGTTCATCAAAAAGCCCGGTCCCGCACATACCGCGATACAGGCGGTCTTCTGCGCTTCGCTTTCGTTGAGCCGACCGCGTTCATACAGCATCACGGCGACCTTCGCGCCGACCGGATAACCGCCGATCATACTCAGTATGACAGCCGCGAAAGCCTCCGACGGCAGTCGAAACAGGAATTCTGATACTTTTCCGAACGGCTTCGTGATCGTTTCGGCGGCGCCGCTGCGGACGAGATACGACGACAGTGCCATGAAGAGAAAGAGCGACGGTACCAATACTTCGATACAGAAAAGAATTCCGTTTTTGACCCCCTGCGTACACTCCTCACCGTATTTCAGGCACAGGAAGACGCCGAAAATCGCTGTCGACAACTGAATTATATTTCTGATATAGAATAATTTTTTGTGCTTCATTAACGTCACCGATAATATATATGCGAGCGCTCTCATAAAAATAAACGGGTGATCCAATGAAAGATAAGCAGAAAGAAAAACGGCGAGCGTCCGCGCTCCCTGTATTGAACGAGCCGTGCATCGAGCTCAGCGGCAACCGCGAGATCCTGATCGAAGGCGGCAGGGGCGTGCTGGAATATACGGATGAAGCGGTCCGCGTCAACACGGATTCCATGATCCTGACCGTTGCGGGACGCGGATTGAATCTGAAATGCATCTCCGATTCCGCACTGATCATCAGCGGCTTTATCACAAGCCTGCGTTTCGAGGCATAACCTATGCTGCTGAAAATACTGCGATATTGTCGCGGATATGTCGGCTTTACGGTCAGCGGCAAATATCCCGAGCGTTTTTTGAATATCACCGCCCGCAAGAATATCAGATTGTGGGACGTACAAAGGAAAGACGACGGCTTTACCGCCTGCATGTACCGTTCCGATTACCGCCGTATCCGACCGTATGCGCGCGGCGCGGGAGTAAGACTGCGTGTCGGTATCAAGAGAGGGCTGCCGACCGTGATCGGCCGTTACCGCGGCAGAGTCGGCTTGGTGATCGGCGCTTGCGCTTTCATCCTCGCGGTGTTCGTGATGTCGCTGTTCATCTGGAGCATCGATATCACGGGACTGGATACCGTCAGCCGGACGCGGATGCTCGACGATCTGCGCGACCACGGTCTGTATATCGGGGCATTCAAGCCCGCGATCGACAGCGGACAGGTCGCGCGAGAGATCATGCTCGAACAGAAAGAGATCGGCTGGATGGCGGTGAATATCACCGGCTCCTATGCCTCGGTTGAAATCAAGGAGGAAGCTCCCGCTCCCGAGGTGGAGGATATAAGCACCCCCTGCAACATCAAGGCAAAGTCCGACGGTCAGATCCTGCGGATCGAAGCGATGGAGGGCGAGACAAAGATCACCGAAGGCTCCGGCGTGATCAAAGGGCAATTGATCGTCAGCGGCGTGAGAACGGGCGAGCAGGGAGCAAGCCGCTTGGTGCACGCTCAGGCAAGGGTCTATGCACTTACAAAGCGTGAAGCGAGTTTTTCCGTACCTGCTGTTTCAAAGAGTCTTGTTCCGAACGGCGAAACGGCTGTGCGAAAGAGCCTGCTGCTGTTCGGACTGCGTATCCCGTACCGATTCGGCGCGGTTCATTCGCCGTATTCGGTGACCTCACAGGTCGTGCGGTCGCCGTCGCCGCTCGGTATCACCCTGCCTGTCGGCGTTGTGAACGAGACCGTCAGCGCCTTGGAATACAATGAGTGCGAATTGGATAATAATTCTGCACAAGAATTATTGACACGCGAAGCGCAGTTGTATGAAGCGTTCTCTCTGAGCGATTGTACGGTCGAGGACAGGGAATACACGCTGGATATCAGCGACAATGTATATACCTTGCATGTGACTTATACCTGTGTGGAGGATATCGCGTATCAGGATCCTATCGGAACGGATGAGAACACCGATCTGACGCCGCGCATTGTCCCGACTGAGGGGGATGAGTGAGGAGTTAGAAGTTAGGAGTGAGGAGTGAGGAGTTCCATCAAGGTTGCTTCTTGTAATTATTCGCTTTATGTGATATACTGTCCCTATCTCAAACATAGAAAGATGATTTTATGCGCATTATGTGTATCGGCGACGTTGTCGGCTCGGTGGGCTGTGCCTTCCTGCGGCAGCATCTGCCTTATTTCAAGCGTCAGCAGCAGATCGATTTCGTTATCTGCAACGGCGAGAATTCTTCGGACGGCAACGGCATCACGCCCAAGTCCGCCGACCACCTCTTTACCTCCGGCGTGGATTTCATTACCCTCGGCAACCACAGCTTCCGCCGCAGAGAGGTCTATCCCTACCTCGATGAGAATCCGAATATCATCCGACCCGCCAACTACCCGTCGTCCACGACGCCCGGCAGGGGATGGGCTGTCGTCGATATGGGCTTTACCTCCGTCGGCGTGATCAATCTGATGGCACAGCAGGGGATGGACGCGACCCTCGAAAATCCCTTTACCGCCGCCGACCGTATTCTCAAAGAGATCGACGCGAAGATCATCATCGTCGATTTCCACGGAGAGATGACCTCCGAGAAGCGCGCGATGGGATTTTATCTCGACGGCAGGGTCTCCGCTGTGTTCGGCACCCATACCCATGTGATGACCGCCGACGCTGCCGTGCTTCCGAACGGTACCGGCTATATCACCGACGTCGGCATGACGGGCGTGATCGACAGTATTTTGGGCGTGAAGAAGGATATCATCCTGCGCCGCTTCACCACCCAGCTTCCGGAGCGGTTCGAGCTTGCCGACGGAGCGTGTAAACTCAACTGCGTCGTGTTCGATATCGACCGCGGCAGCGGCAGATGTACCGCTGCACAGTCATTTGAACTAATATAATTCTGAAATTATTATTCTTTTTTGTATACAAAGTGCTTGATAATTACGGCAAATTAGTGTATAATAATACAAGTTTGTAACTATTAGAATTTTTGTTGCCGGGCTTCGGCTTTATTACGGCGGCTAAGACTAAAGGATGTGTTACCAATGATGAATGGTGAAACTTTAAAACAGGCTATTATTTCAGGCGCGAATAATATTTCGTCCATCAAAGCCAGAATCAACGATCTTAACATTTTCCCTGTGCCTGACGGCGATACAGGTACCAATATGTCTATGACGATCGTCGCGGCAGCCGAAGCGCTGAAGAACGCCGAGGCGGGCGACGTCGCCGAGGTGTCCAAGCTGACCGCTTCCGCGATGCTTCGCGGCGCGCGCGGCAACTCCGGCGTTATCACCTCTCTCTTGTTCCGCGGCATCTCCAAGGGACTCGAGGGCAAGGCTGAGGCGACGGGCGCCGATCTGATCCATGCGCTGGGTCTGGGCGTAGAGGCGGCGTACAACGCTGTCACCAAGCCCACCGAGGGCACCATCCTTACCGTAGCCCGCATGGGTTATGAGGCTGGTCTTGAAGCGCTCGAGACCGAGGATGATCCCGCTGTTCTGTGGGAGATCGTCTGCGACGCTTCTCTCGACGCGCTGGAGCAGACTCCCGAGATGCTCCCCGTCCTGAAGAAGGCGGGCGTAGTCGACGCCGGCGGCAAGGGGATCCTGACCATCTTCGAAGGTATGCTCTCCGTGATCCGCGACGGCGTTGTTGTCGAGTACAGCGAAGAAGCGTATGAGAAAGAGAATGACGACGATTTCTTCCGCTCCGCAGCGGCTGAGTTTGATCAGGTCATCAACTTTACTTACTGCACCGAGTTCATCGTAGGCAGAGATCCCGAAGTAGAAGAGGATCCCAACGACCTGCGTCTGTATCTTGAGACCATCGGCGACAGCATCGTTCTGGTAGCCGACGATGAGATCATCAAGGTCCATGTACATACCGAACAGCCCGGCAACGCGCTGCAGCACGGTCTTACTTACGGCTCGCTCCTGACTGTCAAGATCGAAAATATGAAGGAACAGCACAAGAAGGCGAAGGAAGACAACGAAAAGGCGAAGGCTAAGACCGAGAAAAAGGCTGAGCCCGTCATCGCCGAGCCTACCGAGGAATTCGGCTTTGTCGCCGTCGCTGCCGGCGAGGGTCTGTGCAACCTCTTTAACGAGCTTGGATGCCTGAACGTCGTATCCGGCGGTCAGAGCATGAACCCCTCCACCGACGATATCCTCGAGGCGGTACTCGCTACCCCCGCGAAGAAGGTCTTTGTTCTGCCCAACAACAAGAACATCATCATGGCTGCCGAGCAGACCGTTGCTCTTGTCGAGGACAGAGAGGTCATTATCGTTCCGACCCGTACCATCCCGCAGGGCTTATCCGCGATGCTGGTCTTCGACCCCGACTGTGACGCCGATACCAACGTGTATAACATGAAGCAGGCGGCGAAGAATGTCGCTACCGGTCAGGTCACCTTTGCGGCTCGTGATTCCGAGTTCGGCGCGCGCAGGATCAAAGAGGGTGAGATCATCGGTCTCGACAACGGTAAGCTTACCGTTACTTCTTCTTCTCCCAACAGAGCGCTGTATAAGCTCGCGAAGTCCATGATCAACAGAGATATGTCCTTTGTGACCCTGATTTCCGGCGAGGGCGTGAGCGAGGAAGAGGCTGCCGAGGCGGTCGAAATGCTCGAGAACAAGTTCGCCGATCAGGTCGATATCACCTACATCAAGGGCGATCAGCCGATCTACTACTACATCTTCAGCGTAGAATAAGCTGTTGCGAGGCGTGACAGGACGTCACGACACGAAATAATCAAAATAATGATAAGGCTGTTCCGTAGAGAGCAGCCTTTTTGATTTGATACAACCAAAACAACCAAATGTAAGCAAAACAAGCCAAGACAAATACAAAGATAAATATAAAAGACAAAGAAAAAGATAATGACAATGACAATGACAAACATGCCGACTTCATATCATTTCATTTTTTGTTTGAATAATTGTATGATGAATCATCATCAAACGATTGACATATATGTTCGATAAGAGTATAATATAACTGGTCACTGGTCACTGGTCACTGGATAACGGATGGTTCCGTTTTCATTTTAATTCCTCATTCCTGATTCCTCATTAACAGAAAGGTGGTGCGCCATGTCCTTATATGAAGTTCCGATCACAAAACTCAGCGGCATAGGGGAGAAGCGTGCCGCTTTGTTCCGTAAGCTCGGTATCGAGACCGTCGGCGATATGATCACCTATTATCCGCGCTCCTACGATAACTGGTCGGCAACGACCCCGATCGCCGAGCTGCAGCCTGATGAAAACTGCGTCGTCAGGGCAAAGGTAGCGACTCCCGTCAACAATATCCGTATCTCCGGCGGCCGCACGATGGCGAAGCTGAGCGTCTGCGACGACACCGGTTACCTGAATCTGGTCTTTTTCAACAACAAATATATCTCTTCCATGCTCCGTTACGGCGAGGAATACCTGTTCATGGGCAGAGTCGCCTATGATAAATACGGCTATCAGATGGTGTCGCCGGAGTTCAATAAGCTGACGGACTCCGAGACGATCACCCCGGTCTATCATTTGACAGCGGGACTGAACAACCACATGATGATCCGCGCGGCGAAGGAAGCGCTTTCGATGCTCCCCGCAGAGATCCGCGATCCGCTGCCTGCTGATGCTTTACAGCGTTATGATCTGTGTCCGCTGTCCTTCGCGCTGAATAACGTCCATTTTCCCGCCGATCTGCAGGCGATGGAGACGGCGCGCCGCCGCCTGATCTTTGAAGAACTGCTGACGCTTAACCTCGGTATGCGGCTGATGAAATCGCAGTCGCACGAGCAGACGGCGATGCATTTTTGCGATGATTATACGGCTGAGTTTATTGAAAAGCTGCCGTTTACATTGACGGGAGCCCAGCAGAGGGCTGTCGGCGACTGCGTTGCCGATATGCGCGATAAGCCTTCGCCGATGAACCGTCTGATCCAGGGCGACGTCGGCTCGGGCAAGACCGCCGTCTGTGCCGCTGTATGCTATCATACCGTGAAAAACGGCTGTCAGGCGGCATTTATGGCTCCTACCGAGATACTGGCGCAGCAGCATTATGAAACATTCCGGAAGATGTTCGCCGATACGGACGTCCGCGTCGAACTGCTGACCGGTTCGATGACCGCGGCGGAAAAAAGAAAAGCCCGCGCGCGCATCGAAAGCGGCGAGAGCGATATCGTGATCGGCACACACGCGCTGGTCAGCGAAAGTACCGTGTTCGCGAAATTAGGCTGTGCGATCACCGATGAACAGCACCGCTTCGGCGTTGCGCAGCGAGCGCGTCTCGCGTCCAAGGGCGAGCATCCGCATGTGCTGGTCCTGTCCGCGACGCCCATCCCGCGTACCCTCGGTCTGATCATCTACGGCGATCTGGATATCACGATCATCGATGAGCTGCCGCCCGGTCGCACCGAGGTCGAGACATACTTCATCGGAACGGATAAGCGCGACAGGGCGCTGGGCTTCCTCAAAAAGCAGGTCGAAGAGGGCAGACAGTGCTATATCGTCTGTCCCCTGGTCGAAGAGAGCGAGGGCGTCGACGAACTGCAGAACGCCAACGATTACGCCGCCGAGCTGATGCTGGGACCTTTCCGCGATATATCCGTCGGCATCCTGCACGGCAAGATGAAGGCGAAGGATAAGGAAAAAGTGATGGCGCAGTTCGCCGCGAATGAGATATCCATTCTGGTATCCACAACGGTGGTGGAGGTCGGCGTCGACGTGAAGAACGCCACCGTGATGATGATAGAGAACGCCGAGCGGTTCGGACTTTCCACACTCCATCAGCTGCGCGGACGCGTCGGCAGGGGAGAGCACAAGAGTTACTGCATCCTCGTGTCCGACAATCAGGGCGAGAGTACGGAACAGCGCCTCGGCGTGATGTGCCGTACCAACAACGGCTTCGAGATCGCGGACATGGATCTGAAGCTGAGAGGCCCCGGCGACTTCTTCGGCAACCGTCAGCACGGTCTGCCGCAGCTGAGTATCGCCGACTTTTCCGATACCGAAACGCTCGCCCAAAGTCAGGAGGCGGCAGAAAGTATCCTGAGGACGTCGCCCGATCTGAGCGACGAAGCCCTCAGACCGCTGCGCGCCAAGATCCGCAAGCTGTTTGAAACGACGGAAAACACGATGAACTGATTTTGGTGAATGGTGATAGTGAAGGGTGAAGGGTTTTGGGAAACGCTGACGCGTTTTTGATTGAAATAAATAATGCAAATAATAATGCTCATGACTCTTTGAAAAGCCATGAGCATTTTTCTGTAATAATCGTTTTCTGATAATTATATAAATCGGGTGCGGGTGTCCCGCCCTTCGCCATTCACCATTATCCATTATCCAAACTTGTGTACTTCCTCAAACACGCAGATCAGATTATCGCTGACGGGTCTGTCCTCGTGCAGACTGCCGAAATACCATTTTTCATAGCGCGTGTTGTGCATGACCGTGTCGAGGAAGATATTCAGGTCGTTGATATACGCGCCGCGGTCGATGAGCCGCTTGACGGAGGCGGGCGCTTCGTGGGTGATGATCAGATCGACGCGCCTGTGCTGTTCTTCGATATTGACGACGGCGTATTCGAGCTCTTCGTCTGTCGGCATCGACGGCGCTCCCTGCGTTTCGTCGGCTTCCGGAGGCAGCCCGCCGCCGAGAGCGAAAATGATCTTATCCTCGATGGAGTACAGCTCGCCGCGGTTCAGACAATAGATGTTGTCGGCGATCTTACGAGCTGTTCCGCCGTGGAGCGGTACTTCCTCATACGCTTTGAGCAGCTCAAAGTTTTCATGTGCGCCTTCGACAAAGAGAATGTCGAACTTCTTCTTTTCGAGCTTTTTCAGGTTCTTTAATTCTGCTTTAGAATTATCCCAGATGAATCCGAAATCTCCCGTGATGATCAGCGTATCACCCTTTTTGAGGTGTCCTAAGCGCCTTTCATTGAAGATTTCGATGTCGCCGTGCGTGTCTCCTGTGATATATATCAAAATGTTCCTCCAAAAATCTCGGTAAATTTACAGTTTTGTCATTGATATCCCTCGATAAATAGTGTACAATAAACACGAATATGAGGAATTAGTTTAGTTCTTCAAAGCAATTATAACATACTGTTTAAGGAAATGCTATGAATAAAAGGATAAAATTTTTGATATCTGTCGTGCTGATTTTTGCAATATTTGTCAGCATCTTTGTGATTCCTGCGTCATCCTTTGAAAACGTCATAGAAACCACTACCGCCGACATGCTGCTGATCAACGTTGATACCAATACCACGGTTTTTTCACAAAAGCCGGATAACATGTGGTACGCGGGATATCTCTCCGAGCTTGTGACGTTTCTGGTCGCTTATGAAATGATACCCGATCCCGATACGGCGACGTATAAAGTTGAGAGTTCTTTTGCGTATACACTGCCGCATACCGACGGTTCGCTGAATCAGTTTATCGATAAAGAACTGACCGCAAAGGATCTGATGGCGATCATGATGCTGACGTCGGGAAACGACGCGGCATACGCGCTGGCGGATCTGGCGTCCGGCGGAGACAGAGCGGCGTTTGTTGATGCGATGAATGAAAAGATCGAGCTGCTCGGATGTGAGAATACAGGCTTTGTCAGCCCCGGATATGACAATACCAGCGATCAGTATACGACCTGCCGCGATCTGTATACCATCTATATGGAAGTGCGTAAAAACGACTTTTTCAACGAGATTATGAGCGCCGATCCGCTGTCTTATATCCCCGCAAGCCTGAAAACCGACGACGTGACGGAAAACGAGAAGTATACCGTTTATCCCGAGGCTTCTATCCTCAACGAAAACAGCCCCTATTATTTCCGCTATGCCAACGATGCGAAGATTTCTTACACGCAAGCGACATGGGCGAACATGGCGCTGACGACCACCTATCGCGGAAAAACCTACTTTTTCGCCGGGCTGCTCGGTAAGATGGAAAGCGAGGAGAATATCTACGCCGACGTCAAAAAGCTGACGACATGGGCGTATCTGAATCTTTCCGACCGTAAGATGATCGCCGCCGAAGATACGATAGCAAAGGTGAACGTCGCCGCCGATTGGGGCGAGTATCCGGTGGATTTGCATCCGTTCAATTCCGCGTTCAAAACACTGCCCAATGACTATGATGAGAGTAAGCTCAGTTATGAGTTCGATATACCCGAATCCGTCATGACGCCGATCGCCGAAGGTCAGACCGTCGGCAAAGCGACGCTTTCGTATGACGGCGAAGTGATCGATGATATCCAGCTGATCGTCAACTCGGACGAGGGCTTGGATATGCTGCCCGATATGGGACGGTTCACCTCTTATGTATATCATCAGCTGATGCCGCTCGGTAACGGGACGGACGACAGCTTGACGCCGTCGGTAGAAGCGGCGTCCGAAAATTCCGACAAGCCCGAAGCAACGGGCTCTCTGACCAAGGCGACGGAGTTTGTGATATCGGAGGGCGAATCGTATGAATAAAATCGTTCGGTTTTTTGTCGTTATCCTGTCGCTCACGCTGGTTTTTGCGCTGACTGCCGTTGTCCCGGCGTCCGCTCTGACCTTTGACTGTGACGTTGAGCAGTATTCGGACACCCTGTTGATGGTCAACCTCGATACGGGGATGGAGGTCTACGCCAAGGAAGCCGACGCCAAGCGTTATCCCGCCGCACTGACCAAGGTGATGACCTATATCATCGCCGCAGAGCATTTTGATGATTTTGATACAAAGATCCCGATCAAGCAGAGCTGTATCGACAGCGTGATCAATCAGGGAATGTCCTGTTCCGGTGTGGATTGGTACGTCGGCGAGACGCTGACGGTTGAAAACCTGCTGTACGCGATGATGCTGCCTGCCGGCCACGACGCGGCGATGGTTTTCGCCGATTATATCGGTGAAGGCAACGTCAAAGCGTTTGTCGATATGATGAACGCCAAGGCGGAGGAGCTGGGCTGTACCGATACCCACTTCACCAATCCCTTCGGGACCCACGACGATAATCACTATACCACCGCGCGCGACCTGTATAAGATCACCAAATACGCGATGGGTCTGCCGCTGTTCTCGAAGATCTGCGGTACCTCTACCTACTACGCCAGAGAGGACGACGACGTTCCGTTCTTCACCACCAACTGGATGATCGATCCCGGACGAGGCGGCGAGTATTACTATGTATACGCTACGGGCGTCAAGAACGGTTCGACCCAGCAGGCGGGAAGATGCCTGATAGCGAACGCCGTTTATGACGGTTACGCCTACATGTGCATCTGTCTGCACGCGCCGTATGACGAAAGCAAGGAAGAAAACGAGCAGTACTGCATGATAGAGGCTGCCAACATGTTCCGCTGGGCTTTCCTGAATCTGTCCTTTGTGACGCTCGTGACCAAGGATACGCCGGTCTGTGAACAGAAGATCGACCACGCGTGGGATACCGAAAGCATCCTGCTGGTTCCGGAAACGGACCTCAACGTGATCCTGCCCGATGATTATTCGCAGGGGGATGTCAAGATCGTTCCCGACAGCACGGACGCGGTCAGCGCGCCGATCAATAAGGGCGACATCGTTACGACGGCTACCGTTTATTATAAGGATGAGCCGTTCACGCAGATCAATCTGGTTTCCAACGAAAGCGTTGGCGTCAGCCCGATCCTGTATACGACCGACGCGATCCGCGGGATCCTGACTTCTCCGTGGTTTCTGATCGCGGTAGGACTGATCGTGGTACTGTTTATCGTCTATGTCACCGTTTCTTCCTCTTACGCAAAGAAACGCAGACGTGATAAAAAGAAAAAATAAACTTCATTTCCGGCACGGCAGTACCGTGCCGGCTTTTGTTAATGTCTTTAGACAGTGCCGCTCACCAGAGCGGTACAAAGAACCACCCGCTATGCGGGTGCGCATCGAAAGTTATACAAAAAACTCTCCGATCTGTTACAATAAAGATGTTCAAGCCTTATTGTAGAAGAAAGGAGA
>JAFRDE010000051.1 GCA_017403985.1 Ruminococcus sp. | reverse complement strand
TCCAAGAAAACAATCTCATTCTCGGTGCGAAGCAGTTATTGGCGAGCAGATTTGAGTCCGGTCGAGGAAAAACCGCAGCGAATACTGACGTATTCACGAGGATTTTGACGATGAGCGGGCGCAAATCTGCCGCCAAGAACCAATTGGAGGTTCGACTCCCGTTACCTTAAGGAACAGGTTTTATATAAAATCCCACACGCGGATGCCGAGTTCCACGTCGTATCTTCTGCTGATCCTGCCCTCTGCGGGAGTGATGACGATCTCGCCCGTCAGCCCGATGACAGCTTTCAGCAGATGACCCGAGATCATCTTGATCCCGCCGTCCTCACGGTAGGCGAAAGCCGCGTGCAGATGCAGATACGGCTTACCCTCATAGTGTGTAAGATTGCCGTCGAGAGAGGTCATCTCCAACAGCCCTTCAACGGTCGTTTCGTTGTACGCTTTCTTCTGTGCGTCGAACACGCCGACCGTGACGCTTTCGCAGCCGCCGATACCCTGTATCTGCGCGACCGTCAGGTTCTGTCTCTCGCATACGCTTTGCAGAGAGGCGATGACCTCGTCGTCTTTATCGAGGCGGACATAGATCTTGTCGTCAAATTTCCTGTATTCCATCGTATCACTCCTTTGCGTGTATTATACCGCTTCCATTATCCTTTGTAAAGATATTGACGGCGGCTTTTTCCGGTGGTATAATTTTGACAAAATCCGACATGGAGGGGATCATATGGAAAACACGGTACAGATCAGGTATTTCAGCGGTTATATCCGCAATTTCAAGCGCTTGTGCGATGAGCTGGGGATCAGTCTGCCGCTCAGCCGCGATGAGCGCGAAAAGCAGATTTTGATCAAAGGCTTCAAAAAATGGGGCGTGAAGCTCGCCGAGCACCTTTACGGCGCGTTCGCCTTTGCGGTCGAAGACGGAGAAAAGCTCTATGTTTTCCGCGATCAGGTCGGTCAGAAGCAGATGTTCTATGCCGTTGTCGGCGGCGAGCTGCTCTGCTCCGACGATATCGACGAGATCGTAACCGACAGCCGTTTTACCAAGAAGCTGAATATGCGCATGCTGCAGCAGTATCTGTTCTACGGTTATCCCATCGGTGAAGAGACCTTTTATGAGGGCGTGTATAAGCTCTCGCCCGGTCATTATCTCGAATGGGACGGAAAAGATGTCAAAAAGTATTGTTACTTCAAGCCGCTGTTCAAGCCGGAAACGGATAAGTCCATCGACGAATTTGCCGAAGATATCAAAGCTGTCGTCAACGAGATATTGAACGAAGAACGCGAGGATACCGAGCTGCCGTACAAGGAGTCGTTCCTTTCCGGCGGCGTGGATTCTTCCTATCTGCTCGCCGCATCCGACGCGCAGTGCGCGAACACCGTCGGCTACGCCGAGGAAGATTTCAACGAGGCGCATCTGGCGCGCGATACCGCCGCGGTATTAGGCAAGGACTTCCGCGTCAAGACCATCACGCCCGAGGAGTACTTTGACCGCATCCCGACCGTGATCGATAAGATGGGTCAGCCCCTGGGCGACGCTTCCGCTGTCGCTTTCTCGCTGGGCTGTCAGGCGGTCAAGGAGCATGCCGACGTCGTCTACTCCGGCGAAGGTATCGATGAATTCTTCGGCGGCTACAACGCGCACAAGCGCGTCATCCCGAGCGACTGGGTCTATCTGACCTGTTCGCATATCATGTCCGAGGACGTTGTCAAGAGCCTGATGCTCGATCACGACGATACCGTCAAGCCTGCCGATCCGCTCCTTAAGCTGTGGGAGGAGGCAAAGAAAGAGGATCAGCTTGACTCCAAGCTGACGATGGATATCTTCTTCTGGCTTGAGGGCGATATTTATCTGAATACCGACCGTACCTCCACCGCCTGCGGGATCGAGCTGCACACGCCGTTCTCCGATTACCGCCTGTTCGAGGTCGCGAGCCGCATCCCCGCTGAGTATCAGCTCCGTGAGGAACAGAATAAGTACGTCTTCCGCATGGCGGCGAGCAGCGTCCTGCCGCATGAATCCGCTTTCCGCAAGAAGGTCGGCTTCCCTGTACCGGTCCGCAAGTGGCTCTCCGACGCGCGCTATAATAAGCCCGTAGAGGAAAAGCTCTTCGGCGCGACGTCGCAGAAATTCTTCAATCAGGACGAGATGAAAGCGATGTGGGATCGCTTTATCGGCGGCGAAAGCCTGCTGTGGAACCGCATTTACGCGATCTACGCGTTCCTGCTGTGGTATGACCTCAAATTTTGAGTTAGGAGTTAGGAGTTAGGAGTTGATGGAGGGCTCCGCCCTCACCCGATTTATATAATTAACAGAATACATTGCACAACAGAAACAACGCTCATGGCTTTTTCAAAGAGTCATGAGCGTCATTGTTATATGTCTGTATTATTATTCAAAACGCGTCAGCGTTTCCCGAAATTCCTAATTTCTCATTCTTAACTGAACGCGACGTCCATCGCCATCATAAGGGTGAAGCCGAGGGCGTAAAAGATCACGCCGACGGCGGATCCTTCCTCCTGCGTCATTTCGGGGATCAGCTCCCGCGCGACGACGCAGATCATCGCGCCCGCAGCGAAGGACAGCAGGCAGGGCATCGCGGGAACTACCAGCCCCGATAAGATCAGCGCCAACGCGCCGAAGACCGGTTCCACCGCGCCCGATAACACGCCGCCCCAAAAGGCTCTTACCTTACTCTTTCCCTGCGCGTGCAGCGGCATGGAGATGATCGCGCCCTCGGGGATGTTCTGGATCCCGATCCCCGTCGCCAGCGCCAGCGCTCCCGCGAGTGTGATACCGCCCCTCCCCGCCAGAAAGCCCGCGTAAGCTACGCCGACCGCCATCCCCTCGGGGATGTTATGGAGCGTGACCGCGAGCACCATCATCGCGGTGCGGGAGCAGGAACGCTTTGCGCCGGTTTCGATACCGCGCAGCCGCGGAACGAGGCGGTCGATCAGCAGAAGAAAAAGGATCCCCGCCCAAAACCCGGTAACGGCGGGCAGGAAGGACAGCCGTCCCCAGTGCTCCGACTGTTCGATCGCGGGGATGATCAGGCTCCACACGGAAGCCGCCGTCATAACCCCTGCCGCGAATCCCGTCAGCGCGCGCGTTACGCCGGGGCTGAGCGCTTTCTTCATAAAAAATACCGCCGCGGCGCCCACGGCGGTACCGCAGAACGGGATCGTCAGTCCGATGATGACGTCCGGATTCATATATGATCAATTCCTTTTCGCATAGATTCTTGTTATCAGTCTATGCGAAAAAAGGGGGAGAGGTGCCTTTTGTAACAAAAGACAGGTGTGGCATAAAAAAGCAGGAGCAGCCTTTCGGCAGCTCCTGCTGATACTTTATTTGTCTTATTACTGGCCCTCGTTATGGAGGATCGGCAGCATGTTGTCCTGATTTTCAAACGGCTCGTAGGTGTATTTGAATTCCTGCGCGTAAGGGCTCGATAAGCGTCCCGAATGATTGATGCAGCGGATGGAGTAGGTGTACTCTGTGCCGACGGCAACGTCGTCGTCGAGGAATTCGGTGCCGGCGGTATCGCCCATGCTCTTCCATTCGCCTGTCCTGCTCTTGTAATAGACGCGGTATGCTGTCGCGCCCTCAACGGCGTTCCATGTCAGGTGAACGCCGTCGGCGTCGCTGTACGCTTCGGTGAACTGCGGCGCGGGTACGCCGTCATAGGTGCCCTTCCAGCCGGTCTTGTTGTAGTCGCTCGTGAACTTGCCGCGGTTGTTGACGCAGCGTACGGTGTAGTAGAAGCTCTTGCCGAGCTGGAGATCTTCGTCAAGATATTCGGTATCCGCGGTCTCAGCCATTCTTACCCAGCTGCCCTTGCTGTTCTTGTAGTAAACGCGGTATTTCACGGCGCCCTCTACTGGATCCCACGCCATGCGGATGCCGTCGGGCTCGCTTTCGATCGAGGTGATCTGCGGGGTATCGACGCCTTCATAGGTGCATTTCCAACCGGTATTATTCATGCCGCTGACGGTATAGCCCTTGGAGTTGACACAGCGCAGGGAGTAGGTGTAGGTCGTGCCGGGGTAGACGTCGTCGTCGAAGTATTCCGTACCGGCGATATCGCCCATGCTCTTCCATGATCCCGAGGCGCTCTTGTAGTAGACGCGGTACTTTGCGACGCCGTCTATCGCGTTCCAGCGGATGCGTACGCCGTTGGGCTCGCTGACCGTTTCGGTGATCTCAGGCGTATCGACGCCGTTGAAGGTGTATGTCCAGCCGGTCGTGTTGTACTTGCTGATGAAGTCGCCTGCCGCGTCGACACAGCGGACGGTATAGGTATACTTCTTGCCGCTGCCGACCGCGTCGTCAACATAGGAGGTATCCGCGGTCTGGGTCATCTTTGTCCAGCTGCCCTTGCTGTTCTTGTAGTAGACGCGGTACTGAACAGGTTCCTCGCTGATGGTGTTTTCTACAGCGTTCCAGGTGATCTTTACGCCCTCGGGAGTGTCCTCGAGGTTGGTGATCTCAGGCGTATCGAGGTACTGATAGGTACCCTTCCAGCCCTGCGTGTTATAATCGCTGATGAAGTTGCCGTAGCTGTCGACGCAGCGGATGGTGTAGGTGTAGGAGGAGCCGCGTTTGACGTCGGTATCAAGATAGGAGAGATTAGTCGTTTCAGCCATCCTGCTCCAGCCGCCGTTGCGGTTCTTGTAGTAGACGCGGTATCTTTTTGCGCCCTTGACAGCCTGCCACTTCAAGCGGATGCCGTCGGATACGCTCTTGACCTCGGAGATGGCGGGAGCATCGACATGGATCGGCGCGATAAAGCGGAATTCGCGGTAACCGGAGGGAGTACGCTCGCCCGAATCCTTGAAAACATGGATCTCTTTGTCCTCGGAGATGCCTTCCGAGTGGCTCCACTGCACGGCGTACCATGTCTTGGAGCTGTCGACTCTGCGCGCGCCGGATTTGAAGTAGCTGTGTCCCGTGTTGGGTGTGGTGCCGTTCCACAGCTCCTTGGCGGAGGGAGCGCTCTGTGTGCGGAAGCAGCCGTGACCGCTGCTGTCGAGTACGATGGTACCCTCGCGCTCCTCCCACGCGTCGTCGTTGTCGGGATCGTCGATACATGCCTGCGCTTTGGCTTTGCTGTCAAAGATCATGTATTTGGTGCCGAATTTGGTGCCGTTGCCGCCGGCGTCGGTGTCGATCTTCAGCTCGATCTTATTCGGCTGAGTGACCTTGGCAACCCACAGACCGCGGCTGTTGCCGATGGCGTGGACCTCACAGTAGCGGTTCCTTTCACCGGCGCTGTCCCAGTAGATGAAGTCCTTGGGACTGTCGCCGTAGAAGATGGCGTTGTGGTTGTCGCCGGTGCCGTACAGCCACATCAGGTCGCCTTTTTCGAGAACGCCGGAGTCGTAGGCGTCTTCGACGGAGTCGAACCAGATGCGGTAAACGCTGTAGTTGCTCCATGAAGCGGGAACGCCGCCCATAACGCTCAGGCGGTTGATCTTATAGCTCGGCGCGCCGGAGGCGACGGCGGACTTGTACAGTACGTGCCATACGAAGCCGGTGCAGTTCATCGCTGCGACGCCGGGGGAATCATAGGCGCCGCGCGCGCCCTGACAGTCGCCGCGGGGATTGCGATGATCGTTGTGGGCGTAAGGCGTGCCTAAGTAGTAGTTCGGGTTGGCGCTGTCCGCGTCGTGGTCGTCCATCCATTTCATGTATTCGTCATAGTCGATGCCGAATGCTTCCAGAAATGTCTGGGAACCGTAGAGCGTACCGCCGCCGTAGTTATAGCCGTTCCAGCTTGCCGCTTCTGTTTTCAGTGAGACAGGAACGACGCCGACCATCATCACGGTCAGAATGGTGAGCACCGCCAGCAGGACGGATACTCCCTTTTTACATATTTTCATGTTTCTGCACTTCCTCTTAAAATGTTTTTGCGGGGATTACATACGGTAGGGAGACTGCATTCTCCCTAACAGTTTACCACATAAAAAACGCTTTTACAATCACTTGTGACAAATTTGATATAATTATTTGACTCGGCGGTTTGTAACCTTGACTTTCATTGGCGATTAGGGTAAATTATAAACAGAAACCAGAAAGAGGCGGTTCGATGAGAACTATCGTAAAAAACAGTTTAGTATTTATTCTGATTATGACCCTGATGACTGGCTCATGCGCGCTTTCCGCTGGAGCGGTCGAGCCGGATGAGCTCGGCGAATACCGTATCGACGTCACTGAAGAGGAGATAGCGTCATACGGCTTTACGAGAGCGGTGCAGTACGCGCTGAATGAGGCGCGCGACTCCGCTTCCGCGGATCAGCCGCATGTAGTTTATGTTCCCGAGGGGAATTATAATCTTGATTACGTACTGCGCGTTTACAGCAACACGACGCTCGATCTGCACGGTGTAACGCTGAAGCGCTACGGCGCTGGCGCGGGCAATATGCTGCGCGTCGGCAGCGAGGACGGCATCAACACCGGTGTGACCGGCTACGCGTATGAGAACGTGCGTATTTTCGGCGGCACCTTCGACGGCAACTTCGGCGAGAACACGATGATCAAAGCCTTCCATACCAAAAACTTCACGATGGATGACGTCACTCTTATCAATGAAGAGGAGGGACATATGACGGAGTTCGCCGGCGTGGATGGGCTGACCATCCGCGGCTGTACTTTTAAAGATCAGTACCTTACGCCCGGCAACTACGGCTATGAGGCGATCCAGATCGACGTGCTCCATCCGTTCCATATCACCAACGGCAGGTGCGAGGATCTGCCGGTCAGCAACGTGCTGATCGAAGGCTGTTACTTTGAGAATATGCCCCGCGCGATCGGCTCGCATACGGCGGTGCATAACCGTCCGCATGATAAAATCACCATCCGCAACAATCAGTTTGTCGATATGAGCAGTATCGCGATACAGGGCCTGAACTGGACGAACGTGGACATCAGCCGCAACTATATCGAGAACGCCCCGCGCGGCATCACGATGTATTCCGATCCGGGCGGATGCACCTATCTGTCGAGCAAGCTCGCTCAAAATGGCGGTACGCAGAGTCACGTGACCGACAGTTATCAGACGCCGCCGAAATCCAATATCAATATTTATGAGAATATCCTGATCAATATCGGTTCCTCCGACGACCGCTATGCCTCCTATTCCAGTCAGGGTATCGCGGTGCTCGGCGAGAAGCTGACGTCGAGATCTCCCGTCGACAGCGGCGATGAGAGCGGCGGTCTGCCCGCGGGCGATTACTATATCGACGGCGCGAGCATCCATGATAACTTCATCGATATACGCGGCAACGGCGTTCGCCTGGAAGATACGCGCAACGCCAAGGTGACCGACAACGAGATCATCTGCTCGAAAAATACCGTCCACAACGATAATTACTACGGTATTGTGGTTCGCGGAAACGCCTCCGCCTCTTCGGTCAGCTACAACTCAATCGTGAACGCCGAGGTCAACGGCATCCAGCTCGACGGTACCAACGGCGGCAAGGTGAATAACGTCCGTTTCAACCGCATTGTAGGAACCGGCAAATACGGTATCGGCATCTATGATATGTCCCTTGATAAGATTGAGGACAACGATATCATGAACACCAAGAACATCGGCTTGTTCTTAAGTAATTCTAAGGCAGGCGGCATCAAGTGGAACCGCATCCGCAACTGTTCCGCCGCGGGCGTATGGATTACCTCTGACAGTCCGTCGACTCCCGTGATCCAAAGCAACACGACTGTGAACTGCGGGAACGGGAATGATCCGGAAGTACCCTCGGTAAAGAATTCTTATGACTATGACAGTGATATCAAAGCCAAGAATTATTACTCCGGCAAAGCATTGGATACCTTCTATATTCCGTGGGATACCACGGGAAAGGTCGGCGCAGAGATGGGCGTCGGCGCGATGTTCCATATCGTGCCCGACGTACGCCCCACCAACGCGCTCGCGTCGTTCACCTTTACGAGCAGTAATGAGGACGTCGCGGCAGTAGACGCATACGGCATGGTCTACGGCGTAGGGGAAGGACAGACGACGATAACGGTCAAATCCAATAACGGTATCTCCAAAAGCTATACGGTCACGGTCGAGGGCGACGGCGGCGTAAAGCATTTGACGAGCGCTCCTGACGCGCCCGTACTGATCCGCGGCGACGCCGACGGCAACGGCGCGGTAGAGTCGATCGACGTCGCCGTGATCCAGCGCCGCCTCGCGTATATCGACGTGCCCGTCGACGATGTAACGCTGATGCGCGGCAACGTGAACGGCGACGAACAGTTGGATATCATCGACGTTACCGCGATCCAGCGTTATCTCGCGAATCAGTCAAACCCGTACGATATCGGCGCAAGAATATAATAGTTCTATATTAGAATAAAAAGCACGTGAGCGTAACATGCTCATGTGCTTTTTTCGTTCTTCTTGAAATAGTATTATAAAGATAGGCAATTACTCTTCAGATAGGCAATTACTCTTCAGATAGGCGATTACTCTTCCGTCTTCGATAAAAGACAGATTGATTCTGTATGGTTTGTGTGGGGAAACATGTCGAACGGGTAACAGACATGTGCGCGGTAGCCGAGCCTGCCCAGTATCCGGATATCCCGCGCCTGCGTTTCGGGATTGCAGGAGATGTAGACGATGCGGTCGGGGCTGAGCTTGGCGAGAGAATTGAGGAAGGACGCGGAGCATCCAGCGCGCGGCGGGTCGATGAAGGCGGCGTCGATGTGCACGCCGCCCTGCACCAGCTCTCTCGCATAGTCTTTGCTGTCGGCAGCGGTGAAGCGGATGTTATTGATCCCGTTCAGCTTGGCATTGCGCTTGGCGTCGGCGATGGCGGCGGGGTTGAGCTCCACCGCATGGACGGCTTTCGCCTTGCGCGAAGCGATGACGCCGATCGTTCCGATCCCGCAGTAGGCGTCGAGTACGGTCTCGTTGCCGCTGAGCTGAGCCAGCTCGACCGCTTTGCCGTACAGCTGTTCCGTCTGGTCGCGGTTGATCTGGTAGAACGAGGCGGGGGAGATGATGAACTTCTCTCCGCACAGGACGTCGGTGATCCTGCCCTCGCCGAAGAGGATATCGCTCTGGTTGCCCGTGAAGAGCTTTGTTTTGTCGCGGTTGACGGTACACACGGCGGTGGTGAGCTGCGGACATGCCTTTTGCAGGGCTGACGCAAAGGTGCGCTTTGCGGGAAAGATGCTGTCCGCGCCGTTGATGACCGCCATCGCTTCGCCCGTGGCGAATGCCTCGCGGATCACGACGCTTTTGAGCCACCCTTTGCCCGTATAGGGGTCGTAGGGCATGACCTTGAAGCTCTGAAAGAGTTTTGCGAGCGCCGCGGCGATCTCGTTCGCGTTATCCGAGCAGACCCTGCATCGGTCGACGATCATCACGCTGTGCGTCGACGATTTGTACAAGCCGCTGACGATCCGCTTGCCGTCTCGCTTATAGACAAACTGTGCCTTGTTGCGGTAGCCCTCGGTCTTGGGCGAAGGAGTGATCGGCTCGACACGGCAGAGCTTTCCGACCGTTTTGCGGCAGATATTCTCTTTATAGCGCAGCTGCTCCTCATAGCTTAAATTGCACAGATGGCAGGAGCTGCATTTTTTCGCGTAAATACAAAAATCATTCATACGAATATTGTAACATGAAGCGCCGTTTTTTTCAATCGTTTCTATAAGCGTTTGCCCGCAGAAAAAACTGTAACTTGCTAAAATAGAAAAAATCGTGTATAATCATGGGTATGAAACCGATGAAAGTAATGCGATACGGTAGCAAATACCGTTACGATCGATCTACAAACACAAAAAAAATAATAGCGATCATTGCGATCAGCGTGGTACTTGTGGCAGCTGTTGCGCTGATGGTCTGGCGTATCATCGACCTGAAAAACAAGCACGAGGACAACGGCGCCGTCAGCCTGCAGATGCAGGCGGGAGAGCCTTCGATGATCGAGGTCATGACCGGCGATATCTATATGCTGACTATGCCGTCCGCCATCAACATGGAGGAGGTTGAGTTCGTATCATCCGATCCCGAGGTGGTTCGCGTGGACGCTGCCGGTCACACCGACGCGCTGTCTGTCGGTACGGCTACCGTTACCGCGACCTCGCGGAATTTCTCGGCTGAGTGTACGTTCAATGTATCGCAGAATCCCGAGCCCGATCGTCCCGATGAGGTGACGACCGCGATCAAGGCGAACGAGGATATTCAGGCTAAGAACGCAGCCACCGGCGACAGAGATATCTACAGCATTACCGTCAACCGCCGCACCAATACCGTTACCGTTTATACCAAGGATGATAACGGCGAGTTCACCGTACCTGTCAGGGCGATGGTCTGCTCCTGCGGTACCGGCGGCAGCGATATCACCATAACGGGCGATTTCTCCATCTATTTCCAGGAGCCGTGGCATCCGCTGTACGGCGACGTCTACGGGATGTTCGTGTCGGGATTCTCCGGACCTTACCTCTTCCACAGCACGCCGTATGTGACCGCGGCACATGATTCGCTCGAGGCGGTCGAGTTCAATAAGCTCGGCGAGCCTGCCTCTCAGGGTTGTGTACGTATGATGGTATCGGACGTCTACTGGATCATGAAGAACTGTGACCTCGATACCCCCGTACATGTCATCGACGCGGATAAAAAGTCCGATCCGCTCGGCAAACCGGCTTCCGTGAAGATCCCCGCCGACGCGAAGTGGGATCCCACCGACGATACCGAGGGGAACCCGTACCTCGGCAAGATGCCGACGATTAACGGCACTGAGGATATTGAACTCAAGAAGGGTACAAGGTTTGATCCCAAAGCGGGCGTGACCGCCGCGGATATCTGCGACAACGATATCACGAACCGCGTCAAGATCGCCGGCGAGGTGCTTTCCGACAAGCCCGGCGTCTATTATCTGACCTATACCGTCACTGATGATTTCCACCTCAAGACCCGCGTCACGAGAACGGTCACGGTGAAGTGAGAGGATAACGGTGAAGGGAACGCCTGACGGCTTTTGGGTTCTAATAGTGACATATAACAAGCAACGCTTGCGACTCTGTGACAGGATCGCAAGCGTTAGTTTTTTTATACAAATATTATATTGCAAAATCCGTTATCCAAAACGTTATTCCGCGCTGTCCTGCACACTGTAGGAGATGACCTCTTCATCCTGTGCCGTATCGGCGGCGTCGGCTTGAGGAACGGATGCGGCGGGAGCCTCGGTGGCGGCGGGCTGAGCGGCGGGGGCGGCAGCAGCGTCGGGAGTTGCTTCGTCGGGCGTGCCCTTGCTGTCTTTTTCGATGAAGCTGAGGATATCGAAGATCGCCTGCTCCGCGGAGGTGCCGTAACGGTTGAACGCTTTGCGGGGGATCAGCAGAGTGCCGTTGTGCTGCAGCGCGTGGATATTCGCGTACCGCTCGTCGGATTTCAGCAGGGCGAGCACCTCTTCGGAGTCATAGAAGATGTAATTCGGCGAGCCGATGTGCAGTTCATCGGGATTGACGACAGGCTCGGTCTGGTTGGCGAAGATATTGGTGTTGCCGTTATAGTTGAAAAACTTGTATTCCAGCGTATCCTTGACGAAAGTACACAGCTGACCGCTGCCGTCGAGATACAGGTAGGCGACGGTACAGACGATGTTGGAGGTCGCGGTGTTCATGGTGCTGAGCATATCCAGCAGCTCGGTGTAGCCGTCCTCACCCTTTGCGGAACCGGTCTCCTTACCGCCTAAAGCGGTGCCGAGATCAACGTAAAGCTGTTTGAGAGCATCCTCGGTCGTCGGAACCTCGAGGGTGACGACCTTTGCGCCGCCTTCTTCAATCGAAGCCTTCGCGTCGGCTGAGAGCGTGCCGTCGGCGATGACCAAGTCTGTTTCAGGAGTCGTGATCGCATTGATATCGGGAGTCGCCGCCTTGCCGACCGACGGTACCACATGCAGGAATTCCTGATCGCATTCATCGGAGCGTCCTACCATCTTGATGTCATAGCCGATATAGGAGATGATATCGGCGAAGCAGTCGTTGAGTACGACGATGTTCTGCGGTTCCTTGTCGATCGTCGCGCCGCCGACGGTGACCGGCCAGTCCTTGCTGTTTTCTGCGGCGGTACAGCCGGAGAAGAAGATCGCGCATGACAGGAGCATGCACAGAGCCAATACAATAGATAATGTGCGTTTCATGTTAACACCTCTGTTTTTTCGTTGAGCCGGAACCGTGATAATAGAGGGGAATATGCAGATGATACGGAGCTTCGGCTGTGGATGAATACGGCAAAACGCCTTATGGCGTGCTTTTTTGCCCTTTTCATACCTATTGTACTCAAATCGTGCAGGATAGTCAAATAAAACTATGAAATAAAACGAAAATTTAAAAATTATTAAAAAATTGTTAAAAAGTACTTGCATTTTAAAAACGCCGGTGCTATAATAGCAACTGTTCCAAATGAACAAGTTGGTGTTGATGACGCAGGGGGTCCACCCGTTCCCATCCCGAACACGGAAGTTAAGCCCTGTAGTGCCGAAGATAGTGCCCTGGCGACGGGGTGTGAAAATAGGAAGATGCCAACACATAAAAGCAGCCGCCCAGTAGGGCGGTTGTTTTTTTTATGGTTTCAGTGGCTCGATCGTATAACGCAGTCATTGCGAAGCCCTTCAGGGCTGTGGCAATCCCACAAAGAGGGACTGCTCATTTTGATTATAGAAAACGGTATTTCCGACAGTGGGGATCGCAAGGCTTCCAAGGAGCCTTGCAACGACAGCTATTACGCGGGAGGGGCAAGCCCCTTCCCTGTAACAGACTCAAAACTAACAACTCGAAACTTAAGACTAACAACTGACCGCTTCCGACTATTTTGTCGAATAAGAAAAATATCTTTCGGATAATTCTCCATGAGAACAATAAACGAATACTTTGCGTTATAATATACAATGATTAAATAGGGGAGTATACCGTCCGGCAGGTGTTTCCCCATCCGACAGGAGGCATTTAATGAAAAAGCAGATAACGATCGCTGATCTGCTGAAGATGTTTTTGCAGCATATCAAGCTGATCATTATTGTGACGTTGCTGGGAGGCTTACTGGCATTCCTGTACGTCACATATATGGTGACGCCGATGTATTCTACCAGCGCGCTGATCCTGGTACAGAACGGCTCCACCTTTGAGAGCGATATCAATTCAGGCTCCAATTCGAAAACTCTCAGCGGTGAGAAGGTCAATATGAACGATATCTCGTCCTCACAGATGCTGGCGAATACCTGTTCCACCCTGTTTACCGTTGATCCGGATATGAAGAGCATCATCAGCGGCGCGAGTATTTCCATCAGCGTTGTTGAGGATTCCTATTTCCTGCGTATCAGCTCCACATCATCCGATCCTCACACCGCCGCTAATATCGCGAATCTGGTCGCGAATACGGCGCCGCAGGTGTTCAAGAAGTATTTCGGCGACGCGGGCAAGGTCGATACGGTTGAAGAGGCGAACGTGCCCTCGTCCCCATCCTCGCCCAACCGCTCCAAGTATGTACTGATCGGTCTGCTTGCCGGTCTGGTGCTGTCGCTGATCATCAGCTTCCTGCTCGAGATCATCGATACCACCATCAAGCCGGGCGACGATCTGTACAAGATTTATGATATCCCCGTATTCGCGGAGATCGTTGATTTTGAATCGGAAGGCGGTGGCAAGAAGAAATGAAGCTGATCAACACGAAAAGCAAGGACAAGAACGGCAAGAAAGCCCAGAGCGCCGAAAAGGCGAAGAACGTCCTGACCTCCGATTCCAAGTTTGCTATCGTAGAAGGCTATAAGATCGCCCGTACCAATCTGGTATTCTCCCTGACCGCGCAGAACAGCAACTGTGTTGCCGTTACCTCGTGGAGCAAGGGTGAAGGTAAATCTACCGCGACCGTTAACCTGTCGATTTCCTTTGCGAAGATGGGCAAGCGCGTGCTGCTGATCGATACGGACTTGCGCCGTCCCAACCTGCATAACCTGTTAAAGCTCAAAAATGAGACGGGCGTATCCGACGTGATCGGCCAGTTCGGCGATTCCCAGACCGCCGTTCACCGCAACGTGATCACCAACCTCGACGTTCTGACGTCCGGCGCGATCCCGCCCAACCCCTCCGAGCTGCTGGCGTCTCCGGTATTCGCGGAGCTGCTGGAAAACGCGAAGAACGAGTATGATTACGTTATCCTCGATACCCCGCCTCTGGGCGTCGTCACCGATACGCTCCTTTTGAAGGATCATGTCGGCGGCTACGTGCTGGTCGTGCGTGAGCGCATCACCTCCCACGGCGATATCGAACGCGCCCTGCAGAGCGTGAAGCTCGCGGACACCAAGGTGCTCGGCTTCCTCAAGGTCGGCTGTGAAATGCGCTCGAGAGGCTACGGCTACAACAAGTACCGCTACCGCTACAATTACAACTACAACTATTATTATAAGTACTGATGACATGAAGGCTCTTCCGCTCAGGAGGAGCCTTTTTAGTTAGGAATGAGGAGTTATAATTGCGGTAAACGTCATATATCCGCAGCGTTTCGGGACGTCGGCGAGCGCCGTCCCCTACAGAACCCATTGCCGTGAGCGCGGTATGGTGCGGCGTCCCGCGGCAGGGGTGGATTTTCAATGAAACATCGGTCAGGGAGAAGGCTCTATCCGCTTGCTCATACGTCATTCAAATAAAAACGCGGCAGCGTTTCTCATAACTCCTAACTCCTTACTCATAACTCCTCACTATTTTATGATTATTTCCAAACTTTTGCAGGATTTTAATAAAACTGTTGCAAAAGCAAGCCGTTTGGTATATGATGTAAAAGTGAATCAGCGGATTTTTGCAAGTTCATGATCCGCAAATTCAGATAAGGAATGATTTGATGAAATACAAAGAATTTTCGAGGGAGCAGCGCGACGCGGAGCTCTCTGTGTTATGGAATGATCTGAATCAGATAAAGGAACAGGGGCTGCAGCTGAATATGGCGCGCGGCGTACCCTCTCCCGATCAGCTGTCCCTTTCTCTGGGCATGCTGAACGTGCTCTACGCCGAGGCTGACTGCCGCGCATCGGACGGCACCGACTGCCGCAACTACGGCGTGATGGACGGTATTCCCGAGTGCAAGTGCATGATGGCTGAGCTGATGGGCGTCAAGCCCGAGATGGTCATGACGGGCGGTAACTCGTCGCTGAATATGATGTTCGACACGATCTCCTGCTTTATGAACCACCCCGTCTTGCCCGGCAACCCGCCGTGGTCGCTGGTGCCCGACCGCAAATTTCTCTGTCCCGTACCCGGCTACGACCGTCATTTCGGCGTCACCGAATATTTCGGCTTTGAGATGATCCCCGTGATGATGGATGATAACGGTCCCGATATGGATAAGGTGGAGGAGCTGGTCAAGGATCCCGCTGTCAAGGGTATGTGGTGCGTGCCGAAATACTCTAACCCCACCGGTATCTCCTACTCCGACGAGGTCGTGCGCCGTATCGCGGCGCTGCGTCCCGCGGCTCCCGACTTCCGCGTGATGTGGGACAACGCCTACTGCATCCATGACCTGACCGACGAGCCCGATGAGATCCTCAACATCTTTGAAGAGTGCGAAAAGACCGGCAACATCGACCTGCCGATCACCTTCTGCTCCACCTCCAAGATCACCTTCCCCGGTTCGGGCGTCGCGGCGATGGCTGCCTCCGAGAACAATATGCGGGTGATCAAGGAAAAGTATAAATACCAGACCATCGGCTACGATAAGCTGAACATGCTGCGCCATGTGCGTTTCTTCGGCGATATGGACGGCATGAGGGCGCATATGAAGAAGCACGCGGAGGTGCTGCGTCCGCGCTTTGAGATCGTGCTGAAAAAGCTGCACGAGCAGCTCGAAGATTACGGCATCGTCTGGTACAACCACCCCCGCGGCGGCTACTTCGTCAGCGTGAACGTGCTCGACGGCACCGCCAAACGCGTCGTGGAGCTGTGCAAGGACGCAGGCGTCATCCTCACCGGAGCGGGCGCGACCTACCCCTACGGCAAGGATCCGTTTGACAGTAATATCCGTATCGCGCCGTCCTTCCCGAGCCTTGAAGACCTTTCGAGCGCGATGGACGTCTTCTGTATCTGCGCGCGCATCGCGGCGCTGGAGAAGATGAACGATCTGATCTGAACCGAATAAGATCTGTTTGAAGTCAAAAGCAAATAATAAAGGTTTTAAAGAGCTGTCGCTGAAAAGTGAACTGCCCCGAATTGTACGGACAGCACAAAAGAGCCCCTAAAAGGCAGAATATTAAGATTTAAGCAACATACTGACGTCGGTATTCGATCGGCGTCAGTTTTGTTTTGAGTTGAATCCGTTGGTTGTTGTAAAAGTAGATATACTCATCTATGACCTTCCTCGCTTCATTGAAAGACTGTAATTTTATTCTGTGAATACACTCAGTTTTGAGAATGGAAAAGAAATTTTCAGCTAAAGCGTTGTCAAATGGATTTCCGCGT
>JAFRDE010000011.1 GCA_017403985.1 Ruminococcus sp. | reverse complement strand
TCTACTTTTACAACAACCAGCGTCTTCAACTAAAAACAAAACTGACGCCGATCGAATACCGACGTCAGTATGTTGCTTAAATCTTAATATTCTGCCTTTTAGGGGCTCTTTTGTGCTGTCCGTACAATTCGGGGCAGTTCATAGAAAGGCAGCCTTTGCTATACTGTACAGAATTATACTTCCGTGATGATCTTTTCGGGCGGGAGCTCGAGGACTTCGGGATGCTCCAGAAATTTTTCGAACCGGCGGAATGCCAGACCGAGGATATTGCCGGACACGATGCGGTCGTCGGTAACGATACCCAGCGGCAGGCAGCGTTCGAAGGTGACCTCGCCCTTCTTGCGGACGGGGACCTCGCGGAGGTTGCCCATCGCGAGGCTAATGGAGACGGTGCCGAAGTTGTAGATATGGTGGTGGATTGAATTGGTTTTGATGCTGGCGAGGTCGGTCAGCATGATAGAACAGTGAAAGGGGCTGGCTTCGATGATCGCCTTGGGACACCAGTTGTGCTTATCCAGCCACTTGACAAAATTCGCTGCAACGCGCAAAAGTCCCGGCACGGAGCACAAAAAGTTCGCAAGCTTATCGGTCGAGTTGACCTGGTCGTCGCTGCGGTTGGTCTTGATATAGCTGTCGATGATGTCGTTGACCTGATCGAGCGTGGCGTCGGGCGGGAACTTCATCTTACTGACAGTAGAGGCGCCGTCGATCTTGCCGCCCTTGAGTACGACCATGCCGACGGAGATCTCGTTGCGCGCGTAGATGCGCTTATTGACCACAAAGCGGTTGAGCTGGGGGTACTCGGCAAAGGCGTGTACCATCGCCGTCAGGATCAGCGTCAGGTGCGAATAGCGCTTGCCCTCCTTGCGCTTCTTATTTAGGTACTCTTTCATCGGCGCTTCGGGGAGGTCGATGGTGATCATATTCATCGCGTCGGTGCGCTCCGCCATCACGTGAGCGCCTACCAGATACTCTACGCCTAAATTTTTCAGTCTTTTTCCGTCGGGTCTGCCCATAGCCATAACCTCTGTTTCAATATCGATAAGTTAAATAATGTATCTCGCTGCGCTCAGTCAATTGATACAATTCCTCAGTCGCCAAAGGGCGACAGCTCCTTTTCCCAAAAGGAGCCTTCTTAACTTGCTTCATGATAATATTACACGAAAAAACGGCGAATTACAATAGATATCAATAAATTTAGGTGCCTTTCACAAAAAGAAAAACAGCATATATAATGTATAAGGCTATTGCGCCTATCCCCTGCTATCGGAAAAATCGCTTTTTGATCCATGCCGATACGATAGTGATGAGCGTCGAAAGCAAACGAAACGGCAGGGCGATAAATAAGGATGATCGATAAACGATCATGATACATCGATTATTCAGAAGCCCTTTCCTGCGCCTCGCGCTTGGAAAAGACACAGCCGCAATAGTTCTGGCGGTAGAGGTCATACTGACGGCTCAGCTCGATCGAGCGCTTGTAGCCTTCTTTTTTCTTGAAATCGGAGCAGAGATAGTTCACGCCAAGCTCCTCCCCTATCCGCTCGCCGATCGTGTTGAGCAGCTCGGCGTTCTTTAAGGGGCTGATGGTCAGGGTGGTGGCGAAATAATCGTAACCGCCGGCTTTGCACAGCTGTGCGGTATAGCGAAGACGCTGATCGAAGCAGATCGCGCACCGCGCGCCGCCCTCGCGGTCTGCTTCCCTGCCTCTGACAGCTTCAAAAAAGTCGTCGGGACGGTATTCGACCTCGGCAAAGCGGATATATTTGCTCAATCCCGCCTCGTCGACATAGCGTTTGAGTTCGCTGTAACGGTAGCGGTACTCGCTTTCTTCGGTGATGTTGGGGTTGTAGTAGGCGACCGTGATATCGAAATGGCGGTACAGGTACTCGAGCACATAGCTCGCGCAGACAGCGCAGCATACGTGCAGGAGCAGCGTAGGGTGCTTGCCCTCACGGGTATTGCGCTCGATCAGGGCGTCCATTTCTTTTTGATAATTGCGTTTGTTCATGAATAGCCTCTGCTGAAAACCTTGATAAAAAGGCTTCCCCTCGGAGGGGAAGGCTTTTATCTGTTCTCTGTTATCTTGTTATATAATTCTTCTGCAGAATTAACAATCGTATCTGCGCCGGACTTTTTCAATTCCTCCGCGCCGCGGAAGCCCCAGCTGACGCCGCAGACCTTCACGCCGGCGTTATGAGCAAAGACGACGTCCACATCGCTGTCGCCGACATACAGAACCTCGCTCTTGGCAAAGCCGCACAGGGCGATCAGTGCCTCAAGCGATTCCGGTGAGGGCTTGCGCGGAAATTCCTCCCGTTGTCCCCACGCATAGGCGAATCGGTAACCGGGGTACAGTTTAGCGAGGATCCCGGGAACGAAGCGGTCTGGTTTATTGGAGATCACTGCCGTCAGGATGCCATCCTCCGACAGCCGACGCAAAAGCGCGTCCATGCCGTCATAGGCGGTCGTATAATCCGTGCTGTGATCAGCGTAGTACGCGTAAAACGCCGCTTTGACTCTTTCGGCTCCCTCGGGGGTATATCCCTGCGCCATCGTGACTTTTACGAGATTGTCGATCCCGTTGCCGACGAAATGACGGTAATCCTCGATCGGGTATCCGGGGAGATTATCGGATGATAAAGCGGCGTTCATCGCCGTGCCTAAATCCTTGAGGGTATCGGCAACCGTACCGTCGAGATCGAATACGACAAGCTTAATCATCGGATTCTTCCTCAGTGGATAACGGTTCATCGGTTACCGCAGGTGTATCGGACACTTCCGCGGTATCGGTCGATTCGGGAGTTTCGTTTTCGGATTCCTCTGAAGCTTCGCCGGCCTCAGCGTCGGGACCGTAGACCTTGCGGCTCATTTCCTCCAGTTCTTTCGCGCGGATATCCTGCTTCTGTTCCTCGATGCTCTGGGCGTGCATACGCTCTTCAACGTCCTTGTTGATCTCGTCCACATATTTCTTGTTGCGGACAAGGGTGTTCAGCTCGAGGATGCTGAAGGTAGTGGTCTGAGCAAGGGGGTTATTGGCGGCGGCAGTATCGGATGCATCGGCAGGAGCCGCTTCCTCCTCAACAGCCTCCTCTTCCGCTTCATAGACCGCGTCGGGATTGTTCAGCGGGTCGGCATAGCGGCGCTTCTTCTTCGGCTTGATCAGCTTGATCGCGATGAAGGCGGTCAGCAGGAGCAGTACCGCGCCGGATGCGAGATAAATAATGATGCTCGAAACAACGGGGATATTGCCGTGGTAACGGATCTCGGCACAGCCGTTCTTCATAGGCATGGTGCCGCGGCTGTGATCGGTGTATGCGGTCTCGCTGCCGTCCACGGAGACGGAGACGATATTTTCGCCGCCCTCGGAGCTGACGGTATAGTTCATCGGCACGGCGGCGTTGTCGGCGTTCAGCATATAGCCGAGGTTGACATAATCGGTGAACTCGGTCTTGACGCTCAGGTCGAAAGTCCCCTTGTGCTGTTCATACGCCATGAAGTTGCCGCTGCCGAAGACATGAACGAGTTGGGCCGTGATCTCGTCGGTCGTACCTTCAAAGACGACGCGGCAGACAAGGCTGTCATCCGTTTCGCTGATCTCGCTTTCCACATTCCTGCCGGCAAAATAGCTTTGGGCATAATCGGCGGCGCTTCGGTCGCTTTTGGCATAGAGAAAATCAGTCGAACGGCGGAAGCGTGATTCGCCGAGACTCGCCAGCGAAAACTCAATACCGGTGACGCTGTACTGGATGCCGTCGGGTATGCGCAGTCTGGCGGAACCGGAGTCGAGTGTTACGTTATATAAGTCATCCTTCCACTCGCCCGCGCTTACCCAGCGGCCGCCCTCAAAAACGGAACCGTCGCCGTAGGTGGTGTTCAGCGGGAGCGAATAGGAATAATACAAAGGAGTGTAGCCGTTATCAGGTCCGATAAAGGAGAAGGTATCGAGGTTTTCCTCAAAGGCAAGTCCCTCCGAGAGAGGCGTCGAGGCGTTATCAACATCGCCGTAGGTGATCGAAACGCTGTCGGTGTCGAGCAGGGCTGAAGTGACATCGGTCATCTTTTCGAGGTCGAGCTGCTCATAGATGACGGTATAGACCATATTGGAGCCTTCCTGCGTCCAGCCCGCGTAACGGGCGTCAGGGAGGGTGTTGGTCATGAAATACTGCTCGATGGCGTCCTTATCCGCAGTATAGGTATCGTTGGGGATGGAAAAGGCAAAGGTTCGGGTGTAGGTATCCGCCTTATCGTTGGTCGTTTTAAGGGAGATAGAATTGATCGGACTGCCGGTGCAGTCGTTGATGCTGACAGTGGAGGCGGTATCGAAGGTATCGGAGCCGATTCGCACGGTGTTGGTATCAAAAGCGAATTTCAGATTCTTCAGCGCGTCCGAAGAAGCGGTATCGTTGATAACCCAGGGGATCAGCTCGCTGACGTCGAAGTCCTCTTCCATTCGGGTGCCGTGGGTAAGAAAGGTGTTCTTCCGCGATAGGAAAACGCCGGTGGAGCGGTTGATCAGGGCGGCGATGATCTTCTCATACTGCGTCTTGTTGCCGAAATGCAGGAGTAATTGGAAGTGGTAGCCGTCCTCCTCCACGCCGACATAGGTAAAATCCGCACCGTCGATCTCGTCTGTAGGCGAATCGGCAAGGAGCGTGTCCTTGACGGCGTCGATATCCGCCGACAGCGGATAGACTGCCGTGACGGTGCGCGTACCGGAAAAGCCGTCGCTGATCATCAGCTCGGAGCGCACGATGACCGTCGGCTGATCGCAGCCGGAAAGGGAAAAGCATAGGCTCAGTATCAAAAGTATCACAATCAATAAAGCAATCAGTTTTTTCATAACAACCTCTTTTTGAGCGGTTAGTGGTTAGTGATTCGGCGGGCTCTGCCCGCAACCGATTTATCATCGGAGCGATGCGACCATCTGAATAACAACTAACCACTGGTCACTGTTCACTATTATACATCAATAGCCCTTCGGCTCACGCATCAGGATCGCGCGGCAGGGGGACGCTTCGCAGCCTTTCATCTTCAGCGGGAAAGCGGCGAGCTTGTAATCGCCGTCCTCGATGCCCTCAAGGTACAGTCCCTCGAGCACCGCTACACCCGCCCGCGCGAGCTCCAGATGGGGCATCAGCTCATCATAGGGCGTGGCGATCGACAACGCGTCGGTGCCGACAAGCAAAAGCTTATTATCCGCGATCACACGCGCGGCAGATACGCTGAGGTACGCCTTTCCGGAGCCGTGGAGGATCAGGCGCTTCTGACACAGCGGGAGCAGGCGCTCCATGTCCTCGCCGGTCAGGATACCGTCGATCGTGACCACCGTACACTTGCCGCAGAAATGCGACAGGCGCATGGATGCGATATCGGCGCCGTCCTCGTCGAAGTGCAGGGGCGCGTCGATATGGGTGCCGGTATGGGTGCACATACTGACAGCGGACAGGTTAACCACCGAATCATCGCCGATGGTACTGAGCATTTTTAATTCCGGCTTCGGATCGCCGTCATAGACCGGCGCCGAAAAAACTTCGCGTGAAATATCGTACAGCAGCATAGTTGAACCTCCTGTTTCGGTTGGCAGTGAGCAGTGGGCAATTGATAGTTGGCAAATAAACAGAACTCGAAACTAAAAACTAAGAACTAAAAACTCGAAACTAAAACTACATATTGCTCCATTATATACCCTATTATACCATATATCGTCAAAAAATAAAGTACATTTTATGAACAAAAAGAAAAGCCCCACCGAAAGGTGAGGCAAATTCTTACGATTATTTAATCAATCAGACAAGCTCGATGATCGCCATCTCCGCTGCGTCGCCGCGGCGGGGTCCGATCTTGGTGATGCGGGTATAGCCGCCGTTGCGGTCCGCATACTTGGGAGCGATCTCCTTGAACAGCTTGGTCGCAACGTCCTCTTTGGTGATGAACGCCATGACCTGTCTCTTGTTCGCGAGGGTGTCTTTCTTCGCGATGGTAATCATCTTTTCCGCCATGGAAGCGGTTTCTTTCGCACGGGAAAGCGTGGTCTCGATCTTGCCGTTTTCGAGCAGGAAGGTCACGAGAGCTCTCAGCATCGCAAGACGCGCGTCGGTAGCTCTGCCCAGTTTTCTGGTACCCGGCATTATGTTTCACTCCTTTCGGGTCTTTCTTTACAGATATCTATAAAGTTAATAGTAAATATCAGGTGTGTCACGCCTCGTTGTCCTCCGCTTCTCCTCGTATAACTCCCACTCGCTTGCCTGTTTCCGTGACCTGCGGTCACTTCTTCAGGCACAGGCTCGCCAGTCGTTATCCGAGGGCTCCGGACCTCGGCGCTTCTTATTTATTCGTCGTCCTTACGCAGGCTGAAACCTAAGGAATCCAGCTTGAAGACGACTTCCTCCAGCGACTTTCTGCCGAGGTTGCGGACCTTCATCATGTCCTCTTCAGACTTAGAGATAAGGTCTTCGACGGTATTGATGCCGGCGCGCTTAAGGCAGTTGAACGAACGGACGGAGAGGTCGAGCTCTTCGATGGTCATCTCGAGCACCTTCTCCTTGCCCTTGTCGTCCTTCTCGACCATGATCTCGGTGTTGAAGCCTCTGTCGGAGAGGTTGACGAAGAGATTCAGGTGTTCGGTGAGGACCTTAGCGGCAAGCGATACCGCCTCCTGTGCGTTGATAACGCCGTTTGTCCAAACGCTCAGGGTGAGCTTGTCGTAGTCGGTGATCTGACCGACACGGGTGTTGTCCACCGTATAGTTCACCTTGAGAACAGGGGTGTAGATAGAGTCGATGGGGAGTACGCCGATGATCTCGTTGCCCGAAATGAGCTTGTTCTTCTCGGCGGGGATATAACCTCTGCCCTTATCCAGCGTGATCTCCATGTTCAGAGTCGCGCCGTCGGCGAGGGTCGCGATGTGCAACTGCGGGTTGAGGATCTCGACCTCGCTGTCGCACTTAATGCTCTCAGCGGTGACCTCGCAGGGACCTTCCGCAGAGATCTCAACGATCTTGGGACCGTTAGAGTGGAGTTTTGCCACCAGGCTCTTCATGTTCAGAACGATCTCGGTGACGTCTTCCTTGACGCCGGGGATGGTAGAGAACTCATGGTTCACTCCGTCGATCTTGATCGATGTAACGGCTACGCCCTCTAAAGAGGAGAGCAGCACGCGACGAAGAGAGTTGCCCAGCGTGTTGCCGAAGCCGCGCTCAAGAGGCTCAACCACAAATCTGCCGTACTTACCGTCCGAAGATAACTCTTCTGTATCAATACTGGGTTTTTTAATCTCTATCATGAACGAATTCCTCCTTAAATTTTTATACTGCACGGACAGGGGTTCCTGCCGTGATGCTCACATACTAATCGGTCATTACGAGGAGGGTCGCAGACCCGATGTGGTAATCCCACGGTCGTAGATACCGTTATGAATGAGAAGTTCTGCTCCTCTTTGTGGGATTGCCACAGCCCTAAAGGGCTTCGCAATGACTGTGAAAATACACATGAGCGCATTGTCGGAGATGATCCGACCGGCGTACAAATTACTTGGAGTACAACTCGACGATGAGATGTTCCTCAACAGGATAGTCGATATCGTCACGAGCGGGAAGCGCGATGACTTTACCGCTGAGCTTATCATTCTTCTCGAGCCACTTGGGTACGAGGACAGTGCCGTCGTTCTCGGCGATCGCCTTGAAGCGGGTGGTGTCCTTGGAACCGTCGCAGACAGCGATCACATCGCCGACCTTAACGATGTAGGACGGGATGTTGCACTTTTTGCCGTTGACGGTGAAGTGAGCGTGGTTGACCAGCTGACGGCCTTCACGGCGGGTGGAGCAGAGACCGAGGCGATAAACAACGTTATCGAGTCTGCGCTCAACGAGAGAGAGCAGGTTCTCACCGGTCTTGCCTTCCATCTTTTCAGCCTTCTCATAGTACATACGGAACTGCTTCTCGAGGATGCCGTAGATAAACTTTACCTTCTGCTTCTCGGTCAGCTGAACGCCGTATTCACTCTGCTTTCTTCTCATCTTGCCGCCGGGGTTACGCTTGGTGGTGTTTTTCTTGGAGTAACCCATAACAGCGGGCGAAATGCCCAGCGCTCTGCAGCGCTTTGCGATAGGCTGTTGATTTTTAGCCATATTCTATATCCTCCTTATTCTTTTATACACGTCTTCTCTTGGGAGGACGGCATCCGTTGTGCGGGATGGGGGTAACGTCTTTGATCATGGTGACCTCGAGACCTGCGGTCTGCAGAGCGCGGATAGCCGCCTCACGACCCTGACCGGGGCCCTTGACAAAAACCTCAACGCTCTTCATGCCATGCTCCATCGCAGCCTTAGCGGCTGTCTCGGCAGCGCTCTGCGCCGCGAAGGGAGTGGACTTTCTGGAGCCGCGGAAACCGAGTTCGCCGGCGCTTGCCCAGGAGATCGCGTTGCCCTGTGTGTCGGATATAGTAACGATAGTGTTGTTAAAGGTAGACTGGATATGCGCCGAGCCCTTTTCGATATTCTTTCTCTCGCGGCGGCGGCGGATAGGAGCCTTCTTACCTGTTTTAACTGCCATTTAAATTGCCCTCCTTACTTCTTCTTGTTAGCCATAGTCTTGCGCGGGCCTTTGCGGGTACGAGCGTTGGTTTTGGAACGCTGACCTCTTACGGGCAGACCCTTTCTATGGCGAACACCGCGGTAACTACCGATTTCGATAAGTCTCTTGATGTCGAAAGCGATATCACGACGGAGATCACCTTCAACGCGGCAATTATGGTCGATATATTCTCTGAGTTTTGATACGTCTTCTTCGGTGAGATCGCGGACGCGAGTGTCCGGATTGACACCTGTTGCAGCAATAATGTCTGTAGCGGTTTTACGACCGATACCGTAGATATAAGTGAGTCCGATCTCGACTCTCTTGTCACGGGGTAAGTCGACGCCTGCTATACGAGCCATTTAGTGCACCTCCATTTAGATTAAATAATAGTTTTAGCTGTGTGAAACGTTCGTCGAATAATGAAGGCGACAGCGATAATTTAAATCGGGTGAGGGCGGAGCCCTCCCTTAACTATTCACTATTCACTATCCACTATTCACTGCGACCAAAGGGAGCCTTATCCCTGACGCTGCTTATGCTTGGGGTTCTCGCAGATCACCATGACTTTGCCGTGGCGCTTGATAACCTTGCACTTTTCACACATTTTCTTTACTGAAGGTCTGACTTTCATAATATCATTCCTTTCCTTCTGTGTTGATAGTTGTTTGCTTGTTTCAAGGGATGGCGTTATTTAGTACGCCATGTGATGCGTCCTCTCGTAAGGTCGTAGGGAGACATCTCTACGGTGACCTTATCGCCCGGGAGGATGCGGATGAAGTTCATTCTCAGCTTACCTGAGATGACGGCCAGGATCTTATGGCCGTTGGGAAGCTCTACGGTGAACTGGGCGTTCGGCAGAGCGTCGGTGACGATACCCTCTATCTCGATAACATCCTGTTTTGACATGACTTAACCTCCTTATTTCTCATGGGTTTGGAAATCTTTCAGAAAAATACGTAGTTGTCGGTTTGTTGCGGTGCAATCGACAGTCGTGCCGGTCGCTTGCAGATGGATGACGTTCTTGCGCTTGGGGCGCTCGATGGGGCGGCTTTTGCCGTCCGCGATCAGCACCGTCCTCGCGTCGAGAACCTCGGTTACCGCAAACGCCTTTCCTTTATCACGACCTGCCTTTGCGATGACAACAGAGCCCTTAGCGATATCCATGACGGACCTCTATTCTTTCAGAAGCGTCATGATCCGCGGACCGTCGGGCGTGATACACACCGTGTGTTCATAGTGCGCCGCGAGTGAGCCGTCCGTAGTGACAGCCGTCCACCCGTCGGATAGCACCTTCACATTGTAACCGCCCGCCGTTATCATCGGCTCGATTGCGATAGTCATGCCCGGAATGAGGCGAGGGCCCCGTCCGGGTGTACCATAGTTCGGTACACTTGGGTCTTCATGCAGTTTCGTACCTACGCCGTGGCCGGTAAAAGACCGTACCACCCCGTAGCCACGAGCTTCGACATACCTTTGCACGGCACTGCCGATATCGCCGATGCGATTGCCGGCAAGCGCCGCCCTGATTCCCTCGTAAAGACTCTCCTTCGTCGCGTCAAGCAGGCGCTGCGCCTCGTCGCTGATATCGCCGCAGGGGTAGGTATAGGCGTTGTCGCCGTGATACCCGTGCATGCCAGCCATAATGTCGATAGACACGATATCGCCTTGACGCAGGATCGTCTTTTTGCTCGGTATGCCATGGACAACCACACTGTTCACGGAGATACAGGTGGAAGCCGGATAGCCTTCGTAACCGAGGGTGGAGGGCAAGCCGCCCTCACCCTCGATGAATTTACGAACAGCTGTGTCGATCTCTAAGGTCGACACGCCCGGCTCGACCATCTCTCCGGCGAGCTTCAGCGCCCGCGCGGACAGTGTACACGCGTCCTGCATTTTCTGAATTTCACGTGCGGTCTTGACTACGATCATGCGTAATTACGCCTCGAGCGCCTCAAAAGTCAGTCTGGTAGTCTCTTCGACGGAGCTTGCGCCCTCGACGATATAGAGCTTACCCTGCTTCTCATAGTAGCCCTTGAGCGGCTCGGTCTCTTTGTGATAGATATCGAGACGCGCCTTGACCGTAAGAGGATGGTCGTCCTTGCGCTGAATAAGGGCGCCTGTGCAATCGTCGCAGACACCGTCTACCTTGGGGCGTAAGCTCACAAGATGGTAGGGTCTGCCGCACTTTTCACACACGCGGCGTCCGGACATGCGGTCGACGATGACCTCGTCGGGTACCTCGATATCGATAACCTTATCGATCTCGATACCCATTTTGTCCAGAGCCTCGGCCTGAGGGATGGTACGGGGGAAGCCGTCGAGGATGAAGCCTTCCTTGCAGTCGTCTTCGGCAAGGCGATCCTTGATGATGCCGATCACGACGTCATCGGGAACCAGCTTGCCCTCTTCGATGAAGGATTTAGCCATCTTACCCATCTCTGTACCGCTTTTCAGCGCGGCACGGATGATGTTGCCCGTGCTGATCTGGGGAATATTGTAGCGCTCGCTGATAACAGCGGCCTGAGTGCCTTTACCGGCACCGGGAGCGCCTAACAGGATTAATTTCATAATCTACACCTCATTAATAAGTTAACAATGGCTGCGATTAATCAAGGAAGCCCTTGTAGTGACGCATCATCATCTGGCTCTCGAGCTGCTTAGCGGTATCCAGAGCGACGCCGACGATAATGATGACGGAGGTACCGCCCATAGACAGGCCGTACATCTGTGTAAAGTCGGAGTACAGGATCGGGAGCAGCGCGATAACTGCCAGGAACAGCGCGCCGATAAGGGTGATTCTCGAGAGAATCTTAGCGATAAAGTCGGCAGTAGGTCTGCCGGGACGGATACCGGGGATGGTACCGTTGTTCTGCTTCAGATTGTTCGCCATTTCGATCGGGTTGTACTGGATGGTGGTGTAGAAATACGCGAACGCAAGGATCAGAACGAAGTACAGCACCGCGTACAGCCAGCCTCTGGTGGAGAAAGCGTTAAAGAAGCCTTTCCAGAAATCAGAGAGGTTGTTTTCGCCGATGAACATCTGGATGGTGCTGGGGATGGAGAGGATGGACGATGCGAAGATGATCGGCATAACGCCGCCCAGCGCTACCTTGATGGGCAGGTGGGTGGACTGGCCGCCGTACATCTTGCGTCCGACTACACGCTTCGCATACTGGATGGGGATACGTCTCTCCGCGTCCTGCATAAAGGTGATGAACCAGATAACAGCAAGGAAGAGGATGATCCACAGCGGTACGAAGATGTAGTACTGGGTGCTGCCCTGAGAACCGAGGTTCCAGTACTGAGACAGAAGGTTGACGGTGTAGGGCAGTCTTGCGATGATGCCCGCGAACAGCAGGATGGAGATACCGTTGCCGATACCGTTCTTGTTGATCTGCTCGCCGAGCCACATGATCAGCGCGGTACCTGCGGTGAACGTGAGGATGATCACGATCGCGGCGAACCACATCGAAAAGCCTTCGGTGTACTTCGCGATCGGCAGGTTGGTGGGAGTCCAGCTGCCGTCGGAGGGAGCCGTGCTGTCATAGGTGTTCTTCAGGAAGAAGAAGTAAGCGGTACCCTGTATCAAGCCGAGGGCGACCGTTACATAACGGGTGATAGCGGCGATCTTCTTTCTGCCCTCTTCGCCTTCCTTGGAAAGGCGCTCGAGGGGAGGGATCGCCACGCACAGCAGCTGCATGATAATGGAGCTGTTGATGTAGGGGGTGATACCCATTGCGAAGATGGTCGCGTTGGAAAACGCGCCGCCGGAGAGGGTATTCAGGTAGCCGACGAGCGTATCGTCAACGCCCTGAGCGTTACCCATAACATGGGCGAGTGCGTCCATGTTCAGGAACGGTACCGGGATAACGGAACCGATTCTGAAGATGATGACGATCAAAAGCGTAAAGAGGATCTTCTTACGCAGATCCGGGATGGACCATGCGTTTCTGATTGTTTTAAACAATTAGATCACCTCAGTCTTTCCGCCGGCAGCCTCGATCTTGGCGACAGCGCCCTGAGAGAACGCCTGAGCCTTGACTGTGAGCTTCTTAGTGAGCGTGCCGTTGGAAAGAATCTTTACGCTGTCAAAGGAATTCTTGACAATACCCTTTTCGGTGAGCGCAGCGATATCTACAACAGCGCCGTCCTCAAACTTGTTGAGGGTGCCGACATTGATAGCAACAACCTTCTTCGCAAAGATGTTGTTGAAGCCACGCTTAGGGATACGTCTCTGAAGCGGCATCTGGCCGCCTTCAAAACCGACGCGCATACCCTTACCGGCTCTTGCTTTCTGACCCTTGTGACCTTTACCGGCGGTCTTGCCCCAGCCTGAGCCGTGGCCTCTGCCGATTCTCTTAACTTCCTTTTTGGAACCCTCTGCGGGGGATAATTCATGAAGTTTCATTTATTCGCACCTCCTTAGTCTTTCTCAACCACTACGAGGTGGATAATCTTCTGTACCTTACCGTTGGTAGCCGCGTTGTCGGGCTGCTCGGTAATATCGCCGATCTTCTTGAGACCCAGCGAATAAGCGGTAGCAATCTGATCCTTCTTGGAGCCGATAAGGCTCTTAACCAACTTAATTTTCATCTTGCCGCCTCCTTACAGAATCTCTTTTACGGACTTGCCGCGTACGCGGGCAACCTCTTCCGCGGTACGCAGAGCGCCCAGACCCTGAAGAGTCGCGCGAACGACGTTGCAGGGGTTGTTGGAACGGAGCGCCTTAGTACGGATGTCCTTGATGCCGACTGCCTCGACAACGGCACGAACGGGACCGCCCGCGATAACGCCGGTACCGGGAGCGGCAGGCTTCATCAGAACTCTGCCCGCGCCGTAGGCGCCGATGATCTCGTGCGGAATAGTTGTGCCCTTGAGGGCTACGGTCATGAGGTGCTTCTTAGCGTCCTCGATTCCCTTGCGGATCGCGTCGGGAACTTCACCGGCCTTGCCGATACCGAAGCCTACGATGCCTTCGCCGTTGCCTACGACAACGAGAGCGGCAAACTTCATGACACGGCCGCCCTTTACGGTCTTACTTACGCGGTTGATCGCTACAACGCGCTCGGTAAGCTCCAGTGTAGATGCGTCAATAATATTAGCCAAAGTTGTTTCCTCCAATCCTTAGAAATTGAGGCCGCCCTCACGGGCGCCTTCGGCCAACGCTTGTACACGGCCGTGATAGATGTTACCGCCTCTGTCGAATACGACGTCGGTGATGTTCTTTTCCTTAGCGCGCTCAGCGATGAGCTTGCCGACTGCCTTAGCAGCCTCTTTGTTGCCGCCGCCCTCTATGGTCTTATCGAGAGAAGAAGCGCTGCACAGGGTAACGCCCTTGACGTCGTCGATGATCTGAGCATAGATGTTATTGGTGGAGCGGAACACACAAAGGCGGGGACACTCGGCTGTGCCGCTTAACTTACCGCGTACTCTCTTGTGCCTCTTGGCACGAGCAGCTTTCGAATCAGGTCTACTTACCATTTGTTTATTTCACTCCTTCTTTAAGCCTTACCGGCCTTGCCTTCCTTACGGCGGATATATTCACCGGCATACTTGATGCCCTTACCCTTATAAGGCTCCGGCGGACGTTTCTCTCTTACCTCGGCAGCAAACTGACCTACCTTTTGCTTATCGATGCCGTGGATGATGATGCTGTTGGGGTTGGGGACCTCGATGGTGATGTCCTCGGTATCCTCCATGATCACCTGATGGGAGTAACCGATGTTCATGACGAGCTTCTTGCCCTGCTTCTGAACACGGTAACCGACGCCGTTGACCTCGAGCTCCTTCTTGTAGCCCTCGGTGACGCCTACGATCATGTTGTGGATGATGGTACGGGTAAGTCCGTGCAGAGAGCGGTTGAGCTTCTCGTCGTTCGGACGCTTTACCTCGATGACTGCCCCATTGATTTCGACGGTCATGTTAGGGTTGATCTTCTGGGTCAGAGTACCCTTGGGACCCTTGACTGTCATAACGCCGTTTTCGAATTTTGCTTCGACGCCGGCGGGAATATTTATAGGTTTTCTTCCAATTCGAGACATTTTCGCACCTCCTCTTACCAAATGAACGCGAGAACCTCGCCGCCGACGTTCTGCTTTCTTGCTTCACGGTCGGTCATCACGCCCTTGGAGGTCGAGATGATGGCGATACCCAGGCCCTTCATGACCTTGGGCATATCCTCTACGCTGCTGTAAATGCGCAGGCCGGGCTTAGAAACGCGGCGAAGTCCCTGGATAACGGGCTGCTTGCCCTCGAGGTACTTCAGCGTCACGGTGATGACGCCCTGCTTGCCGTCCTCCTCTACGGAGAAGCTCTTGATATAACCCTCGTCCAAGAGGATCTGGCAGATAGCCTTCTTCATGTTGGACGCGGGGATCTGAACGGTATCGTGCTTCGCTGAGTTAGCATTACGGATTCGTGTCAGTAAATCAGCGATAGTATCAGTAATTTGCATAACTTAAATCCTCCTTGCTTACCAGCTTGCTTTCTTTACGCCCGGGATCTCGCCCTTGTAAGCGAGTTCACGGAAACAAATACGGCATACGCCAAACTTACGAAGGTAGGCGTGTGGTCTACCGCATATCTTACAACGTGAATATTCGCGAGTAGAGAACTTCTGCTTTCTCTGCTGCTTCATTTTCATAGCAGTCTTTGCCACAACAATCCCTCCTTACTTTTCGAACGGAGCGCCCATCAGTCTGAGCAGCTCGCGTGCTTCTTCATCGTTCTGCGCGGTGGTAACGAAAACGATATCCATACCGCGGACCTTATCGATCTTATCGTAGTCGATCTCAGGGAAGATCAGCTGTTCCTTCAGGCCGAGAGCATAGTTGCCGCGTCCGTCGAAGGAGTTGGGGTTGATACCTCTGAAGTCGCGTACACGGGGGAGCGCTACGTTGAAGAGTCTGTCGAGGAACTCATACATACGCTCGCCGCGGAGCGTGACCTTCGCGCCGATGGGCATGCCCTCACGGAGCTTGAAGTTCGCAACGCTCTTGCGCGCCTTACAGATATGCGCCTTCTGACCCGTGATCTGAGCCAGATCGGAGAGGATCGCGTCCATCGCTTTCGCGTTGTCCTTGACCTCGCCGGCGCCGACGTTAACTACGATCTTGTCGAGCTTCGGGATCTGCATCACACTCTTGTAAGAGAACTTCTTCATCAGAGCAGGTGCAACTTCCTCAGCATAATACTTTTTCAGTCTTGCCATTTCTTCAGTCCTCCTTACAGTGCTTCGCCGCACTTGACGCAGATACGGCTCTTTGTGCCGTCGTCATAGATCTTGTGACCTACGCGGGTCGGCTTCTTGCAGCGGGGGCAGATCACCTGGACCTTGGAAGCGTACATAGCGCCCTCAGCCTTGATGATGCCGCCGGGCTCGCCCATACGGCGGGGCTTGATGTGCTTAGAAACGATATTGATCTTCTCTACGATGACCTTACCCTCTTTGGGGGATACCGCGAGCACCTTGCCCTTTTTGCCCTTGTCTTTACCGCTGATAACTAAGACGGTGTCACCGGTTTTAACATGAACTTTATTCATTTATGACACCTCCATTAAAGTACTTCCGGAGCAAGGGACAGGATCTTCATATAATCCTTGTCGCGAAGCTCTCTTGCTACCGGTCCGAAGATACGAGTACCGCGCGGGTTCTTATCTTCCTTGATGATAACGGCTGCGTTCTCATCGAAACGGATGTAGGTACCGTCCTCGCGGCGAACGCCCTTAGCAGAGCGAACGACTACCGCGCGAACGACGTCACCCTTCTTTACTACGCCGCCGGGCGCAGCCTTCTTAACAGAAGCAACGATTACGTCGCCGATATTGGCATATCTTCTCCTGGTACCGCCGAGTACACGAATGCACATAAGTTCTTTTGCACCGGTATTGTCGGCGACCTTGAGATAAGTTTGCTGTTGAATCATGTGTTAATCTCCTCTCAAGAACTTATTTCGCTTTTTCGACGATCTCTACGAGTCTCCATCTCTTGTCCTTGGACAGGGGACGGGTCTCCATGATCTTAACGCGGTCACCCACGCGCGCCTCATTCTTTTCATCGTGAGCCTTGACGCGGATGGTGCGCTTGATAACCTTGTTGTAAAGCTTATGCTTTACGCTGTCCTCGATCGCTACGACGATGGTCTTATCCATCTTATCGGAAGCAACGCGACCGACGAGAGTCTTTCTCATATTTCTATCGCTCATGATTTACCTCCTTATGCTTCATCGCGGAGCTCGCGCATAACGGTGGAAACGCGCGCGATATCTCTCTTGACCGCAGTAATACGCATCGGGTTCTCGAGCTGGTTGATAGCAAGCTGGAAGCGAAGGTTGAAGAGCTCCTCTTTGAGGTCCTTCAGTTTTTGCTCAAGCTCGCTCGGTGTATATTCTCTTAATTCCTTAGCAGTCATGCTTAAGCCTCCTCTTCCTTCTTGATGAACTTGCACTTGATCGGCAGCTTGGCAGCCGCTAAGCGCATAGCCTCTCTCGCTGTCTCTTCCGGTACGCCGGCAATCTCGAACATAACTCTGTCGGGCTTGACAACAGCTACCCAATACTCGGGTGAACCCTTACCGGAACCCATTCGGGTCTCAGCGGGCTTCGCTGTAACCGGCTTATCGGGGAAAATTTTGATCCAAACTTTACCGAATCTCTTGCAGTAACGGGTCATGGCGACACGGGCTGCCTCGATCTGGTTGGAAGTGATCCATGCAGGCTCTAATGCCTGCAGACCGTACTCGCCGTAGGTAACCTTGTTGCCTCTGTAGGCGCGGCCTGTCATTCTGCCTCTGTGAACTCTTCTGTACTTCACACGCTTAGGCATCAGCATTATTTTCTGCCTCCTTCCCTATTGTCTCTGCGGGGTCTTCTGTCACCGCGGTTGTCACGGTCACGTCTGTCGCCGCGTCTCTCGCGTCTCTCTCTGCGCTGCTCGCTGCCCGCGTTGTCGCGAAGGACCTCGCCGCGATACAGCCAAACCTTTACGCCGATCTTACCGTAGGTGGTGTTCGCCTCGGCAAAGCCGTAGTCGATGTCGGCGCGCAGGGTCTGCAGCGGGATAGTACCCTCGTGATACTGTTCGGAACGAGCGATCTCAGCGCCGCCGAGGCGGCCGGAGCACTGGGTCTTGATACCCTTGGCGCCCAGACGCATCGCTCTGCCGATAGACTGCTTCATCGCGCGGCGGAAGGAGATACGTCTCTCCAGCTGTGCGGCGATGGACTCAGCGACGAGCTGTGCGTTGAGGTCGGGGTTCTTGACTTCTACGATATTGATGGCGACGGGCTTGCCCAGCTTCTTCTCACACTGCTGGCGGAGCTTCTCGATCTCGGAGCCGCCCTTACCGATAATCATACCGGGCTTTGCGCAGTGGATGTGGATACGGACTTTCTTGCCGTCTCTCTCGATTTCGATCTTGGGAACGCCTGCGCCGAAGAGCTGCTTCTTCAGATCACGGCGGAGGTTGTAGTCCTCAACCAGTGTATCGCCGAAGTGCTTCTTGTCAGCGAACCAACGGGAATCCCAATCTTTGATGATACCTACACGTAAACCGTGCGGATTAACTTTCTGGCCCATAACTCTACCTCCTTATTCTCTTTCCTTGAGCACCAGGGTGATGTGCGAGGTCTTCTTGTCGATGCGGAAGGCTCTGCCCTGTGCACGGGGACGGATACGCTTGAGTGTGGGGCCCTGGCTTGCATGGCACTCGGCCACGTAAAGACTTGCCACATCCATATCATGGTTATTCTCAGCATTTGCCACAGCGGACTTGAGCAGCTTCAAAAGCGGCTCGCAAGCGGCCTTGGGAGTCTGCTCAAGAATAGCCTTCGCGAGCTTTACGTCTTTGCCTCTGATGAGGTCGAGAACAACGGAAACCTTGCGAGGTGAGATACGGACATAATTTAAATATGCCTTACTTTCCATTCTCTGTACTCTCCTTTGCCTTACTTACTTGTCTTCGAACCGGCGTGGCCGCGGAAGGTACGGGTCGGGGCGAACTCGCCGAGCTTGTGACCGACCATATCCTCGGTAACGTATACCGGAACGTGCTTTCTGCCGTCGTGTACGGCAAATGTGTGACCTACAAATTCAGGGAAGATCGTCGAGGATCTGGACCATGTCTTTAAGATTCTCTTCTCGCCCTTTTCGTTCATTTCCTGAACTCTTTTGAGCAGCACCGGCTGAACAAAAGGTCCTTTTTTAGTACTTCTACTCATAAATTAAGTTCCTTCCTTTCTGCCTTACTTGCTGTTTCTGCGTCTTACGATAAGCTTATCGGACGCCTTGTTGGACTTTCTGGTCTTATAACCGAGAGCCGGCTTACCCCAGGGGGTAACAGGGCCGGGACGGCCTACGGGGGACTTACCCTCACCACCACCATGAGGGTGATCATTCGGGTTCATAACAGAACCGCGGACGGTGGGGCGGATACCCATGTTTCTCTTACGACCGGCTTTACCGATCTTGACGTTCTCATGGTCGATGTTGCCTACCTGGCCGATAGTAGCCATGCAGATCTCGGGTACGTTTCTCAGCTCGCCGGAGGGCAGTCTTAAGAGCGCGTAGCCGTTTTCCTTAGCCATGAGCTGAGCCATATTGCCTGCGGCGCGGGCGAGCTGAGCGCCCTTGCCGGGATAAAGCTCTACGTTGTGTACGAAAGTACCGGTGGGGATGGACTTGAGGGGCAGCGCGTTACCGGGCTTGATATCCGCGGTCTCGCCTGCTACGACCTTGCTGCCTACCTTCAGACCCTGAGGCGCGATGATGTAGCTCTTCTCGCCGTCCTCATACTCAACCAGCGCGATGAACGCGGAGCGGTTGGGATCGTACTCGATGGTCGTTACGGTTCCTTCTACGTCAAATTTGTTTCTCTTGAAATCAATAATACGGTATTTTCTCCTGTTGCCGCCGCCTCTGTGACGAACTGTGATGCGGCCGTAGCTGTTACGGCCGGAATGCTTCTTAAGAGGCTCGAGCAAGCTCTTTTCGGGAGCGACCTTGGAAAGTCCGGAGTAATCCGTAACCGACATATTACGTCTTGCGTTAGTTGTCGGCTTATAAACCTTAATAGCCATGTTATTTCACTCTCCTCATGATGGCTTTGCGGGATGATGGCGCATCCCATACATTCATGCCTGTGTCGTTATTGTAAAGATGAATTTCTGTTTCGCTTGCCGCTGCAGTGACAGATGAACAGGAATCGGGTGCGGGTGTCCCGCCCTTCACTATTCACTATTCACTGTGAGCGAAGCGAACCCACAGGCTTACATCATGCCTTCAAAAAACTCGATCGGTTTGCTGTCGGCAGTCAACTGTACATAAGCCTTCTTCCAAGAACGGGTGTAGCCCTCGAAGCGGCCCTGTCTCTTCATGCGGCCTCTGACGTGAACGGTGTTGACCTTCGCGACCTTGGCGCCCTTGAAGAGCTCTTCTACAGCTCTGGCGACGTCTATCTTAGTAGCGTTCTTCGCTACCTCGAAAACATATTTCTTCTGGGTAATGTCCTGCATCGACTTCTCAGTGATGATGGGGCGGATTACGATATCTTGAGCAATCATGCGTATACCTCCTCGATCTTAGTGAGCGCGTCCTTAGCGATGATCAGCTTGTCGGCGTTGAGAATGTCGTAAACATTCAGCTCGTTGACCTGAGCTGTCTTGACGCCGGGGATGTTGCGATAAGACTTGATAGCCTTCTCGTCAACCTCGGGCAGGACGATGAGCGCCTTGCGCTCGCTGCCTACTGCGCTGAGCATAGCGGCAGCCTTAGCGGTCTTGATCTCATCGAAAGCGATCTTATCGATAACGATGATCTCCTCAGCCTGAGCCTTGCTGGATAAAGCGGACTTCATCGCAAGTCTCTTGACCTTCTTGTTCACGGAGAAACGATAGTCTCTGGGCTTAGGAGCAAATACTACGCCGCCGTGGTACCACTGGGGTGCGCGGGTCGAACCCTGACGGGCGCGGCCTGTACCCTTCTGTCTCCAGGGCTTTCTGCCGCCGCCGGAAACTTCGGAACGGGTAAGAGCGGACTGGGTGCCCTGACGCTGGTTAGCGAGGTAGCTGACCACCATCATGTGCATAACAGCCGCGTTCGGCTCGATGCCGAAAATCGAATCTGCAAGGTCTACGGAACTAACCTTCTTGCCCTGCATATCAACAACCTGTACGTTAGGCATATGATTTCCTCCTTCCTTAAGCCTTTACGCTGTCTTTGATGACAACGTAGCCGCCGTTAGCGCCGGGGATGGCGCCCTTGATGGCGATGAGGTTATCCTCAGCGTCGATCTTGACAACAGCGAGGTTCTGAACGGTGACCTTCTCAGCGCCCAGGTGACCTGCCATCTTCTTGCCCTTCCATACTCTGGAGGGAGAGGAGCAGGCGCCCATGGAACCGCCATGACGCGCGTTCGGGCCGGTACCGTGAGATTCCTTCAAGCGGGCGAAGTTCCAGCGCTTGATAACGCCGGCGTAGCCTTTACCCTTGCTCTTGCCCGTGACGTCGACCTTGTCGCCGATCTCGAATAAATCTGCCTTGATGACCTGACCCAGTGTGTACGCGGAGCAGTCGTCAAATCTGAATTCCTTGAGAATTCTCTTTGGAGCTACATCAGCCTTTTTGAAGTGACCCTGCAGGGGCTTTGTGACGTGCTTGGGCTTGATATCGCCGAAACCCATCTGGATGGCTGTGTAGCCGTCAGTCTCAACGGTCTTGACCTGTGAAACAACACAGGGGCCCGCCTCGACTACGGTTACGGGAACTACTTTTCCCTTTTCGTCGAAGATCTGTGTCATACCGATCTTCTTGCCGATTAATGCTTTTTGCATTCTGTATATCCTCCTTTTAGGTTATTGGTCGGCTTATACATTATATATAGCCGACATGACCCTGTCTGCGTGGTAGGTTGGGAATGTGATAAGTGCGCGTCCAAACCGAAATCGTTGGGTAAAATCGGTCTGCGACAGCATGTCACGCCTCGTTGTCCTTCGCTGTTCCTCGTATAACTCCTACTCACCCAACCACCCTGCGGACTCTTTGAGTCCTCCGGGCGGTCCCGGTTCGTCCGTCGTTATCCGAGGGCTCCGGACCTCAGCGCTTATAACTTAATCTCAATCTCAACGCCGGCAGGGAGCTCTAAGCTCATAAGAGCCTCGACTGTCTTATTTGACGGTCTTAAAATGTCGATCAGGCGCTTGTGGGTGCGCATCTCGAACTGTTCGCGGCTGTCCTTATACTTGTGAACAGCGCGGAGAATGGTGACGACCTGCTTCTCTGTGGGGAGCGGGACGGGACCGGAGATCCTCGCGCCTGTACGCTTAGCGGTAGCAACGATTCTCTCTGCGGACTGGTCGACCAGCTGGTGATCGTAGCCCTTTAATCTGATTCTGATTTTTTCCTTGACTGCCATATCTTCGCCTCCTAAATATTGTTTGGTGGTGCGATATTTCGTTCAACTTTTCAAACACCCGCCCGGGTGTTCCTACCCCATCCGTTAAAAAAGCCGATAGCCGCAAAAACGGCAACCGGAAGCACAGTGGCGCAGTTACGACATAGCAACCCCAATGTCGCAAAAAGCTCAAACTATTCTTTCGCCCGGTTTAAAATCGGACATACTCCACGGAAAAACCAACCTTTCAGGTTGCAACCTCCCGCTTCATCGCATATCTTGTGCAGTCACGCAGGGTTTATTATAGTATATAAGATCCGAAAAAGCAAGAAATTACAGAAAATTTACATTTGAGAAATACGACGAAGTTTTTGATTGCTTTTTATGCAACTTGCACAATAGAACTATATATTGTGTTTCACTCTGCACAGCACCACAAGAATACTCTATACCTCTATTGAGAAAACAGCTGCCGCACTGAGATAAGTGCGGCAGCTCTTCTTGAGTTTATTGGTTTAGTATTATCCCTTAAAATACTTGACAGCCGCCTCGAACATGCGGATATCGTAATCGCCGGGGACATTCTTGTACAGGAAGCTGCCTTTGCGCTCGCTGTGACCCATCTTGCCGAAGACTCTGCCGTCGGGCGAGGTGATGCCCTCGATCGCATAGACGGAGTTGTTCGGGTTGAAGTGTACGTCCGTGGTGGCGCTACCGTTCAGATCGACATACTGGGTCGCGATCTGACCGTTCGCCGCTAATTCTTTGACGAGCTCCTCGGAGCACAGGAATCTGCCCTCTCCGTGAGAGATCGGGACGGTGTAGACGTCGCCGACATTGGTCAGGCTCAGCCACGGGCTCTTGTTGGAAGCCACGCGGGTGCGAACGATCTTGCTCTGGTGGCGCGAGATCGTATTGTAGGTCAGGGTCGGACAGTTTTCATCCGTATCGATGATCCTGCCGTAGGGCACCAGACCAAGCTTGATCAGCGCCTGGAAGCCGTTGCAGATACCGCACATCAAACCGTCGCGGTTGTCGAGCAGGTCGGTGACGCCCTCTTTGACCGCCGCGTTGCGGAAGAAGGCGGTGATGAACTTCGCGGAGCCGTCGGGCTCGTCGCCGCCGGAAAAGCCGCCGGGGATGAATACCATCTGAGCAGTCTTTAAAGCGTTTGCGAATTGTTCGACGCTCTGTTGGATACCTTCTGCCGTCAGGTTATTGATGACGATGATCTCAGCCTCCGCGCCCGCGTCAGCCATCGCCTTGGCGGAGTCGTACTCACAGTTGGTGCCCGGGAACGCGGGGATCAGCACTTTGGGCTTAGCCACTTTTATCGCCGGAGCGCAGACAATTTTTTCCTGCGGCTTATAAGAGAATGTTTCGACGGGCGCGTGCGTGTCGGGGATGTTGCAGGAGTAAACGCCCTCTAATTTATCTTCATATACATTTAATATAGCGTTAGCGTCGACAGTTTCATCACCGTAGGTGAATTTGCCGTCGTCGGTAACGGTACCGATCAGCGTGCCGTCAAGGTCATCGTCGGTTTCTACGACAAATGAACCATAGCAGTAACCGAAGAGCTGATCTAAGCCGACGCTCTCATTGAATCTGAAGCCGAAGCCGTTGCCGAAAGCGGACTTCATCACCGCTTCGGCGATACCGCCGATGGTCGGCGTATACGCGGCATAGACCCTGCCCGCGCGCATCAGCTCGGTGACCTTGCCGTACAGCGCGATCAGGCTGTCGGTCTCGGGCAGACCGTTTTCATCGATTTCGGGAGCAAGCAGATAAACCTTGTGACCCGCCGCCTTGAACTCGGGAGAGATGATATTCTCCGCCTTGTCGGTGGTAACGGCAAAGGATACCAGCGTCGGAGGAACGTCGAAATCCTCGAAGCTGCCGCTCATGCTGTCTTTGCCGCCGATGGAGCCGATACCGAGGTTCATCTGCGCCTTGAACGCGCCGAGCAGCGCTGCCAAAGGCTTGCCCCAGCGTTTGCCGCAGGTACCGGGCTTCTCGAAATACTCCTGGAAGGTCAGGTAAACGTCCTCAAAGGACGCGCCGGTCGAGATCAGTTTGGAAACGGATTCCACGACCGCCAGATACGCGCCGTGATAAGGGCTCTTCTCGGTGATCAGCGGGTTATAGCCCCACGCCATCAGGGAAACGGTATCGGTGTGCTTCTTTTCGACAGACACCTTTTGTACCATCGCCTGGATCGGGGTGAGCTGGTGTTTGCCGCCGAAGGGCATCAGTACGGTGCCGGCGCCGATGGTGGAGTCAAAGCGCTCTGACAATCCGCGCTTGGAGCAGACGTTGAGATCGGACGCGAGCTTTTTCATGTTTTCGGCAAAAGTGCCGTTGATTTCTTTATCAAACGCCTCGGGAGCAACGGGAGCGATGTCGATATGCTTCTCAGCGCCGTTGCTGTTGAGGAATTCACGCGAGATATCGACGATCTTATTGCCGTTCCAAGTCATGGTGAGGCGGGGTTCCGCCTTGACGACCGCTACGGGGCAGGCGTTGAGGTTCTCTTCTTTTGCTAAAGCGAGGAAGGCTTCTACGTTCTCTTTCTCGACAACGACAGCCATGCGCTCCTGCGACTCGGAGATCGCGAGCTCGGTGCCGTCGAGGCCCTCGTACTTCTTGGGTACGGCGTTGAGGTCGATATCCAGACCGTCGGCGAGCTCGCCGATCGCGACGGATACGCCGCCCGCGCCGAAGTCGTTGCAGCGTTTGATCATACGGGTCGCCTTGCTGTTGCGGAACAGGCGCTGGAGCTTGCGCTCCTCGGGCGCGTTGCCCTTCTGCACCTCCGCGCCGCAGGTCTCGACCGAATGGGCGTTGTGTGCCTTGGAGGAACCTGTCGCGCCGCCGATACCGTCGCGTCCCGTCGCGCCGCCCAAAAGGATGACGACGTCGCCCGGAGCGGGAACTTCACGGCGGACGTTCTCAGCGGGAGCGGCGGCAATGACCGCGCCGATCTCCATGCGCTTCGCAGCATAGCCGGGGTGATAGATTTCGTCGACGATTCCGGTCGCAAGACCGATCTGGTTGCCGTAGGAGCTGTAGCCCTGCGCGGCGGTGGTAACGATCTTGCGCTGGGGCAGCTTGCCGGGGATGGTCTCGGACACGGGAACGGTCGGATCGGAAGCACCCGTCACGCGCATCGCGCCGTAGACGTAGGCGCGTCCCGACAGCGGGTCGCGGATCGCACCGCCGATACAGGTCGCCGCGCCGCCGAAAGGCTCGATCTCGGTGGGATGGTTATGGGTCTCGTTCTTGAACAGGAGCAGCCACGGCTCAGTCTTGCCGTCGACCTCAACCTCCATCTTCACGGTACAGGCGTTGATCTCCTCAGACTCGTCGAGTTTATCGAGCTTTCCGTCTTTTTTCAGCTGGCGGACGGCGATAGTCGCCAGATCCATCAGGCAGATCGGCTTGGTTCTGCCCAGATTCTTTCTGACATTGATATAGTCGTTGTACGCCGCCTGCAGCAAATCATCCTCAAACTTCACGCTGTCGATGGTGGTGAGGAAGGTGGTGTGACGGCAGTGATCCGACCAGTAGGTGTCGATCATGCGGATCTCGGTGATGGTCGGGTCGCGGTGTTCGGATCGGAAATACTGCTGACAGAACGCGATATCGTCCGCGTCCATCGCGAGACCGTACTCCGCGACAAAAGCCTCCAAACCCTCTCTGTCGAGCTCGTTGAAGCCGTCGAGCGTCTTGACGGTGGTCGGAATCTCATATTGCACCGCTAAGGTCGCGGGCTTTGTGAGAGCTGCCTCGCGCGCCTCGACGGGGTTGATGACGTATTTCTTGATCTCGGCGACCTCAGCGTCGGTCAGGTCGCCGTACAGGACGTAGACCTTCGCCGAACGGATCGTCGGGCGGTCGCCCTGCGAGATGATCTGGATACACTGGGCGGCGGAATCCGCGCGCTGGTCGAACTGACCGGGCAGAAATTCGACCGCGAAGACGATCGCGCCTTCTGTGTCGATCTCAGGCGTCGCGATATCAAGCTGCGGCTCCGAGAATACCGCCTTGACAGCGTAATCGAAGAGCTCCGCGCTGATATCCTCTGCATCGTAGCGGTTGATGACGCGCACATTCTTCAAGGCTTTGATCGACAAGAGATCGTTGATCTCGGACAAAAGCGCTTTCGCCTCGTTTTGCAGACCGTCTTTCTTTTCTACATAGATTCTGTATACCATATTATTACTCTACCTTTGCCATTAATGCTCTCTGACCGATGTCGTGACGGTAAAAGGCGTTGTCAAAATGAATCTTCTCTACCATATTATAGGAATCGTCGATCGCCTCTTTCAGCGTATCCGCGATTGCGGTCACGCCCAAGACTCTGCCGCCGGAAGTCAGGAGCTTGCCGTCCTTTTTGACGGCTCCCGCGACAAATACGCAGTCGGCGATCTCCCCGGGAATCGTGATCTCATAGCCCTTTTCGTAGGATACGGGATAACCCTCGCTCGCCATGATGACGCACGCAGCGGATTTATCATAAAACTCCACGGGGGTATCGGCAAGGGTGCCGTCGGTGGTCGCCTTCATGATCGTAAAGAGATCGGACTTTAAGAGAGGCAATACTACCTGCGTCTCAGGATCGCCGAATCGGCAGTTGTATTCGATGACCTTGGGACCGTCCTTCGTGATCATCAGGCCGAAGTACAGACAGCCTTTGAAGGTGCGTCCCTCGGCGTTCATCGCATTGATGGTGGGGAGAAAGATTTTCTCCATGCACTCTTTCGCGACCGCTTCGGTATAGTACGGATTCGGCGCGACGGTACCCATACCGCCGGTATTCAGCCCGGTGTCGTTATCACCCGCGCGTTTATGATCCATCGAGGAGATCATCGGGACGACGACCTTGCCGTCGGTAAAGCTCAGCACGCTGACTTCGGGTCCTTCGAGGAACTCTTCGACAACGATGCTGTTGCCGCTCTTGCCGAACTTTTTGTCTTTCATGATCGAAACGACAGCGTCCTCCGCCTCCGTGCGGGTGGTCGCAATAATGACGCCCTTGCCGAGCGCCAAGCCGTCCGCCTTGATGACGGTGGGGAGCGGAGCGGTCTTGATGTATGCGAGAGCCTTATCAGCGTCGTCGAACACTTCATAGGCAGCAGTCGGGATGCCGTATTGTTTCATCAGGTTCTTGGAAAAGACCTTGCTGCCCTCGATGATCGCGGCTTCCGATCTCGGACCGAAGCAGGGGACACCGTGCGCTTCGAGCGCGTCGACACAGCCCAGCACCAGCGGATCGTCGGGAGCGACGACTGCATAGTCGATCTTGTTCTCATAAGCGAACTTCACGATAGCATCGATATCCGTCGCACCGATGTTCACGCACTCGGCGTCGGCAGCGATACCGCCGTTGCCCGGCAGGGCGTAGATCTTTTCAATATCTTGATTTTCTTTCAGCTTTTTGATGATGGCGTGCTCGCGTCCGCCGCCGCCAACGACTAATACTTTCATGGTCATTCTCCTCTATACATTCGGGTGCGGGTGTCCCGCCCTTAACTTGCTCGCAGAGCAAACAACACTTCTTCACTGCGAAGCAACTTCACTCGGCATAGCCGAACATCACTGCGACGCTTTGCGGCACTATTAGTGGTGGAACAATCTCATACCAGTGAACGCCATCGCGATGCCGTGCTTGTTGCAGCAGTCGATGACGAGTTGATCGCGGATGGAACCGCCGGGCTCGGCGATATACTTGACGCCGCTCTTGAAGGCACGATCAATATTATCGCTGAACGGGAAGAACGCGTCGGAGCCGAGCGCTACGCCGTCGATGGTATCGAGGTAAGCGCGCTGCTCCTCATCAGTGAAGGGAGCGGGCTGCTCGGTGAAGTAATTCTGCCAGACACCGTCGGCAGTAACGTCCTCTTCGTTGCGGTTGATGTAGCCGTCGATGACGTTGTCGCGCTCGGGACGCTTGAGGTCGTCACGGAACGGCAGGTTCAGCACCTTGTCGCTCTGTCTGAGGAACCATGTGTCCGCCTTGGAGCCGGCGAGACGGGTACAATGTATACGGCTCTGCTGGCCGGCGCCGACGCCGATCGCCTGACCGTCCACCGCGTAGCATACGGAATTGGACTGGGTGTATTTTAAGGTGATGAGCGAAACGATCAGGTCGCGGATCGCAGACTCGGGGAGCTCTTTGTTATCAGTGACGATATTCGTCAACAGCTCACGGTTGATCTCGAAGTTGTTGCGTCCCTGCTCAAAGGTAATACCATAGACCTGCTTATGCTCGACCGGATCGGGAACATAGTTCGGGTCGATCTGTACGATATTGTAATTGCCTTTTCTCTTGGACTTCAAAATCTCGAGCGCTTCGGGCTCATAGCCGGGGGCGATAACGCCGTCGGATACCTCGCGCTGGATCATCTTCGCGGTGGTCACATCGCAGACGTCGGACAGCGCGACCCAGTCGCCGAAGGAACACATGCGGTCGGTGCCGCGGGCGCGGGCGTAGGCGCAGGCGAGGGGGCTGTCGTCCAGACCCTCGATATCGTCGACGAAGCATGCTTTTTTGAGCTTATCGGAAAGCGGGATGCCGACCGCCGCCGAGGTGGGGCTGACGTGCTTGAACGAGGTGACGGCGGGTAAACCTAACGCCTCTTTCAGCTCCTTGACGAGCTGCCAGGAGTTGAACGCGTCGAGAAAGTTGATGTAGCCGGGTCTGCCGCTGAGGATCTCGATGGGCAGATCGGAACCGTCGTGCATAAAGATTTTCGCGGGTTTCTGGTTGGGATTGCAACCGTATTTCAATTCAAATTCTTTCATAGTTTTCTCCTTTATGGTACTAAAGCCTTCCTTTGGTAAAGGGAGGTGCCTCCAATGGAGGCGGAGGGATTGCAGAATCGGGTGCGGGTGTCCCGCCCTTCATTCCTAACTCCTAATTCCTAACTCCTCACTGATTCTTATTAACTAACCGATTCTCCTCTTCCCCGGTCTCGAGGTCGATATAGCGGACGTAGAGCGAAATCTTATTGTTCTCGTCCAGCGCGTTCCACAGCTTATCGGTAAAAGCATCGATATCGTCGTCGATCGCGACGCGCTCCGGCTCCCCCTGGAAGGTCGGGATCGGGTTGCCGTCGCAGACATAGGTGTGGATAAAATGACCCAAGCCCGCCTTGGACGGATAGCTGTACAGGTAACGCGCACAGTCGCTTCCCTCGGGATCGATCGATTTGAGAATAGACATCTTGTAGGTAAAGTCGCCGTCCTCAAAGGTCAGGATGCCGCTGATGCGGGGCGTGAGGTTGGGCGCGTCGGGCTCGAACTCGCGGCTTTGGAGCGCGCGGTTGAAGCACTTGCCGTTCTGTAAGCCCTCATAGATCGTGTCGGTCTGGTCGCCGTTGGTGACGATCAAGTTATTTTCATACTCGCGGATCGCCGCGTAGATGATCAGCGAGGGATCCTCGACCTTGGAAGCGTCGAAGGGCTCGGTGAACACCGCGCCGTCGCGCTCTGTAAAGACTCTGTTTCTCGAATTGGCGCTGCGGCCCATGATGAAGTAGGCAGTCGCCGCCTTTGTACCGTCGGCGGTTTTGCCGATGACGATGCCTCTGCCCGGATAGGTGTTGCCGTCGAGCAGCTCGGCAATATCGTTGATCTTGTAAATATCCATTTCATATACCCCCAAAACAAATAATGAATACTGAAAACTTAAAATTGAAAAACGAATCATATCAGTGACTCGCTGTGCTCAAACAAAATAGGAATCGGGTGAGGGCAGCGCCCTCCAATCATTATTCATTTTTCAGTTTTCAGTCTTAAACCTTCAGTTAGAATTGCTTATTTCATAAGCAATTCGCTCCACCGCCTGCGGGAAGATGATCCACTCCGCCTGCTCCATCACGCGCTTTTGCAGGATCTCAGGCGTATCGCCGTCCTGCACCTCGACCGCCTTTTGTGCGATGATCTCGCCGCCGTCGGGAATCTCGTTGACGAAGTGAACGGTCGCGCCGGTCACCTTTACGCCTTTGGCCAGAGCCGCCTCATGCACTTTTAGTCCGTAAAAGCCCTGTCCGCAGAAGGACGGGATCAGGGACGGGTGGATGTTGATGATGCGGTGGTCATAGCGCGCGGTGAAGCGCTCGGACAGGATCGACATGAAACCCGCGAGGACGATCAGATCGATCTCCCTCTCTTCCAGAGCCGCAATGATCGCGTTCTCAAAAGCTTCCTGCGTTTTTAATTCCTTTTTAGAAATATATATTCCTTCGACGCCGGCGTTCTTCGCGCGGGTCAAAGCGTAGGCGTCAGCGTGGTTAGAGATCACCAATACGACCTCACCGCTTTTGATCACGCCGCTGTTCTGCGCGTCGAGGATCGCCTGCAGATTAGTGCCGCCGCCGGAAACCAGCACGGCTATTCTTGCCTTCAGCATAAGTCGATCTTCTCCCCGTCGCCGGACTTGACGATCTCGCCGATAACATATGCGTCCTCGCCCTCGGCTTTGAGGATCGAGAGCGCCTCATCCGCCTGAGATGCGGGTACGACAATACTCATGCCGACGCCCATGTTAAAGGTGTTGAACATATCGTGTTCACTGATACCGCCCTTTTCCTGAATCAGCTTGAAGATCGGCAGGATACGAACAGCGTCTTTATCGATCTTCGCGCACAGTCCGTCGGGAATGGAGCGCGGGATGTTCTCATAGAAGCCGCCGCCGGTGATATGAGAGATACCCTTGACCTGCACCTTTTCAAGCAGCGCCAAAACAGGCTTGACGTAGATCTTCGTTGGGGTGAGCAGGGTCTCGCCCACGCTCCTGCCGCCGAGCGCCTCGACAGGCGCTTTGATATCGGCGTTCTCGACGTCGAACACCTTACGCACCAGCGAGAAACCGTTGCTGTGTACGCCGGAGGAAGGCAGAGCGATCACAACGTCGCCCGCTTCCATCGTCTTGTTATCGATGATCTTATCTTTATCGACCACGCCGGTGCTGTAGCCCGCAAGGTCGTATTCATCCTCGGGATAGAAGCCGGGCATCTCTGCGGTCTCGCCGCCGATCAGCGCCGCGCCCGACTGCACACAGCCGTCAGCGACGCCTTTGACGATGTCTGCGATACGCTCGGGAACATTCTTGCCGCAGGCGATGTAATCGAGGAACAGCAGGGGCTTCGCGCCCACGCAGACGATGTCGTTGACGCACATAGCGACGCAGTCGATACCGACCGTGTCGTGCTTATCCATCAAAAACGCTAATTTCAACTTGGTGCCGACGCCGTCGGTACCGCTGACCAAAACGGGTTTGGTGATGCCCGTCAGGTCGAGCTCGAACAAGCCGCCGAAACCGCCTACATCGGAGCATACGCCCGCGGTCGCGGTGCGCGCCACGTGCTGCTTCATCAGTTCAACCGCCTTGTAGCCGGCGGTGATATCGACGCCCGCCGCTGCATAAGCGTCGGATTTAGAATTTGTGTTCATATAAATAACCTTTCTGCTCATAAAGAGCATTGATACATATCAGTTATAATGGGCATCCTCCGTAGGGACGAGCATTGCTCGTCCGCCGGTAGGAGCGTTTCATCCCTATCTGCAGTTTCCGCTGTTAGCCGCGCCCGTCATTCTACGGATAACCAATGGTCATCCCTACAAGAGGCTCCGGAAATACGCGTCACTCTTCTCCGTCCCAGCAGTAAGTGCAAAGCTCGCACTTAGGAAGCCCGATCGCCTCAACGATGCCGTCGAGGGACTGGAAATCGAGCGAGTCGAATTTCAGCTTTTCGCAAATGGTTTTTCTGAGCCGCTTGCCTCTTGCAGTCGAGCCGTCCACGTACTCCTTGATATGGTTGAAGCCCTCTTCCCCCTCTAACTCGATGATCACGCGGCGCGCGATCAGGTCCATGTCGGACGTGTTGCGCGAGAAGTTGAGGTACTTACAGCCGTACATGATCGGCGGGCAGGCGGAACGCATATGCACGCTCTTAGCGCCGTTCTCATACAGGAACTCGACCGTCTCGCGCAGCTGGGTGCCGCGCACGATGGAGTCGTCGACGAAAAGCAGGTCTCTGTCTTTGATCAGATCGTAAACGGGGATCTGCTTCATCTTGGCGATCTTGTTGCGGTCGTTCTGGTTGGTCGGCATAAAGGAGCGCGACCAGGTAGGCGTATATTTGATGAACGCGCGGGCAAAATGCTTGCCGCTCTTATTGGCGTAGCCGATCGCGTGCGGCGTACCCGAATCCGGCACGCCGCCGACGTAGTCGACATTGATTTCGCCTAAGTTCTTTTCGTCGTTCTGCGCCATGATCGCGCCGTTGCGGTAACGCATCATCTCAACGTTCACGCCCTCGTAGGTCGAGGTCGGATAGCCGTAGTAGCTCCACAGGAAAGAGCAGATGCGCTTTTTCTTTCCGGGCTTCGCAAGCTGTTTGAGATAGGTGGGCGTGAGCAGAACAATCTCGCCGGGGCCTAACTCCCTATCGTCCTCATATCCGAGTTTCTGATACGCGTAGCTTTCGAAGGACACCGCGTAGCCGTACTCGCTCTTGCCGATACAGACGGGCAGCCGTCCGACCTTATCGCGGGCGGCGATCAGCGAGCCGTCCTCGAGCATGATCAGGATGTTCTGGGTGCCATCGATGATGCTCTGGGCGAACTTGATGCCCTCGGCAAAGGAGCTCTGGGTATCGATCAGCGCCGCGAGCAGCTCGGTGGTATTCACCCTGCCGCCGGTCATCGCATCAAAATGTCCGTAAGAGCGGCTGAGGTGCTGATCGATCAGCTCGTCTGCGTTATTGATGATACCGACGCTGCAGATGGCGTAGGTGCCTAAATGAGAACGGATCAGCATCGGCTGGGGATCGGTGTCCGAGATCACGCCGATCGCCGTGGTGCCGGTCATCTCTTCAAAAATATGCTCAAACTTCGTGCGGAAGGGAGCATTCTCTATATTATGTATCTTGCGCTGCAGACCGATCTTCGGATCGTAAGCGGCGAGTCCGCCGCGGCGCGTTCCGAGATGGGAATGGTAGTCAACGCCGAAAAACACATCCATCATACAGTCTTCGGTGGATGTGATGCCAAAAAAGCCTCCCATATAAACCTCCAAATATGAAGTTAGGAGTTAGGAATTAGGAGTTAGGAATTGTGGGAGGACTCCGCCCTCACCCATTTTATAAGATTGAGATTGCCACAGCCATAAATGGCTTCGTAATGACAATTATAACCAAAACGCGTCAGCGTTTCCCGAAACTCCTCACTCCTCACTTCTCACTCCTAACTAATTACAGTCTTTCTGTTATTCCCTTATCTTTCTCTAATACAACTGCCGCGTCGGCTTTGCGCTTCGCGTCCAGTTTCGCCGCTAATTCCGCATCCTCGACCGCAATGATCTGCGCCGCTAAGAGCGCCGCGTTAGCCGCGCCGTTCAGGGCGACGGTCGCGACCGGGATGCCGGTGGGCATCTGTACGGTAGACAGCAGCGCGTCCAGACCGTCCATCATACCGCCCTTGCAGGGGATGCCGATAACGGGCAGAGTGGTGTTCGCGGCGATCGCACCTGCTAAATGCGCCGCCATACCTGCCGCGGCGATCAGTACGCCGAAGCCGTTCGCGCGGGCGTTCAGCGCGAAATCACGCGCTTCAACAGGTGTTCTGTGAGCGGAATAGACGTGTACCTCGAAAGGGATATCGAGGATCGTCAGCATATCGGTCGCTTTCTTCACGATGGGCAGATCGCTGTCAGAGCCCATGATGATTCCGACTTTTTTCATATATATACCTCCGGTTTTTGTAGGGACGAGCATTGCTCGTCCGCGGACGGTCAATGACCGTCCCTACGATTTTATTTCATCGCGGAGCTCTTATCCTTCTGGATAACGTCGTGCGCGCCGCCCTCGACGATCGAGGTCGCGGACACGAGCGTGAGCTTCGCCTTTTCCTGTAATTCGCGGATGGTCAGCGCGCCGCAGTTGCACATGGTGGATTTCACCTTGGAGAGCGAAAGCGCGACGTTGTCTTTCAGCGGACCCGCGTACGGTACGAGGGAATCGACGCCCTCTTCGAAGCTGAGCTTCTTGTCGCCGCCGAGGTCGTAGCGCTGCCAGTTTCTCGCGCGCTGGGAACCCTCGCCCCAGTACTCTTTATAATAGGTGCCGTTGATGCTGACCTTGTTGGACGGGCTCTCATCGAAGCGGGCAAAGTATCTGCCCAGCATGATGAAGTCCGCGCCCATCGCCAGCGCCAACGTGATATGATGATCGTATACGATACCGCCGTCGGAGCAGACGGGGATGTACACGCCGGTCTCTTCAAAATACTTGTCTCTCTCGGCGCAGACCTCGATCAGCGCGGTCGCCTGACCGCGTCCGATGCCCTTGGTCTCGCGGGTGATACAGATAGAGCCGCCGCCGATACCGACCTTGATGAAGTCGGCGCCGCAGTCGGCGAGATAGCGGAAGCCCTCCGCGTCGACGACGTTGCCCGCGCCTACCTTGACGCTGTCGCCGTAATGCGCGCGGATCCAGTCGATCGTGATCTTCTGCCACTCCGAGAAGCCCTCGGAGGAGTCGATACACAGTACGTCAGCGCCCGCTTCGATCAGCGCGGGAACGCGCTCGGCGTAATCGCGGGTGTTGATGCCGGCACCGACGACATATCTCTTATGTTCGTCGAGCAGCTCGTCAGGATTTGCCTTATGGCTGTCATAGTCCTTGCGGAAGACGAAATATCTCATTCTGCCGTCCTTGGTGATAACAGGCAGGGAGTTGAGCTTATGGTCCCAGATGATATCGTTGCACTCGGAAAGGGTCGCGCCCTCATAAGCGTAGATCAGCTTGTCGAAGGGGGTCATAAAGGTCTCGACCTTCTCGGAAGGATCCATACGGCTGATGCGGTAATCACGGCTTGTAACAACGCCTAAGAGCTTGCCGTCGGGAGCGCCGCCTTCTGTGACAGCCAAGGTGCTGTGACCGGTGCGCTCGGTCAGCTCGATAACGTCAGCCAAAGTCGCATCGGGACGGATGTTGCTGTCGCTCTGGACAAAGCCCGCCTTATAGCTCTTGGCTCTTTTGACCATCGCCGCCTCATCCTCAACGCTCTGGGAACCGTAGATGAAGCTCACACCACCCTGCGTCGCAAGGGCTACGGCGAGACGGTCGCCGGAGACCGCCTGCATGATGGCGGATACGAGCGGGATGTTCATGGTGATCGCGCTCTCTTCGCCCTTCTTATACTTGACGAGCGGGGTTTTCAGCGTCACGTTAGCGGGCACGCACTCCGAAGAGGAGTAGCCCGGAATCAGCAGATATTCATTAAAGGTATGGGCGGGTTCGTTAATAAATGTAGCCATACTAATACTTCCTTTCAGCCTTGGTCTCGCAGTAAATACAGCGGTAAATTTTATTTTCGGGGTCGGTCAGCCGGAACACGTGATCCAGCTCCTGTTCGGTGGTGGTGATGCAGCGTGGATTCATGCAGCGGATGACGTTGGTCAGTTCCTTCGGCATCTCGATACAGCGCTTGCGTACCAGCTCTCCGTCGCGGATGATGTTCACCGTCGCCTGCGGATCGACGAATCCGATGACGTCCATATCGATATGGGTCTTGGAATCGATCTTGATGATGTCCTTCTTCCCCATCTTTTTTGAGGTGACATTCTTGATGATGGCGACGGAGCAGTCGAGGTCATCGAGACGCAGCAGCTCATACAGCCGCATCCCGCGCCCGGCGGTGATATGGTCGATCACCACGCCGTTTTGGATCGAATCGATATTCATATGGTGCCCGCCTCCTTCAAGAGTTTTAATATCAGCGCCATGCGCATATACTTGCCGTTCGCGACCTGCTTGAAGTAGCAAGCGCGGGGATCGTCGTCGATCGCGATGCTGATCTCGTTGACTCTGGGCAGCGGATGCATGATCGCGAGGTTCTCCTTGGCGGTTTTCAGCTTCTGCGGGGTGAGGATGTAGCTGTCCTTCAGCCTTAAATAATCCTCCTCATTGAAGAAGCGCTCGCGCTGGACGCGCGTCATATATAGGATATCGAGCTGAGGCATAACGTCCTCGAGGCTCGTCGTCTGCAGATACGGAATACGTCGGCGCTGGAGCACGTCCTTTTTAACGTAGCTCGGTACTTTTAATTCTTCGGGAGAAATAAGAACAAAACGCGAACCGGGATATCGCGACATCGCGTTGATCAGGGAATGGACGGTCCTGCCGAATTTCAGGTCGCCGCACAGACCGATAGTCAGGTTTTCCATCTTTCCCTTTTCGCGGTAGATCGTCAAAAGATCGGCTAAGGTTTGGGTCGGGTGGTTATGACCGCCGTCGCCCGCGTTGATGACCGGGATGGTCGCGGCTCTCGACGCCACCAGTGCCGCGCCTTCCTTGGGATGGCGCATCGCGATGATGTCGGCATAGCAGGAAACGGTCTTGGCGGTATCGGCGACGGATTCGCCCTTCGCCGCCGAGCTCGCGCCCGCAGAGGATACCGAGATCACGTTGCCGCCCAGCTCGTACATCGCCGCTTCAAAACTCAGGCGGGTACGGGTGGAGGGTTCAAAGAAGAGAGTCGCCAGTTTCTTATGCCGGCAGACTTCCTCGTATTTTTCGGGATGATCGATGATGTCGCAGGCGGTGTCCATGAGCTCTTGCAGCTCTTCCACACTCAGGTCTACGATATCGAGTACACTTCTCATGCGTTTCCTCCGATCCAGCTTTCGTCAGAGGGATTGTTGCGGAATTTGATCAGTCTTTCGACGTCCTCGGGCTTGATGTAGCCGTCCTCGGCGGCGACCTGAGCGATCACATCGAAATTGGTCAGCGAGATATTCTGCACGTTCGCGGCGGCAAGACGGTCGAGACCTTTCTGCATGCCGTAGGTGAAGATGGACACGATGCCCAGCACCTCGGCGCCCGCCTCGCGGAGTACGTCGACGACCTCCAGCACAGAACCGCCGGTGGAGATCAGGTCCTCGACGACAACGACCTTCTGCCCTGCTTCGAGTCTGCCCTCGATCTGGTTCTGTCTGCCGTGATCCTTGTGACCGGAGCGGACATAGCCCATCGGCAGACCCATGATCTGGGCGGTGATCGCCGCGTGGGCGATACCGGCGGTGGAGGTACCCATCAGCACCTCGACGTCGGGGTAATTCTCTTTGATCAGCTGTGCCAAGCCCTCTTCCACGTCGGTGCGGACGTCCACGTCCGAAAGGGTCAGACGGTTGTCGCAGTAGACAGGGCTTTTGATGCCGCTCGCCCAGGTAAAGGGCTCTTCGGGGCGGAAGAATACCGCCTTTATCTTTAATAAATCTTTCGCGATTTTAATATTCAAATCCATAGTTTTCTCCTTTGCAAATCATCTGTCATTCCGAGGAGGGACAGACACTCTTGTCTGTCCTGACGTGGGGATCCCACAAAGAGGAGCAGATTATCTCCTCCAAAACATTATTAATGACAAGGGGATTGCCACGGGGCAAAGCCCCTCGCAATGACATATCCTCTGTTATCCTACAAACTCCTCTACGCATCTTCTGTATGCCGCTACGGGGTCCTTCGCCGCGGTGATCGGTCTGCCGACGACGATATAGTCGGAGCCGATCTCCTTCGCCGCCTTGGGCGTCATCACGCGCTTCTGGTCGCCGATATCGCCGTCCGCGAAGCGTACGCCCGGGGTAACGGTCAAAAAGCTGTGGCCGCAGGTCTCGTGCACCTTACCGGCTTCGAGCGGCGAGCATACGACGCCGTCAAGACCGCATTCCATCGCGTTCTTCGCGTAGTGCATCACGACCTTGTCGATGGGCTCTTTGATGAGCAGATCGGTTTCCATCGCGTCCTGATCGGTCGAGGTCAGCTGGGTGACCGCGATCAGCATCGGACGGCTGCCGTCGGGGCGGGTCAAGCCCTCCAAAGCGGCGCTCATCATCGCCTTGGTACCGGCAGCGTGGAGGTTGGTGATATCTACGTCGAGATTGCTCAGTACCCGCATCGCTTTCATCACGGTGTTGGGGATATCGTGGAGCTTTAAGTCGAGGAATATCTTGTGACCTCTGCGCTTGATCTCGCGCACGATTGCGGGACCTTCGGCATAATAGAGCTCCATGCCGATCTTGACGAACGGTTTACGCTTTTCGTTCTCGAACTTGTCGAGAAAATCGAAGGTAGCCTGCGCGGAAGAAAAATCGCAAGCTACGATCACGTCTTTACCCATGATTCACGCCTCCTATGATTTCATTCAAATTATTGATTTTATATTTGTCCATAACGGCGGGGAGAGCTTCGATGATCTCCTTGCACGCCGCGGGATTGACTAAATTCTGTGCGCCGATTTCGACCGCTGTCGCGCCGGCGAGCATCATTTCGATGACGTCCTCGGCGGTGCTGACGCCGCCCATACCGACGACGGGGATATTTACCGCGTGAGCGACCTGATACACCATCCTCAGCGCGACCGGGAAGATCGCGGGGCCGGAGAAGCCGCCCATGGTATTCGCGATGATCGGCTTTCTTGTTCGTAAATCGATTCTCATTCCCAATAAGGTATTGATCAGGCTGATGCCGTCTGCTCCCGCGTCTTCGCACGCCTTGGCGATAGCGACGATATCGGTCACATTCGGGCTGAGCTTGATGATGACGGGCTTTGTTGTCACCGCTTTGACTGCTTTGGTGACTTCTGCCGCCGCCTTAGGATCGGTACCGAAGCTCATGCCGCCACCGTGGACGTTCGGACAGCTGACGTTGACCTCCAGCCAGCCGACCTGATCTTCCTTGTCGAGCAGCGCGCAGGTATAGGCGTAGTCCTCGACCGAAAAGCCGCTGACGTTCGCCATCACAGGCTTATGAAAGCAATGCTTCAGCTTCGGCAGTTCCTCGGCGATAACCTTGTCCACGCCCGGGTTCTGAAGTCCGACGGCGTTGATCATGCCGGCAGTACACTCTGCGATGCGCGGGGTCGGATTGCCGAAGCGGGGATCCTTGGTCGTTCCCTTGAAGGAAAAGGTCCCCAGCATATTAATATCGTATATCTCGGCGAACTCGTAACCGTATCCGAAGGTACCGGAAGCGGGGATCACGGGATTATCGAGCTCGATTCCGCAGAGATTCACGCTCAGTCTGCCCATATGATCTCCTCCCTTCTCAGCACGGGGCCGTCTTTGCAAATACGCTTATTGCCGGTCAGCGTCTTGCAGGAGCAGCCCATGCACGCGCCGAATCCGCAGCCCATGCGCTCTTCAAAGCTGAACTGTCCGGAAGTTGTGACCTCCCTATTCAGTGCCTTGAACATCGGCATCGGACCGCAGGTATAGAAGTAGGTGTACTCGTCAGGCAGCGCGTCGGTGACAAAGCCTTTGACACCGCGGCTTCCGTCGACCGTCGTGACGGTAACGTCACAACCGAGCGCCTTGAACTCGTCCTCATAAAAGACCTCGTCGGCGGTGTTAAAGCCGAGGATCACGCTGACCTTTTTGCCCTGCGCGAGCAGCTTTTTGGCGAGAAAGTACATCGGCGGAACGCCGACGCCGCCGCCGATCAGCAGCGGACGGTCGCCGGAAAGCGAAAGATCGTAGCCGTTGCCCAGCCCTGTCAGGAGCTTTAACTCCGTGTCAGCAGGCATTTGGCTCATCGCTTCCGTACCCTTGCCGACCACCTTATAGATCAGTGTCAGCACGTCGCCCTCGACGTCGCAGACGGAGATCGGTCGGCGTAGGTAAAAGCCATCGAGCTGTATATTGACGAATTCCCCGGCGTTTTTGACCGCCGAGGTATCGCCGCGCAGGAGCAATTTGTAAACGTCCTTCGCAATTCTTTTGTTGTCGATAATTGTGAAAACAGAGTCTTGCATCATTTCACCATTACATTCAATCGGGTGCGGGTGTCCCGCCCACAATTCCTAACTCCTAATTCCTAACTCCTAATTCAATCACGCGTCAATAGTCGAGATCGTCAGCGTCGTTTCCTCGAGAACATCGAGCAGGACGCGTACCGTATCCAGCGATGTAAACGTCGTCACGCCGTTCTCGATAGCGGTTCTGCGGATCGCGGTGCCGTCCTCATAGTGAACGCCCGACAGGATCGCGCGGGTGTTGATCAGATAGGCGACATGTCCCGCACGCAGAGCGTCAAGCAGCTGATTGGAGCCCTCGCTGAGCTTTTTCAGCGTGCGCGTCTTGATGCCGTGCTCACGCAGGACCTTCGCGGTCAGATCGGTACCCTCGATGTTGAAGCCGAGGTTGTAGAAACGGCGGATCAGCGGGATCGCCTCTTCCTTGTCCTCATCGGCGAGGGTCACGATGACCGTGCCGTAATTCTGTACCTTGGTGCCCGCCGCGACGAGCGCCTTGTACATCGCTCTCGACAGGCTCTTATCGTAGCCGATCGCCTCGCCGGTCGATTTCATTTCCGGAGAGAGGTACGCGTCCAGACCTTTG
>JAFRDE010000050.1 GCA_017403985.1 Ruminococcus sp. | reverse complement strand
GGATATGATGTTCTTTCGCGAATACAAAGTCCTCGTCCATCGCGCGGTTCGCTTCCGTAAGCAGGCGAAATGTGACCGGGATCACAAACAGGTTCATCGTATTCAGATCGATCTCCCGCGTTTCTTCATCAAGCGGCCGCGTCATGTCCTCCGTGTAGAAGATCGCACAGTCATAAACCTTGAAGATATCCTCACAGATCGATCGGAACGCCCTTTCAAAATCTATGGGATGACAGGTGAAATACACCTTCGGCTTGTTTTCCGGGCTCGCGTTTCCTTTGGTAACGAATTTCAACTCCGACATAATCCCAAATCCCTTTATCTATATTTCGTTTGTTATTACAATCCTTGTTTTATATCCGCGGGTCACATCCGCTGCCGGATCTCTCCCGCCCTGTCGTGCTGTCCGAAGGTTTTGTAACATTCCACCGTCCACTGCAGGACCTCACGGTGTCGGATCTGAGGATGCTCGTATACATAATCGGCATACCGCAGTCCCTCTGCGCGGTACCCGCCTTTTGCGGCGATTGACAGCACACATGTCAGACACTCCATTACCTCAGCGCTGTTCTCGTCATGAGCGCTGAACGCTCTTTCACAGCACTCGACAGCCGTCCGGATCGCATCGTCTTTTTTATCGACAAAATAATATGTGTATGCGATTTCTCTCATGACGTTTAATGTCAGCGCATGCGTTTTTCCCAGTGTTTTTTCCTTGATTTGAAAACTCTGTTCCAAAAGCGGAAGCGCTTTTTGGTATTCGCCGAGAAGATAATAAGACTCGGCACAGATATACATTGAATGCTCGGTATCCGGATGCTTTTCGCCGAGCGTTTCTTTTCTCAACTGCCAGCACTTGAGGGATATCTCCAGCGACTTTTTAAGATCTTTTGCATCGCCGTACGCAATAGCATAGTTATTTAATGAATCCAAAGTACCCGGATGCCTCTCTCCCAGCGCCTCGCGTCTGAGCTCATAGCATTTTTGATACATCTCGAACGCTTTATGATAATCGCCGAGACTATGATAAACTGACGCCAGATTATTCATAGAGGTCAATGTGTCCGGATGCTTGTCCCCTAAAACCTCCATCCGCAGATGACAACATTTCTCAGAGAGTTCCAACGCCCTGTGACGATCGCCGATATCGGCGTATGCACAGGCAAGATTATTTAAAGAGAGCAATGTGTCCGGATGCTTTTCTCCCAAAACCTCACATCTGAGCTCATAACATTTTTGATGCATCTCCAATGCTCTTTTTTTCTCGCCGAGATTCCCATAATCAGACGCCAGATTATTCATAGAGGTCAATGTCTCCAGATGCTTCTCCCCTAAAACCTCCAGCCGCAGCTGATAACATTCCTCAGCGAGCTCCAGCGCCTTGTGATGATCGCCGATATCGGCGTATGCACAGGCAAGATTATTTAAAGAGAGCAATGTGTCCGGATGCTTTTCTCCCAAAACCTCACATCTGAGCTCATAGCATTTTTGTTGAATTTCAAGTGACTTATGATATTCGCCGATATCGGCGTACACAGCGGCAAGATTACCTAATGAATTCAATGTGTCCGGATGCTTCTCCCCTAAAACCTCCGCACGCAGACGGTAACATTTCTCAGAGAGCTCCAGCGCCCTGTGATAATCGCCGAGCTCTCGATAATCTGACGCCAGATTGTTCAAAAAGAGCAATGTATCCAGATGCTTCTCGCCCAGCGTTTCTTTGCTCAACTGCCAGCACTCAAGTGCCAGCTCTTTCGCTTTTTGATGATTGCCGATATCGGCGTACGCAGCGGCAAGATTACTTAATGACTTTAATGTCTCCGGATGCTTCTCCCCCAAAACCTCCACATGCAGGCGATAACTTTTCTCAGAGAGCTCCAGTGCCCTGTGATAATCACCGAGATTTGAGTAAGTCAACGCCAGATTATTGAGTGAAGTCAGCGTGTCGTGATGTTTTTCTCCGAGCATTTCCTTGCGCATTCGATAGCATTTTTCATCTATCCTCAACGCCATTTGATATTTGCCCGTCTTGCTGTACGCCACAGCCAGATTGCCCATCTCAATCAACGTCTCTTCTACGTTTTCTTCCGCATCCTTTAGGCGCATAGCACAGCACCGCTCCATCAAGGTCATACATTGCTGATAATCGCCTATTTTCTGATAGATTATCGCCAGATTATTCAGCGCGATCAAACTTTCTCCGTCTTCCTCTCCAAACGTGCGGCAATAGTATTCGTACAGCTCATGCCCCCATTTCAGTGCTTTTTGATAATCCTGCTCCACACCGAAGCCGTCTTTATACATATCTCTCAGGCGCTCCATCGCCTCGGGAAGCTCCGCCTCAGCCGACGCCGTGATCATTCTCAGCGCGCGTTCTTTGTCTGCCTCCACGTCGATGCCGTACAGATACGCCAGTCCGACAAGGTAATTGTGTTCGGGGTCTTCGCTGTTCTCTTCCGTGATCAGCTCACGCAAACGATTTAAAAATTGCTCGTCAAATATGCTTTCATCATATACGTCGATCGGATCGGGGATATCCGTATAGTCCTCTCTGAGCTGAACGGGATCGGTCTTTACCATTTCGGCCGGGAGGATCGGCATACCGGCTTCCAGCGCCGCGGGATATTCCTTATCCATAACGAAGTTCGGCAGACCGTTCGGCTTTTCGAGCAGGCTCGGTGTGACCAGCAGCGCCATCATCCGGCTGTCGTCCAGTATCTTCCGGATGTTCTCCATGAAGCTTTCGCCCGGCGTGAGGAACTCGTCGTACCAGATCGCCAGCCTCTGCAGCTCCGGCCGCTCATGGATCATCCGCATCAGCTCGTTGGCATAACGCCGATCTTTCTTACGATAGCTCAAAAAGATGTACGCGTCAAACGCCTTTCGCACACGCCCGACGGTTTCTTTGTTGATAAATACGGAGTCAAAGAAGCTTTTCAGCTGATCCTCATAGCTCCTGCGGGTCCGATCGTTATCATTGGGCGAAAGATACTGTAATTTGCCGAATTTGTCCTCTCGGCTGTAGATCGTGTCGATCCCGCTCTCCAGCATGATCGGCAGGACGGGGATATGATGTTCTTTCGCGAATACAAAGTCCTCGTCCATCGCGCGGTTCGCTTCCGTAAGCAGGCGAAATGTGACCGGGATCACAAACAGGTTCATCGTATTCAG
>JAFRDE010000049.1 GCA_017403985.1 Ruminococcus sp. | reverse complement strand
CTGAATACGATGAACCTGTTTGTGATCCCGGTCACATTTCGCCTGCTTACGGAAGCGAACCGCGCGATGGACGAGGACTTTGTATTCGCGAAAGAACATCATATCCCCGTCCTGCCGATCATGCTGGAGAGCGGGATCGACGAGATCTACAGCCGAAAGGACAAATTCGGCGAGATGCAGTATATCTCGCCCGACGATACGGATAGCAGCAGGCGCGGCTACGCAAAGCAGCTGGTGAGTTTTTTTGACGCGGTTTTTCTGAGTAAAGAGATCGTGGAAAAAGTACGCGGGGCGTTCGACGCGTATATCTTTTTGAGCTATCGTAAGAAGGATCGCCGCTATGCCAATGAGCTGATGCGGATGATCCATGAGCGGCCGGAGCTGCAGAGGCTGGCGATCTGGTACGACGAATTCCTCACGCCGGGCGAGAGTTTCATGGAGAATATCCGGAAGATACTGGACGAAAGCCGGATGATGGCGCTGCTGGTCACGCCGCGCATATTGGAAAAGCCGAACGGAAATCCGAACTTTATCATGGAGAAGGAATATCCCGCGGCGCGGGAGTCGGGTACGCCCGTCCTGCCCGCGCAGATGGTCGGGACGGACCGCGAACAGCTCCGACTGGATTACGCGGACATCCCCGATCCGATCGACGTCTATGATGAAAGCGTTTTTGACGAGCATTTTTTAAATCGTTTGCGCGAACTGATCACGGAAGAGAACGGCGAGGATCCCGAACGCAGCTGCCTCGTCGGACTGGCGTACCTGTACGGCATCGACGTAGAGATCAATAAGGAGCGCGGCGTGAAGATGATCACCGCCGCGGCGAACGCCGGCCTGCCGGAAGCGATGGAGCACCTGCGGGAGATGTACCGTCAGGGCGTCGGCGTATCGGTCGATTATCAGGAGGCGCTCAGATGGGCGCGCGGGTTATACGGATACTATTATCGCGTGAACGGCGGAGAGGACGAGGATTCTCTGATAGCGCTGAACGAGCTGGCGCTGATCTATGAGGAAGTCGGCGATTATCAATGGCTTTTGACCATGATGGAGCGGTGCTATCCGCTGCGGGTGAAGCTCTCGGGAGAAAGAGATCCGGAGAGCTTGAACGTACTGAACAATCTTGCGATGGCATATAACCTGAACGGCGACGTGAAAAAAGCGCTGGAGCTGGAAGAGAAATGTTGGCGGCTGAGAGAGGAAACGCTTGGCGAAAAGCATCCGGACACGCTGTTGTCGCTCGGCAATCTGGCAGGGGAATATGCTCAGCTCGGCAATTATGAAAAGGCGCTGGAGCTGGGAGAACGGTGCCTGCGGCTGAAACAGGAGGTATTCGGCGAGAATCATCCCGAAACGCTGACGACGCTCAACAATTTGGCTTTCAGTTATAATGAAGCGGGATATTATCAGAAGGCGCTGGATCTGAATCAGATCTGCTGGCTGCAGCGTAAGAAAGTTCTGGGGGACAAGCATCCGCACACGCTGACGACGCTTTCCAATCTGGCGATGACCTACGGCAATCTCGGCGAATACCGAAAAGAACTGGAATACGGAAAAATATGCTGGCAGATGAAGATCGAGGCGCTGGGAGAAAAGCATCCGGATACCCTGCTTTCGCTTTCCAATACGGCGGTCGCGTATAGCCATAACGGCGATCAGCTAACGGCGCTGGAGCTGAACGAACAGTGTTGGCAGCTGAGAAAAGAGATACTGGGAGAACAGCATCCGCTTACGCTGCTGTCGCTCGCGAATCTGGCAGTGTCATATCGCTTAGTTGGCGATCATCAGCGGGCGCTGGAACTGAATGAAACGTGTTATCGGTTGAGGAAGGAAACGCTCGGCGAAAAACACCCCGACACCCTGACTTCGCTCTCCAACCTGTCGATCTCCTACAGCTGGCTCGGCGAGTATCAAAAAGCGCAGGAGCTGGATGAAGAATGCTATTTGCTGAGAAAAGAGGTACTCGGAGAGAAGCACCCCGATACGCTGAAAGCACTGCACAATTGGGGCGAGACCTATATTTATCTCAAAGATTACCGAAAAGCGGTCGAAATTCTGGAAGAATGTCGGCTGCTGCGTGAAGAAGTACTCGGAAAAGCACATCCCGATACGCTGACGTCCATGAGAGAGATCGCCTATCTGTATACAGGATTGGGCGAAAACGAAAAGGCGCTTTCGCTGGCGGGAGAATGCTGCGACCGCGCGATGGAGGCATATGACGCGCTCGATCCGATCGCGGTCAGCTGCCTTGCCTGTGCCATGGTCGCCGCCGTGAAGAGCAAAAACTTTATCAGGGGCGTGAAGTACGCGGATATCGTCTATCGCAATCCGGGCATCCGCGATCACGATCTGCTGGTAAGTACGGTCGGATTCTATGAGATGTTCGGTCAGCTGAATAAGGCGGGCGAGATCCGCTGGAGACTGTAATCAAAACAGCGATGGAATCAGATAAATTGCCTATTGATTTCTTGGGGGTTTTATTGTAGAATATACAGTACATTCTTTTAGAATCCATATGAAAAAACAAAAAGGACTGATACATTTGAAAAAGATAATCGCATTGATCGCCGCTCTGGCGCTGGTGATGTCGCTGACCGCGTGCTTCGGCAACGCTCAGAACGCAGGCTCAACCGCTGACGAGGCGAACGCAAAGGACGTATCCGCTTATGATAAGGATTTCAAAGGGCTGGTGAAGTATATTGCCGACAGCAACAACGGCAGCGTCGTGCAGGAGATCTACTATGATATCATCGGCGCGGATCACGGCACCCGGATCATCTTCAACAACAATCCGTATGTGGAGATCTATGATTTCAGCAGTGTGGTCGACGATACGGCTACCGCGGATTCCGCCGATCCCGCAAGAGCGAAGGAAGTCTATGAGGATATCAAAGACGACGGAAAGTTCAAGCCGATGGAGGACGGGATCGAAATGGACGCCCGCATCACCGACAGCGGCAAGTATGTGATCGCGTGGGACGCGTCGCGCGGCTTCGACTATGAGAAGAAGGCAGCGACCGTAGACGTCATCTCGAGCTGGTGACGGTTTATCAGCGACCGGTGATCGGTTGAAGTTTATGAAAGACATAATGAAGCCCGGCAGGCGGACTGCCGGGCTTTTTGCTGTCAAAAAATCATATCTGATACTGCTTTTCAAGATGTCTTCCTGAGTATCAGCGAAGGATCTTAAAATGCTTTCGTATCCGTATTATCTTACCTGTCAGGTGATAATCTTTTGGAAAAATGGTGCTGTAAGATTCTTAGGGCAAGCCCTCAGAATGACAATTGATAGGTTTTTCGATTTATTTCGCTTTGAAATAGGTGATGCAATTCTGGGGGCAGGCTTCGACGCATGCGCCGCAGTCGGTGCATAGCGCGGGAGTGACATAGGCGCAGAAGTTTTCGACCTTGACGGCGCCCTGTTCGCATGTTTTCTCACACTTTTTACAGCCGATGCAGCCGACGTCGCAGAGCTTGCGGGTCACAGCGCCTTTGTCGTGATTGGAGCAGCGCACCATCGCCATGTCCTTTTTGGGCACGATCTCGATGATACCTCTCGGGCACGCCTTGACGCACAGGGTGCAGGCGCGGCACTTGCCGTCGTCGACGTAGGCGACGCCGTTTTTGACATGGATCGCGTCGTAGGGGCAGACGGCTTCACAGTCGCCCAGTCCCATACAGCCGTGGGTGCAGGCGGTGAGTCCTCCGCCGATCTTTAAGGCGGCTGAACAGCTCATGATGCCGCTGTACTCCGCTTTATAAGAGGTGTGGTCGAGGGATCCCATGCACTTGACGACCGCGACCTTTGGTTCGACGGCGCCGGTGTTGACGCCGAGGATCTCGGAGACTGCCTTGGTGCAGGCGAGTCCGCCGGGCGCGCAGAGCCCGACCTCCGCCTCGCCTTTGGCGAGAGCCGCCGCGTAGCCGGAGCAGCCGGAGTAGCCGCACGCGCCGCAGTTCGCGCCGGGGAGCGCTTCTAAGATCGCTTCCGCTTTTTCATCCTTCGGCACCGCCATGATGATGGAGGCGACGGAGAGGATCAGTCCGATGAGGAGTCCGATGCCGGCAACGACGCCGACAGCAATCAAAATTCCGGTCATAGCTGCCTCCTTTACGATAACGGGATGAGCTTATCGACAAAGCCCGCGAACCCGAGGAAGGACAGCGATACCAGCGCGGCGGCGACCAGCGTGATCGGCAGACCCTTGAGCGACTTGGGGATATCGGCGCTCTCGAGGCGTCCGCGGACGCCCGCGAACATGACCATCGCGACCAAAAAGCCGATACCCGCGCCGAAGGCGTTGACCAGCGCGTGACCGTAGGTATAGGTGAAAGCCGTGGTGGAATCGACCTTCTGGAGTACCAGCATGGTGACGCCGAGTACGGCGCAGTTGGTGGTGATCAGCGGCAGATAAATGCCGAGAGATTTGTACAGCGAGGGGATATACTTGCGCAGGATAATCTCGACCAGCTGTACCAGACCCGCGATCACAAGGATGAACAGGACGGTCTGGAGATATTCCATGCCCATCGGGACGAGGAGATACATATAGATCGGGAAGGTGACGGCGGTCGCGAGCACCATGACGAAAGTGACGGCGACCGACATACCGACCGCGGTGTTGAGCTTTTTCGATACGCCTAAGAAGGGGCAGATGCCGAGGAACTTACTGAGAACATAGTTCTCGGTCAGGATAGCCGCTAAGAATACGGCGACGAGAGATTTAATCAGCATTTACGGTCGCCTCCTTTGCGGTGTTTTCGGTTTTTTCACAGGTTTTTGTCGAGCAGTTTTCTGCCATCGGGCAGCCGTCGCAGGGAGTAGTCTTGACCTTCTTGCCCGCGCGGGTGTTGAGCTTATTCGCCAGCATGATCAGCATGCCGAAGACGAAGAAGCCGCCGGGAGGCAGGATGAAGATCAGGATGTTGACCGGCATGATTTGCATGCCGAAGACGGAACCGGAGCCGAAGAACTCGCGGATGATACCCATGCATAAGAGAGCCGCCGTGAAGCCGACGCCCATGCCCAGTCCGTCGAGGATGGACGGGAGGACGGGGTTCTTGCCGGCGAACATCTCGGCTCTGCCGAGGATGATGCAGTTGACGACGATCAGCGGCAGGAAGATGCCGAGGGAGTCGTTGATCGCGGGAGCGAAGGCTTTGACGAGCATCTGGACGATGGTGACAAAGCCCGCAATGATGGTGATATAGGCGGGGATACGCACCTTATCGGGGATGAAGCGGCGCAGCGCGGAGATAACGGCGTTGGAGCAGATCAGAACCGCTGTCGCGGCGACGCCCATGCCGATGGCGTTGAACGCGGAGGTGGTGACCGCGAGGGTGGGGCAGGTGCCGAGTACTAAGCAGAGAACGGGATTTTCCTTGACGATACCCTTGGTAAATTCATGGAACAGACTTCTCTTAGCCATTACTCATCCCCCCTTTTCAGTAATTCGGTTTCCGAGCCAAAGTCTTTGTTTTCGGCGTCTTCGCTTTTTGTGAGTGAAACAGAAGAATTTGTCGTTCCGACGTTATCATTATAGATATGACAAGCCTCGTTGACCGCCTTGGTGACGGCGCGGGAGCTGATGGTCGCGGAGGTGACCGCGTCGACCGTCTGGGCGTTGCCGGATTGGTCGTCCTTGCTTACGGCGATATCCGTATCGGTAGTTAAGCCCTTGTACTGGTCGCAGAAAGACTCGTTCGAGGTGTTTTTGCCCAGACCCGGCGTCTCGTCGTCGTTGTAGAAGACGTCGACGCCGATGATCTCGCCGTCCGCGATACCGGTCATCACCTTGACCTGACCGCCGTAGCCCTGAGACGCGGTCGAGATCGCGTAGCCGACGGTCTCGCCGCCTTCTTTTTTGCCCTCATACAGGACGTCGGGGATCAGCTCGTCAAAGGTCTGCGCCTCGGGGCAGACGTTTTTCATACTCTGGTTTTTGCTTTGGAGTTCGTTGTCGGCGATCTTGTCGGCGGTGACGTTGTTGGTCAGCGCGAGCGCAGCGGTGACGACGATACAGATCAGAAAGAGGGAGAGCGTGGGGATCAGGATCGCCTTGGGGGTGATTTTGACTCTCATTTTTGCGCCCCCTTCTTCTTTTTGACATAGCCCAGCGTGCGGGGAACGGTCGCGCGCTCGATGAGCGGCACGAGAATGTTCATCAGCAGGATGGAGAAGGATACGCCCTCGGGCATATTGGAGAAGGCGCGCAGCAGGATGGTGAGCACGCCGCAGCCGAAGGCGAAGATGACCTTGCCCCACTTGGTGACGGGGGAGGTGGTGTAGTCGGTCGCCATGAAGATCGCGCCGAGCAGGATACCGCCGGAAAGGAGCTGGTACAGCGGGTCGAGACCGACGATCAGGCTCATCAGCGCCGCTGTTGCCAGATAGACGCAGGGGATGATGGGGGAGATGACGCGGCGGATGACGAGATAGATACCGCCTAAGATCAGCGCGACAGCGCAGACCTCGCCGATAGAGCCGCTGCAGCGACCGAGTAATAAGTCAACATAGGAGTAGACGCCGGGTTCGGCGACCAAGGGGGTCGCGGAGGTGGCGGCGTCGACGGCAGCCGCCTGCGGAGCGCCGAGCGCGGGGACCCAGTGCATCATCGCGGAGGGGAAGGATACCAGCAGGACGATGCGCGCCGCCAGAGCGGGGTTGACGAAGTTCATGCCGATGCCGCCGAACATCTGCTTGACCACGACGATGGCGATCAGGCAGCCGAACATGGCGATCAGCGGGTTGATATCAACGGGTAAATTCAGCGCGAGCAAAAGACCGGTCACGACCGCGGAAAGGTCGCCGATGGTGGTGTCTCGCTTCATGATCTTGCGGGACACATACTCGAGCAGGACGCAGGTCGCGACACAGACCGCGATCAGTACCAGCGAGCGCATGCCGAAGATCACGCACGCCGCGATCGCCGCCGGACATAAGGCGATGATGACGTCGAGCATGATGCGGCGCGTGCTGTTATTGCTCTTGAAATGCGGGGAGGAGGATACATGTAATTTCACTTCCATTACTTTTTACCTCCTTTGTCTTTTGAGGCGATCTGTTCGCGCTTCGCCTTTTGGATCAGACCTTTGCCCAGACGGATATTCTGCACCAGATGGCGCTTTGCGGGGCAGGTGAAGGAACAGCAGCCGCATTCCATGCAGTTCATGGCGTTGTAGAAGTTCAGCGCGTCGAGGTCGCCGCGGTTGGCGGCGTTGGCGAGCTCCAAGGGCTGCAGGCGCATGGGGCAGGCGTCGAGGCACTTGCCGCAGCGGATGCACGCGGTCGGCTCGTTAAAGCGCGCTTCTTTTTCGGACAGCGCCAAAATGGCGTTGTTCTGCTTTAATACATATAAATCATCGTTCGGCAGGGAGATACCCATCATGGGGCCGCCCATGATCAGCTTGTATGGCTGTTCCTTATAGCCGCCGACGAAGTCGATGACGTCTTTGATCGGGGTGCCGATGGGGACGATGACGTTGGTCGGGTTTTCGATACAGCCGCCGTCGACCGTTAAGCGGCGGGAGACCAGCGGGACGCCCGTCTTGAGGTAGCGGGCGATAAAGGCGACGGAGCCGACATTCATCACGAGGCACCCCGCGTCGGACGGCAGTCCGCCGACCGGTACCTCGCGCCCGGTGCACGCCTTGATCAGGACCTTTTCGGCGCCCTGTGGATAGGACGCTTTGAGCGGCAGCACGCGGATCTCGTCATCTATATCGTGGGAGTTATCGGCGATCTCGCGCAGGGCTTTGATCGCGTCGGGCTTGTTGTTCTCGATACCGATGATCACGCGGTGGATATCTAAAAACTCCTTGACCGTGTGTATGCCGGCGATGACGTCCCAGCTGTTTTCGAGGATCTCGCGGTGATCCGAGGTGATGTAGGGCTCGCACTCGGCGACGTTGATGATCAGGGTGTCGACGTTTTTGTCCGAGGGGATGTTGAGCTTGACGGCTGTGGGGAAGCCCGCGCCGCCTAAGCCTACGAGACCGCTGCTGCGGACAGCCGTGATCAGGTCGGAGAGGGTATCCACCTGCGGGGGCTTGATATCGGGGGAGAGGCGCTGTTCGCCGTCGCTCTCGATGAAGACGGCGTCCACCTTACTGCCGTCGGGCATGGTGATCTTGTCGATCTTTTTGACCTTACCGCTGACGCTGGCGTGGATCGGGGCGCTGACGAAGGCGTCGCTGCCCGCGATCTGCTGACCGACGTCTACCGTGTCGCCGACCTTGACCGTCGGCTTGCACGGCGCGCCGATATGCTGGGTCATCGGCAGGGCGACCATCGCCGGCACAGGCATCACAAGGCTCTCTTTATGCGCTGTATTCTTGTTGTGCGGCGCGTGCACACCGCCTTTGGTGCGGTACGGCCGCTTGGGAAAACTGAGCTCAGCCATATTTTTCCTCCTTGATATATGAATGAAGCAATAACGTGTTTTGAATATTTTATCACTGAATATATATCATAACATTATATATGTCTTTTTTCAAGCTGTATTCGAGGGTAAAATAACAATTTTGGTGAATAGAGCATCAGAGTTATTGCGAAGCCCAAAGCTGCCATCTTTTGAGGACGACGCGGCAATCCCCTTGTCGGTTGCAACCGGTTTGGGAGAAATGTACAGTCCCTTTTTGTGGGATTGCCACGCCCTAAAGGGCTCGCAATGACTGTGAATTATAAGGAAGGATGATAAAAATGCAGTTTTTATGGGCTTTTTTGGTCGGCGGGGCGCTGTGCCTGATCGGGCAGGTGCTGATCGACCGCACGGCGCTGACGCCGGCGCGGATATTGACGGGCTTTGTGGTCGCGGGAGTCGCGCTGTCGGCGGTCGGGCTGTATGAGCCGCTGGCGGAGTTCGCGGGAGCGGGTGCGAGCGTCCCGCTGTCGGGGTTCGGGCACCTGATGGCGCAGGGCGTGCGCGACGCGGTGGATAAGGACGGCGCGGTCGGGATCCTGACCGGAGCGCTGACCGCCTCAGCGGCGGGGATCGGCGCGGCGGTGGTGCTGTCACTGATCGCGGGGCTGTTGAGCAAGCCGAAGGAGAAGTAGCATATGAATTGCAGGGATGGTCATTGACCATCCGCAGAATGACGGACGTTTCTGTTATCGAAAGCGTTAGATAGGACAAAACGGTTCAGCCATGCGGACGAGCAATGCTCGTCCCTACGAAAACGTATTAGAAAAGGAAAGCCGGCGCGCCGGCAAACTAAAAGAGGCTGTCGCAAAACGAGTAGTTTTGCGACAGCCTTAAGAATTTGATGAGATAAACATCTCAATAGAGAATATTGTAGGATAACAAAGCATAGCAAACCAGAGGGTAGGCAAACCTAC
>JAFRDE010000010.1 GCA_017403985.1 Ruminococcus sp. | reverse complement strand
CTGTTTCTCATCATTGTATAATTACCTTGCTTTCTGTGTGGTTTTCTTTGGCGATTAAATTATACTATGAAAGCACTGACCGGGCAACCCTTTCGGGCTGCCCGGTCTAGTTTTTAGGGATGTCTTAGTGCGACAGCCCTCTTTAGTGCTTACTGTATTGAATAATCGAGGTATTCCTCAAGTTGTTCGTCTTCCTGCTTCTGCTTTGCCTTAATGACAAGAACAGTGGTGACTGCCGCGGTGATAGCGGCTACTGCGGTAACGATCCAGATGATCCATTTGTAATCGAACTTTTTCCATTTATTACACATATTGAGCCTCCTGAAAGTGAATCTTTGTATACTATAAGAAAATAATAACAGAAAATTTGAAAAAGTCAATATGTTGTGGGTAAGTTTTATGAAAGATTCATGATTTACCGTACATATTGGGGTTTTGGTCGGCAGACAGCGAGTTAAAGTCGGCTGACGGGGATATGCTTCGCGGTCGGGCGGCATTATGACAGGGGTTGCGGGAGGAGTCTCCCCACCGGGGAGGTGGCGCAAAGCGCCGGAGGAAATTCCCCTATCAGGGGAAATGTCCGCAACGCGGACAAAAGGGTTGCCGTCTTTGCTAAAAGATGCCGTCTGCGGCTGAGCAGCAAGCCCCTCTCCTACAGGTCGCTTCGCGAACATCCCTGCGGGATGCGGACGAGCAATGCTCGCCCCTACGGAAACGTGTTATTTGCTTCGCGGTTATGCATCATATTGACAGGGGTTACGAGACAGGGTTTATTCCTCCGCCTGCTTGAGCTCGGCGGTGTCGTAGACCAGCGGCATGTGGTACTCGCGCTCGTAGATCTCTTTCCACAGGGCGTAGTTGCGGTCGCGCATATCGTTGACGCGCTCGCGGTAGGACAGGTTGGGGTCGGGGTAGATCGGCGCGCCGATGTGGATGGTGTACTCCTGTACGAGGAAGCCGTCTTCGCCCATGACGTCGCTGTCCTGCATGGTGATGAAGCACGGCAGGACGGGGACATTGTTGCGGACGGCGAAGCTGTAGGCGCCGTTCTTGAGGGGCTTGGGCTTGCGGTAGTTCCACCACATGGACTGCTCGGGATAGACGAGGATGAAGTCGCCCTTTTGCAGGAGCATGTCGACGCCCTTCATGAACTTTTTCATCGTGCCCATGTTGGAAGAAAGGGGCAGGGTGTTGCAGTTGCGCATCAAAAAGCCGTAGAAGCCCGGGAACGAGGTATAGTTGCCCTCGCGGATCACGCGCCAGAAGGTGCGGTCCGGCTGCTGCGCCGCGTCATAGGCGAGCTGCATCGCGAAGCTGTCGAAGGCGTTGAAGTGGTTGCAGGTGATGATCGCGCCGGAGTTGAGATTGCGGAAATGCTCGATGCCCTTGATGTCCTTGATGATCAGCTTTTTGTCGGCGATCAGGGAGTTGACGTAGCGGCGGGCGGCGGCGAAGGCGACCTTGCTCTTCGTCTTCTTGATGATGCCGGTATCGCCGTACTCAATCTCGTCGGGCATAAGGGTGCGCGAGGGCGGGTCGTTCTCCACGTCCTCGTCGAAGCGTCCTTCACGCTCATACTGCGCGATCTTCTCGAGGATCGCTACGCGGTCCTGCGAGCGGACGGAGTTGTCGAGCTGCTTCTGATAGTTGTCGTCACGATCGGTTTCAAATTTCGCCAGCGCCATAAGATTGTCCATAACCTCCGCATCGTTGAGTTTATCTTCTTCGGAGAAATTCTCCAGTACTTCACGGATCTCGTCGTAGACCGCCGTCTCGGCGGCGTAACGCCAGAAGATGTCGCCGCCGGTACAGTCGGCGTAGTGCCACGGCTTGCTGACCATGATATAGTGGATGATCTTCGCCTCCCCGATCGGGTAGGGGAAGTCGCAGTAAGCCTCGGTGTTCCAGCGCTGGTCGAGCCAGAGGATGTGATCCTTGCAGATCAGGTTGAGATAGTCCTCGTCCTGTGTGACGACGAAGCTGTATTCCGCGAGGCGGTCGGCAAAGCGGCGGAGGATCTCCTTTTTGCGGAACATTTCGGCGCTGATCAGCAGCACGCCCGCGTTGAAGAAGTTGTGGCGGGATACGCCGACGACCTTTTCGGCGTAGGCACCGTAGTGGTCCGCCTGTACCATCGCCTGTTCGTGACAGGCGCCGATCCATTTGTCGCCCAGATCGGTGAGGTACAGTTCGCTGATATCGCCCTGCACGACGGTGTCGCCGTCGATGTAGATGACCTTGTCGTATTCGGGGAACATCTCCGCGATGAACATGCGGAAATAGGTGGTGTTGGAATAGTAATCGCGCACGGGCAGGACGTCGGTGATGGCGTGCAGACGCTCGCTGACGTCGGTGAAGATGACGTCGAAATGATCGTTGGCAAGGCAGAGCATCTTTTGCTGTGTTTCAGCTGAAATGCCGGTGTGCAGGACATAGACGCTGTAGTGATAATCGGGGGAGGCGTTCACCATCATCGAGTGGAGAGATACCACGGTATATTTGATGAAGCCCTCATCGCACGCGTAAAAAATCGGGATGTTCAATTTATCAGCCATTACTGTTTCTCCGTTTTATCGTTATCGTTTCTGCTTTTGGATTTGATCGACAGATACTCGTTGAGGATATCGTCGAATTCATAGTAGTGGAAGACGTCGTGTACCTTGTCGACCTGCCACTGCTTGATGTTCTCGGTGTGGGGGTAGGGGGTGTAGAACAGGCGCTTGGAAAAATGACGGACGACCGTGTGGGTGTGGAGGAATTTCTGGTCGTTGAAGCGCTGGGGAAGGAGCTTTTTCTTTGTGGTAGCGTGGATGATCGCGGTCTGGTCGGCGAAGAGGAATTTTTTGCGCCTGAGCTCCTGACGGGCTTTTTCAAACAAGCCGTTTTGGCGGGATTCGGTCATATTGAAGAGGATCACGCCGGCGTTGATGTAGTTGGGATAGAGCAGGTACTTGCCGTAGTGGTCGCGCGCCGCTGCGTACTCATAGCCTTCTATATCGATATCATAGAGCAGGTGGACGTCGCGCTGGAAGAGGATATCCGCGTCGAGGTAGAGGAGCCTGCCGTCCTGCGGGACGCCGTCGACGAGGTCGGCGAGCAGTCTTAACAGGGTATAGGGCGAGCAGTAGGCGCCTTCGTTCGGGCAATAGGCGAACTCCTTTTCGTACAGAGAGGTGACGTCATGGACGGTAAGGGTGTTGCCGGGGTTGTATTTCTGTACGGTCTCGCGGAGGAGGGTGATGTGATCCTCGGGCAGACCGGTGTACTTTTCGCTGAGTCGGGGCAGCTCCATGGTGAAGATATGGAACGCGAAGGGTTCTTTGGATTTGGTGCGCATCATCAGTGACAGCGCGCAGGTCAGAAAGCCGTCAAAAACGCCGTCGTTTCCGCAAAACAGTATGTTGACCATGGGGTACCTCCGTGATTTTTAGTGGTCAGTGATTAGTGGTTAGTTGTCAGTTCCTGTTGATCGTCAGGTTCTTTCTTAATGTATTGGATGACCTCGACGTTCGAGAGCTTCGCGCGCTCGCACATCTGCGCGTAGACCTCGTCGCGCAGCTTTTTGCGGCGCTCCTTGAGGGAGAGGTCCATGTCGGGGTAAAACGGACCGTCGATATAGGTCGTCATGCGCGGAGCTTTTTTATTGCCGCGCTTCTGGTAGGTGTTCACAAAGCAGAAGACGGGTGTGCCGTCCTTGCAGGGGTAGCCGAACGAGCCGTCGGGGAAGGGTCGTATCTTGGTATAATACGGCCAGATATGAGCCTCGGGATAGATCACGACCGCGTGAGCCTTTTCGATACGTCCGCTGATGCAATTGTTGAAGTTGCGGTACGCTTCACGCGTGTCGGGCAGGGGGATCGCGCCCAAGGAGGGGTTGATCCGTCCGAGCACGGGCATGGACACGTTGTTGGGATGGACGATGAAGGAGACGCGCTTGGGGAAGCAGAAAACGTTCGGCGTAAAGGGATCGCCGATATCCTGCGTATGGTTGCCGTAGAGATAGATTCCCTGTTGACGAAAAGGCTTGAGCTTTTCTTTGCCGACGGTTTTCTGATGCAGGCTGAGCTTCACATACAGAAAGGCGACGGGAGTGGCGATGATCCTGTACCAGAAGAAGCGGGTAAAGGCGCGGATCGGTCCGCGGCGGTCATAGACGTAATCGCCGTCGATGGTTTTCGCCTGAATGACTGCCGTGGAGAATTCATCGTTGAGCTCGTCCTGATAATATATCACTTTGCGGTTATCCACGGGCAGCCTCCTTTCGTCAGCGGGCAGTGAGGAGTGAGGAAAACGACATATTCCCTGCCGTTAGCACACAATACCTCATAATAACCCTATTATAACCTTTATTATACCAAGACAGCGGTTTGAAATCAAGAGCGATATGAAAGGAATTTCGACACAGGCACTTGAAAAAGATCAATAATCTGCTAAAATAAAAACATAGACTTCATTAAGGGGTGGAAACATGACTTTCCCAAATGCGAAAAAGGGCGTTAATAAAATTTTTACGGGCGAAATACTGATGCTGATCGCCGCGATCCTGACTACGGTCTCTTCGGTCGCGCTGGTGATCGTTGGAGCGCAGGATAACGGAGCGAACGAGGTTGCGCTCGGCGCCTCCGCGGCAGGTCTGGTGATATTCAGCGTCGTGTCGGCGGTGCTGATGGCGATCGCTCTGGTGTTCAGTATCATCGGCGTTTTTCAGTCGTCAAAGGATGAGCCGATGTTCAAGGGCGTCATCTTTGTGATGCTGCTGAGTCTGGCGGTGGTAGTCGTATCCGCGATCTTCACCGAGAGTCAGCTCGTTATCAAGCTGTCCGATGTTATCACGAGCATCAGCAGCACGATCACGACCGTACTGATCGTCATCGGTATCGGCAAGATGGCTGAAAAGTTAGGGGACGACGTCGTCTTTACCAAAGGACAGACCCTGCTCAAGATCATCATCTGGATCGCGCTGCTGACCATTATCTTGAGAGCGATCGCCGCCTTTACGCCGAATACGGCGGTGCTGGTGATCGAGGTCATTATGCTGATCATCACGGGGCTGCTCGAGGTCATACAGTATTTCCTGTATCTTTCGTTCCTCAGCAAGTCGAAGAAGATGCTCCAAAACGCAAACTGAATCATATAGGACAGTCGAACACCAATTGGATTTGATCAGGTGAAAGCATGACATATATTGAGTTTTTTGATAACAACGCGATCGAGAATATCTGCAGCTGTCTGGTCAGCGCGCCGGACAGGGTGATCCTGATAGGGGAAAACGAAAAAAAGATGCAGCTTCACGCGCAGCGGTATCATTCGCTCTTTCAGAAGAGAGGGACGAATATCGAATTCACATGCATGACCGTGAACAAAAATCACCAGCAGGAAAAAAACCGCCTGCAGAAAATCGTTGACCTTCTCGCGGATATCGTGGATAAGTATGAAGATGAAGAATGCGTCTTTGATCTGTCCGGCGGCGACGATCTGATGCTGGTAGCGGTAGGGATTATCTATTATCGGTATCGGGATAAAAATATCCAGCTGAGCCGGATCAACCTCAGGACCGGCGGCCTCTATGACTGTGACAAAGACGGCGTCCTTATACCGAGAGAGCATGATCCGATGCTGAAGATAGACGAGTATATCCGTGTTTTCGGCGGAAAAGTCGTATACGAAAGAGAGAAAGTCAGCAAAACCCGCCGCTGGGACTGGACCGAAGAATTTTTGGAAGATATTATCTCTATGTGGCAGATCTGTCGTGAAAATGTCCACGACTGGAACACCCAGATGGATACTTTTGCCGTGACGGATATCGTGCCGCCGTCGGATATCGTCAACGAGCTGATGGAGAAAAGACTGATCACGGGCGATCGGCTGAAAAACGGCTTTTATCTGATTACGTATAAAAACGATCAGATCAAAGAATGTTTGACCACAGCCGGACTGGTTCTGGAGCTGTACATAACGGTGAAGGCGCGGATGGCGCGTGACGGCGCCGGAAAGCGGATATATAACGACGTCTGCAACGGGGTTGTTATCGACTGGGACGGCGTAAGTTATCGAAAGGGTGGCACATATGTTACGATGAACGAGATCGACGTCATCATGATGCATAAGCTGATCCCCGTCTTCGTTTCCTGCAAAAACGGTAATGTCAGGATGGAAGAGCTGTATAAGCTGAATACCGTAGCGGAAAGATTCGGCGGCAAATATGCGAAAAAAGTGCTGGTGGCAAACGCTTTGGGAGGCGATACGTTCTCTGCCTCCCTCTTCAGACAAAGAGCGAAAGACATGGGGATCCGTTTGATAGAGAACGTCCAGGACATGACGGAAGAGAAAGTCGAAAAAGAGATCGAAAACCTATGGCGAAAAAAATACAGGATCAAAAAAATCCCGCGGCTCTGAGCAGAGCCGCGGTTTCGTTTAAGGCAACGGGAGTCACCCTATTCGGTCATTATATTTTTGATGTATGCGGCGTATCTCATCGCGGCGTCAACGGACGCCGTCTGATATAACATCCGCGTGCCGACGACGTCCTCGATCTCGTTGAAGATCATTTTGCCGTCCGCGTAGAGAAAGTCAACGCCGATAAAATCGGGTGAAAAGGGGAGGGCGTTCAATACTTTGCCGATGGTTTCCCGTTCGGTAGAGGAGAGCATATGCGCGGTCGCCGTGCCGCCTAAAGAGAGATTGCTCTTCAGCGTATCGGAGCGCCGGAGCGCGGCGCCGATGACCTCTCCGCCCAGCACATAGACGCGCAGGTCGCTGCCGGCGGGGGAAAAGCGCTCCTGAACGAGAAAGCGGTCGTCGTGAAGGGCTCGGACGATTTCGAGGAGCTCTTCGACGCTGTCGGCTGGAAAGACCTCGCTGCCGCCGTGTCCCGCCGCGGATTTGACGACGACGGGAAAGTTCAAGCCGTTCAGACTGTCCGGTGAAAAAAACGCGCGGTCAAAAAAGGCGGTGTTCATCATCGGGACGCCTGAGCGCGCTAATGCCAGATGGGTCAGCCGCTTGTCGTTGCAGACGCGGGAGGTACGGCTGTCGTTGAACACCCTCGCGCCGCAGGTTTCCAGAAAGGAACTGAGCAGGGGAAAGATCGCGCGCATGATGACGAAGTCGGGTCGGGAGATCGGCTCGCCGCCGAAAGTCATGCAGGGCTGGTCGCTGAAAATGCCGAAACGAAGTTTTTCGGCGATGATGATCCTGATGTCGCAGAACGACGAGCAGTTTTTCAGCAGCTCGTGCGCGAACCAGCGGTTTTTTTCATATTGTTTCGCGTCATAGACGATCCAGCCGGTCATCCCTTCTCCACCTTCCTTTTGATATGGTCTAAGATGAGCGGACCGATATCGACGCCCGTACAGTCGAGCGAGCTTTTGAAATGGGGGTTGGAGTTGACCTCGCAGATAATCGGTTCATCGTCCTTGCCGAACAGGATGTCGACGCCCGCAAAGTCCAGCCCCAAAGCACGGCACGCGCCGATCGCCGCCGCCTGCTGTTCGGGGGAAGCCTCGTATTTCTGCGCTTTGCCGCCGTTTGAGATATTCGAGCGGAAATCGCCGTTTTCGCTGTATCGCAGCATGGAGGATACGACGCTCTCTCCCACGACGTTGATCCGCACATCCCTGCCCGCGCTGTGAGCGATGAATTCCTGAAACAGGAGCTCTTTACAGCCGGCGCCGTCAAGGACGCGGTCCAATTCTTCGCGGTCGCGCACCAGATAGACCTGCTGTCCGAAGGAGCCGTACAGCTCCTTGACGATGAAGGGAAAGCCGAGCTTTTCAATGATGCTCTCGGTGAAATCGGTCGGATGATAGCCGCAGCTTTCAAAGGTCAGCGGCGCGGTAAAGGTCAGCGGCGTGCGCAGATGATGCTGATTCAGGATCAGGTCGGTATAGCCCTTGTTGTCGCAGTGAAAGATCGCGTCGGCGCGGTTGAAGACCGGAAAGCCGCATGCTTCCAACATCTTTGCCAGCAGGATATCCTTGTCCCAGAACAGGATGAAATCATAGGGGAGCTGTCTGAGATACGCGGTGTTGTGGAGCAGCTCTCCGGATTTTTTGATATCCAGACGGACGCCCTGCTGTTTTGCCGCGTTTTGCAGCATTTGATTGATCTGCGTATATTTTTCGCCGTTAAGAAACTGATTAACGATCAATAAACCGTTCATAGCGTCACCTTTTGATTTGAGATATAAAATCATTATACTATCAACGCCGCCGAAAGGCAAGCGTCAAGCAACAGAAAGCACACGGTTTCAATGTGAACGAAACCGTGTGCATTTTAGTGACCGGCGGACATTGCAGTGTCTGCACCGGAAAAGTTTGTTATGATTGATCAGTCAGGATGAACGGCGTGTTTTGTAAACACGGCGTCGATCTCGTCGCCGGTCAGGTGATTCTGCTTCATGAGTTCGTCGACGATAGCGTCGATCGCCGCCCTATTCACCGCCAAAAGTGCGATGGCTTTTTCCATCTCTTCGGACAGTACCTTGTTGATCTCCTGATAGATTTCAGACGCAAAGCCGCCGAACGTCGTAGCGTTCGTATCGATGGCGGCAAGACCGAATCGCTCGCTCATACCGTAGTCGCAGATCATGCTGCGCGCGAGAGCGGTGGCGTTCTGCAGGTCGCCGGAGGCTCCGGTGGAGATACCGTCCTCAGCGCCGTAATAGACGATCTCGGACGCTCTGCCACCTAAGGAGATGCGGATGCGGTCCCTGAGCTCCGCGCGGGAGTAGAGCGCTTTGCCCTCGTTATCCTCGTGCTGCATATAGCCGCCGTGACTTCCGCGGGCGACAATGGTGAGGTAGGAGGGCTTTTCGCCGCTGAGCCAGCACAGCAGTGCGTGTCCCGCTTCGTGTCTGGCGACTCTGAGAAGGAGGTCGTCGTTCCATTTCTTCTTTTCGCCGCTGTTGAACTCTTCAAACGCCTCGTCGAAGATCGCGTCGGTGACCTTGAGATTGCCGTCCTTGATCGCCGAACGCATGGCAAGCTCTACGATGGAGGACAGCTCCGCTAAGCTCATGCCGGTGGAGCGCATCGCGATATTATCGATCTTGTCTTCGCTGATCTCGAAAATATCGTTCGATTCGATGCGCTTTTTCAGATACAGCTTTCGCTCGTCGCGGTTGGGAAGGTCGACATGGATCCTTCTGTCGAAGCGGCGAAGCACGGCGGGATCCAGACTCTTTTCGCCGGTGGCGTTCGGGTCGTAGTTGGTGGCGGCGAGGACGAAAACGGGCTTTGTGCTGTTGTTTTTGAAGCCGTCCATTTCTGCCAGCAGAGCGGTGAGCACATCTTCTATACCGACAGAATTATTGCTGCCTGTCCTCGTTCTGGCGATGGTGTCGACCTCGTCGATAAAGATGATCGACGGCGCGTACTTGCGGGCGGTCCGGAAGATATTGTGCAGCATATCTTTGCCCTGACCCTGCAGGCTCTTGACGAACTGGTTGCCCTCCGTGGAGATAAAGGTCACATCGGAAGCCGTCGCGGTCGCTTTCGCCAGCATGGTTTTGCCGGTGCCGGGAGGTCCGTAGAGCAATACGCCTTTGGGAGCGGAAACACCGGTGCCCATAAACTTTTTGGGGTTCTTCAGATAATTGACAAAGTACCGCAGCTCGCTCTTGGCGTCCTCGGCTCCGATGATCGTGTCAAAATCAACATCCGGCTTGGAGACGCTGCTGAGGATGTTTTCGGTATCCTCGGCGTCGACCGCGACCGTCTTTTTCAGGTCAAATAGCTTGATCTCGGCAGTGTGGCTTTCGCAGTCGATCGTCTGTGCCGTTTCAAAGCGGATCAGCTTATTGGCGCGGGCGAGCTCGTTGACGGCGTTTCTTTGATGCATCTTGCGGGCGATCTGTATCAGCTCATCGTTCAGCGCATCGGCGCCGGAACGAACGGAGATAAAGCCTTCGACGCCCATGCTCAGGAAGGAGATCTTTTCTTCGTCTTTGATGGTATACTCGTCGGTCTCCAGCACAAAGACGGGGATATCGCTGTAATACTCCCGGATTTCACGCAGAAAATCTCTGGACGCGGATTCGACGTCCTCCAGATTCATATATCCCTGATCCGAAGACGCTTTGCCGTGGTTCAGGTCGACCAGAATGAAACGGATATCGTTTTCGCGCAGCGCTGACCTTGCCGACTCGGCGTCCTGCGCGCCGATGATCTCGACGCCGGAGGCGCTGGACTTACACATCGAAGCGATCTTTTCGGAAGAAAAGACGAGGACGGAGTTTTTCTCATCATCGCGGAACAGCCGGGCGGTCTCGGGATCGTCTTCGGGCAGTTCCAGCCGGATCTTCACCGTGTCGACGCCTTTGATCGACGCGTCGGTAGCGTCGGAGGTGATTAGCCGGAGCAGTTCGAAGATCTCGTCGTAGAAGAATGCGTCCGCGCGGGCTTTAATGGTTCTGCCGTCTACCGCGCCGCCTTCGGAAAACAGCAGGGCGGTGTAGACGTCTTCATCGATATCGAATCGGATATGGAAGTTCTTTTCAAATGCGGCGATGTTCTTTTCGAGCTGCTGAACGGCGATCTGCCGAATGATCTCAGCCGGCAGATGGTTGAACATCACCACGTTGCCCGTCGCAAAGCGGGAGCAGATCGCGGCGGGGAAGAAGGGCTGACCGGTGACGGGGTTCGTATCCTTCTCCAGCGATTTCAGGATGACCTTTTTGGACAGGAGCGAAAGGTTTTTGCTTTCGCTGTTCTCATATAACTGTTTGCCGGCGTTGGTGGTAAAGATGAGGATGGTATCCTTCAGCGAGAGCTCTTCATCCGTGAAGCTGTCGCGGATCTTGCCGGCGTCGAGCACCTGCAGGAAGAGGTGGATGATATTGATATGCGCCTTTTCGATCTCGTCGAGCAGGATGATGCTCTTCGGATTCTCGGCGATGAATTTGGTAAAATTACCGCGCTTGCCGTTTTTGTAGACGGCGTCGCTGCCGATGAATTCGATCGCCGCTTCCTTGTCGCAGTATTCGCTCATATCGAAGCGCTCGAACGGAAGATCCAGCATGTGCGCGACCGTTTCGGCAAGGAAGGTCTTACCGACTCCGGGAGGGCCCGCGAAGAGGAAGGTCGCACGCGGGTGATTTCTCTTCTCCGCGGTTTTTGCGATCAGCTCCGAACGGAAGAAGCCGGATGTGAACCGGCTGACGGCGTGCTCCTGACCCAGAACGACGCTGACAAGAAAAGCGTACTTCTTTTTGATATCTTCGGTCAGATCGGAGAGGAATTCTTTCGGATCGTCATATTCCTTCATGGGTTCCTTTTGGGATTCGTTTTGGGATTCGTTTTTTTCCGCGCCTGCCTTTTCGGTCTGACTCTTGTTTTTGACGTCGTTGGTCTTTAGATCGGTTATTATTTTGATGAAGTTTTTCTTTTCGCCGCCGTTATTGCCGCCGCGCTCGACGGAAGAGGGAGCGGCAGAGCTGCCGCCCGCGATGATTTCCTGCAGAACGCCGGAAGGATTGGCGCAAATGATCTGGGTAAGAGCGAAAGCGGAAGACGGCTGATCCGACTTGTCGGAGCCGGAGGGAGGCACTTTGCTCAGACTGTTATTGAATTTCATCGTGTCCGCTATGCTGTTCGAGCTTTGGACGTACTCCAGCAGCTTCTGTCTGGTCTCACTGAAGTTCTGTTCCGCGTCGGGCAGCACGCCGGAAAGCAATTCTCTGAACTGTCGGGTATCCTCTTCGCTGACGGGAATATCGCTCTTTTGGGTAACAAGGTCGATGACGGCGATCATAAATCTTTCGACGGTGATCGTGCCGGATTCGTTATGATCCAGCCGCTTGCCGTAATCGATCAGGCGGTCTAATAAACTGATGTTATTTGGTTCCAAGTTTCTTCCTCCTTGTATTTCGCTCAGCCGCGGTCATCACGGCTGTTTTTTTCTTGCTGCAGCAGACACAGTACCTTCGGCGCCGCGATCATGAACCATGAGGCGAAGTCCTGCGGGCGTTCGAGCATCCGCTGTTCCAGCTCCCCGAACGAGATCCACTGCAGTTCCTCGATCTCATCACGGTCGAAGTCGCAGGTACCGCTGTATTCGGCAAGGAACACATGGTCGTATTCATACTCGAACAGATCGGGTGCGTATTTGGTGAAGTAGACAAAGCTGAACAGCTCGCGGGCGGTGCATTGAATACCCAGCTCTTCTTTCAGCCTTCTCGGTACCGCCTGAGCGAGCGTTTCCCCCTGTACGGGGTGGGAGCAGCAGGCGTTTGCCCAAAGTCCTCCCGAGTGATATTTGTCGCGGTGACGCTTCTGGATCAGCATTTTGCCGCCGTCGACGATGAAGACCGAGAACGCGCGGTGCAGCCTGCCCAGCCGGTGGGCTTCGCTCTTGCTCATCGTGCCGATCTCATTGTCGAACAGATCTGTCAGGATCAGTGGATTCAATCCTTACGCCTCCTTTTATTATGACGCTATGCCGCATGATACGACTATCATACCACTTTTACGACGGCAATACAATAGGATCGGACAAGTAATACTTGATAAAATCTTTCTGTTGTGGTACATTATATAGGATAGCGAAAAAAGGGTTGAGATTGCGAGAACGGAACGCCCCTTGTTCCTTCCCCGCAATGACCGTATATAAAGGAAGTGAAGTATGGACTGGATCGAGATTCTGGTGGAAGTCGAGGCGGATCGGATCGACGACGCGGCGGCGATCGCTAACATGACCGTTCCCTACGGCATCTATATCGAAGATTACAGAGAGCTCGAGCAGGAAGTGATGGAGATCGCGCACGTCGACCTGATCGACGAAGACCTGTTGAAGCAGGACAGAAGCAAGGCGAAAATCCATATCTACATCAGCCTCGAGGACAACATCGGCGAGGCGGTGCAGTTCCTGAGCGAGCGGCTGAACGCGGCTTCGATCGACCACAAGATCGACCAAAGCAGCGTTCAGGAGGACGACTGGCTCAACAACTGGCGCAGGTTCTTCAAGCCCATGCCCGTGGGTGAAAAACTGCTGATCAATCCGTCGTGGTATACGGACACCGACCCCGAGGGGCGCTTGATGATGAACATCGACCCGGGACTTGCGTTCGGTACCGGCAAGCACGAGACCACCCGCCTGTGCATGGAGGCGCTGGAGCGCTATGTCAAGGGCGGCGAGAGAGTGCTGGACGTCGGATGCGGCAGCGGTATCTTAGGCATCGCCGCGGTGATGCTGGGCGCTCAGTCGGCGTTCGGTATCGATATCGACGAGACGGCGGTGCGAACCGCCAACGAGAACGCAGTCGTCAATCATGTCGACGACAAGGTGAGCGCCATCGCGGGCGATCTGGTCGATAAAGTTGAGGGAACATACGAAATTGTGGTTGCAAATATCGTAGCGGATGCTATAATAGCATTGTCGGCTTCGGTCGGAAACTTTATGACGGACGACGCGGTGTATATCATCAGCGGTATCATCGATACCCGCGCGGACGACGTCAAAAACGCGATCCGCGATCACTTCGAGATCATCGAGGAGAACACCCATCGCGGCTGGTACTGCTTTGTATTGAAAAAGCGCAATCACGCACAGTGATGTGCCGCTTCGCGGCGTGAAGCGCTTCGCGTGAAGTTCGGCTGCGCCGAGCGATGTGCCTGAGGTACGTTGCGGGAGGGCTCCACCCTCATCCGATTTTATCAATTCTGGTCACTGGTCACTTGCCACTGATCACTCAATAAACGGAGGTATATTATTATGAAAAAAACGAACACTAAGAGAAACAAGATCAATATCATTTTCTCTTCTTTCCTTGTCATCGGCTACATCGTATGCACATACTTCTTCTCGTCGCTGGCAAGTCAGCTTTCCGGTACGCTTGGTACGCTGGTACAGGTCCTGATGCTGCTGATCTTCGGTCTGCTGCTGTTCTACGCGACCCGCGTAGGCGAGGGAAAACAGGTTCACCGCTTCAGCTTGGCGGTGCTGCTGCTGATCGATCTGCCCGCGCTGTACATCATTCTTGCCGCAATAATCCCCGCCCTGCCCTTCCACGGCGCGATCGCTCCGCAGAACGCGATGGCGATGATGGGCCTGAGCAGCGGTCTGAGCGCTCCGTCGGTTATTCTGGCGATGGCTTGCGTCGCGCTGGGTTACGGTCTGCCGTACACCTTCCTTTCGGGTTATGAAATGAAGGATGAGGACGAGGAAGAGCTGAGTGAAGACGCTCCCGTAGAGGGCGGTATCGCCGAGGAGCTCGCTGAGACCGAAGCTCAGAACGAGGAGATAACGGAGATCGTTCAGGAAGCTGCCGAGGAAGAAGCAGAAGAAGCTATCGAAGCTGTGGAAGAAAAGGCAGAAGAGGCAGAAACTGTTGAGGAAACCGCTGAAGAGACAGAAGCCGAGGAAGAAGCGGCTGAAGCGGTTGAGGAAGCTGCCGAGGTTGTCGAAGAGACCGAAGAGAAGAAAGAGGAAGAATAAGCATGAGCGAATGCACCCATGACTGCTCCTCCTGCGCACAGAGCTGTTCGTCGAGAACCGCGCCGCAGGATCTGCATGAGAAATTAAATGAACTGAGCTCCGTCAAAAAGGTGATCGCCGTCGTATCCGGCAAGGGCGGCGTAGGCAAGAGCCTCGTCACCTCCGCGATGGCGGTGGAGCTCAATCGCAGAGGGCACAAGACCGCGATCTTAGACGCGGATATCACCGGTCCCTCCATCCCCAAGGCGTTCGGTATCAATACCCGCGCCAAGGGAAATGAATTCGGGATCATCCCCGAAACATCCAAGACAGGCATCGATATCATGTCGATCAACCTGCTTTTAGAGCACACCGCCGACCCCGTCGTATGGCGCGGTCCCGTGATCTCGGGTACGGTCAAGCAGTTCTGGACAGACGTCATCTGGAAGGACGTTGACTACATGTTCGTCGATATGCCTCCGGGCACCGGCGACGTGCCGCTGACGGTGTTTCAGAGCCTGCCGCTCGACGGCATCATCGTGGTAGCTTCTCCGCAGGAGCTGGTATCGATGATCGTTGAAAAGGCGGTCAGAATGGCTGAGCTGATGAACGTGCCAATCTTGGGGCTGGTCGAGAACATGAGCTATTTCAAGTGTCCCGACTGCGGCAAAGAGCATAAGATCTTCGGCGAAAGCCACATCGACGAGATCGCTGAAAAATTCGGTACCCGCGTACTCGCGAAGGTGCCGATCGACGCCGATCTCAGAAAGTCGGTGGATACCGGTACCGTCGAGCTGTTCGTCGGCGACTGGTTTGAGAAAGCTGCCGATACTATCGAGGACGAGCTGAAAGTTTGATATGAAAAATGAAACGCACTCCGTGAGGGGTGCGTTTTTTTGCGAAAAAGGGTATTCTCTGTTTGTGGGATTGCCACGCCCCGACACGCGTAGGGGCTCTGCAGCAAAATGCTAAAGCAGTTTTTGAAATGCGGTGGGCAGGGGATAGGAGCTCGCGAGCTCGTCCTCTGTCGCCCAGATGAAACGGTTGTTCGCTTCTGACGCTTCGACGCGGTAGGCTTTCATATACCAGTCGATGTGGGTGAAAACGTGCTTGGCGTCTTTGATGAATTCAACGGATATCGGGTCGATTTCCATTTCGCTGAGAATGGGAAACAGGGCTTTGTCGGAGTGGAAGCCATCGATGTTCGGCAGTTGGTACATGCCGGCGAGCAGTCCCTTGTCGGGACGCTTTTCGAGGGCGATCCTGCCGTCGGGTGCGGTGATGATAAATACAGATAAGTCAGCGCGGCGGCGTTTCACCGTTTTGACGCGCACGGGGATCTCGGCGGTCAGATCCTTTTGATAAGCGGTACAATGCTCTTTCAGCGGACAGGAAGTGCACAAAGGAACGCCGTTCGGCAGGCAGACCAGCTCGCCCAGCTCCATCAGCCCTTCGTTGAACGCGCCCGCTTCATCGGGCATGATTTTTTGTAATTGTTCGGCGACGGATTTTTTGACCTCGGGGAGGAGGACGTTTTTGCGGCTGCCCTGTACGCGCGCAATCACGCGCAGGACGTTGCCGTCCACGGCGGGGACCTTTTCATCATAGCAGATGGAGGCGATCGCGCCGGCGGTGTATTCGCCGATACCGGGGAGCTTTTTCAGCTCGCTGAAGGTTTGCGGAAACGCGCCGCCGTACTCCTGCATGATCATGACCGCCGCCTTTTTCAGGTTGCGGGCGCGGCTGTAGTAGCCGAGTCTCTCCCACAGCTTCATCAGCGCGTCGTCGCCGACTTCGCTCAGGCTCTTGACGTCGGGCAGAGCGTCGAGGAAGCGGGTATAGTAGCCCATGACCGCCTCGATGCGGGTTTGCTGGAGCATGATCTCGGAGATCCAGACATGGTACGGCTCGCGGTCGCGCCGCCATGGAAGATCGCGTTGATTCAGTTGATACCACTCCAAAAGAGGGGCGGCGATAACGGATAGATTCGGCATAGACGGCTCCTGTGAATAGATTATGGAACATTATATCACTTTGCCCGGAAAAAGCAAGGCGATCGGAAATGACAATTATTTGAAAAAGTATTGTCTTATTGATTGTCAGATGCTAAAATGTAGAATGTCAGAAAAAATAATAAAGGAGAAAACACATGAAAACCACAAAAATTCTTTCCGTAATTCTTGTCGCTGTCATTTTGATATCTGCTCTCGCGATGCTTGCCGGCTGCAATAAAGGCGATACCGCCGCGACTACAGCCCCCACCGCAGCGCCTACCGCCGCCGCAACCGCTGCCGCGACCGACGCAGAGAAGGACGGCGCGCAGAATAGCAGCGCGCAAAACAGCAACGCACAGGACAACAACGCGCAGGCGCAGCAGGACGCGACCTCCGGCGACCCGAATTCTATCGGTATCACCCGCGAGGAGGCGATCGCCAACGTCAAGCAGCAGGCAGGCTCCGGCGCACAGATCGTCAGCTGTGTCGAAGGCACTTCTCCCGAGGGCTTTCCCTGTTATGTCATCGTCGTAAGTCCGATCACCGCATCTGAGGAAGCGAAAAACGTGACCTATTATTCAGGCTACCAGTTCTGTTATGCCGAGGGCGCCGGTGCTGATTCCGGGGACGGCGTGGGAATCGATGAACAGACTGCGATCGCCAACGTCAGACAGCAGGCAGGCACCGGCGCGCAGATCATCAGCTGTACAGAAGGCACTTCTCCGGAGGGCTTTCCGTGTTATGTGATAGTCGTGGCTCCGATCACCGCGTCTGAGGAAGCGGTTTATGATACCTACTATTCGGGCTATCTGTTCTGTTACAAAGCGTCATCCGGCGACGGGGAATAAAAAGCACCATAACGCATCAAATGCCGCTCTTTCAAAAACGGAAGGGCGGTTTTTATTTAGTGACCAGTGACCAGTGGCAAGTGACAAGTTATGAAGGGTGTAATACCCCGCGATTTTTTCTCGTTTGCATGGGGAAGGAAAGTCATCTTGGTTTTTGTTGACATATCCGCTTTCGGAAAGTATAATGAATCCATATGATTCTGATAAAAAGGATGGATGATACATGAGCTACGCTGATGAAGTATTTATCGCGAATTGCAAGGATATTATCGAGAACGGATATTCCGACGAGGGGATGAACGTGCGTCCCTACTGGGGCGACGACCATTCGCCCGCGCATACGGTCAAGCAGTTCGGTGTGGTGAACCGCTACGACCTGCAGAAGGAATTCCCGATCATGACGCTCAGGAAGGTGTTCTTCAAGAACTGCATCGACGAGCTCTTATGGATCTGGCAGAAGAAGAGCAATAATACCCACGATCTGAAGAGCCATATCTGGGACAGCTGGGCGGATGAGAGCGGCTCCATCGGCAAGGCGTACGGCTACCAGCTGGGCGTCAAGCATGTTTATCCCGAGGGTGAGTTCGATCAGGTGGACAGGGTGCTTTATGACCTGAAGAATCATCCCGAATCCCGCCGCATCATGACCAATATCTATAACCATCACGATCTGCATGAGATGGGGCTCTATCCCTGCGCCTACAGCGTGACGCTGAACGTGACAGGCAATAAGCTGAACATGATCCTCAACCAGCGCAGCCAGGATATGCTGGTCGCGAACAACTGGAACGTGTGCCAGTACGCGATCCTCCTGCATATGTTCGCGCAGGTATCGGGCTTTGAGGTCGGCACGCTGGTGCATGTGATCGCCGACGCGCATATCTATGACAGACATATCGACGCGGTGAAGCGGATCATCGAGCTCGAGCCGTATGAAGCGCCGAAGCTGTGGGTGAACCCCGAGGTCAAGGATTTTTACGACTTTACATTAGACGACTTCAAGCTGATCGATTACAAATACCACGAGTTCAAGGAAAAGATCCCGGTAGCGATATGATAGAGGGCGGCTGAAAGGAGCTTTATCTTTATGAAACTGATCGTAGCGGTCGATGAAAAATGGGGTATCGGTAAAAACGGCGACTTACTGCTGTCGATCCCTGACGACATGATGTATTACCGCACGACGACCCGCGGTAAGGTTGTGGTGATGGGATATACGACCCTCCTCTCTCTGCCCGGCAGCAAGCCCGCGCCCGGTCGGCTGAATCTTGTGCTTGCCGATATCAAGGGTCTGCGTGTTCCCGGCGCGGTGGTTTGCGGCAGTATGGAGCAGCTCCATCGGCTGATCGGCTGTTTTGAGCCGGACGACGTGTTTGACATCGGCGGCGGATCGATGTACCGTCAGCTCCTGCCGTACTGCTGTGCGGCGCATATCACCAAGATGCGCTTTGACGGCGAAGCGGATACCGCTATACCGAACCTTGACGAGCTGCATGAATGGAGCGTTGACAGCGAATCGGAAGTCAAAGAACATGACGGCGTCCGCTATTCGTTTGTCGTATATCGGAACGCTTCTCCGGCTTTGCTGCCGGATTATCCGCATAAAAGCTCGGCGATGGCGTCATATTTCAGAAAAAAAGAGCCTCTTGAAACAGCGCTCCCCGAGGATGCTGATGATGAGTACCGCAAAGAGCTGAAAGCCCTGCTGACGGCGTATTTCTATCCGCTGAAAGACGGCTTTTCCGCCGCGGACGTCGAGCGATTCTTTGAATCGGGCGGCGGCGTATCGTTTGAGCAGTATCTGCGCGATAAGCATCTTATCGCCGATATCGGAGATATCGAGGCGCTCAAAGAGAAATACGGACTTGCCGACAAAAAGGCTGTATCGGTGACGGTCGATAAGAATAACCTGTCCGTGATCGATGAGCATACAGATTAATATAGAAAAAATAACCTCCGGACTATTCATCGCATAGTTCGGAGGCTTTTGCGTTTATTTGTTTTTTATATCGAATTGAATATCGCCGGTGCTTGTGGTGATCTCGCATTTGCCGCCGGAGGTTGTTTTCGGTACATTCACGTCGCCTGTGGAGGTGGCGGTGATGAAAACCTTATCCGAGAGCAAATATCCCGTTACGTCGCCTGTGGAGGTTTTGACGCTGATATCGGAAGCGTCACAGCCTTCGAACCTGACGCAGCCCGTACTGCTTTGGATACGGAGATCATTTTCGGCGATCGTGTCCTTGAGCGTGATATCGCCGGTCGTCGCCTTTACGGAGATATTGCCCTTTGCCGTGACAGAATCAAAACGGATGTTGCCCGTGGAGGTCTCGATCGCCGCTTTTCCGGCTTCTGTATCATGGAGTACGACGTTGCCTGTCGTCAGTTTGATGTTCAGGTCTGTTGCATCGGCGGAGCATTCGACGTCGGCGGTGCTTCCGTTGACGGTCAGCGTGTCGAAGGTGAATCCGGACGGGATCCGGACGTCGCCGGTGCGGGCGTTGATCTGCAGGGAGGCATACTCCGTCTGAGGCAGGAAAACGGTGATCTTCGGATTTTTGAATGTGAAGCTGAACAGGTTCTCGTACCACTTTCGGGTATCGGAGGAGCAGATCACAAGGGTTCCGTTCTCAACCTGCGCCGTGTGTTTCATTTTTACTGGCTCTGCGCAGATGACCTTACACTGCTTTTCGTCGGCGGTCGCGATCGTGATATCCGTGACGTTCGTATCGACGGCGATCTGATCGAAGGTGCTGCCGACCTCATGGGCCACGGTTTTATATTCCTGTTTACCGAAGTTCCCGTTTGCGGCGGTCGCGCAGACGATCAGGATCGGTCCCAGCACCACGAGGATACCGGCGATGATCAACCATATTTTAGCTGTTCTGCTCATTTTTGTCACCCTTTCCTAACAATAACGATTTGATTCCCAAAGCGATCTTTTTCGTCAGGATCGCCGCGCCCTTTGTGGCTGCTTTGCATCCGAAGAAGAGGAAGATCGAGAGTCCTGCCGTCAAGAATGCCGCGCCGAGGCTTGCCACTCCCAAAAGCCCCTGACCGTTTACGGCGAGGATGACAGCACCTGCGACGCAGGCGAGCGTACTTGCCATCAGGGAGATCTCGATCGCCCACAGGACAAGGATCAGCGACCACAGTATGATGTACAGTGATAAAATGACTGCGAAAGCGGCTATCAGCAGGGCAAGCCAGATCGGGGAGCCGAGGATCAGGAGAACGATTTCCCACGCGCGCAGTTTGCGCTTGGGCTTCACCTTTTCCTTCACGAGCTTCGACAGCGGATAATCGGCGAGGACAGTGGTAACGATCTCGTCGATGCTGCCGACGTCGGCGACGGCTTCTTCTTCGGATAGACCCTCTTCGACGCGGTCGTCGATCATTTCTTCATAAAAGCCGAGGCGTTCCTCGATATCCTCCTGCGGCAGACCCGCGAGCCGGGAGCGCAGTTCATTGAGAAAGGCTTGTTTATTCATTTCCCTCATCCTCCTTTGTCACAAAGCGATAGATGGATACCATCTGAGTCCATTCCTCCTTGAAATCCTCGATGCGCCCCAGTCCCGCGTCGGTGATATGGTAGTATTTACGGAGCCTGCCGTTATGCTCCGCCGTGCGGACGGTCAGCATACCGGCTGCCTCAAGGCGCTTTAAGATGGTATACAAGGTGGATTCGGACAGCTCGATATATGGCTTCATGTCCTTGATGATCTTGTAGCCGTAGGAATCCTCGTTTTTGATGGCGGCGAGGACGCATACGTCCAAAAGCCCGCGCTTAAGCTGTATATCCATCTTATACCTCCTTTCGCAGAATACATCATATTGTGTAATACATCATAACACGAGGTATTCGATTTGTCAAGTATCTTTTTCTAATTTTTCCGTAACAGACGGAAACGCCGCCGAGCAGGAAAATATCCCACTTGGCGGCTATTATTAGTTATCAGTGATTGGTAATGATTATGCTTACGCGTAAGTTGTGATATGAACGCCCAAGCGTTCATAGTTGAGCCTGCGGCTCACTCCCACTCGATGGTCGCGCAGGGCTTGGGGGTGAGGTCGAAGAGGACGCGGTTGACGTTCGGGACCTCCGCTGTGATACGCTGTGTGATATGCTGCAGCAGGGCGAAGGGAACGTCCTCGACCGTGGCGGTCATGGCGTCCTTGGTGTTGATGGCACGCAGGATGACGGGCCAGCCTTCGGTGCGTTTGCCGTCGGTCACGCCGACAGATTTGAAATCGGGAATAGCGGTGAAGTACTGCCAGACCTTGCCCTCGAGACCGTTATTCGCAAACTCTTCGCGCAGGATCGCGTCAGACTCGCGGACAGCCTCCAGACGGTCGCGGGTGATCGCGCCGAGGCAGCGTACGCCCAGTCCGGGACCGGGGAAGGGCTGACGGAAGACCATGTTATCGGGCAGACCAAGCGCCTTACCGACAACTCTTACTTCGTCCTTGAACAGCAGCTTGACGGGCTCGACCAGCTCGAACTGCAGGTCTTCGGGCAGACCGCCGACGTTGTGGTGGGCTTTGACGCCGTCCTGGCTTTCGAGGATGTCGGGGTAGATGGTGCCCTGACCGAGGAACTCGATGCCCTCGAGCTTTTCAGCCTCTTCGGCGAAGACGTCGATGAACTCTTTGCCGATGATCTTACGCTTTTTCTCAGGCTCGGCGACGCCGGCGAGTTTGTCGAGGAAGCGGTCGACAGCGTCGACATAGATCAGGTTCGCGTCCATCTGGTTGCGGAACACTTCGATGACCTGCTCGGGTTCGCCCTTGCGGAGCAGACCGTGGTTGACGTGGACGCAGACGAGCTGCTTGCCGATGGCTTTGATCAGCAGAGCCGCGACAACGGAGCTGTCTACGCCGCCGGAAAGAGCGAGCAGCACCTTTTTGTCGCCTATCTGGGAACGAAGTTCCGCTATCTGTTCGTCGATGAACGCCTGAGCGAGTTCAGGTGTGGTGATTCTTTCCATGGTTTCGGGTCTTACATTTCCTTGCATATTGTCCTCCCAAAATTACACCGTACTGTATGTATGGTGTTAATGTTTAGATTATAACAAAATGTAGTACTATCGTCAATAGGGAATCATCTATTGATATTTCAGGCTGAATGAAAATATAGCATTTCAGCGCGAAGCAAGCGGAGCTTGACAAAAGCAAGAAAGCCGTGCTTTACATTTTTAATGTTGTTATCTATAATGGAAATGGATAGCAGACAGATAACCGTCGATTTTTTAGAAAAAGAGGATGCCCCATGTCTTTAGGAGAGAAAATACAGTTTTACAGAAAACAGAAGAATCTGTCGCAGGAGCAGTTAGGCGAGATGCTGTTCGCGAGCCGCCAGACCGTGAGCCAGTGGGAGAAAGATCAGACGACGCCAACCATAGATAATCTGTTGAAGCTGAAAGAGATATTCGGCGTTTCGGTGGATGAACTGCTGAGCGAGGATGATCAGACTGTGCAGAAAGTCATAGAGGATCTGGATGAACCGTTAGAATCCTTTACGGTATGTTATCAAAAAGACGATGTCAGGAGAGCGATGTGGGGAGCAAATAAAAAAAGAATGATCTGTATGACGGTCTTTACAGGGGTACTTCTGATATTTCTGTTACAATCACTGACCGGTCAAGACCCTATGACGATCGGATTAGCGTTCGGAGCTTTTATCTTTATCGCCATAATGACGGGGATGAATTATATGAAACTCAGGAAAGCTATTACAGCAGGCGAAAAGCAGACTCTAAATACGATGTTTCGTTATGATATATATGAAAACCATGTTGAGCAAACGGTTAGCAGGAACGGTGAATTTGTCTCAACGTGTACCATGCAATTCACTGAACTTTTGCATATTTGGCAATACGGAGATTTGATCGTTTTTCAATATGCCAATCAGCTCTTCATTATACATATGGCAGATCTGACTGAGAATTCCCGCTTCTACTGGTTTTTACGCTCACGTATCACCGAAAAACAAAAGCCGAAAAGAAAAGGCTCTTTGACGGCGATATCGGTGATTCTGTTTGTTCTTTCGATTGCGTCGATTTGGATTGCACTTGTTGTTGCGTCACTAATATCTGAGTGGAATCCAGATGCATTTTTCCATAATATCAGAATCTTTTTGTGTTTTTTGCCGATCCCTGTCGCGTCGATCGTTTTCGGAGTAGTCACACAGCGGAAAGGATATGCATATAAAAAGAATATTGTTGTCGGGATCATCATGACGGTGCTGCTGTTGATCTACGGTTTGTTTGTTGCAAAATAAAGATAAGGCTGATTGAGAGGTTATCTCAGTCAGCCTTTTGATATGATTCCGTTTTCCCATCCCAAAGGTATTTGGACAGATCGACTTTGCCGTCGGTGAAGGTGACGCCCTCGTTCTCTAATAAGGCGATCTGTTCGTTCACGCCGCCGAAGGCGAAGGCGGGGGAGGGCTCGCCGAGGCGGTTGACGACGCGGTAGCAGGGGATATGTTCCGGATCGGGGTTGACGTGCAGGGCGTAGCCGACCACGCGGCTCCAGCGGGGGTTGCCCGCGAGCATGGCGACCTGTCCGTAGGTCGCGACTTTGCCGTAGGGGATACGCCGCACGACGTCGTAGATCAGTTCAAAGGAGTTTTTCATTGTATCACCTGTATTTGATAGAGTATTAGCAAATCAGTAAATATGTTTAGTATGTGATTATCGTGAAAGATGACATCGGAACGTTTACGAGGCTCCCTTTCCTAAGGAGATTCCCCTGCTATGGGAAATGTCCGCATTGCGGACAAAAGGGTCTGCTGCCTCCGCTGAGGAGGGCGGCGCGGGCACGTGTGCCCGTGACTGAGGGTTGCTGTAGCAGTTTTTTGTTTTGGAAAGCTGTATCAGTTGGAAAAGATTTCAACCCTCCGCCCCTTCGGGGCACCTCCCTTAGGAAAGGGAGGCTGACAAACGCTCTGCTCTACAAAACTTTGAGTCATCGTGGCGCCGTCTTGCTTTATGGGGATATAGTGACTTTATCTTATCACAGAACCTCGGCTTTCGCAAGGCGAGCCTTGACACCGGTGCGTAATCAGATATAATAAATGTATAAAAATAATGGCAGCAAAGGAGATATCAATATGTCATACGAATATATCACTCTGCGGGAGCGTCCCGCGCTGAAAGATGAAGCCGCGCAGTGGTTCCACTCAAAATGGGGTGTGCCGCCGGAGGCGTACCTTGAATGTATGGACGCTTACCTCAGCGGCGAGGTCGAGTACGGATGGTACCTTTGCCTCGACGGTGACAAGATCGTCGGCGGGATGGGCGTGATCGAGAACGACTTTCACGACAGAAAGGACCTGGCGCCCAACGTATGCGCCGTCTATACGGAGGAGGTGTACCGCGGTCAGGGGATCGCGGGAAAGCTGCTGGATATGACGGTCGAGGATATGAGAGCAAAGGGTATCAGTCCGATCTATCTGGTGAGCGACCATATCGGCTTCTATGAGCGCTACGGCTGGGAGTTCCTGTGCATGGTGCAGGGCGACGGTGAGCCGGAAATGACGAGGATGTATATCCATAAATAAATCGGTTGAGGAACCCTCCGGCACTTCGTGCCGCCTCCCTTAGGAAAGGGAGGCTTTTGAGGTAGCGACGACTGTTTATTGAAAGGAGTTTTTGATGATGGAAATGGATCAATTGTTTTGCCAGTGCTGCGGGATGCCGCTGACGGATGAGGATATGATCAGCCGCGAGCCGGACGGCAGCCTGAATGAAGACTACTGCAAGTGGTGCTACGCAGACGGGAAATTCGCCTATGACAGCAAGGAAAAGCTGCTGGACTTTTTGATGGCGAACGTGCCGAATACGGAGGGAATCCCGGACGACGAGAGAAGAGCGGCGTACGACGGCTATCTGTCGCAGCTCAAGCGCTGGAAAGAAGCGTAACCGAATATAAAAATGAACGCCCTTGGCTGTGGATCGATACAGCTAAGGGCGGTTTTTATAAGGTTTGTTAGAAAAAGTGCAGTCCCTGTTTGTGGGATTGCCACGTCGCCGGCGCTCCTCGCAATGACAGATAGAGGAAAAGGGAATGATATGAACGCTGGGGCGTTCATAGTTGATTTTGCTTTGCAAAATCACTCCCACTCCACCGTTCCGGGGGGCTTACTCGTGATATCATACACCACGCGGTTGACCTTGTCGACCTCGTTGATGATGCGGTTACTTACCCTGCCGAGGATATCGTAGGGGATCTTTGCCCAGTCGGCGGTCATGAAGTCATCGGTGGTGACGGCGCGGATCGCGACCAGCTCGCTGTAGGTGCGTTCGTCACCCATAACGCCGACGGTCTTGACGCCCGGAAGGACGGCGAAGAACTGGCTCATCTGATCGGCGTAGCCGCATTTATCCATTTCGTCGCGGAGGATCGCGTCGGCTTCCTGCAGGATGCGGACGCGTTCGGCGGTGACTTCGCCGATGACTCTTACGCCCAGTCCGGGACCGGGGAAGGGCTGGCGCCAGACGAGATCGTGGGGGAGACCGAGCTTTTCGCCGACGGCTCTTACCTCGTCCTTGAAGAGGTCTTTGAGCGGTTCGATCACGCCCTCGAATTGGATATCCTTCGGGACGCCCACCTGATTATGGTGGGTTTTGATTTTGGACGCGTCGCCCTTGCCGCTTTCGATGCGGTCGGGGTAGATCGTGCCCTGCGCGAAGAAGCCGGAGCCGAAGCTCTCGCGGATCTTATTCCAGAATACGCTGTAGAATTCGGTGCCGATGACATTGCGCTTGTCCTCGGGGTCGGTCAGACCTTTGAGTTTCGCGAGAAACTCTTCCTGACAGTTGATGCGGACGAAGTTCATGTCGAAAAGGTCGGTGAAGGTCTTTTCGACGAAGTCGCCCTCGTCCTTGCGCATCAGCCCCTGGTCGACAAAGACGCAGGTGAGCTGTTTGCCGACCGCCTTGCTCAGCAGCGCGGCGGCGACGGAGCTGTCTACGCCGCCGGAGAGCCCGAGCACGACGCCTTTGTCGCCGATCGTCTCACGCAGCTCGGCGACGGTATCGTCGATGAAGCTGTCCATTTTCCAGTCGCCCGCGCATTGGCATACGGCGTAAAGGAAGTTGTGCAGGATCTGTTTGCCGTATTCGGTGTGGGTGACCTCGGGGTGGAACTGCACGCCGTAGATCTTACGGTTCTCGTCGCACATCGCGGCGACGGGGCATTTTTCGGTAATGGCTATGGTGGTGAAGCCTTTGGGCGGATGGGGGATATAGTCGTGGTGACTCATCCAGCAAACGCTCTTGGCGGGAACGTCGGTGAACAGAACGTTGTCGCGCGCATACACCTCGATCTTGCCGTACTCGCTGCTGTCTTCGGCGCCTTCGACCATACCGCCCGCCATATGGGCGATGAGCTGGCAGCCGTAGCAGATGCCGAGGATCGGGATGCCCGCGTCCAAAATCGCGGGATCAAAGTGGGGAGCGGCGGGATCGGATACGCTGTTGGGACCGCCGGTGAAGATGACGCCCTTATAGCCTTCCTGCTGTATCTGTTCCACAGTGATCTTGTTATAAGGTTTGATCTCGGCGTAGATGTTCTGCTCACGCACGCGGCGCGCGATGAGCTGGTTATACTGGCCGCCGAAGTCGAGAACTAAGATTTTTTCCATGGTATACCTCCCATTGAAAAATGTCATTCCGAGGAGGGCAACGCCCGACGTGGGAATCCCCTTGTCGGAGAAGTTGTGCTCCTCTTTGTGGGATTGCCACGGCTCCGAAGGAGCCTCGCAATGACACTGTGATTTATATATTGATCTCCGCGTTCTCGCGGTCGACGCCGGAGAGGAGCGGTCTGGTCTTATCGACGATCGCCTGTACCTGCGCGGGACATCTGCCGATGTAGTCGCCCGGATTGAGGACGTCGGTCATTTCCGCTTCGCTGAGCGGGAAGTTTTCGTCAGCCGCAAGCATCGACAGCAGGCTGCAGGGCTCGCCCTTGTCCATTGCGGCGATCGCCTGCATGGAGCAGCGGCGGATGATCTCGTGCAGTTCCTGACGGTTGCCGCCGCGCTTGACGCCCTCCATCATCAGGTTTTCGGTCGCGATAAAGGGCAGATAGGTCATGACCGTTCTGTTGATGACGTCAGTGTTGACGACGATGTCGGCGGTGACTCTCTGTAAAATACGCAGGACCGCGTCGGCGCAGAGGAACGCTTCGGGGATAGAGATACGGCGGTTGGCGCTGTCGTCGAGGGTGCGCTCCATCCACTGGACGGAGACCGTCATCGGCGCGTTCAGCGCGTCAGCCATCAGATAGCGGGAGAGCGAGCAGATGCGCTCACACATCATCGGGTTGCGCTTATAGGGCATCGCCGAGGAGCCGACCTGCGTCTTGGCAAAGGGCTCGAAGAGCTGGCGGTCGTGCTGTAGCAGGCGCATATCGGTGGCGAATTTATGAGCGCTCTGGGCGATCGAGGATAAGGCGTTCAGGATACGGCTGTCCACCTTGCGGGGATAGGTCTGACCCTGTACGTCAAAGATCTCGTCGAAGCCGAAGGCTGAGGCGATTTTCTGATTGAGTGAATTGATCTTTTCATCGTCGCCGTCAAAGAGCTCTACGAAGCTCGCCTCGCTGCCCGTTGTGCCGCGGCAGCCGAGGAATTTGACGTTTTTGATCGCAAAGTCGATCTCGTCGAGGTCGCTCACAAAGTCCTGCAGCCATAACGACGCGCGCTTGCCGACAGTGACGAGCTGCGCGGGCTGGTAGTGGGTGTAACCGAGGGTCGGCATGTCTTTGTACTTTTCGCAGAAGTCACACAGATTCGCGACGACCTTCAGCAGCTCCCTGCGGATGTAGAGCAAAGCGTCGCGGTAGAGCACGAGATCGGCGTTGTCGGTGACATAGCAGGAGGTCGCGCCGAGGTGAATGATGCCGGCAGCGGAGGGAGCCTCTTTGCCGTAGGCGTGGATGTGCGCCATGACGTCATGGCGGAACTCCTTCTCCTTTTCGGCGGCGTAGTCGAAGTCGATATCGCTGATGTGCGCTTCGAGGTCGGCGACCTGTTCGGGGGTGATGGGCAGACCGAGCTCGCTTTCGGCTCTCGCCAGTTCTACCCAGAGCTTTCTCCATGTCTCGATCCTTGTCTGGGCGGAGAACAGGGATTTCATATAATCCGACGCGTAGCGCGCCGAAAACGGGGATTCGTAATTAGTTGTCATGATAATGCTCCTTTCCCGTAAGCAGTCATTGCGAGGCTCCTCCGGAGCCGTGGCAATCCCACAAAAAGGAAATAATAGTTATATGATAGATGGGTATAAATCAATCCATTGAGGATTATCTTTTTCTATGATTGAGTTTTTGTATGTTCTGTTTCTCCCTTTGAGCTGTTTTTCCCTTGCTATCGCAAGTTCCGGTTCCGTGTACATTTCGTAATATACCAACTTATTGACGTGATATTTTGCAGTGAAAGAAGATGGATCTATATGGGTTTTATGCTCATACACTCGCCTGATCAAGTTATTCGTTACACCGATGTACAGGGTAGTATTATAATTGTTGGAGAGGATATAAACGTAATAGGTCATGATATTCTCCAAAGTCGAAGCTTTTGCGGGGGAGAGAAGTGCTGCTCCTCTTTGTGGGATTGCCACGTCGCTCGCTCTCCTCGCAATGACAGCGAGATGGTTACCGGATAATAATACTGTCTCTCTCGGGACCGACGGAGACGTACTTGATGAAGCATCCGATCTGCTTCTCGATATACAGCACGTAATCCTGCGCTTCTTTGGGCAGATCCTCAAACTTGCGTACGCCGGAGATATCGGTACCCCAGCCGGGGAGATATTCGGTATAAGGCTCCGCCTTGTCGAGCAGAGAGGGGAAGGGGAATCTGTCTGTGCGGCTGCCGTTGACAATGTATTTGGTGCAGACGGGGATCTTGTCCATATAGCTTAAGACGTCCATCTTGGTCAGCGCGACAGCGGTAGCGCCCTGGACCTTCACGCCGTAGCGGGTCGCGACGACGTCGAATGAGCCGACGCGGCGGGGTCTACCGGTCTTGGCGCCGTATTCGCCGCCCGCCTCACGGAGCTTATCCGCCTCTTCGCCGAACCATTCGCTGGTGAAGGGTCCTTCGCCGACGCAGGTGGAATACGCCTTGACCACGCCGAGGACCTCGTCTAACTTCATCGCGGGAGCGCCTGCGCCGATGGGCGCGTAGGCGGCGATGGTGGAGGATGAGGTGGTGTAGGGGTGGATGCCGTAGTCGATATCTCTCAGTGACCCGAGCTGCGCTTCAAACAGGATGTTCTTATCGTTTTCTTTGCAGTCGTCATAGAAGCCGTCGAGGTCGCCGATAAAGGGCATGAGCGGTACGCAGTAGGTATCATACCACTCTTTGAGCTGTTCGCGGGTAGTCGGCGCGGCGCCGTAGACCTTTTCGAGCGTCAGGTTCTTCCATTCCATGATGCTCTCAAGGTGTGTAAAGAACGCTTCCTCGTCGAACAGCTCGCCCGCCAAGACGGTCTTTTTCTGGTATTTGTCGGAGTAGAAGGGAGCGATACCCTGCTTGGTGGAGCCGAACTTTTTGTCGGCGAGGCGCTGTTCCTCAAGGCAGTCGAGTTCCTTGTGCCACGGCAGCAGGAGCGACGCGCGCGAGCTGATCTTCAGGTTGGCGGGGGTGACGGACACGCCCTTGTCGCGCACATAGCGGATCTCGTTCAAAAGGCTTTCGGGATCCGCGGCGACGCCGTTGCCGATGACGGACACGACGCCCTTGCGGAAGATTCCCGAGGGCAGCAGGTGCAGGGCAAATTTGCCGTATTCATTGATGACGGTGTGACCGGCGTTGCCGCCGCCCTGATAGCGTACGACGACGTCGTAATCTTCGCTGATGAGGTCGACCATGCGGCCTTTGCCTTCGTCGCCCCAGTTGATGCCTACGATCGCAGTATTCATAATTACCTCCCACTATTTACGCTGTCATTCCGAGGGGCTTCAGCCCCGTGGGAATCTCACAAAACGGCGCATCGCCCTTTCTGCTTCATCAAACGATTGCATACGACAAGGGGATTGCCACGTCGTTCTCATCGGCTGTACTCGGTAGGCATATCCGGTAGGTATGCCTTGACCTCGTGTCGCCGTTCGTCCTCTCCCCTAAAAGCAGGGGCTTTTTGGGGACCCCGTTCGGCACCTTCCTCATAAGAGGAAGGCTTCGGGCTTCGCAATGACATAAATCAATAAGACATTTATCCATCCGCATTATAGCACAAGCGGGGATGAAAAAACAGCGCTGTAAAAGAAAAAAAGCGCAATTTCGGCTATATCACATAAGAATGGACAAAACGAATAAAAATTATTATTAAAATTATTCTGAATTCTCATAAAAAACAGTTGTATTTTTCAAAGTTTTATGGCATAATGTATACGCACCATTATACATTATAGGAGGTAACATAATGTTCAAAAAAGTTTTATCTATGCTTTTGGCAGTGATGCTGATCGCTTCCGTTATGACGGTAGGCTTTGTGTCTGTCTCTGCGGCGCCGACAGCCGGCTTTACGCCCGACCCCAACAAGCTGTATTTCGATGTTCAAGGCACCGGCTGGACCATGGGCGACAAGAATAAGGTCGCTTTCCACATCTTCGGCGGCGATCTTGAGAAAACTCTTGCATGGGGCGCCAGCAAGTCCATCGGCGCCGCTACCACAGGCGAGTCGACTGTATTTGAGATCGATCCGGTGGGCGGTAAGCAGGGATACACCCTGACCCCCGGCGTTCAGTACAAGATTATCTTCGTCCGCACCGAGGGCAAGAACTGGGGCGACCAGACCTACGATCTGTTCTTTAACACCGACTGCTTAGGTCATTACGCTTACAGTGACGGCACCATGACCGAGAACCCCGTTGACAGCTCTAAAATGGCGCTGACCGCTTATTGGGATGATAGTATCGATGCTGCCGTTTGCGGTCCCGTAAGAGGTATTACCTCTATCGGTAACGTTGTCGGTACCTGCCTTGAGTCAGGTAAAACCGACTACGATCTTCTGAAAGATTTCTTTACAGAAGAAAAGACCGATTTCCAGGGTAAGACCTGCTATCAGAACGCGCACGGTTATGTTTGTGAGATCAGCGAGACTTCTCCGAACTATAAGACCGAGCAGAAGATGATCGACGATATCGGCGCAGGTCTCAGCCTGACCAAGGATGATGTAAAGAGCATTCTGGAAGACGAAGAGGTTCAGGCGAAGCTGGCTGACGGTCCCGACTGCGATTGGGATTATGAAAAATCCACTCTGCCCGCCGGCAGCACTCCTCACGAGCATACTCCCGGCGAACCCACCGAAGAGAACGTTGTTCCCGCTACCTGCCAGCACGCAGGCTCTTATGACAAGGTCGTATACTGCACCACCTGCGGCGAAGAGCTCTCCCGCGAGGAGATCGTGATCGGCAAGCTGCTGCACACTCCCGGCGAGCCCGTACAGGAGAACTTTGTACCCGCTACCTGTCAGCAGGCGGGCGGCTATGACTCGGTCACCTATTGCACCGAGTGCGGCGAGGAAATCTCCCGTGAGCATACCGACATCGGCAAGTTGCTGCACACTCCCGGCGAGCCCGTGATCGAGAACGATCATGCTTCTACCTGCACCGTACAGGGCGCTTATGACGAGGTCACCTACTGCACCGTGTGTAAAGGTGAGATCTCCCGCGAGACCAAGTATCATGATCTTGCTCAGCATACCCCCGGCGAGCCCGTTCAGGATCAGATGGCAGGATATCCCGCGACCTGCACCGAGAATGGCCTGAAGGTTATGGTTACTCGTTGTACCGAGTGCGGCACAGAACTCAGCCGTGACGACGTTCCGATCTCCGCAAAGGGTCACAGCGATCCGCTCGCGTATCATGAGGAAGTTCCCGCGACCGCAACCGTTCCCGGCGTGAAAGCTCATTACGAGTGCACCGATTGCCACGCTACATTCTGGGATGCTGCCGGTCAGAAGCCCGCTACAGCAGAAGAACTGATCATCCCCGCTGACCTCGTTCGCGGCGACGCTAACGGCGACGGCGTATTCGATATGCTTGACGTTACCACCCTCCAGCGTTATCTGGTCGATCTTGATGTAGAAAAATTCGTTGAGGCGGCTGCCGATGTCGATCTCTCCGGTGATGTTGATGCGATCGACGTTACGCTGATGCAGCGCGTGCTGGCTCAGATGACCACTTTTGAGAAGTGGGATGAAAAGCACCCGAAGGCATCATAAAAGCGAAATATATTAATTGATACAGCAAAATCCCCGGGGAGCGATCCCCGGGGATTTTTGTGTGGTACGGTGAGCTCGCCGCTTGGCAGAAGCGCCTGACTCCTATGAGCTGTATTCGATAGCAGAAACGCCCGTCATTCTGCGGACGAGCGATGCTCGCCCCTACGAAATCAATGCGCTCCTTTCAAATGCGGATATCATATCGGAACAAGAGTCCCTACCACGCACACTGCAACGCTTGCTGTAGGGGACGGCGCTCGCCGACGTCCCGAAACCTTTGTGATGATCCTGTATAAAAGCAAAGCAAATACCTGCTTTTGTAGGGATGGTCATTGACCATCCGCAGAATGACGGGCGCAGCAAATAGCGGAAACCGCAGATAGGAGTCAATCGTTCCTGCCGGCGGACGACCATTGGTCGCCCCTACGGAAAGGTAGGGTTTGCTTCGCGTTTGAACGGGATTGCGAAAAAGCCGCCGGGACATCGCGAGCGCCGTCCCCTACAATTCGTTTGCAGCGTTCTGTGGTTTTTGCTGCAAATTATCAACTAACAACTGTTCACACTCACAACTGATAACTGACAACTGACAACTTACAACTAATAACTAACAACTGCTCACTGCCTGCTGCAAAAAGGCTTATCGGCAAAAAAACAAGGCGGACCTACGTCCGCCTTTTTCAGCATATGAAGATTATTCCGCAAAACCGGAGTTGATCAGATCGACCAAACCGTCTACCGCATCGGTCTCGTCGGGACCGTCGGCATAGATCTTGATAGAGGTGCCGCCGATGATGCCGAGGGAAAGAACGCCGAGGAGAGACTTAGCGTTGACTTTTCTTTCATCCTTTTCTACCCAGATAGAAGACTTGTATTCGTTAGCCTTCTGAATGAAGAAAGTAGCGGGACGGGCGTGTAAGCCGGCTTTGTTCTGAACTAAAACTTCCTTAACGTACATAATGATACCCTCTTTTTTCTCGAATATATAATACAGTAAATTGATTGCTTCCTTATTATATCCTTGAATCCGCGGTTGGTCAACAGTCGAAATTCATTTTTGTTTTGATATATAACTGTCGAAATCATGGAATCTTTTTTATTGTGCAATTTTACCAAGAGCGGGGAATTTCATGCACGATTCTTCCTGCAGTTTTTTGACTTTCGGGATAAAAAACAGGAATTATCGCGGATTATTATCGCTCTGTTCGGTGATGATCTTTTCGGCAAGCTGCCGTTCTTCGCTGTTCAGGTCGGCTGCTGCGATCATATCCGGACGTTTTTTGGCAGTTTCCACAATACTTTGCTCCCGCCGCCACTTGCGGATGTTTTCATGGTGGCCGCTGAACAGCACCTCGGGGATCTCTTCGCCGCGCCATGTCTGCGGCTTGGTGTACTGCGGATACTCGAGCAGACCGTCATAGTGGCTCTCGAGCTCAAAGCACTCGTCGTCGCTGAGAACGCCCGGCTGCAGACGCGCGAGCGAGTCCGTCAGCACCAGTGCCGGAAGCTCGCCGCCGGTGAGCACATAGTCGCCGATAGAGATCTCTTCGTCCACATAGCGATCCAGTACGCGCTGGTCGACGCCCTCGTAGTGTCCGCACAGCAGACAGATGTTGTCGTAAGAGGACAGCTCCTTGAGTTTTTTCTGGGTCAGGGTCTTGCCCTTGGGGGATAGGTAGATGAAATGCGGCTTGGTATCGGTCTGTTCGCAGATGCTTTCATAGCACAGGGCGATGGGCTCCGCCATCATCAGCATCCCCATGCCGCCGCCGTAGGTGGAGTCGTCCACACGGCGGTGCTTGTCGAGGGCGAAGTCGCGCAGCTGGTGACAGCAGATGTCGAGCGCGCCCGCTCTGCGCGCCCTGCCGATGATGCTCTCGGAGAGTACCGCCTCGCACATCTCGGGGAACAAGGTGATGATATCAATCCTCATCGTCGAACAGTCCTTTCATCGGATGGATATAGACTTTGCTCTCGTCGAAATCAAAGCGGTCGAGGACATCGGGGATGACGGGGATGTAATAGAGCTTGCCGTCCTCCGCTTTCATCTCATAGACGTCGTTGGAGCCGGTCTTGAGGACGTCCTTGACGATTCCGTAAACCTTGCCGCTGTCGGCGTCGGTGACTTCGAGCCCGATGATATCCTGTACGAAGTGCTCGCCCTCCTCGAGCTTCACGTCGGCGCGGTCGATGTACAGCACCTTGCCGCGGAGCTTGTCGGCTTCTTCGATGGTCGAAATACCCTTGACCGTCATCAGGGCGATGTTTTTATGCGGGCGGCAGGAGACGGAGAGCGCCGTCTTGCCCTCGTCGAGATAAAGCTTTTTGAATTTTTTGAGGAAGTCGGGGGAGTTCGCCCAGCACTCGACCCGCATTTCACCGCGGATACCGTGGGTGCCGACGATTTTGCCGACCTCGAGATATTGCTTTTGCATGGGATCAGATCCTTTTTATATTCGGTTGAGATTGCCACGGCTCCTTTGGAGCCTCGCAATGACTAATCCATATTATAACGGCTGATCTGTTGTTTTTCAACTATAATTTGTATTTGTATTGCAAAGCATACGGCGGTTATATATAATAGGATCATACAATTGCCGAATGGGGGATTATGATGAAAGCATTCAGGAGAATCGGAAAGGTGCTCATTCGCACGGGAGCCATCAAGATATTTATGGGTTATCTGGTGATACTGCTGATCGGCGGCGCGCTGATATCGTTCATCGAGCCGCAGGTGCACGGGGTATTTGAAGGCTTTTATTTCTGCTTTGTCGCGTCGACGACAATCGGCTTCGGCGATATCGTTCCGATCACGCTGCTCGGCAGGATCATCACGATCATCGTGACGCTGTTCGGCGTGCTGACCGTGGCGATGGTGCCCGGCGCGGTGGTCGCCTACTATACCGAGTACCTGAAGATCAGGGAGAAGGATACCGTATCGACCTTCCTCGAAGAGCTGGAGAACCTGCCCGAAAAGAGCAAGGAGGAGCTGGCGGATATTTCGGAGAGAGTGAAGAAGTTCAATCGGGGGAAGTAAGGCTGTGAGATACGTCTTACGGCGACGTCGCTTACGCTCCTCGTAATGGCAGTGAATAAGTATATATAACGGAAAAAACGAAAACGCACCCTTCGGGGTGCGTTTTGCCGTGCTATGGAATGTGTAGTGGAATTAGTCGATCTCTACCATAACCTTCTCGTTCTTGCGGATCGCCGCGGAGCGCGCAACGGTGCGGATCGCCTTGGCGATTCTGCCCTGCTTACCGATGATTCTGCCCATATCGCCTTCGGCTACATGGATGTGGTAAACAACGGTACCTTCCTCGTTGGGTTCGTCAACGGTTACGCTGACCGCGTCGGGGTCTTCTACCAGACCCTGTGCAATAGTAAGAAGTAAGTCTTTCATAATTATGGTCCTTTCGCAATTAATTATTAGAAATACTATTAAAGAATGCCTGTGTTCTTGAATAATGCCTTTACGGTATCGGTCGGCTGTGCGCCCTTAGCGATCCATTCCTTAACCTTATCGGCGTCTACTTTTACCTCAGAGGGTTCGGCGGTGGGGTTGTAGGTACCGATTTCCTCGATGAAGCGGCCGTCGCGCGGATAACGCGAGTCAGCTACTACGATGCGATAGAAGGGGTTCTTTTTCGCACCCATTCTTCTCAGTCTGATTTTTACCATGGTCTAACCTCCTAACTATAATAAAGTTATATATATAATTTACAGTCGTAAATTATCTGAAACGGATGAATCCGTTAACAGCGTTATCAGTGACCAGTGGTTAGTGACCAGTGGTCAGTTGATGGGTGGGTTTCACCCACACCCGAATATTTGTATTCAGCAGCGTCAGTAAGCGATTTGTCAAAGACAAGTTAAAAATAGGTACGGGCGAAGCCCGTCTATTACTTGCCACTAACCACTAATCTCTGACCACTACATTAAGCCTCCGCCCATCGGGGGCATGCCGCCCATGCCGCCGTTGTTGTTGAGCATCTTTCTGAGCTGCTTGCCCTTCTTGCCCTTGGAGGTGAACTGGCGCATCATCTTTTGGGTCTGCTCAAGCTGTTTGATCAGGCGGTTGACTTCTTCGACGGGTCTGCCGGAGCCTGCGGCGATACGGCGCTTGCGCGACGGATTCAGCAGTCCGGGGTGCGCTCTCTCCGCGGGGGTCATCGACAGGATGATCGCGCGGTTCCAGTCAAGGATGCGCTCGTTGATGTCCATGTCGTCGACCTTGTTGCCGACGCCGGGGAGCTTGCTGAGGATGCCCTTGATGGGACCCATGTTGCGGACCTGTTCGAGCTGGTCGAGCATATCGTTGAAGTCCATCTTGTTTTTGAGCATCTTCTGTGCGAGCTCTTCCGCCTTTTTCTGGTCGAGCTTCTGTTCCGCTTCTTCGATCAGGGTGAGTACGTCGCCCATACCGAGGATACGGGAAGCCATGCGGTCGGGATGGAACATCTCGAGGTCTTCGAGCTTTTCGCCGGTACCGGAGAACTTGATCGGCTTGCCGGTGACCGCCTTGACGGACAGCGCGGCGCCGCCGCGGGTATCGCCGTCGAGCTTTGTCAGGATGACGCCCGTGATGTCGAGCAGCTCGTTGAAGGTCTTGGCGACGTTGACGGCGTCCTGACCGGTCATGGAGTCGATGGTCAGCAGGATCTCATGCGGATGGACCTCCGCTTTGATGTTCTGCAGCTCCTGCATCAGCGCTTCGTCGATATGCAGACGGCCGGCGGTATCGAGGATGACGATATCGTTGCCGTAGTCTTTGGCGTGTTTGATCGCTTCTTTGGCGATGGTGACGGGGTTTTCGGTGCCCATCTCAAAAACCGGCACCCCTGCCTGACCGCCGACGACCTTCAGCTGTTCAATCGCGGCGGGACGGTAGATGTCGCACGCGACCAGCATCGGGCGGTGATCCTGTTCTTTCAGATACTTGCCGAGCTTGGCGGCGTGGGTGGTTTTACCGGCGCCCTGTAAGCCGCACAGCATGATGATCGTGGGGGGCTTGGAGGCGAACTCGAGGCGGGCGTCTTCGGCGCCCATCAGGTTGACGAGCTCTTCGTTGACGATTTTGATGACCATCTGAGCGGGCGTCAGGCTCTCCATCACGTCGGCGCCGATGGCGCGCTCGGTGACTTTGTTGGTGAATTCCTTCGCGACCTTGAAGTTGACGTCGGCTTCGAGCAGCGCCAGACGCACCTCGCGCATCGCCTCTTTGACGTCGGCTTCGGTCAGCTTGCCCTTGTTTTTCAGCTTTTTGAACGCGTTATTCAGCTTATCGGACAGGTTTTCAAATGCCATGCTCAGTCATCTCCTCTCATGAGTTCTTCTATTTCATTCAGCTGAGGCAGGATAGCGCCGCAGCCTTCGGTAGTTTTGATTTCATCGATGATCCTGCGGACGGCTTCGCTGCGCGCGCGGCGCTTATGATAGGCGTCCGTCAGTCCCAGCTTGCTTTCATATTCGAGCAGCTTCTTTTCAGCGCGGTTGAGCGAATCGCGCACGCCCTGCCGGCTGATGCCGAGGATCTCGGCAACCTCGGACAGCGAAAGGTCCTCGTTGACATAGAGCTCGACGACCTGTTGCTGAGAGGTCTTGAGCAGCTCGCCGTAAAAATCGTAGAGCAGTGAGATATCGGTCTTGCTGTTCATGGAACCGTTTTCATCCTCTCTGTAAAGCAAAGAACTTTACACCTGTGCTATTATAGCAAACCGGGAGGTTTTTGTCAAGGATATATAAGATATTACAATTCGATTAAATCGACAAAATAAGATTGACTTTATTTACAAATTTTGTTAAACTTTCGGTATCGGCATCATCATATGCCGGATATATGTTTTTTGAAAAGGAGAATATGATGAAAAGAACGATAGCTTTAGTATTGACTTTATGCCTGATCCTTTCGGTCGCCGCTCTGGCGGGCTGCGGGAAGAAGCCGACGATCGTTAACGCCAACTCGAACGTGGACTCCAATGTTGACTCCAACGTCGTCTCCGGCGCCGACACCGACGCTACTCAGGCTGCTCCCGTCGCATCGATCGGCGCGCTGCCGCTGACTTCCTTCACCGCTTCCGCGGGCGGCTATGACCTGACCTTTGAGCCGATCGACCTCGGCGGTCTTTTCGGCGGCGAAAGCACTCACGATTTCACGGGCGACTACGCCGACGGCAAGTATTATCTTTCCGATAAAGGCTCCAAAAAGACCTACGTCTATGCGATCGACGGTACGTCCGCGACGCAGGAGGCGGCACACGACGACGGCGTCGGCTTTGAAAAGATCACTGTCAACCACGCCGGCGACATCCTGCTCAGCCAGGGTATCTTCGAGGCGTATGAGCTCCTCGACGACGGCACCTTCACCGAGCTGCCCTTCAGGCATGATCTGGAGTGTTCCAAGCTGGAGGACTTTGCCGTGATCACCTGGGTCAACGCCGATCCTACCGTGATCCATGACGGCGTAGAAGGAGAATGGGTCTTCAAGAACATCAACGACGATGAGAACCGCGTGGGCAAGCTCTCGATGGTGTTCGACTGTGAGATCGCGGGCGAGCGCGTCCTGATCGGCGGTACCTATATGGAAGACGGCGAGGACAACTACCGCATCGGCGTCTTTGATTACGACGGCAACGAGTTGGCGATGACCGATCCGGATGATTCCGCCGGTTACAGCGCGCTCAACGAGACCGAAAACGGCATCATCTCCGCGAACGTCGGCACGATCTATCTGCACGACAGCGACTGCAAGCCGCTGGGCAGGATCGACGACTTAAAGACCAAGGCGGGCTTTGACAGCAATACCGTATCCACCTTCTGGGTACAGGATTTCGCGGTAGGCAGCGACGGCGAGGTTTACATGCTGGTGTATGTATCCAAGACCGACGAGACCAAGGAAGCGCTGCTGTATAAGGTGACCGGATTCTAAAAACCGATATAACAAAAAAGAGGCTGACCGCGCGGTCAGCCTCTTTTTGTATCAGTAAGTATTATTCTTCCGTGTCGGTTGCTTCAGTAGAGCACTCAGTTTCTTTCGGAGTCAGCTCTACGTTGATCAAGCCGGTGGAATCGATGGTCTCCCAGTTTTCGGCGTCTTTGATCTCGAAGGATACCTTGACGCTGTCGATCTCGTCAATACCATATTCCATCATGTCGAGGGTGTAGAAGACGACGACGTCTACGGCGCGCTTGTCGGGGAGGACGGTACAGTTCATCGCCGAGGTCATCTCGCATCCGTTGACGATCACGTCGTCGGTGCGGACGGCGATATTTTTGTCCGTGCCGTTATACATATATACCAGCAGCTCCGCGCCGTCGGAATAGGCGCGGTCGGTGTTGACGCCCTTTAATACGATCTTGATGTCGTTATCGTCGTAAGCAATCTGTCCGCTGTCGTCGCACGCGGTCTGTTCTTTCTGCTCTGCCGTTGTGGTAACGGTGATCAGATCGGTCGTGGTGATCGGCTCATAGGTTTTTGCTTCGACGATCCGCAGAACGTATTCGATCTTTTGCAGGGAAGTGATCTGTGAGATCGCGAGATTGAAGTACGGCAGGGTCAGCGTACCGGATACGGTCTTGCCTGCGGGAACGTCGACGCTCATCTCCGGGCTGATCATGTATCCGTTGACGACCGCGTAGGGCGACTGGATGATCACGCCCTTGCTGCAGGTGCTTTCGATATTGAACTTCAGCCCCGGTCCGGAGATAGCCGCGTAGTCGATGCCGGTGAGGGTGATTTTGACGTCCTTGTCTTCGTGTACGACCTGTTCCTCTGCGGTCGCGGTCTTATCGAATGAAGCGATGAAGCTCTTCAGGCTGATGACGCCGTCGCTTTCGTCAGGCGTGGCGGCGTCGGTTTCCTGAACCTGTACGGTTTCGGTCGCCGCTTCGGTTGAGGCTTGCGTATTGTCCGTGTCGCACGCGCAGACCGTCACGGCGGCTAAAGCGCACAACATCAGACAGATGATTTTTTTCATTTTTATGATCTCCTTCATGTAAACAGAAGATAATAATCCACCGCTTATTATACTATATTTAATTCCGAAAAGTCAATAATATGATTGCAGAGCAGGATTTTTACGCCAAAATAGAGATAATTTCAGAAATTTATAAATAATTAATAGATTTTTTTGAAAAATTATGGTTGATTTTCACAGAATTTTGTGTTACAATATATTTACTCTAAATTGGATATGTATACCCTGTTTGATGATTTTGTTATGACAGAGAACGATATCTATATGACAAAGAGGTAATATGGAACAAATCATTAATATAGACCGTATGGAGCACGCCGCCGCGCTGTTCGGCAGCTTTGATTCCAACATCAAGATCATTGAAGACGAATTCAACGTTCGCGTCCACGCGCGCGACAGCGAGCTGAAGATCTCCGGCGACGCGGAGGGCGTTCTCAAGGCGAGCAAGGTGATCGACAGCCTGCTGAGTCTTTTGAACCGCGGCGAACAGCTCAGCGAGCAGAATATCACCTATTGCATCTCGCTGGTGAATGAGGGCAGCGAGGAAAAGATCGAGACGCTCGCGTCCGACTGCGTCTGCGTTACCAGCAAGGGCAAGCCCATCAAGCCTAAGACGATGGGACAGAAAAAGTACTGTTCCGCGATCGAGAACAACACGATCACGATCGCCGTCGGTCCCGCCGGCACCGGTAAGACCTATCTGGCGGTAGCGATGGCGGTAACGGCGTTCCGCTCAAAGGAAGTCAACCGCATCATCCTCACCCGTCCCGCCGTGGAGGCGGGCGAGAAGCTGGGCTTTCTGCCCGGCGACCTACAGAGCAAGGTTGACCCGTATTTAAGACCGCTGTATGACGCGCTCTTTGACATGCTGGGCGCGGAGACATATCAGAAATATCTGGAAAGAGGCAATATCGAAGTAGCGCCGCTGGCGTATATGCGCGGACGCACCCTCGACGATAGCTTCATCATCCTCGACGAGGCGCAGAACACCACCTCCGAGCAGATGAAGATGTTCCTCACACGACTGGGCAACAACAGCAAAATGGTCATCACCGGCGATATCACCCAGATCGACCTGCCCTCCGGCGCGAAATCCGGCTTGAAGGAAGCCGTGAAGATCCTCAAGGGGATCAAGGGCATCGAGCGGATGTCCTTCTCGGATAAGGACGTCGTCCGTCACCGTCTGGTGCAGGATATCATCCGCGCCTATGAGAAGGCTTCGGAAAGAAAAAACAGCTGATAACGCAAAAAGCCTTCAACAGTATATTCGCATCAATCGATTGGAGGCTCCCGACCGCGGCGAGGGACTCGCAAAAATAATTAAAAGAGGCAGTTGAAGAAAGCAGAGAAGCAGTTAGATATAGTTTGGTAAGGATTTCGGATAGATTGCCGAGCAGCCATCCGATAACAAATCCGAACCCGGTTTTGTTATCGAATGATTAAACGCGACGAACCGTCAGTAATCCTGCACTACTCCGTATTCTGACGTTTTAATATCTTATCCCGGCGCAAGGGGCGCTGCGGGTAAGCCGTAAAAGAGAGTAGGGATTATCATGATGATGATGGCAATGGCAAATGACAAGGTCAAAGTGATTATTACAGACAGCCAGAAGAAAGTTCGTATTCCCACGGGATTACGGATGCTGGTTCGCCGTGCGTGTATCGCGACCCTCAGGGAAGAGGATTTCAAAGGAAACGCCGAGGTGAATGTCACCTTTGTCGACGATGAAAAGATCCGCAGCCTGAACAGCGAGTTCAGAAATATCGATTCCGCTACCGACGTGCTGTCCTTCCCGATGGGCGAGGACGGGGTCTATGACGTTAACCCCGACACCGGCGCGAAGATCCTCGGCGACGTAGTGATCTCGCTGGAGAGAGCGGTGAGACAGGCGCAGGACTTCGGTCACAGCATGGAGCGCGAGGTGTGTTACCTGACGGTACACAGCATGCTCCATCTGCTCGGCTACGATCACATGGAGCCGAAGGAAAAATCGATCATGCGAAAGAAGGAAGAGACCGTCATGACGCGGATCGGACTGGAAAGAAGACTATAAAAAGGAAACGGGCGCACGCTGAAAAGGCGTGCGCTCTTTACATTTGCGGGATATTTGGTATAATACATGTAGTGTTAGGGGATTTGCTCCCGAAACGTGTGTTGCGATGCAGTCTAAACGCGCAGCAAACCATACGCTTCCGTAGGGGCGTTCCTCAGCCGGAGACGGCACCCCTCTGTCATCCTGCGGATGACACCTCCCCACCCGGGGAGATCCCATTGACCGTCCGCAGAATGACGGGCGTTTTATTTATCGAAAACGTGAGATAGGAGTGAAACGTATCTGCCAAACGGACGAGCAATGCTCGTCCCTACGGCAAGGTTCTCATTTGCTTCGCCTTTTATATCGTTTTTCCATTAGGATGAAGACTTATAAAAACAATAAAACACATGAGGTTAATCATATGAACAACAATCAAAAATCCGTATTTGTCACGATCGTCGGCGTGCCGAACGTCGGCAAGAGCTCTATATTGAACCGTATTCTGGGCCGCAAGATCGCGATCGTCAGCTCCAAGCCGCAGACGACCCGCACCCGCATCACGGGCATCCTGACCGACGGCGACGAACAGCTTGTATTCATCGATACGCCGGGTCTGTTGAAGCCGCGCAACGAGCTGGGCGAGTATATGGTCAAGGCGATCAACGAAAGCGTGCCGAACGGCGACGTCGCCGTGCTGGTCGTCGAGGCGGCAGGCGGCGTGCGAAAGGGCGAACTGAGCCTGATCGAAAAGCTGAAAAAGTCGGATATGCCCGCGATCCTCGCGATCAACAAGATCGACACGCTGAAGAATAAAAAGGAAGAGCTGATGGAGGCGATCCTCAGCTACAGCGAGCTGTATAACTTCGACGCGGTGGTGCCGATCTCCGCCGAGACGGGAGAGGGATTCCCTGCGTTATTGGACGAGCTGAAAAAGCACTGTATCGAGGGCGGTCACTTCTTTGACGACGACGCGGTCACCGATCAGCCGGAGAAGGTCATCGTCTCCGAGATCATTCGCGAGAAGATCCTCCGACTCTGCGACAAAGAGATCCCCCACGGCACTGCGGTGGTGATCGAGAGCCTCAAGGAGCGCGAGGACGGCGATATCATGGATATCGAGGCGACCATCTACTGCGAGCGCGACTCGCACAAGGGCATCATCATCGGCAAAAAGGGCGCGATGCTCAAGAAGATCTCGACCTACGCGCGTCAGGATATCGAGCGGTTCTTTGGATGTAAGGTGAATCTGCAGACGTGGGTAAAGGTCAAGGAGGACTGGCGCAACAGACGCGCGCTGCTCTCCAACTTCGGCTATGATAAGAAGAATTTTGATTAAGAATGGGATCGCCTTACGGCGATGTCGCTGACGCGATGCGGGAGGAGCAAGCCCCTCCCCTACAAATGACACAAAGGCGCATATCCCCTTTGTGGAATAGCAAACAGATAAACTAACCCCCGATTCGAGTGAATCGGGGGTTAACTGTTTCTGTACAGAAATGTATGAGAATTTACGCTTCCGCGAGACCGTCGGCAATACCCATCATGACGATACCGGCGATAACGGCGATGATGCAGGCGTACTGGCTCGCCTTGAGCTTTTCCTTGAGGAAGATGCGGGAGAGGATTGCGGACACGATGCAGTAGGACGCGACCATCGGCGCGGCGACGACGGGGTTTTCCGCCAGCGCGTAGACGTAGAAGATCTGTCCGAACTGCTCGAACAGCGCCGCAGGGAAGCGGGTCTTCCATTCCGGCTTCGCGAAGGGGTTGTAGGCTTTCTTTTCCCTGATGAGCAGGAAGATCCAGCAGACGATGCCCGCGAGGAAGAAGGTCAGACCGTAGAGGATCAGCACGTCGATCTCGCCCAGCCCCAAACCGGTTTCTTCGTTGAGGATGATGCCGTCGGCGGCAGTGCCGATCGTGTCAAATACACAGTATAAAATCGGGAACAGCAGCGCCAGCGCGCCGTAGCGGTATTTGCGCTCCTCCTTCGGGAGGTCGAGCGCGCCTTCGGCTTTCGCGAGCTTTTGCTCGACGATACCGAGAGCGATAACGCCCGCGACGATGAAGACCGTTCCGACGACCTGCAGCACGGTGAATTCTTCCCAGAAGCTGCCGATCGCGCCGGTCACGGAGAAGAAGATGAACATCGCGATCGCCGATAAAGCGCCCGAGGCGTTCTGGATCGGGGAAACGATGCTGACCTCGAGGTAGCGCATGCCGGCGTAGCCGATGACCATCGAGATGATGTAGCCTAAGGACGCGGGCAGGTATTTGACCGCGCTGTCAATGAGGCTGACGCCTGGCTGAAAGAGGGTCTCGGCGGTAACGGCGTCGGGGATATCGGCGCCCGCGTTTTTAATCAGTGTGAGGACGGTGAACAGCAGGGAGAACACGCCCATCATCAGACCGACCCATACGGCGGTCTTGAGGTGAGAGTAGCGGTCGCCGTCGACGTTGCTCTTTTTATAGAAGAGGTCCGCAAGCCCCCATCCGAGCATACAGATTAGTGTGAATACAAACCAAGACATGTTGTTTTTCTACCTTCCTATTGTTGAATTGTTGAATTAAGAATGAGGAGTTAGGAATTAGGAATTTCGGGACACTAATTCCTCATTCCTCATTTCTGATTCCTAATTATTCGCGTTAGAGAGCATCAGCTTGATGCGGTTCTCCTGATTGATCGCGGTGGCGCCGGGGTCGTAGTCGATGGCGACGATGTTGACGCCCGGGTTGCGCTCCTTGATCGGTTTCATCATGCCTTTGCCCGCGATATGGTTGGGCAGGCAGCCGAAGGGCTGGGTGCAGATGATGTTGTTCACGCCCTCGCTTGCCAGCTCGAGCATCTCCGCGGTCAGCAGCCATCCTTCGCCCATCTTCGTACCCTGATTGATGTAGCCCTCGACACGCTTCTGCGTCTCGTCAAAGTCAGCCATCGGCATGAAGTTCGGGTAATAGTCCTGCATCATTTTTCGGATATAGCGCTGCTTTTTCAGCAGAAAACGGTACAGGAACTTGGAGCCGAACGCCTTGAAGGGACGGATGCGGTAGAGGTCGTAGTCGACGATCCCGTTGTATACGCAGTAGAGGCAGAAGTCGATGAAGCCCGGTACGACCGGCTCGACGCCTTCTTTGAGCAGGAACTGTTCGAGGTTGTTGTTGCCTAAGGGGGAGAACTTGACGTAGATCTCGCCGACGATGCCGACCTTGACCTTGTCGCGCGGCGTGTCGCCGAGGATTCTATTGAAGTCGTCCGCGATCAGGCGGTAATTCTCCTTGACATGCTTGTAGCGCATGGAGGAGGCGTGAGCGCTCTCGTCGAGCAGACGGTTGACCCACTTTTTGACCGTGCGGTCGGTCTCGCCTTTGTTCTTTTCATAGGGACGGCACTGGTTCGCCATCAGCATCATCAGGTCGCCGTAAAAGGCGCAGTACAGCATGCGGTAGATCATCGGCAGGGTGAGCTTGAAGCCGGGATGATCCTCCATACCGCCGAAATTCAGCGAAATGACGGGGATGTGACCGTATCCCGCTTTTTTCAGCGCCTTTCGCAGCAGGTAGATGTAGTTGGAGGCGCGGCAGCCGCCGCCTGTCTGGGTGATCAGCAGGGCGATCTTGTCTTTATCATAACGGCCGGATTCGACCGCGTTGATCAGCTGTCCGATGACCAGCAGGGCGGGATAGCAGGTGTCGTTGTGGACGTAGCGCAGTCCCGATTCCTTGATGTTGCCGTCGACCTCCTCGAGGAAGTCGACCTTGTAGCCGTAGCGCACGAGGACGTTGGAGATCAGCTTGAAGTGGATGGGCAGCATCGTCGGGACGAGGATGGTGTATTCGCGCCGCATCTCTTCGGTGAATTTGATGTATTCCGCTTTTGCAACCGCCATGTTACCGCCCCCTTTCTTCGAGCGCGCCGATCAGACTGCGCAGCCTGATTCGTACGGCGCCGAGGTTGGTGATCTCGTCTATTTTGATCTGTGTATAGAGCTTGTTGTTGCGTTCGAGGATCGCGCGGACCTCGTCGGTGGTGACCGCGTCCACGCCGCAGCCGAAGGATACCAGCTGTACGAGCTGGGTGTCGTCGTGCTCCGACGCGTACTGCGCCGCCGCGTACAGGCGGCTGTGGTAGGTCCACTGGTTGAGCACGCCTAAGACGGGCGGCTGCATATCGGCGGTCACGCTGTCCTCGCTGACGACGACGAAGCCTAAGGAGGTCGCCAGCTTGTCGATGCCGTGACAGATCTCGGGGTCGATGTGGTAGGGTCTGCCGGCGAGGATCATGATGCGCTTGCCCTTCTCGCGTGCGAATCTGACAGCGCGGGCGCCTTCGTCATAGACGCGCTGCATATGCGCTTTGTATTCGGCGACGCCCGCCTTGACCGCGCGGACGACGTCTGCCTTTTTGATGCCGTCAAAATGCTTGGACAGTACCGCCGTCAGTCCGCGGGCGAGCTCTTTTTCGCTGTTGATATTGAGGTAGGGGCAGAGGAACCTGGTCGCCTGCAGCGAATCCATGTTGCCCTGCAGCAGCTCGGAATAGTAGGCGACGACGGGACAGTTGTAGAAGTTGTCGCCCTTGTCCTCATTGATGTTGTAGGTCAGGCAGGGGTAAAAGATCGCGTCGACGCCCTGATCGAGCAGGGTCTCGATGTGACCGTGCATGAGCTTGGCGGGATAGCATACCGTGTCGGAAGGGATGGAGAACTGACCTTTCTGATACAGCTTGCGGGTCGAAAAGCCCGAGCAGACGACCTCAAAGCCGAGGCTCGAGAAGATTGTGTGCCAGAGCGGATAGAGCTCATAGGTGCCCAGCGCAAGAGGAAGACCGATTTTCTTGCCGCCCTTTTTCGGTTCATAGTTCTCGATTAGCCTGCGCTTGAATTCATAGAGGTTCGGGAGCTTTTCGTCGTCGCTGAGTTTGATGCCCGCGCCCTTTTCGCACTGGTTGCCCGAGATCAGGCGCTCCTTGTCGTTGAAGATGTTGATCGTCAGGCGGCAGTTGTTGGTGCAGCCCTTGCAGACGGAGGATCGGCTTTCGTGCCTGAGGTTCTTCACCTCGTCGGCGTTGAGAATCGCCGATTGCTTGGGACAATGCTCCTTTGCGTACAGCGCCGCGCCGAACGCGCCCATCAGTCCCGCGATATTGGGACGGGTGACGTTGCGTCCGATCTCTTTTTCAAAGCAGCGCAGTACCGCGTCGTTCATGAAGGTGCCGCCCTGTACGACGATCCGCTGACCGAGTTCGTCGGGAGTGGTGGCGCGGATGACCTTATAGATCGCGTTCTTGACGACCGACAGCGACAGTCCCGCCGAGATATCCTGTACGGAAGCGCCGTCCTTCTGCGCCTGCTTGACGGAGGAGTTCATGAACACCGTACAGCGGGTGCCGAGGTCGACCGGCGCCATGGAGAAGAGTCCCTGACGGGCGAATTCCTCGACGGTATAGCCCATCGACTTCGCGAAGGTCTCGATAAACGAGCCGCAGCCGGAGGAGCAGGCTTCGTTGAGCATGATGCTGTCGATAGAGTTGTTGCGGATCTTGAAGCACTTGATATCCTGACCGCCGATATCGAGGATGAAGTCGACGTCCCTGTCAAAGTACTTGGCGGCGGTGTAGTGCGCCATGGTCTCCACCAGACCGAAGTCGATGTGGAAGGCTTTTTTGATCAGCTCCTCGCCGTAACCGGTGACGGCGCAGCCCTTGACGGTCAGCTGTTCGCCGAACTCGTCATAGATCCTCGTGAGCTGCTCGCGCACGATAGAGACAGGGTTGCCCTTGTTGGAGCTGTAGTAGGTGTAGATAATGTCGCAGTCCTCGGTGATGACCGCTAATTTGGTGGTGGTGGAGCCGCAGTCGATGCCGATGTAAACGCCGCCCTTGTAGGAGCCCGCGTATTCGGTGTTGACGCTGTTCTGCGTATGGCGTTTGATGAACGCCTGATATTCGTTTTTATCCTTGAAGAGGGGAGGAAGGGTAGAGACCCTCTCCTTATGTTTCATGCTGTTTTTGAGGCGCTTGACCAGCTCCTCGTAGCCCATCAGCTCGCCGTCCTCGGAGTACAGAGCCGCGCCGATCGCGACGGCAAACAGCGCGTATTCGGGGAAGATCGCGTTCTCTTCGCTGAGCTTGAGGGTATGGACAAAGCGCTCCCTGAGTCCCTTGCAGTAGTAGAGGGGACCGCCGAGGAACATCACCTTGCCTTCGATCTTACGTCCCTGCGCCAGACCGCCGACCGTCTGGTTGACGACCGCCTGATAGATAGAGGCGGCGATATCGGCTTTGGTCGCGCCCTGATTGATCAGCGGCTGGATATCCGTTTTCGCGAATACGCCGCAGCGCGAGGCGATGGGATAAAGCTGCTGATGGGTGAGGCTGAGCTCATCCATTTCGGTGTTGCTCAGGTTCAGGAGAGTCGCCATCTGGTCGATGAAGGCGCCGGTACCGCCCGCGCAAGAGCCGTTCATGCGCTCGTCGAGACCGCCGGTGAAGAAGATGATCTTCGCGTCCTCGCCGCCGAGCTCGATGACTGCGTCGGTATCGGGCTCTAAACAGCGCACACATTCGGCGGTGGAGTAGACCTCCTGCACGAAGGAAAGGCGCGCGGCAGTCGCCATACCCAGACCCGCGGAGCCGGAGACCGCTACCGTAAAGCTGCGGTCGACCAGCAGGTCCTTGATCGCCTCGATCATCTCGAGCGTTTTTTGGCGTACCTGAGAGAAGTGGCGCTCATAGCGGCTGTAGATCAGCTCGCCGTCGTCGATCAGCGCGATCTTCGCGGTGGTGGAGCCGATGTCGATACCCAGCAGAAGCCTGTCCTCTGTTCTGTGTTTCGGATCGTTTATTCTCATATCGTCCTCATATATTGGTTGTACGTAATTATGGCATTATGTCTGCATTTGTCGAAAAATGGACATACCCAAACTATTTTACCATCTTTTCAAACAAATGCAACAGATGACGGGAAAATACATTGACATGAATCATCGCCGATCAGACGAAAAAACTGTACATTTTTTCTATGAGTCTTGCTATTTCGGCGATAATGTATTATCATATGAATGTCAACCGATACAGAAATCAAATACATTTAGGAGAATGAAAATGAAAAGATTACTTGCTTTACTGCTGGTCTGCATTTTAGCTGCTTCCGCGCTGAGCGCCTGCAGTATTTTCCCCCGTTTTTCCCAACAGCGTCCGACCGAGCAGGTGAATACGACGCCTACCGCGTCTGCCGTGACCGAGGCTCCCGCAGCGACCGCCGCGCCTACCGCCGCACCGGCGACTGAGGTGCCTATCGGCACGCTTGACAACTATGTCAAGACCGCGAAGAAAGCGTCCTTCACCTTTGAAGACGGCGACACCAGGACCTATCAGATCCCCGAGATCCTGCTGGACAGCGATGACGCCCGCGCCGCCAACGACGAGATCATGGGGCGTTTCGGCGACGACGTCAGGGAATATGACGACTATTCTCCCGTGGTCGCGCTGGACTATGAGGCGTATCTGAACGACGCTTATCTCAGCGTGATCGTTACCGGAAAGTTTGACGGCGGCAACAGCTACGGTCTGTGCTATACCTTCAACGTTACGAACGGCAACGAGCTCAACAGCTCCACCCTTTGCTCCGCGACCGGACGCGATTATAATACCGCGCTGAGCAAGCTGACAGAGAACCTGACCGCCGAATATGACGCAAAGTTCGGTTCGATGCCCGGCAACGACGGCGAGCGCAGCAAGACCCTCGACAGCGCCAATATCAAAGCGGCGAAAATGTATCTGGACGGCTCCGGCAAGCTGATGGCGATGGTGGACGTCTATGCCGCGGTCGGCGGCGGTCACTGGGTCTACTCGATCGCAGCGGAATAAACAAAAAGGAATGTTCGGGATCGCGGAAGCGATCCCGTTTCTTTTTGACCGATACAGCCGAAAAAGTCTGATAAATATTGAAAAATCTCTTTACTTCCCCCAAAATTACTGGTATTATAGTAATAATCAATAACAATTATCAACATGACTGGGGGTTTTATCATGAGAATGACCAAGATTATCTGTACCATTGGACCCGCCTGCGATAATATCGACACTTTGGTGAAGATGATCGACGCGGGTATGAACGTCGCGCGCTTCAATATGTCTCACGGAGAATACGACGAGATGACCAAGCGGTTCAATACCGTCAAAAAGGCGATCGCCAAAAGCGGCCAGACGGTCGCGCTCCTGCTCGATACCAAGGGTCCCGAGATCCGCGTCGGCGTCTTTGAGAACGGCGCTGTCACCCTGGAGGAAGGTCAGGAATTCCGCCTGTATTCTACTGAGGGTCGCGGAGACGAAAAGGGCGTTTCGCTCTCGTATCCGAAGCTGATCGACACCTTCCGCCGCGATAATACCAGCATCGGCAGGGTGATCCTGTTCGACGACGGCAAGATATCCGCCCGCGTGGAGGCGGTGGAAGCGGACTGCATCGTGACCCGCGTCCTCACCGGCGGCAGGCTCTCTAACCGCAAGAGCATCAATATCCCCGGTTATACCATCAATATGCCTTATATCAGCCAGAAGGACCGCGCCGATATCGAGTTCGGTCTGAAGATGGGCGTGAACGTGATCGCGGCTTCCTTCGTCCGTTCGGCGGACGACGTTATCAAGCTGCGCGACTATATCGACAGCCTCGGCTATGAGGACGTCGAGATCATCTCTAAGATCGAGAACCAGAGCGGTGTGGACGATATCGACCGCATCATCGAGGTTTCTAACGGCGTGATGGTCGCCCGCGGCGACATGGGCGTGGAGATCCCGTTCATCAAGCTGCCCGAGATCCAGAAGATGATCATCCGCAAGTGCGTGCTGGCAGGTAAATACGTCATTACCGCTACCCAGATGCTCGACAGCATGACCACCAACATCCGCCCGACCCGTGCGGAGATCTCCGACGTCGCCAACGCCGTATACGACGGCACATCGGCGGTGATGCTCTCCGGCGAGAGCGCGGCGGGCATGTATCCGGTAGAGTCCGTCGCGGCGCTGAACGATATCTGCACCGAGGCGGAAAAGCACGAGGACCTGATGCTCCTGCGCGGCGCTTCCGCGACCCAGACGGATCTGACCGCGTTCCGCGAGAATATTTGTGAGGCGGCAAAGACCGTCGCCGAGAACATCGGCGCGAAGGCGATCATCGCCGAGAGCAAGACCGGCGCAGTGGCAAGAGCGATGGCGCGCTGCCGTCCGGCGTGTCCGATCATCGCGGTCGTGACAAGCGAGCAGGTATGCTGTAAGCTGTGTCTGAGCTGGGGCGTGGTACCCGTGCTCGGCAAGGAGAAGAAGACCTCCGACGAGATCACCCTGCAGGCGGTCGATAAGGCGCTGGCTACCGGCATCGTCGAAAAGGGCGACACCGTCGTGATCATCAGCTCCAACAAGACGGTCCCGACCTCCGGTACCGATACACTGAATATCCGCATCGTTTAATATATCTCTTTTGATGAATCGCGGGGCGCCTTTTCGGCGTCCCGCTGCAAATTTCCGAATATCAGGTGATATCCATGAAAAGAATCTTGACCGTCATTTGCATTTTATTGGCGATCTGTATGCTGAGTACGACGACTGTCTTTGCACAAAGCGCTCCCGCAGCGGACAGCGCGGATGCGATCGACATCGCGGACGCGGACGCGGCGGCTGTCGGCGACAGCTATACGCTGACCGACGGCGGCGAGCCCGTGCTCGAGGTCGCTCATGTGTACAAGCCCGGTCTGACGGCGGCGCTGAGCGACAGATCGAACGGCTACTATACGGCTGAGTTCATGCTGCCCGAGACGAACTATCAGGTATATCTGACCGGTCTGACGCAGGACAATACCGAAGAGATCCGTCAGATGATCATCAACGCATATACCGAGGGCGGGGACTTTGATTTTAAAAACCTCGGCTTTATCGACGCGGAAAAGACATGGGCGGATGACGGCGATGAAAACCTGTGCTGGGCGGCTTCGACCTCCAACCTTTTGACCTATACCGGCTGGGCGGCACAGGCGGGCTTTGCATCTGCCGACGATGTGTTTGAGGCGTTTATCAGCGCGTTCGACGACAACGGCGGAAATGTCGAGTTCGCGACCGGATGGTTCCTCGACGGCGTAGCCGCTCCCGGCGGCGCACAGCCCACCGCGGGTACCGGCAGATATCTGCCGCAGTACAATTATTCCGACGTTGTTGAGACCTTTGACGTATATAACGGTATTACGGAACACATGGATACCGTTTATGACAGATTGAAAAGCGGCTACGGTGTTTCGCTGAGCCTTGATATCTACGGCAATCAGGGGTATGAAGGCGCTCACGCGGTCACCTGCTGGGGTTTTGTGACCGATATCCGTTATCCGAAAACCTCCAAGCAGTTCTGCAAAAACGTGTTTATCACGGATTCCGATTCCGATCAATACTGGGTGCAGGGCGGCAAAGACCGCCGCGACGCGGACGACGTCATGAGCCTGTACGCGCTTGAGCCCGTGGAACAGGAGGGGATCGATACCATGATGTTCGATATCACCGACCGGCAGACCGCGCTGATCAGCGAGGCGGTCACGATAGCGCCCTACAGCGCCGATATCCCGCATGAAACGTCCATTGACGCGACAATGGATCCGCTGACGAGCCCCGATATCATCCTCGATCCGTTCATCCTGACGGACGATGTGAACGATAAAGATCATACGATCACGACCTTCGCACCGAACACGACGATCTATTATCAGCCGTATATGATGAACGTCGCGAACACAGCCTATACCGGCAGGCTGCGTTTGGTCGTTACGGTTACGGACGAGCAGGGCGACACGGTATACTCGAGAACCTTCAATTATTCGTCGTCAACGATCTCTCCCTCCTCCGGCTCGGCTTTCGGAAAGGAGAGTATCACGCCGAAGCTCCCCGTCGGCGATTATACCATCACCGCCTCGTTCAACCCGGATCACGAGGTGGCGGAAGCCTACTTCTTCAACAACACGAGGAGCATCGACTTCAAGGTCAGAGAAAGCTATAAGCTCGGCGACACCGACGGCGACGGCTCGATCAGCGTCGTCGACGCGACCTTGATCCAGCGGGTTCTGGCGCATCTTGTCGTCACACTCGATGAAAACGCCGCTCAGCGCGGTGATATCAATGAAAGCGGCGATCTTGACCTGCTGGACGTCACCTATATACAGCGGCATCTCGCAGGGCTCGAGATCCCTTACGCGGTGAATGATTCGAGGTACTATCAATAAGAAGAAAGAATCCGAACGGAATATGGAATTTGAGTACACCCTGATCAAATCAAAACGTAAAACGATCTCGCTCGAGATGCGCCCCGACGGGTCGCTCGTGGTGCGCGCTCCCAACCGCACATCCAAGCGCGAAGCGGACGCGTTCGTCAAAAAACATGAGAAGTGGATCGAAAGCCACCGAAAAAAGATGGACGAACGCCGCGCGCAGACTCAGAATGTGCAAAGGCTGACCGACGCAGAGCTCAAAGCGCTCGCTCGGCTGGCAAAAAAGGTGATCCCCGAGCGGGTGGAATTTTACGCGAAGCAGATGAACGCGCAGTACGGCAGGATCACCCTGCGCTGTCAGAAAACGCGGTGGGGGAGCTGCTCGACCAAGAAGAACCTCAACTTCAATATCCTGCTGATGCTCACGCCGATCGAGGTGCTTGACAGCGTCGTCGTACACGAGCTGTGCCACCTCTTCGAGATGAATCACGGCGAGCGGTTTTATCAGCGGGTCTATGCCGTGTATCCGGAATATGACAAATGGAACCGTTGGCTCAAGGAGCACGGTCCGGAGCTGCTGGCGAGAGCGGGGTTGAGGAACTAAACAAAAGCTGTTTAATTCTGCTTTCGTATTCGCTGTCATTCCGAGGAGGGCAAAAACCCTTTCAATGAGAAAAGTTTTGTTATAATTGCCCGACGTGGGAATCCCCTTGTTATTAATATCGTTTGATGTGAGAGAAAAGGCGATGCTCCTCTTTGGGGGATTGCCACAGCCTGCCGCTTCGCGGCACCTCCCTGTGGGAGGCTTCGGGCTTCGCAATGACACTGCTGATAATACAAAAAGCGCTTCCGCATGAAAACGGAAGCGCTTTATCGGTTGCTTTGATTTACTTTGTATAGGTGATGGTGAAGCCGTCGGTGTAGTACCAGCTCAGGTGGTTGCCGTTACTGTCCATCGCGCGGGCGGTGTAGGTGTAAGCGGTACCGCTCTTGACCTTGGTATCGACATAGGAGGTGTTCTTGGTGTCGGTGAGCTTCGTCCAGCCGCCGTCGCTGTTTTTGACGTAAACGCGGTACTGCGACGCGCCGGAGATCGCGCTCCATTTGATGGATACGCCGCTCGCGGTGTTCGACAGCGTCAGCTTCGGCGCCGCATAATACTTGATGCTCTTGCCGGCGCGGTAATCGCTGGTGTAGGAGGAGCCGTCCTCGGTGATGCAGCGCACGGTGTATTTGTAATTGTGGTTGGAGCTGACGTCGGTGTCGATGAAGGAGGTCTCGGTCGTATCGACCAGCCTTGTCCAGCCCTTGGAGCCGTAGTAGAAGACGCGGTACTTTTTCGCGCCGCCGACCTTGTCCCAGCTGATCTTCACGCCGTCCGCCTCGTTGGACAGGCTGAATTGCGGCGCGCGGATAAACTGGATCTTAAAGCCGTCGGTGTAGTAGTAGCTCAGGTGGTTGCCGCTGTTATCCATCGCGCGGATTGTGTAGGTGTAGTTGGTGCCGGAGGCGACGTCGGTATCGAGGGTAGAGGTGGAAGCGGTGTCGACGAGCTTGGTCCAGCCGTTCCTGCCTTTGTAATAGACGCGGTATTTGGAGGCGCCGGAGATCGCGTCCCAGCTGATCTTCACGCCGTCCTCGGCGTTGCTGAGTTTCAGCTTGGGAGCGGCGTAGTATTTGATGCTCTTGCCGGCGCGGTAATCGCTGGTGTAGGCGGAGCCGTCGGCGCTGATACAGCGCACGGTGTATTTGTAATTGTGGTTGGAGCTGACGTCGGTGTCGATGAAAGAGGTCTCGGCGGTGTCGACGAGCTTCGTCCAGCCCCTGCTGCCGTAGTAGAACACGCGGTATTTTTCCGCGCCGCCGACAGCGTCCCAGCTGATCTTGACGCCGTTCGCGGCGTTGGACAGGCTGAACGAGGGTGCGCGGACGAACTTGATCTTGAAGCCGTCCTCATAGTACCAGCTCATAAAGCTGCCGCTGCTGTTCAGCGTACGGATGGTGTAGGTGTAGTTGTATCCGGATTTGACGTCGGTATCGACGAAGGAGGTGGACGAAGTATCTACGAGCTTTGTCCAGCCCTTGCTGCCCTTGTAGTAAACACGGTATTTGGAAGCGCCCGATATCGCGTCCCACTTGATGGACACGCCGTCCTCGGCGTTGCTGAGCTTCAGCACGGGTGCGGCATAATAGGTCGCCGACTTGCCGTCGTGGTCAAAGTCGCTGATGAACCTCGAGCCGTCTCTCGACAGGCAGCGTACGGTGTAGGTATAGCGGGAGCCGTTAGAGACGGTTTTATCGATATAAGAGGTCTCGGCGGTATCCTGCAGCTTGTCCCACGAGCTTCCGTTCTTGCGGTATACGCGGTAGAGAGCCGCGCCGGGGACGGGATCCCAATTGATCTTGATTCCGTCTGCTGCGACGGATGCGGTCAGCTTGGGGGTGTCGAGCGTCGCTTCGGCGATGCTTTCCGTATAGCTGAAGCGGTTGTCGAGCTTGTTATAATTGCCGTCTACGACCGCTGTGCCGGCGTTATCGTCGACATATCTGACCTTCGCATTCAGGTCGTAGGCGCCTGCTTTTTCAACGCAGAAAATCAGGGATAATACGACCTTCTGGGTTTTGAAGGAAAAGCCGTTGACGCTGACGAAGTTCATCACGTAGCCGGTGACGCCGGTGGTGCCGGGGGCGTCAAAGCGCTGTACGACGGACGCGTCTCCGGTGGCGGGGGCGATGCGATTCAGGTGGGTCGCGATCTCATCCTGGCTGTAACTGCTGAGTCCCGCAAAGTCGACCGGGAGCTCTATCTGCGCCGTGCTGAGATTGTTGCCGGAATAGGTGAAAGCAACGGTGTATTCGATAAAATCGCCGACCTTCGCGCTGTAGCTTTTGCCGCCGGAACGGATGGTAGCGTCGTCGTTTGCGGCGGACGCCGCGACGGTGCCGATACAGCACAGCGAAAGAATAAGCGCGAGCGTCAGGACCATGCTGACGATTCGTTTTTTCATAGTATTCCTCCTGTCATCATTGACATTTCGACATAATATACAATGATATTATATACTATCGCAAAAATAAATACAAGAAGATAATGTGAACATTTTCTGAATCTCGGCAAACGAAAGGGTCTGACGCAAAACGCGGCAGACCCTTCAAGATAATTTATTATCCTGTTAATATTTACTTAATAATCCTATGTTATACTGTTCTGCGGCATTTAATGAGCCGTCGTAGCCCGGATCGGGGCTGTACCATGACTGCGCCTCGTAGTAGGCGCGGATATACGGCGTGCGGAAAATATAGCCGTGACGCGCGTAGATCTCGTTGATCGCGTCCTGCGCGAAGCTGTCGGATACCGATGATCCGTTCATCCCGCTCAGGCGGGAGGAGATCTCGCCGTCCGTCAGATAGCGCGAGGAGGACTCGGGGAAGATATAGCTGCCGCTGACGACAGCAGGAGCGGTCGTTTCACCCTCCGTTTTTTCGGTCGCGCTCTCGGCAGACGCGGTGGCTGACTGTGTCGGCGCTTCGGTCGCCGGCGGAAGCGTTGCGGCGGAGGTGGGGATCGGAGCGGGACCGACGCTGACGGTACAGGACGCCTCGACGTCGTTTTCGCTTTGGCAGGTGATGGTCGCCGTGCCCTCGCCGATACCGGTCACGTAGCCGTTTTCATCGACCTTTGCGACGCCCTCGTCGCTGCTCTTCCAGCTCAGGTCGGTTTTAGACGCGTCGGCAGGTGCGTAGGACGCGGTGAGCTGGATAGTCTTGCCCGCTTCGATGCGCGCGTTCTTGACGTCCAGCGTGATGACGTTGATCAGCTTGTCTGTGACCGTGACGTTACAGGTCGCCTGCTCGCCGTTTTCCAGCGAGGCGGTGATGACCGCCGTTCCCGCAGACTTGGCGCTGACCGTGCCTGCGTTGACGGTGGCGACGGAATGGTCGCTGCTGTCCCAGTTGACCTTGACCGCGTCGCCCGCGCTCAGCTGAACGCTGTCGCCGACGGTCAGATCCAGTTCGGTTTGATCAAGTGTGAGCGGCGCGCCGCAGGCGCAAAGCAGCAATAATACGGCGAGGATGACGGATAAGAGTGTGAATGTTCGTTTCATGTTGAACCTCCGGGGAAAATATTTACCGCAATTTCTACCCAGAAACAAATTATTTAGTGACCAGTGGCAAGTGACCAGTGGCAAGTGACCAGTGACAGGTTGTGACGGTGTATTGCGCCGCCCGGATCAAGCAGGGATTACTACAGTCACCCTATGGTTATTCGCTCTGATGATATGGCGCGCCTTTTCGGAACGCTTCTCTTTCGGCGCAGAGCTCGCGATAGAGCTCGTACGAGGTGAAGCCGATATTGGTTTCGGTCTGTACGGCTTTCAAGGGGATGGTGAGCTTGTTGCGGCGGAGCTGATCCAAAAACAGATGCAGCATCCCGCCCTGCAGCCCGGCGATATAGAGCATTTCTTCGTCGAAATCTTTAGACTCTCTCATACTTCCGTCCTGCGATAAGCCCAAAAGATAACCGAGCGTACAGCCGTATTTGCTTTTATCGATACTGCGCGTACCGATGTTCATTTTGCGGCACAGCATTTTCAGCTTCGCGTCCTTTTGGGAGTCCAGATTGTAGATCAGTATTTCGCTCATACGGCTCATCCTTTCTCTGTAATTCTGACACTATTTTAACATATTTCTCTTATTATTGCAATTATGTAATTGCGTTGTTATCGCCTTGTTGTTGACTTTGTCGGATATTGTCAATATAATTATAATCAGATAACTATATATACGATTATGCTTACTACAGTCACCCTTGGCTGACCTTGAAGGAAGGTGTTTGTTTGAACAAAAACATTATGCGGATTCTGTCCGCTTTACTGGCGATCCTGACGGTATTTTCCGTATGCGCCGCCGCGGTATCGGCGGCGGAAATCGGAGAGGAAGAAACCGGGCAGGCCGTTGAAGCGGCTCAGGCCGAAGAAGCGGAGCTCGCCGGGGTCGGCGCTGAATATGAGGAAATCGCAGAGGTCGGTCTTCCCGCGCCTGTCTTTACCTCAGCCGAATCGGGCGTTGACGGCATCATCCTGAAATGGGAGGCGGTCGGCGGCGTCAGCAGCTACCGCGTCGACAAATATTATGAAGACGGCAGAGGCTGGCAGACGCTGACCACCACCGGCAGGCTGACCTATACGGACGCCGAAGTCGCCAACGACAAAGCCTATCAGTACCGTCTGCTCGGTCTGAACGGCTCGGGCAGCGTGATCACCTCCACCACGACAAAAACCGTGACATACTACGCGCCGCTGCGCGTCACAGAGCTCGAAGTCGGCGACGGCGGCATCCGCGTACACTGGAATATGAGCCCGCGCTTCAATAAGGCTGCCGTATACCGTATGAACAACGGCAAGTGGATATGCATCACCACCACCGCCGACAGCTCGTATTTTGACAGAAACGTCTTTTCCGGCTCCACTTACCGTTATACGGTCAGAGGACTGAACGCCAGCGGCGCTTTTGTCAGCGACGATTACGACGAGACCGGCATGAGCGTGCAGTATCTCTCCGTCCCGTCCCTCCGCGCCGAGAACGCGCCGGGCGGCGTGAGCATCAGCTGGGACAAGGTAGAGGGCGCCGCGGCATACCGCGTGTTCTATCGCAACAGCAAGGGCGATTGGTCGCGCCTTGTCACGACGACCGAGACTTCCGTATTGGACGACGACGTCCGCTCTGATCGCAGCTACACCTATACCGTGCGCTGTGTTTCCGCGGACGGCGAGGTGTACACCAGCTATTATGACCGAAACGGCAAAACCGTGAAATATATCGCCGCTCCCGTTCTGAAATCCGCCGACAGCGTGACCGACGGAATCCAGATCACATGGGCGAAATCGGAAGGCGCCGCGCAGTACCGCGTATTCTACAAAAACAGCAAGGGCGACTGGGCGCGCCTCGGCACGACGACAGGAACATCCTTCTTGGATAAGGACGTACGCTCCGGCTCGACCTACACCTACACCGTGCGCTGTATGAACAGCGCGGGCGAATATATCAGCTCTTTCTATCCGCACGGCATCAACGGAACTTACGCGAGCGCTCCCGACTTTTCCGTGAGCAGCGGAGCCGACGGCGTGGATATCTCGTGGAAAGCCGTACCCGGCGCAGAAAAATACCGTGTCTACTACTACGGCAGCAAGGGCTGGACGAAGCTCGTCGATACCGCCGCGACATCCTATACCGATACGGATGTATTATCCGGCAGCACCTATACCTATACCGTTCGCTGTATCAGCGCCGACGGCAACCGCTTCGCGAGCGGCTATCTGCCGGGCAAGAAAGTGAAATATTACGCCGCCCCCGGGATCACCGCGGTCACCAACACCACGGAGGGCGTGAAGATCACTTGGAACGCCGTACCCACCGCCGAAAAGTACCGCGTCTATTATTACGGCAGGAACGGCTGGACAAAGATGGCGGATACCGCCGCCACATCCTATCTGGATAAAGCGGTATCCTCCGGCGTGACCTATACCTATACCGTGCGCGGCATCAACGCCGCCGGCACCGAGTTCAGAGGCTACTTCAAGCCCGGGATCCGGCATATGTATGTCGACGCTCCGAACTTTAGTCTGTCACGCGGTGAAAAGAGCATCACCGTCAGCTGGGACAAGGTCGAAGGCGCAGAGCTCTATCGCGTCTATGCGCGCACCGAAAACGGCTGGCAGAAGATCAAGGATACCACCGGGACCTCCTATACGGACGACGATGTTATCTCCGGCAACACCTATACCTACACCGTGCGATGCCTGAACGCCGACGCGTCGCAGTTCACGTCGGATTACCGCGAGGGAAAGAGCATGAAGATCGTCGAAATGCCGAAGGTCAGCTCCGTCGAGAACACGACGCAGGGCGTAGAGGTGCGCTGGGGAGCGTGTCAGGGCGCCGTCAAGTATCGCGTCTATATCAAGAGCAACGGCTGGACGAAGATCGGCGAAACGACCGAGAACAAATTCGTTCATACAACGGCGGAATCGGGTAAGGACTATACCTACACCGTGCGCTGCATCAACGCCGCGGGCACCGAGTTCGAATCCGAATTCGACAGGACGGGCAAATCCATCCACTATATCGCCGCGCCGAAGAATATCAAGGTCGAAAGCGAGAAAAATACGATCAAGATCAGCTGGACGCCCTCCGCGGGCGCTGAGAAATACAGGGTCTATTACTACGGCAGCAAGGGCTGGACGAAGCTCACCGAGACGACGGGCAGCTCCGTGATCGACGACGACGTCGCCTCCGGCTATACCTACCGCTACACCGTGCGCTGTATCACGGCGGACGGCAAGGCGTTCACCTCCGACTGTGAGACCCCCGGCGTGTCCTATAAATTCACCTATGTCCCGACGCTGAAAACGCCGGATTATACCAAGAACGGCGTCGAGATCATGTGGAATAAATCGCCCGGCGCCGAGAAATACCGCGTGTATTATTACGGCAGCAAGGGATGGACCAAAATGGCTGAAACGACCGCGACCTCTTATATCGACACGGATGTGGAGTCCAACCACACCTACCGCTATACCGTGCGCTGCATCACGGCGGACGGCAAGGCGTTCACCTCCGACTGCGATACCACCGGCGTGAAGATATACTATGTCGCCGCGCCGAGGCTGGTGTCCTCCGACGCGGACTGGAACAGCCTGACGTTCACATGGAACAAGCCCGCGGGCGCGACAAAGTTCCGCGTATATAAGAAAGTCAGCGGCTCGTGGAAACGGCTGACGGATACGACCTCCAACAGCTATACGGATAAGGACGTCGAATCCGGCGAGACCTATACCTATACCGTCAGAGTCATCAACAAGGACGGCAATCAGTTCTGCAGCGGCTTTGATCCGGAAGGCTTCATCATCAAAGCGGAAGTGGAAGACGTCGACGTCGACGGATTCGTGTACTACGATCAAGGAGCCTACAGTTATCCCTACGGCGACGACACGATCGCCTACTCCGGCTGCGGTCCGACCTGCTTTGCGATGATCGCTTCGACCCTTACCGGCAAGTCGATCACGCCGGTCGACGCGGTCAAGTGGTGCGGCAACAGCTACTATGTCGATAACGTCGGCACGCGCTGGGATTACTTTGACGCCGCGTCAAGAAAATTCGGCATCACGATGGAAAAACAGCTCGGCAGATCGGAGATCAATACGGTCATCGCGGAGCTGAAGAAGGGTAAATATGTCATCAGCGCCCAGAGCGCGGGTCGCTTCACCCGCGGCGGCCACTTCATCGTGCTGGCGGGCGTGACCTCCGGCGGCAAGATCATCGTCTATGATCCCAACGGCGGCAACCACTATGTCGGCACCGCCTTCGATCCATCCGAGATCACCGCGTCCGGTACGCAGTACTGGGTGTTCAGTAAGTAATAAATGCAATCATTCAAAAACTCCCTTTGTCTTTTCGACAGAGGGAGTTGTTTTATATCGTCATTTTGATAGGGGTACCGCACCATCGTAGGGGCGAGCATTGCTCGTCCGCAGAATGACGGGCGGTTCAGCTATCGAAACCGTCAGATAGGAGACAAATGCTGCTGTTATATCGCTTCGCGAATGTCGCTTAACGCGACACGGACGACCGATGGTCGCCCCTACGGAAGCGGGGGATATGCTCCGCGTTTGGGCGTCACAACACACGTTTCGCGAGGAGGGAAGGCTGTTGTATTGAAGCGGCTGCCTCTGTCTCAGATCATGCGTTTTTGATAAATTCCGCGATCGCCTGTATCGAATGTTCGGCGGCGAGCAGACAGAACTGCCGGAAGTCGCTGTATTCGTTTTGGTTGAAATCATCCGAGATACTGCGCAGGATGGCGAATTTGACGCCGTTGCGGTAGCATACCGTACCGACCGCCGCGCCTTCCATTTCACAGGCGATTCCGTTGAATATATCGGCGATGCGCTGACGGCGCTCATGGGCGGAGACAAAGACATCGCCCGAAGCGATGCGTCCGCGGAACACCCGGATACCGTCGATGGTTCTGCATGCGGCGTACAGTTTATCGGCAGTCTCTTTGTCGGCGGGGAAATAGGTGCGCTTTTCGTCGTTGAACTGTACCTGACCGAGCGGGTCGCCCATCTCTGTGCCGTCCATATCGTGCTGGACGCAGTCGTCCGATACCACGATATCGCCGATGCGGATATCGCCGGACAGCGAGCCCGCGATACCGCTGTTGATAATGACTTCGGGCGCGTACAGATCGATCATGATCTGGGTGCTCATGGCGGCGTTGACCTTGCCGATGCCGCATTCACAGCATACGACCTCCTTGCCGCCGATCTCGCCCTTGTAATAGGTGATCTTGGCGACGGTCTGTTCCTCTTTGTTTTCCATCATTTTGACGATGCCCTCGACCTCGATCGGGAGAGCGCAGATAAAACCTAACATTTTTATACCTCCGGTGTTATTAGTGACCAGTGATAAGTGACCAGTGACCGGTTTAATTCGGCGGGCTTCACCCGCATCCGATTTACAATTGGAGCGAAGCGACCCGATTAACTAACCACTTGCCACTTGCCACTTGTCACTTGTCACTGTTTCATTCCAAGTTTCCCGTCAGCAGCATCGCGGCGCACAGGGCGGCGACGGGAGCCGTCTGGGCGCGCAGGATGCGCTTGCCGAGGGTCGCGACTTCCACACCGTTCGCGGACAAAAAGTCGATCTCCTCCTGTTCGAAGCCGCCCTCCGAGCCGGTGATCAGCGCGAGGGACGACAGCCTGCCGCCGATGATCTCGCGCAGCTTCCTGCCGCCGCATTCGTAGAAGACGACGGACGCGTCCGTGTTTTTGACGGCTTCGGGGATATCGCGCAGGCTGATGCAGGGGTTGACGCGCGGGATGACGCCGCGGCGCGACTGTGAGGCGGCATTGTCGGCGATCTTCTGCCAGCGCGCGAGCTTTTTGCTCATGCTTTTCTCATCGGGACGCGAGATGCAGCGCGCGGAGAGGAAGGGTGTGATCTCGTATGCGCCGAGCTCGACCGCCTTCTGCACGACGTCGTCGATCTTGTCGCCTTTCATCAGGGCGACGTACAGGCTGACCTTTACGTCGGGCTCCTGTTCGCAGTCTGTGCTGCCGAGGATGCGCACGGTGACGTCCTCGCGCGTGATCGCCGTGATCTCGCACTCGTGCCGCCGGCCGTCGGGGGTGCAGAGGGTCAGCTCCTCGCCGACCTTCATCCGCAGGGAGCGCGAAATATGCGCCGCGTCCTCGCCCGCGATCGTGTAGTATTCGGTTGTGATCGCGTCGTTTGCAAAGAACCAAGCCATAATGTTACCTTATCAATCGTCATTGCGAGGGCTTTAGCCCGTGGCAATCCCCCTGTTGTTAATACCGTTTGATGTGAGAGAAATGCACATTCCCTGTTTGTGGGATTGCCACAGCCTGCGGCTTCGCAGCACCTTCGGCTTCGGGCTTCGCAATGACCGCTTTTTATTTGTAAACAAATTCTAACAAATTTCAGGATGAATTGCAATAGGGGAGAGAAAGGATTATAATAACAGTGACAAGTGGTCAGTGATTAGTGATCAGTGACAGAGGGCGGGCTCTGCCCGCACCCGAAAATTTTTTGGAGCGAAGCGACCCGATTAACTAACCACTTGTCACTAACCACTGATCACTATTTTCCGGAGGGAATCATGAAAGCATCTGAATTACTGGAGCTGTTGGCTCAGGAAAATATCGAAATCAAAGATTTGCCGGAGCTGCTGGTGAACGCTCTGATAAAGAAAAAGAAGCGGATCGCGACCGCCGAGAGCTGTACCGGCGGGCTGGTATCCGGCGCGATTACCTCTGTCAGTGGCGCGAGCGGCGTTTTCGACTGCGGCGTATGCTCCTACGCGAACCATATCAAGCACAAGATCGTCGGCGTGCGGGAGGAGACGCTCTCTACCTACGGCGCGGTGTCCGACCGCACCGCCGCGGAGATGGCGCGCGGGATCCGGCTGCTCGCCAACGCGGATATCGGCATCAGCACGACCGGTATCGCGGGGCCCTTGGGCGGCTCGCAGTATAAGCCCGTCGGGCTGGTGTACATCGGCGTCAGCACCGAGCTGGGGCTGCACACCGAAAAAATGCTCCTCGGCGAGAACAACGCCGACCGCGAGCGAATCAGAGAGCTCGCCGTCGCCGCGGCGCTGTATTTCGCGCTGAAAGAGACGGAGAAGATGAGCAAGGCGCAGGTGTGGTGACCTCTCTGCAATAAATACTATATTTGATTTAGAGAAAAGCCTTTCCTTATAAAGCGAAAGGCTTTTTATTCGTTTGGTCGCTTTGCTCCATTTATATAATTCCTCACCCGCTCCCGCAGGAGCTCCTTTTCCCAAAAGGAGCCTTTTTTGTTCTCACTGCGTAAGTTGTCCGTTTTCTTTACAAATTTGTCATAGTTTTTCACAAAAAAGGTTGTATTTTGCTTTTTAATATGGTAAAATATTTGAGAATAGGGTCGGTAGCTGTATTGATATCTGTGCAAGTTCGACAAAATTTGCGCCTGATCTTTGTTATCGAGGCAATTTACCGATTAAATTTAATATGACAGGAGTTGAAATTATGGCAAGAGTTTCCGGTGTGCTCATGCCCATCACCTCTTTACCTTCGCCGTACGGAATCGGCACCATCGGTAAAGAGGCGAGAAAATTCGCTGATTTTCTCAAAGCAGCCGGTCAGTCGATATGGCAGATCCTGCCCGTCGGTCCGACCAGCTACGGCGACAGCCCCTACCAGAGCTTCTCTACTTATGCGGGCAACCCGTACATGATCGATCTTGACACGCTGATCGCGGAGGGTCTTTTGACTAAAGCCCAGATCGAACAGTTCTACTGGGGCAACAATGAGGAGGAGATCGACTACGGCGCGATCTACTTCAGCCGCTTTGAGGTGCTGAAGATCGCCTATGAAAAATATAAGGAGGGCGACCAGAAGGCGTTTAACTCCTTTAAGAGAAAGAACTCCAAGTGGATCAAGGACTATGCGCTGTACATGGCGGTCAAGAAGTATTTCGGCAACAAGGCGTGGCCCGAGTGGGACGACGAAGAGATCCGCTTCCGCGATGAAGAGGCGATCAAGCGCTATACCCGCAAGTTCCGCAAGGAGATCGATTTCTGGAAATGGGTCCAGTTCGAGTTCTATAAGCAGTGGGAGGACTTCCGCGCTTATGTCAACGGCTTGGGCATCAAGATCTTAGGCGATATGCCGATCTATGTCGCGATGGACTCCGCCGACACGTGGGCGAATCCCGAGGTGTTCTGGCTGGACGAGAACCTCGAGCCCGTTTGCGTCGCCGGCTGCCCGCCCGATTACTTCTCCGAGACCGGTCAGCTGTGGGGCAACCCGCTGTACGACTGGGATTATCTCGAGGACACCGACTTTGAGTGGTGGATGGGACGCATCGCCGCGGCGGACAAGCTCTTCGACATCACCCGTATCGACCATTTCCGCGCGTTCGATACCTATTACGCGATCCCCTTCGGCGCCGACAACGCGATCGACGGCGAGTGGATCGACGGACCCGGCATCAACTTCTTCAACGTCATGCGCGAGACCTTGGGCGACATCCAGATCGTCGCCGAGGACCTCGGCGAGCTCTTCGACAGCGTCAAGGAGCTCTTGAAGGAGAGCGGCTATCCGGGCATGAAGGTGCTGGAATTCGCTTTCGCGGACGATGACGAAAATGATTTCCTGCCGCACAACTACGACGAGAACTGCGTCGTATACACCGGCACCCACGATAACGACACCGTTCTGGGCTGGTACGCGCAGGCGGAAGGCTGGGAGAAGGAACACTGCGACCAGTATATGGCGAAGTTTGTCGGCATGAAGTACGGCGACGAGGTCAACTGGAAGTTCATCGAAGCCGCCTATAAGAGCGTCGCGAACTACGCGATCGTTCAGATGCAGGATATCTTAGGCCTGGGCAGCGAGGCGAGGATCAACGTACCCTCCACGCTGGGCAGCAACTGGGTATGGCGCATCAAGGACGGCGCGATCACCAAGGAAATCACCGAAAGGTTATATAACTTAACAAAGAAATATTTACGTTTGGAGGGCTGATTAATGGCTATCACAATGGATCAAATCACCGCGATCGCCAAAGCGGCGTATTGCAAAAAACCGAAGAGTCTGACGACCGAACAGCTTCATCTTGTTATCGGCAAGGCAGTTATGGGCGAGATCGCCGACAACTGGCGCAAGAGCAAGAAAAAGCATGAGGAAGGCAGAAGAGCGTATTACTTCTCCGCCGAGTTCCTGATGGGCAGAATGTTCTACAACAATCTGTACTGCATGGGTATCCTCGACGAGGTAAAAGACCTCTTAAAGAGCAAGGGCATCGATATCAACCGCTTTGAGGATATCGAGGACGCCGCTCTGGGTAACGGCGGTCTGGGCAGACTGGCTGCCTGCTTCCTCGACTCCGCGGCGACTCAGGAAGTCCCGCTGGACGGCTACGGCATCTTCTATCGCTACGGTCTGTTCAAGCAGTTGATCAAGGACGGCTGGCAGGTAGAGGTCGCCGACGATTGGCTCAAGTACGCCGATCCGTGGTGCATCCGTCGTATCGATCAGGCGACGATCGTCAACTTCGCCGACAGCACCGTTTTAGCGGTTCCCTACGACATGGCGATCATCGGCTACGGCACCAAGAACGTCAACACCCTGCGCCTGTGGCAGGCGGAGCCGGTAGACAACTTCGACTTTATCGCGTTCAACGAGGGTCGTTATGACGACGCCGTCAAGAATAAGAACAACTGCGAGAACATCTCCAAGGTTCTGTATCCGAACGACAACAGCTACGAGGGCAAGATCCTGCGCTTAAAGCAGCAGTATTTCTTCTCCTCCGCTTCCCTGCAGGATATCATCCGCAGATATAAGGTGAAGTTCGGCAACGACTTCTCGCATTTTGCCGAGATGACCACCATCCAGCTCAACGACACCCATCCCGTCGTATCTATCCCCGAGCTCATCCGTCTGCTCCAGAAAGAGGGCTGTGACTTTGACTTCGCGTTTGACGTAGCGCAGAAGACCTTCAACTACACCAACCACACCGTTATGGCTGAGGCGCTCGAGAAGTGGGATACCGGTCTGATGAAGATGATCATCCCCGAGGTATACGCGATCATCGAGCAGATCAACGACCGTCAGTGGCACGACCTCAAGTATAAGGGTGTTGAAGAGCACAACATCAACGCGATGGGCATCATCCGCGACGGCAAGGTCCATATGGCTCGCCTCGCTATGTACGTTTCCTCCTATGTCAACGGCGTTGCATGGATCCACACCGAGATCCTGAAGAACGACGTTCTCAAGGAGTGGTACTGGGTATATCCCGAGCGTTTCCAGAACAAGACCAACGGCATCACCCAGCGCCGCTGGCTCGGTCTGTGCAATCCCGAGCTCGCCTCCTTCATCACCGACCGCATCGGTTCCGGCTGGCTCAAGGATATGAGCAAGATGGAGAAGCTCGACGAGTACATCAACCCCGATTCCGTCAAGGAATTCAACAAGATCAAGTACGCGAAGAAAAAGCAGCTCGCCGCCTATGTCAAGAAGATGGACGACAAGGAGATCAATCCGAAGTTCATCTTCGACGTACAGGTCAAGCGTCTGCACGAGTATAAGAGACAGCTTCTGAACGCCTTCTCGATCATGTGGATCTATTTCCGCATCAAGAGCGGTCAGCTGCCCGACTTCCAGCCGACCTGCTTCATCTTCGGCGCGAAGGCTGCTCCCGGCTATAAGAGAGCGAAAGCCATCATCAAGTACATCAACGAGATCGCGAACCTCGTCAACAACGATCCTGACACCAAGGATAAGCTGCAGGTCGTCTTCGTCAGCAACTACAACGTATCCTATGCCGAGAAGATCGTCGTCGCGGCGGATATCTCCGAGCAGACCTCCACGGCGGGCACCGAGGCTTCCGGTACCGGCAACATGAAGTTCATGTTCAACGGCGCCGTGACGCTGGGCACCTATGACGGCGCGAACGTTGAGATCGCGCAGCAGGCGGGCGACGAGAACGAGTACATCTTCGGCGGCAGAGTCGAGGATATCGAGCGCCTGAAGAAGGAAGGCTACGACGCGAGAACGCTGTATAACGCGAACCCGATGATCAAGAGAGTCGTAGACACCCTGATCGACGGCACCTTCGACGACGGCGGCGCCACCGGCGAGGGCAGCTTCGCCGAGCTGCACAACGCGCTGATCAACGGCACCAACTGGCATCACGCGGATCACTACTTCCTGCTCTTTGATCTGCCGGATTATGTTGCCAAGAAGCTGCAGGCGAACAACGATTATAAGGATCGCGTCGCCTTCGGTACCAAGTGCCTCAAGAACGTAGCGCACTGCGGCACCTTCAGCTCCGACCGCACCATCCTCCAGTATGCTTCTGAGATCTGGAAAGTAAAATAAGTTTAATGTTAACAGAGTCGGATCGCGCGCAAAGGTCCGACTCTGTGTTCTTATAGTTTCATCTCGTTCATCTCGTTCTTCATAATCCAATCAATACTACTTAAGGGAGAAACTTATGAAAAGATATCTTGCGATCGCTTTAGCGATATTATTGATCATCGTGACTGTTACCGGATGCTCCGGATACGGCAGCACATCCAATTACACGAATTACTCAAACAACAATTACGCGAACGAAATTAGCTCAAGCAGTTCAAGCAGTTCGAGCAGTTCAAGCAGCTCAAAAAGTTCGAGTAGTTCAAGCAGTTCAATTGAAGAGCAGACCTCTGACACTTGCCCGGAGTGCAGCGGCGCAGGGATCGAGGCTTGTCCCGCCTGCAGCGGAACCGGCGAGAATTACGGAAGAAGCTGCTTCAGCTGCGGCGGTACAGGTATACAGACCTGTCCGCTCTGCGATGGAACAGGGAGGTTCTCTTTATCCAGCTCGAGCGACCCGGGCGGCGGTGGCGGCGGCGTTACGCCAATCATCAATGACGATATTAATCGCGGCGGGATAACCTGTTCCACCTGCGGCGGTTCCGGACAGAAGATATGCCCTTCCTGTAACGGGACGGGATCGCTTTCCAGAACCATAGACACTCCCGACTACGGCGGTGGCGGCGGCTCTTATCAGACCGGTTCACACTGCTATGCCTGCAACGGAACGGGGAAGGTGTTCTGCACGTCATGTATGGGTAAGGGCTACTATTAAGCGCTGCGATAATATGGCAAAGTAAAAAGCTGCTCCGGGATACCGGGGCAGCTTTGATGTATAAATGATGATGTTGTTCAAACGCGGAGAAGATGAACCGTCATATCTTTTCTGATATCAGATCACATAATTGTCCGCGGTTTCGGTGCGGGCGAGGTCGGCGATCGTGATGCCGTCAAAATACCTGTTGGTCATGTCGTAAAAGCCCTGCCACATCTGCAGGGTGCGGCAGTCGGCGGCGCGCTCGCAGGGCTCCGCGTCGGGGGACAGGCACGCCACGGGCGCGAGGTCGCCCTCGGTCAGGCGCAGTATCTCGCCGACGGTGTACTTTTCGGGGTCTCGGGTCAGCTTGTAGCCGCCGCCTTTTCCGTGGACGCCGGTGATCAGCTTCGCTTTGGTGAGCGTCGGGAGGATGCGCTCGAGGTATTTGAGCGAGATCTCCTGACGCGCGGCGACATCCTTCATCGGGATATAGGAACCGTTATTGTGTTCGGCAAGGTCGATCAGTACGCGCAGGGCGTAGCGACCTCGAGTGGATACCATCATATAGATCACCCTTTTCGTTAATTAGGAATGAGGAGTTAGGAGTTAGGAGTTAGGAGT
>JAFRDE010000048.1 GCA_017403985.1 Ruminococcus sp. | reverse complement strand
CTTTAGTTCAAGAATCTCTTTCTCGTATTGTTGTATATGTCTGTAGTTTCTTGCCATATAAAAACCCCCTTATGGTAGCTGTTTCCATTCTACCATAAGGGGGCTCTTTTTTCTATTGTCCGTTTTTACTGGACCTGTTCAAATCATCCGCGGCAGCTCTTTTAAGGTAAAGAGAATCGAACCACAACCGCCGATAAAGAGTCCTTTTCAGTCTTTTTACGGCTTATCGTCGATCGCAACCCGTCAGGGTTACTCCTCCTCTGCACCGAAAAATCCTTGAAAATGATCTCTTTCTCGGTGCGTAGCAGTTTGTAGCGAGTAGATTTGGTCCAGTCGAGGAAAAACCGGAATGAGTACTGACCGGATTTTGACGATGAGCAGGCACAAATATGCCGCCCAAAACCGATTGGGGTTCGACTCCCTTTACCTTATTGACAGAGTTCGGTTCAAGATGGTATAATAGATGATAGAAAATGTATCTCGCTGACGCTCGGTCAGTTGATACAATTCCTCACCCGCTTACGCGGGATCTCCCTTTCCCAAAGGGAGCCATTGGCATACGATAAAAAGGCGGTGAACATATGGCATTCGATACCTTTGACGAAGGCATATCTTTAGGCGGTATGCGTTCCAGAACCGAGATTCGGACCCTGATTTGCTATTTATTCAAGAGCGTCGGCGTACCGATGGGAAAGGACGCGGTCGTCAACGCCCTGATGGAAAAGGGGCTGGCGAATTATTTTGAAACGAGTTCTTGCTTTGACGACCTCGTGCGCAACGGCAACGTCGAGTCGGTCGACGAGGAAAAGAAGCTGTACTTCATCACCGATAACGGCAATATGATCGCGACGCAGTTAGAGGACACCCTCGCCCCCACCGTCAAGGAGCGCGCCGTGGAATGTGCACTGAGCCTGTTGAAGCAGGAGCGCGTGGAGAGCGAGAACAAGGTCACGATCACCAAGTGCGACAACGGCTACACCGTTACCTGTTCGATCTCAGGCGGCGACATGGAGCTGCTGAGCTTTTCGCTGTATGTGCCCGACAAACAGCAGGCGCGTATCATCCGCAAGAATTTTTACAAGAATCCCGATATATTCTACTCGGTGATGATCGCGATGCTCACCCGCAACAAGCGCGGTGTCACGGAGATACTGGACGAGCTGGGGTCGGTCATATAAATTAGTGAGGAGTTATGAGTGAGGAGTGAGGAGTTTCGGGAAACGCTTCGCGTTTTGATTTGTATGACTTTTGATAGCCGCATATTAATCAGGTGATGGCAAAGTTCTCCAACAACGCCTAACTCCTAATTGCTATCTGCTAAAACGCCGATAGCAGTACCAGCAGCGCGACGCCCGGCATCCCGCCGACCAGCGACGTCAACATCGTCAGCTTCGTGAGCGGTATGTACACTCCCGTGACGCCTGCGAGCAGATCGACGACGCACAGCGTTGCCACCCCCAACAGCATAGAGAGTAAAGCCCTTTTGAAGGGCTTTTTCTTTTTGGAAGCGTAATGGATGAAGGAAAACAAAAGAAAGGTCGATACGGACACGATAAAAGCAATCAGCATAAGTACTCCTGAATCATCGCAATATTGTCTCATTCCCGACAACCCTCCGCCGCTTCGCGGCACCTCCCTTAGGAAAGGGAGGCTGTGAGGCTTTGCGATAACTGCAAAAAATAAAAAAGACTATCGGAAAAGCTCCGATAGTCTATTCTATGTTGGTTTGTCTGAAATTATTATGCCTCGTCGGCAGTTGCGTCAACAACCTCGCTGATAGAGGTATCTTCCGCGGTATCAAGAGCGGCGTCGGCAGGCTTCGCAAAGTAAGCGATGATGTTCAGCGCCAGAACGATAACAACGAAACCGATCGCGAACCACTTGGTCGCGCGGGCAAGGAATGCGTCATAGGAACGCGCCTTGTTCTTGGAGAAGAATGTGTCGGCGCCGCCGGAAACTACGCCGATACCCTGCTGGTTGCCTTCCTGCAGAATGATAACGATAATCAAAACGATACAGGCGATCAGCAGTAATGCTCCCAAAATAATTTCTACAACTGACATATTTTATCTTCCTTTCAAAGGGATTATACTCAAATGCAAAGATAATTGTATCATAACCGTTACAAGATTGCAAGCATTTTTTAAAATTATTTTTTTCGGCTTTGAACGCTGAAAATGAGTCCCGGCAGCAGACCGATCAGCGAAACGATAAAATACCATAACGCATGGATCAGCGCAGAAACCTGAGGGAAGATAAAAAGAGTAGGGATAAACAGCACCACGACAAGCACCGGATAGAGATACTTGATCTTATTTTCGGAGATCACTCCCAGTACCAGCGCTAAAAACAAGGTTGCCGTAGCGATCAGTACGACCGTTGCGAACGAGTCTAATACGCCCGACAGTAACGGCAGCAAGTATAATACCAATATTTGTATCAGCGTGATAATCAGCTCTTTGATATATCTTTTCATGCTTCCTCCTTATCAGTTGCAAAAAGATCGGAACAGGCGATCAGCGGTTATCAGATGATCGACAGCTGTTGGGCTTCATCCTCCTGCGACGGGAGCGCTCCCGCTGCGGGAAGGGTGCGTGTACGGTAGCGTGAGGGCTTACTGAACCTGCCCTCCGCATAAGGCTCGATGGTCATCACGCGGTGACCCTTTCTCAGCTTCATCACCGCTACGCCCTGCGTGTTCTTGGTCGTCTTGGGCGCGATAGAACCGCTGTGGAAGAGCAGCATGCGGCCCGCGGACGAGGTCAGCAGGAATTCGCGGTCGATCTTGGTGAAGTCGATGCCCGCGAGCGGAGCTTTATCCGAATAAGCGTTAATCAGCTTCTTGCGGTTGGTCTTGGTCTCATAGGCATTAAGCGGCACCTTAGCGACCTTGCCGTTTTCAAAGGCGAAGAGCAGATAGCCGCTGTAGTCCTTGGTCTTCAGAACGAATACCGCCTTCTCCCCCTCGTCCATACCGAGTCGCGCGGGGATATACTCGCCGAAGGCGCTCGCCTTGGTATCGGCGATCTCGCTGACCTTGGTCTTGTACACCTGACAGCGGTCGGTAAAGAACAGCAGATCGGTGTTGTTGGTGGTCTCGGTGGTATAGACGATCTCGTCGTCCTCCTTGAGCTTCTGTTCGCCGCTCATTCTGAGACTCTGCGGCGTGATCTTCTTGAAATAGCCCTCTTTGGTGAAGAACAGATGGACGGGATAATCGGGGATCTCCTCCTCGAGATTGACGTCGGCGGGAATGTCATCCGCATGCAGAAGCGGACAGAGCCTGTCCTTGCCGTATTTTTCGGCGACCTCCTTGAGCTCCTTGACGATAATGGTCTTGACGCGCGCCTTGGAGTTGAGGATCGCTTCAAGATCGGCGATATCCTTCTTCAGCTGTTCGATCTCGGCGGTGCGCTTTAAGATATACTCGCGGTTAAGGTGACGGAGCTTGATCTCCGCGACATATTCCGCCTGGATCTTGTCGATGCCGAAGCCGATCATCAGGTTCGGTACGACCTCCGCCTCTTCCTCGGTCTCGCGGACGATGCGGATTGCCTTGTCGATATCCAGCAGGATGAGCTGTAATCCTTCTAACAAATGCAGCTTATCCTTCTTTTTGTTCAGATCAAAGAAGGTGCGGCGGCGGATACATTCGATGCGGAACGCGATCCACTCGTTCAGCAGTTCCTTGACGCCCAGCGTCATCGGCACACCGCCGATCAGCACGTTGAAGTTGCAGGAAAAGCTGTCCTCAAGCGTCGTCAGCTTAAAGAGCTTCTGCATCAGCTTATCGGGATCGGTACCGCGCTTGAGGTCGATCGTGATCTTCATGCCGTCGAGACCCGTCTCGTCACGGATATCGGAGACCTCTTTGATCTTGCCGTTCTTGACAAGGTCGATGACCTTCTCGATGATCACCTCGGTCGTCGTGGTCGGCGGGATATGGGTGATATCGATGCAGTTCTGCTTTTTGTCGTATTCATAGATAGAGCGCACCCGGATGGAGCCGCGTCCGGTGCGGTAGACCTCGCGGATCGCTTCTTCGTTATAGATGATCTGCGCGCCGCCGGAGAAGTCGGGAGCGGGCAGAGTGGTGATGATATCGTGATCCTTGTCGCGGATCAGCGCGGCGGTCGTCTCGCAGATCTCGCGCAGGTTGAACGAGCAGATATTGGATGCCATGCCGACCGCGATACCGGTGTTCGCGTTGACCAGCACGGACGGGAAGGACGCGGGCAGGAGGGTCGGCTCCTTCATCGTGTTGTCGTAGTTGTCGACGAAGTCGACCGTATCCCTGTCGATATCCTTGAACAGCTCGTTGCAGATCGGGTCGAGCTTTGCCTCGGTATAGCGGGACGCCGCCCACGCCATATCGCGGGAATAGAACTTACCGAAGTTGCCCTTTGAATCGATATAGGGGTGCAGGAGCGCCTCGTAGCCGCGGCTGAGTCGCACCATGGTATCATAGATCGCGGAGTCGCCGTGAGGGTTGAGCTTCATCGTCGCACCGACGATGTTCGCACTTTTGGTGCGCGCGCCGGTGAGCAGTCCCATCTTGTACATCGTGTACAGCAGCTTGCGGTGCGAGGGCTTGAAGCCGTCGATCTCGGGGATCGCGCGGGACATGATGACGCTCATCGCATAGGGCATGAAGTTTTCTTCGATCGTGGAAGCGATGCGCTGCTCCACGACCTCGCCCGCGCCGGCGATCACGCCGTTGGCAATGGGTTTTATATTTTGTTTTGTTTGTTTTTTCTTAGCCATATAACTAATTTCCTTGATCCTTGTTTCAGAATAGCAGCATAAGCCTCCCTTTCCTAAGGGAGGTGGCTCCGCAGGAGCCGGAGGGTTGGCACATATAATAATATGCATTTATTATAATGTCTTCATATACACAAGGTTTCAACCCTCAGTCGCTGGACACGCGTGTCCGCGACAGCTCCCTTAGGAAAGGAAGACTTCGTTACGATACATCCAGATTATCCGTATAATTCGCGCCGTTTTCGACGATGAAGTCCTTTCTGCCCTGCAGGTTGTCGCCGAGCAGTACGTCGAAGATATACGCGGTGCGCTCGACGTCGTCGGGCATCACCTTGATCAGGCGGCGGGTATCGGGGTTCATGGTGGTCAGGCTCATCATATCGGGCTCGTTCTCACCGAGACCCTTGGAGCGCTGGATCGTAAATTTTGTCTTGCCGATCTCGTCGATATATTTTTCCTTTTCCGCTTCGGTATAGGCGAAATAGACCTTGTCCTTCGTCGTGATCTCATACAGCGGGGATTCGGCGATATAGACCTTGCCCTCGGTGATGAGGTCGGGCGTCAGGCGATAGATCATCGTCAGCAGCATCGTGCGGATATGGAAGCCGTCGACGTCTGCGTCGGTACAGATAATGACCTTGTTCCATCTGAGGTTATCGATATTGAAGGCGTTGATATCCTTTTTCTTCGACTTGCCTTTCATGCTGTCGATCTGTACGCCGCAGCCGAGGATCTTGATCAGGTCGGTGATGATCTCGCTCTTGAAGATGCGGTCGTAGTCGACCTTTAAGCAGTTCAAAATCTTGCCGCGGATGGGCATGACAGCCTGAAAGTCGGGGTTGCGCGCCTGGACGCACGCGCCCTTTGCGGAGTCGCCCTCCACGATGAACAGCTCGCGCTCGTCGACGTTTTTTGAGCGGCAGTCGGTGAACTTCGCGATCTTCGCGGTGATATCGATCTTAGCGGTCAGGTTCTTTTTCAGGTTGACGCGCGTCTTTTCGGCAGATTCGCGCGAGCGCTTGTTGACCAGTACCTGATTGGCGATCTTGTCCGCCTCGAGAGGATTCTCGATGAAATAGACCTCGAGCTGATGACGCAGGAAGTCGGTCATCGCGTCCTGGATGCCTTTATTGGTGATCGCTAATTTCGTCTGGTTCGCGTAAGAGGTCACGGAAGAGAACGAGGAAATGACGATCACCAGACAGTCCGCTACGTCGTCGTATTTGATCCTGCTTTCGTTTTTATTGTACATGCCCTTGGTTTTCAGATAGCTGTCGATCTGATACACAAAGGAATTGCGGACAGCCTTATCGGGAGAGCCGCCGTGCTCCAGCCACGAGGAGTTGTGGTAGTATTCGCTCAGGGCGACCTTGTTGGAGAACGCCAGCGCAACGTTGATCTTGCATTTATATTCATCCTTATCGTCGCGGTCGCGGCACATACGCTCACCGCTCCAGCTCTGGACGGTAGTGAAGCCGTTCTCCCCTATCAGCTCGGTCACATGGTCGGCGATACCGTTCTCATAGTAGAATTCTTCAACGTCAAAGGAACGTCCCGCCTGCTTGCGGAAGATGAACTTGACGCCGGGGTTGACGATCGCCTGACGGCGGAGCATTTCGGTAAAGAACGCGGGTTCCATTTTGATATCCGTAAAGACCTCGAGGTCGGGCTTCCAGCGGATCTTCGAGCCGGTATCTCTGCCGCTGTAATCGGCGCTTTGCAGCCCGCCGACATTCAGACCCTTTTCAAAATGGAGGGTATATTTTTTATGATCGCGCTTGATCTCGGCGTCCATATATTCGGAGGCGAACTGGGTCGCGCACAGACCGAGACCGTTCAGACCGAGCGAAAATTCATAGTTGCCGCCGTTATCGTTGTCGTATTTGCCGCCCGCGTACAGGGTGCAGAACAGCAGCTCCCAGTTGTACTTGTCTTCCTTCTGGTTGTACTCGACGGGGATGCCGCGGCCGTGGTCCTCGATCTCGACGGAACCGTCGTTGTAAACGGTGAGGACGATCTCCTTGCCGTAGCCCTCGCGCGCCTCGTCAATAGAGTTGGAGAGTATTTCAAATACGCTGTGCTGACAGCCCTCGATACCGTCGGAGCCGAAGATGACCGCCGGGCGCTTACGTACCTGATCCGGTCCCTTCAGGACCTTGATATCGTCGTTGCTGTAGACAGGTTTTTTCTTTGCTTTTGCCATAGTTTCACCTTGGTTTCTGATTTGCGTTACAATAACATTGTCATTGCGAAGCCCGAAGCCTCTCGTTAAGAGAGGTGCCGAAGGGGGGCCCCGAAAAGCCCCTGCTTTTTGGGGAGAGGACGAACGGCGACAAGAGGTCAAGGCATACCTACCGGATATGCCTTCCGAGTACAGCCGATGAGGACGACGTGGCAATCCCCTTGTCATTAATAAAGTTTGATGTGAGAGAAAAAGATATTCCCTGTTTGTGGGATTCCCACGGTCGCTAATCGCTCCCTCGGAATGACATAAATAGTTTTAAGGGAGCCTTATCTATTTAATCCCTTTCAGCTTCTTGATCTGGTCGCGCAGGAAAGCTGCGTGCTCGAATTCGAGCATTCTGGACGCCGCCTGCATCTCCTTCGTCAGCTGTTTTATCATCTCGTTCTTCTGTTCACGCGACAGTCTGCCGACCATCTCCATTTCCTCGTCGGTATGGGTAGAAATCTCGATGATATCGTTCACCTTTTTGGTGATGGTCTGCGGAATGATGCCGTGTTCTTCATTATACTGCTGTTGGATACCGCGGCGGCGGTTGGTCTCGACGATGGTTTTCTGCATCGAGTCGGTCACGCTGTCGGCGTACATGATAACGGTTCCGTCGGCGTTGCGCGCCGCTCTGCCGACCGTCTGGATCAGGGAGCGTTCCGATCGGAGAAAGCCTTCCTTATCCGCGTCGAGGATCGCTACCAGTGATACCTCGGGGATATCCAAGCCTTCTCGGAGCAGGTTGATGCCGACAAGGACGTCAAATTTGCCCAGACGCAGGTCGCGGACGATCTCCATACGCTTGACGGTATCGATATCGTGGTGCATGTAGCGCACCTTGATATCCATGCTTTCAAGGTAATCGGTCAGGTCCTCCGCCATCTTCTTGGTGAGGGTGGTGACCAGTACGCGCTGGCTCTTTTCGACGCGCATGTTGATCTCGGAGATCAGGTCGTCGAGCTGCCCTTCGGTGGGTCTGACGGAGATCTCGGGGTCGAGCAGTCCCGTGGGGCGGATGATCTGCTCCGCTACCACAGCGCTTTTCTCCAGCTCAAAATCGCCGGGCGTCGCGCTGACGAATACCGCCTGATTCAGCCGCTCATAGAACTCGTCAAAGTTCAGCGGACGGTTATCATAGGCGGATGGCAGACGGAAGCCGTAGTCGATCAGGCTCTTTTTTCGGGCGCGGTCGCCGCCGTACATGCCGCGCACCTGTGGCAGGGTCACGTGGCTTTCGTCCACGAACAGCAAAAAGTCCTTCGGGAAATAATCGAGCAGGGTATACGGCGCTGATCCGGGCGCTCTGCCGGACAGCACGCGCGAGTAGTTCTCGATGCCGGGACACATTCCGATCTCCTGCAGCATCTCCATATCGTAATGGGTGCGCTGTTCGATGCGCTGGGCTTCGAGCAGCTTGCCGTTGTCGCGGAAGTATTTCAGCCTTTCCTGCAGCTCACGCTCCAATTCCGCCAACGCGCGCGCCATCTTGCCGCTGTCGACGATATAGTGTGAAGCGGGATAAATCGCCGCGTGGCGCAGGGTCGCGATCAGCTCGCCGGTCAGCGGGTTGATCTCGGTGATGCGGTCGATCTCGTCGCCGAAGAACTCGACGCGGATCACGCGGTCGGAGGACGACGCGGGGAATATCTCGACGATATCGCCGCGCACACGGAACTTATCGCGCACAAAGTTGATATCGTTGCGCTCATACTGCAGCTCGATCAGCTTGCGGATCAGGTCGTCGCGGCTCTTCTCCATCCCAGGACGCAGGGAGATCACCATGTTGCGGTAATCGATCGGGTCGCCCAGTGAGTAGATGCAGGAAACGGAAGCGACGATGATGACGTCGCGGCGCTCGGAAAGCGCTAAGGTCGCGCTGTGGCGCAGCTTATCGATCTCATCGTTGATTGCGCTGTCTTTTTCGATATAGGTATCGCTCTGAGGAATATACGCCTCAGGCTGGTAATAATCATAGTAGGATACAAAATACTCCACCGCATTTTCGGGAAAGAACTCCTTGAACTCGGAGCAGAGCTGCGCGGCAAGAGTCTTGTTATGCGCCAGAACGAGCGTCGGCCGGTTCACCTGCGCGATGATGTTCGCCATGGTGAAGGTCTTGCCGGAGCCGGTCACGCCCAAAAGCGTCTGTTCTCTGTGCCCCGCGTTGATGCTGTCTACCAGCGTTTTGATCGCGGCAGGCTGGTCGCCCGTCGGCTGATATTCAGATACAAGCTTGAACTGTTCCAAAATAATCTTCCTTATCTTTTCATGCGTCCGCTATGACAAAGGTCGGCTTGTTACATCAATTCGGACTCTGCCAGTGAAACGCAGTCGTGATCGGCAACGATAAAATGATCGAGCAGATCGACCTTCACCAGCTTGAGCGCCGCTTTGATATCCTTTGTGACAAGGATATCGTCCTTTGACGGCATCGCAAAGCCGCTGGGATGGCTGTGAGCCAGTATCGCGTAGACGGCGCCGTAGTTCAGGGCGAGGGTCACGATCTCGCGCACGGAAACATTCGCGCTGTTGAAATCTCCTTTGCCAATCATGCCGCTGTATACTTCCTTGCCCTTTTTATCCAGCAGCAGAAGAAACACATTCTCCGTCTCTTCAAAGCCGATAAACCTGTCGAGGATATAGGCGGAAACGTTGCTGCTGTCGAACACCTTGTCGGGATTATGGTATTTATCCAGCAGATACAGGCGCGTAACGTCGGGGAACATCTTCAAATACAGCGCCTGATGCTCGGTGAGTCCCGCCTTCAACAGCAAATCGATCGGCGCGTCCAGCACCGCCGAGAAAGAGCCGAAGCGGTCGATGAGGTTCTTCGCGATATCGTTTGTGTTGCGCTGGGGTATTGCATAGTATAACAATATCTCCAACACCTCATGCGGCTCAAAGGCGTCCAGCCCCTGTTGAGCCAGCTTCTTTTTCATTCGGGAGCGATGTCCGGTATGATCGGCTTTTTGCATTGAACTCTCTCCTTGAGTATCGGTTATGATCTGACAAAACCCTATATGTAGCCATTATATATGGATTTTAACACAAATTATGGTAGAATGCAAGAAATATGAAAGGATTTTAACCGTATCAGAGCCTTTCGTGCATCACTGATCGCATTATTTTTCTTATAACGAAAAATGTGCTGTTCCACAACGAAACAGCACATTGACCATTCTATTATTTTTTGCGTTTTTTACTCTTTTTCTTCGGCTTCGGCTCATAATAATCATCGTCTTTTTCATCCAGTGACCTATATGAAATGATCAGCGAGATCATCTCATAGCCGAAGAGAACGACAATCACCAGAATAAAGGTCAGCAAGCCGTACGGCGACAGAAAGAATGAATACACCTGATTCAGCCACGGGAGCTTATTCACATATTTTCCCTCGACCTGATCGTAGCTGATCACGTCATCCAGCAAAGCGCCCGCTCTGTCGCCCTGCGTCTGGTAATAATAGGTACCGTTCCTGCACTCGGGGTCGGTCACCACTCTGTGGGTGATCGTTTGACCTGCCAGATCGCCCGACTGGCAGTAATAGGTGATGATATCTCCTTTTTGGATATCCTCGGCGGGTACCTTTTTATCGATGATCACGTCGCCGACCTCTAAGGTAGGCGTCATACTGTCGGTCTGGACGCGGAAGATCGAGTATCCGAATAACGAAGGAACGTGTCCGGTGATGCGCGTGATAAAAATAACGATCACCAGTAATACCAACGCTACGAGCAATACCGTAGAAAGGATGTTGACGACTCTTCTTCGCTTCGTTTTTCGATCCATATATGACACCGTCCCGCATAATCGTGTTGATATTATTATAAATGAAGAAGGTTTCTTCGTCAAGAAAAAAGGCATAAAAACGGCGAGCCGCAAAGCCCGCCGTTTCGTTATTTAGTTATACATCAGATACATATTCGCGTAAGTGGTTCCGGTACTCTCGGGACCGAGGTTGAGCGTGACGGCAGAGCTGCCGTTGTTGATCACGAACCAGTCAACCTGCAGCAGTCCGGGACCGTCAACGTCGTTGACGTCTTTGCGCTTGACAAAGGCGTTGCGCATAAGGCAAAAGTCATCCTTAACACCCGATACGGTAACCACCGTGTTGGAGGGATAGGTCACCGCGAAGGACAGGTTGGAGGTCGCGTTACCGACAGAAGCGAAATACATCGAAACGACGGAGGGATAGTTCTCATCCTTATTCTCGATAGAGGTACGGAAGTAGGCTCTTCCGCCGTTACCGGGAACAGAAACATGGTCTATGTTCGTATCGCCGTAGTTCATCTGATCGATATACAGACCGTCCTCATACACCGTCTGCTTTAAGCCGGATCTGGTATAGAACTCACATTTTTCGGAGCGGTTATAGGTCTTTTTCTCATAAGCCATACCCGCGCCGTTCGCGGTAGCCGGGGTGAACCATGAGAAGCTGGCGGTGATAATGTTAACGATCAGAACCAGAACGGCTAAAACGGAAATCAGGATAACGCCGCGGCGCGTCGCGCGCTTCTGCTTTAATTCCCTTTCCTTTGCTTTTGTCTTGCGCGTTTTTTCAGCTTTCAATGGTATCACCTCCGTTCTGTGAGTTGATTTCAGTTTTTCGCGAAACAGGATTTCGCTGATTCAATAGCCCTCTTAATCGGCGCTCTGATAAGCTACATAGCTCGTTGTCAGCGTGTAGAAGGGATTGGGATCGTTGCCGGTGTCGGTATAGCCGCTCACCAAGGTCTTGGCGGTCGCGTTGATCGTATTATAATCATCGTCGAGCGTTGTAAGTGAAGGCGTATAAGCGACAAAGTAGGTATTCTTATCGGGGTCGCTTTTGCCCATCGTGTAATCGAAATTATCGTTGGCATATGCGGGAACTGCATAGCGGGACGATTTCGCGATACCGAAGGATATGCTCGTCGCGCTCGAGGGGATCGTCACGCGGTAGCGGATATCCTGCGGCTTGCCGGTAATGCCCTTATAGACGTCCTGAGCGGTCTGGTAATATGCCTGACCCTGACCGTCGACGAAGAACGCCATCACTCGATAGGTGCTCAGGTCGAGACCGGTATTGTTGATGAAGTAGATCTGACGGGTACCGCTTGATTCGTCTGCGCCGACCGTCGTATGGATAACGTCGGTCTTGGCGTTCACGCCGGTCTTGCTCATGTTCACATAGAAGTACTTGGGACCGTTCTTACTCATAGGTCCGTCGTTTGCGGACGGATCGAGCTCATAGACAGCCGACGTGCCGATCTGTGTGCCGAGGAAGCCCGCGGCGGACGCCGCAGAATAATACTGAACACCATCAGACGACGCGTACAGCTCGGTGGTATAACCGGTACCACTCGGGATCTCGTACTCGATATGCATCTTCGCGTCGTTATCGTCGTTATAGATCTTTTGCTGTTTCGGGATACTGAAATCCTTGATCAGGTTCTTGACGTAGTAATAAATCGTCTTCGTATCTGTGGTCGCATAAATGACGCTTGCGTCGGTACCGGTATAGGTCACCTTACAGTATGCGGGAACCGAAACAGTCGCCAAGGTCGCCTCGGAAGCGGTAGATGAACCGAAGGTCAGGGTGCTGCCGGTGTTGATCACGTTATCGTCGCCGTCATACCATGTATACACATAGTTGGAATCATTCGAAGGATTGGTGATCGACGCGGTAAAGCTGATAGTCGAGCCGAGGGTCACCAGATACGGGTTATCGGGATCATAGCCATAGGTATGACCGTTATCAAGATCGCCAGACGCGTCATAGCCGGACATCGTAAATGACCACGAAGGCGTGGCGGGTTTCACGGTTATGGTCGCGGTACCGGTAGTAGAAGTCGTTGAGGTCAAAGTAGAACCGCCGGACGTTATACTCGCCTTAGAGGACAGGGTCACGGTATAAACGCCGGGCTTTGTCGCGGAGAATACACCCGCGTTAGTGACCGAAGCGCCGGACGAGGGGCTGACAGAATAGGTGTTTACAGCCGTCGCGCCGGAGGCGTCAATCGTCACGGTCGGGTTCAGGCTGACAGATGCGCCGACCGTCGTCGTCTGATTGTTGATCGAGACCGCGGTAGGCGGATTGATCCTGTAATTTGCGGTCAGGGTGACCGTATCGGCAGAGGTCGAAGAGCTGGAATACTTGATCGTAATATTGCTCGTCGAGGTTGAGCCGGAGGTGATCGTCACACCGGAAGGCATCGTGCTCCAGCCGGTAAAGGTATAACCGGTTCTGGAAGGAGCGGAAAGGGACTTTGCGGTAGCAACGCCGACACAAGTATTCGTCGTCGATGAAGTATCGCCGGGTATGTTGGTCTGGATCTTTACGTTGTGCAGGACCTCGCTGAAAAACGCGTAAAGGTGCGTATTCTCATTACCCCAAGAGGTCATATTGACCGGCGAACCGGCGACAGTACCGTTAGGACCGTCAAATTTATACTGGTCGAACTTATAACCTGTCGCGGGAGAATTCGTCAGCGTAACCGCCGATCCTGCCATCGGATATATCTTGACGGTTGTGCTCGGGTTGGCGCTGTTAGCTACTGTCGTAGAAACTGAAGTCGACTGTGTACTGCTTGCATTTGTAGTCGTCTTCTGCGTACCGCTCGCCGTCACCGAACCGCCGGAACGATTATTTTCATAGCTTCCGGTGCCGTTCTTTCTGTATGAATAAAGATTAAACGTAGAGTTCAGCGTCGTACCGTAGTCGGTACCCGTGTTTGAGGAGAGAATAGCGCCGTTAGAAGAACTCGCTGCTCTGAAAACAACCTTGTTGGAAAGACCACCGCCGCCGCCGGTTGCGGTATAGTTGGAAGCACCGCTGATACGGTCGCTGATCTTTTGACTCCTTCCGTCCCAAGCGGAAGAACCGCAGGTCGAGAAGCAAATCTCCGTATAGCCGCCCCATGCGGAACTGAATGTATAATAATACAGGTTCGTCGTACCGATACGGGTCAGTTTATAACCAACCGACCATGAACTGTGACCGACAAGAATCTGCAGGTCGGTGCCGCTCCACGGATTGATGAAATAGATGGTCGTGCCGGAAGCGATATCGGCGCCGATTTCCGCTAAGTCAGCTTCCGCGCCGGTGAAGGCGTAGTCCTTTTGCGCCTTTGCGGTACGGATGTCGACCAGGATCGTGTGTCCTCCCTCTTCGGGGTGGACGTTTTCGGAAACATAAGCGGAGAAGGTAGTCGAAATAACGCCGAAAATCAGCAGGAACAGCGCGGCAACCACAGCTGTCTTGCGCGGGACAAACAGACGGTGCTGTCTGCGGCGCATATCTTCAAATTTTTCAGCGTAATGATAATGGTTATTCTTACGATTTCGCGCCATTTTGACTCTCCTTTCTCACTTATTTTTGATAAAATATTATAACATATTCTGCGTCAGATTACAATGCAAATTGCATATCAATCTTGTAATCATTCGCTTGTTTCATAGGTTTCGTAGGTTTCATTCTCGGGAGCGCCGGTCTCATCCTGAACGGGGTAATCGATATCGACAGGCTCGTATGCATCCGTCTCGGGAGCCGGTTCATCCGGGGTTTCCTCGGGCGGCTGTTCATCCGTTTCTTCGGCTTCTTCCGCCAGGCTCTGCTCGACCTGTACCTCGAATCCGGTGGCTGCGAGCGCGGATGCGGAGCGGCGAATGACGGGTGTACCGCTGCCGGTCAGCTCGTTCGCCGACTCGGTGACGACGCAGTACATACCGAGCGAGGTATCATGCTCGAAGTAGAATACCGTATCATCATAGTCGCCGAAGATCATGTTGTCGCCGAAGTACGGCGTCCAGCGGTAGTAGACCGTCGCGCCGGGATCGCAGGGCACATACCAGCGGTAAGCGTCGATGCGGTTATCATCGGTGTTGCCCTGATTCTTCAGCGTCGTCCAGTCCTCGCCGTCGGTCGAATACTCGAGCACGCCGGTGTTTGCGCCGCCGGTGCCGAGCGCGTCAGCGTCGGTCAAGGTGTCGTAAATCAGGTTCTCGTAGGTACCGTCGACCAGTACGGAGAGGTGCCAATAACCGGTAGAGGTTGCGGCAGATTCATTGACAGGATAGAAGGTATCTGAGTTACCGCGCGCAACGCCGGTCCATGTGACATTCGGGTTATCATAGGTAGTGGTCGAAACACTGCCGTTGTAAGAGTTATGGCGCAGGAAGTTCAGATCCGTGGTGGATTCGCCGATACCCGCGGGAACATAGGCGCTGTACAGCATATTGTCCGCGGAGGGAACCATCGGATACGAGATCGCGGTGTTCTCCATACGTCCGTAGCTGCCGCCGATGTTGACGAAGTAGCGGTACGCCGCCTTATGGTACGCGTCGATCAGCTCAGTAGAGAAGTTGATCTTCTCATAATCGTTCCATGTGCCGACGCCCTGAGCATAGCGCATATTATTGTTGTTGGTCTGACCGGTGTACTGCGACAACACATGGTTATCATGGAAGCCCAGCGCAGTATACTGATAGGCGCCGTCATGCGCGGTCGCGCCGCGGGCGAAGAAGCGTCCGTTCGTCTGCGCGTAGCTGAACTGGCCGTTGATACTGAAGTTGAAGTACAGCGTGCCGCCGCCGGTGTTGCCGCCGCTGTTCAGCCATGTGGAAGGAACATATGCCTTGAAGACTTGTTCGGTAGCGTCATAGTACATCGAGGCGGTCTTTTTGTTGATCGCATCGGTGAAGTTGTTCGCGTAGGTGTTGCCCGCGTCGGAATTGTTGACAAATACATGGTAGACAGTCGGAGTGGCAACTGCTGTCTGGTTCATGTATTGGAAGTTAGTAGCTTCTTTGTTGAAACCGGATTGGACGATACTGGTAGCCATATCGTTGAAGCGCACCAGCGTCATCTGGGTATCCCAGCAGCCGACGCCGAGAGTGTTGGAGCTGTTGGTCGTCTGGCTGTACGCCTTATAGGTAAACTCCGTGGCGGAGCCGGGCTGTTCATACAGATACCATTTCAGTCCGCTGGTTGCAGAAGTACCGTAGTTAAAGTAGCTGCCGTTGAGGTGGGCGGCGGTAATACCGCTTTGCAGGTGATCGGTGACGACCTGCGGAACGCCGTCGGCAGACCAGCGGGTGTACTCGTAAGAGTTGACGGAGGTATCGCGCTCCATCTCATAATCCACATAGCTGCTTGTATCGGGGTTCCAGCCGTGGAAATAAACCTTATAATTATCGTTGTTGACGTTCGCGAGCGTCATGTTATTGCCGCGGTTCGTCTGAGCGGTATCGAAGGTATAATCGTCGAAGTAGAACGGGACGAAGTTGTTCGCGCTGTTGGCGAAAGTGAGGTTGACGTTGATCGCAACGCCGGCGATCGCCGCAAAATCAGCCGCGTCGAACGCATTGGGGTTGTTGGTGTTCTGGGTGATATTGAACGCGCGCTGGAAGTCGGGATCCATGATCTCGAACCAGATGCGAACGGACACGCGGGTCTTTGCGGTATTACTCTTCTTAGAGGTAAAGAGCTTTTGTCTGTCGTTGACCGCTACGCCCTGACGGGAGTTATAGTTGATGCCGTAATCGTTGATCTTTTCGGGATCGACGGAAGTGTAGGTGCCGTCGGTCAAAGCGTTCTGAGCCTGATACGCGGCGCCTGTGGGAGAATAGATCTTGGTGGTCGTCTGGTTATCCGCCGTTACCACGAGCGAGATACGCATCGCGTTCTTGATCGCGTCGATCTTGTTCTTCGTCTGGTTGTTCGCGTCGGTATAGGTCTTGCCGGAGAAGTAATTTGCCTCATCCTCTACGCTGAAGACGCAATCCTTGGTGGGATCGGTGGTGTAGTCGGGATCGTAGAAGAAGAAATCACGGTTGCCGACGTTATTTTGGATATCGAAATCAAAGTAGGTATAAGAGGTGTTGTAGTCGGTGGTATCGCCCCTGCGGAAGGTGGTCGCGGCGGCGTAGGTGTTGTTCTTCTTCGGGAAGTAGAAGGTCGTACCGTTGGGAGAAGAAGCCTTGCCGTAGCGATAGTTCTCGGTAAAGCGATAGAAGGTGTTCAGATCCGCGTTGTTATTGGACTGGTCGAGGTTGATCTGGTAGTTCAGCGTATCGGCGATATCGATGTTGACGATATCGGTGGTGGTAGTGGACTGAGGACCGTTCATGATGACCAGCGAGGAGTTGGACTCGATCCAGCTGTAGGTCGTGAACGACAGGAGCAGAACACACTCGATGATGGCGATGACCGCAATCAGAACATGGACAGAGGGCAGGGTTCTGCGATCTGCGAGAGCTTTGCTTTTGCTGCGCTTCTTGCTGACAGACTTTTTGCTTTTATTCAATTGCGGCACCACCTTTCTTTATGGATTATTCTATTACTAAGGAAACCGTCAGCCTCCCCTGCATAATGGGAGCCTTTATTCGGTTGGACGCTGCGCTCCGTTTATACAATTCCTCACCCGCTCTCGCGGGAGCTCCCTTTCCCAAAGGGAGCCTTAGAAGAGTACTGCTCGGAACTTGACGACCATTACCCCTAACGGGGCGCCTCACTTCTGACAAGGGAGGCTGTTGGGATCATATTATTGCTGCGGAGCGAAGTGGGAGTTGTTGGTCGCCCACGTGTTGGATACAATGACGTCGTTCGCGTTGTCGTTATGGACTACACAAGTCACTGAACCGTTGATAGTGTTACATTCGTAAGTGTTGCCTCGGCTGCAAAAATCAAGGTTTAGGGTCGCGGTCTGCGTTTGATTGCTGCCGCCGTTAAAGATTACTTTATTATAGGTAAGAATGTTAAAATCCGTTCTGGAGCTGTAGTTCTTGATTCCGTTGCCGTAATCCGCCTGCCAAGGCATGGATTCACCGGGCCAGTTGTAGGAGCTGCCGCCGTCCTTGAACAGATACATGAACGGCAAACCGCCGTTACCGCCGCCGCGGTTATCGATAGAAGCGTTGTTCGTCTGGAATCTGATATAGAAATCTTCGAAATAGTCCAGCTTGCAGATGTTCTTATTATTCAGATAGCAACGGGTAAAGCTCTTACTGGAAGTGGTAGAATCGCCGCTCGTGGCACTGACGGTCATCGTCTTATCGCGCTTGACCTCATGCCCATCGGTAAAGAACTTTTTAGTGCTGTCCATCGGATTGTTCCACGAACAGCATTCGATCCGATAGCCGGTATAGACCGCGTTGTTCGGGACGACAGCGACAAACGCCGTAGGCGCCTGACCTTTGATCGAAGCGTCGTCTACCGCGTAGAGATACGCGTACTTAGACGTTCCGCCCGCATCCGTCACATAGAAATGCGCCTGCAGGAGCTTATCCTTATCACTGCCGGATAGGCAATAGTCCTTGGTCGTATTCGTGGTCTCGACATAGAGCATATCGGTGCCCCAGTAGAAGTCGTTTTGATTATCGCTTCGCTGGGTGAGCTCGAAGTAGTCGCCGGTAGGCTTGCCGGCATCAAACATATCCTTCAACTTGATCTCATCGTTGAGCTCTGAGTTGATCGCGTAGCCGGGATCATAGCCGGTATAGCGCTTGAACCATACGGTCAGACCATCGCCGTTGCTGCCGCCTCTCGTATAATCCCTCGCGTTATAGATGACGTCGGGAACAACGAAGTAATAGAAGACCGTATTGTTCGGACCGGATGACTTGTACTCGATCCGGACGTCGCGGGTCTTGCCGCCGCCGGTGTAGCGATAGTAGAAGTCCATCGTCATCAGACCGTTCTGGGTACCGAGTCCGTGGCTCTTGTAGCCGTCTACCAGGGTCAGCGTACGGACGCTGTGGTTGCCCCACAAGCCGCCGCAGGACAACGCAGGAACGTTGTTCGCCTCGTTTGTCGTGTTGCCGTGAGCGATCAGCATCTCTCGTGTCGGAGAGCCGTCGGCGAATGCGGTGAAGCTGATGGTATCGGTTCCTTCTGTCGCGACGGTGTATACCGTATAGGTCCTTCCATTGTGATAGTTGTCAGCAGTCTTTTTGTCGCTATAAGGAGTATCGTTCGCCGCACCCGCTACCCTGCCGGCGTGCCAGTAGTTCCAGACCTCATCTTCATCGTATGGGTTAACACGTCGGAAGATGATATCATGCCCCCATAGGGCAACCGACTGCGGCGCGTCGACCGACCAGCAACTAACCTTTTGCTTACCGTCGACCGTAACGTACGACTCGGGACTCATGAGATAGCCTCTCTTGACCGTGTTGTCGTAGAGCTGCATAACCGGAGCTACGGTTACGCCGGACTCTGTCTTCTGGCGGTCGGAGGTCCATGCCTCACGGGTCTTGTCATAGAATTTATACTTATAGGTCTCGGAACCGTTGGTGTTGACGTTGTGCTGAGAAGGAGGATTCGTCGACGTATCCGTGTAGGACGACGCGAACTCGAGGCGAAGCTCGATATTGTTGCCGGCGTAAGTCTCAGAGGTACAGGAGGGATCGGTACCCTCGAGCCAGATGACCATCGAGAGTGAGATCATGTGCTTGGCGCCGATCTCAAAGACGGTCTGGGAAGTGCCGTTCGCACCGGCTTTATTACCGAAGATGTAGTTATCGATCGAGTTGGAGAACGCGGGGATGACCTGATCCGCATGACCGGTTTCATTGTTGATCTGAACGATCGGCGAATAGGTGCGCTGGAAGCCGGCGGAGACGCCGGGCGAAATGACCGCGAAACCGGTATCTTGCGTATAGTCGGAATACTGGAAGTAGGTCACCTTATAGTTGCCGCTGCCGTCCGTTTCGCTGGTCGGCCGATAAACATAACCGGCAGTTAATGGAACATTAAAGGTATTATTGGGAATCGTGATGGTCTTATGTCCGGAAACATCCGATCCGTTTACCCTATCCTTGAAATAGATCGAACCGTAAATATCAGGAACGTTGCAATAGTATACGTTACCGCCCAAAGTCGTCATCGGAAGGCTGACATTTGCCGTACCGACCGTTGCGTGGATATAAGGATTCGTCCAGCCAAGAGAATTGTAGAAGTAGAGCGTCTTGTAGGTCATGGCAGAATACGATGTGCCATAAGCTGTGGTAGACACCTTATAGCCGGAGGTGCCGCTGGGATAATAGATCTTGCCGTCCTGCAGCGTATTGCCGGTGATATCAGTGGTCTGGGTATACTGATGGCTCGAATCGCTCTTGGTGCCGTTGGTAAACAGCAAGCCGTAAACCTGATACTGTGCATTGCTGCCATAGGAAAAAGTATAGGAATAGATACCGGAACCGACAGACTTCATCTCATCCAGACCGCTGGAGGTACCGCTGTCCCAGTTGGTGTAATGCTGATCGGTACCGTTGACTCTTCTCCATGCGTGGACATAGACATTTTCCCAGTTATCGGGCTTGACGAAATATACCGTTCTGGTAGTGAAAGTACCGACAGAACCGGATGAATTATATAAATTACCGTTGGTCAGGTTCAGGTTGCCGGTCTGTGAACCAACGCCGTTATTAAAGATGATCTTATTATACTGATTAGAGGAATCCGTGAAGGAATAGGAATAGATCGAACCGCTCATGCGGGAGATCTCAACGCCCGGCCACGCGGCATACGGCTTGTTAGTACTGCTGTTCCAGATATAGGCGTAAACTCTGTCCCACGTCTTGGACGCCTGATTGTTGCTCCATGTCGTATTGTCGAAATAGACGGTCTTTTGACCTGTCGCAGTACCTTGACCCTCCTGACCGGACTGGTCGGAAGCGGTGCCGATCAGCTGTGACTTGACCTTGCCGGAGGATGCGTCGTTCGGATAAAACGCCAGACGCAGCGCGCGGCTCTCATCCGACTGACCCTGTCCGTTCTTGACATTAAAGTATGAGTTGTTGTTGAGAAAGACCTTCATGTCATAGTCGGTCGTATTCGTCAGCGAGAAGTCGATATTGATATACTTGGAGTTGATATCATTGACCGTGCCCTCACGGAAGATCATCTCGGAGGTGTTGGTCTTGTCGAAGGTGCCGGAGGTAGGAACAAAGACGTTTCTGCCGTCGAGAGAGGTAACAGGCTGGAACTTGAAGTCTTTATCAACATAGTTCCAGATGTTGATATAGTCGTCTTCTCTCGCGTACTTGAAGTCGATATCCAGACCGGAGTCGGCGTCTACGGCAACGGTTCCGATGCTGACCTGCTTATTGGTCGCCATATAGAACCACGCAAAGGATGAAACGACAACAAGAACCACAGCCTCGATAATTGCGGTGATCGCAATCAGCGGGGAAACCTTAAAGTCGCGATATTTACTTGTAGATTTTTTCTTTTTCGAATTTCTACTCATAAATGATGCTCCAAAACAGTTTGATATCAGGTCAAACAGTTTATCATTGACTATTTGTTGTCAGGTCAAAGTTCAGCTTGAATCTGCCCTTGGATAATGCGCGGCGCGCCTCGGTGTCGGTACCTTCGACCCAGATGCGGCAGCGAACCTTGCCGTAATAATAGGTGACGTCCTCGTTGCCCTCGCGGACTGTCATCGGTTTGTTGATGGGGATCAATTCAACAGTATCGTTCAGACGGTAATCATTTGTATCGGTGTTCAAAGAGGAGATGTGAACGTAGCTCTGATTATTCGTCACGATATTTTTGTTATAGTTGTTGAAGATGTCGTACTGCTGATGCTGATAGGTAGAATACCCGGAAACGGTACCCAGCGACTGACTGCTATGGTTAAATGTCTGTGAAGAGGTCACACCGGTGGTCAGCGACCAGCCGGTGGTCGTGGTGTCCTGACCGTTATTGTTGTTCAGATAGAGGTCGGGACGCGTTACCCACAGGGCAGAGGGGGTGGAATTCAGATATTCGTTTTGCAGTCCGGTGGTATAGCTTGCCGCCGTGAGACTATTGTCAAAGCCTAAGAACGCGACACGGGTCGCGCCGACGATGGCGTCTCGGGAGAAGTTGCCGTAATCGGACTTTCTCGCAACACCGGAACCGGTCAGGTTGGAACCGTCGGGCAGGGGCTTATTATTGCTGTCCACTTCACTTTCGCCGTACGCAAAGGAATTCGGACCAAGATATAATGTACAAGCCGCCTTACTGCGGATAATCAGGTCAAAGGAAATATACTGGGTGTTGGCTTCGGCGATCGAATAATCGTCGGTACCGGTATTAATCTTCCAGTTACCGTAATCCATCGCGGGACGGATCAGGGTAGCGCCGTCGCCGGTGACGTCGATCGGGGTGTAATCATAGAGAAGGTTGTAGCTGATAGGCGTAGAACCGTCATACTTGCCGGGGACATTCAGATCTTCGATATCCAATTCGGTTTCGTTGCGGTTGGTGAAATCAGTGACCAGATATTCGCCGAAAGTCTGTGACGTCTGGAAGCCGATCGCGTACTCAAAGTCGGAGCCGGATTTGGTTTTCATCGAAACGCCGTGGGCTTCGGAATCGGGCTGTGAAATACCGAACCATGCGAATGTGATAATAAAAACGATGATAAGCAAAGAGAGCAATACTAAGATACCCTTCGCCATTAATGAATGACGGGTTGTTTTCATAATATCGCTCCTTTCTTGCTAAATTTTTATCGTGACAGCATCCGCTCGATTACTTATAATCATCCGCTTCGGGAAGATTCAGCAGCGCCTGAGGCTTATCGTCGACCAGCACGCGCGCCTTCTTGACGAACTTCTTCGCCTTCTTCGTAGCGGCAGCGAGCTTCTCGTCATAATCCTTCTGGATCGCTTTCTTTTCGGCGTTGAGACGGATGGTATACTTCTGATCGTCGGTAAAGGTACATGCAGCGACCTTCTCGTTCTCGAGCGCGTCGATCTTCTGTTCGTACTTCGCCTTCATTTCGTCGATCTGCTGATCGTACTTCTCGCGGATCGCCTTGATCTCAGCCTGCTTGGTGAGCTCGGCGGTCTCGAGTTGCGCCTTAAGATCCGCTATCTGGTCGTCGCGGAACTTCATCGCGGCGATCTGCGTCTGCAGCGAGTTGTTCAGCGCTACGTTCTTCGTCTCGATCTCAGCGACCTGCTCGCGGGCGGACATGATATCGCGCTTCGCCTGCTGTTCGATCGCGTCGACGCCGTCGATGCGTTCGGAGAGGGCGCCCTTCTCTTCCCTGAGGGTAGCAATGATGGCGTCCTTAGCGGAGATCGTGTTCAAATGAACGCGGATCTGATGCTCAAGCTCCTTCTTCTCACTGTTTTTCTCTTCTATTGTATTGTTGAGAGATTTCATTTCTCTCTCAAAGTTGGAGTACTTCTCGACCGCTTCGTCATAATCGCTCTTGAGCAGGTTATACTTGCCGGTGAGCTTCTCGTTCGCGGCGTTCGCGGCGGACAGGGACGCTGCCTTGGCGGCGATATCATCAGCCTGCTCGGAAATCGTACGCTTATTCTGGTCGATCTCGAGTTTGAGATCGGAGTTCTCGGCGCTCAGGGAGCCGACGGTATTGGTCAGGCTCTTCACCTGCGTATTCAGGCTGTTGATCTCATTCGCCTGAGCGGTGATCGTCTGTTCATGCTCGACGATCTTCTGCGCCTGCTCGGCGATCTTCGCTCTGAGCTGCTGGATCTCTTCATTGAGCTTGGTGATCGTCGCTTCGAGCTCGGTGATCTTGCCTTCGAGGGAGGCGATAGTAGCCAAGTGAGCCGCTATCTGCGCCTCTAACTCGCGGATGGTAGCTTCGAGCTGAGCGATCTTCGCCTCCAGCTCGGCGATATACGCCTTGAGCTGTTCGATCTCTTTCTCGAGATCCATGATGCGAATCTGCGCCTGACGGAGCTCTTCGCGGGTCTGTTCCAGCTCTTTCTTCAGAGCGGCGATAACGGATTCGAGTTCCTTAATCTTGATATCGCGGATACGGATCTGCTCTTTCGCCTGTTCGAGCTCGGCGGTCAGCTTCGAGATGATGACCTCGCGCTCGCGGACTTCTTTCAGACGAAGCGCCATTTCTTCGCGGCGAACCTCGTAGATTCTGTCCTCGATGTAGCGCGCCATCTCCTCCTCGGGCCTGTTGGCTTCGGCTGCGCGGCGCTCATTCTCGGCGATATATTCCGCTCTTAATTTCTCACGCAGCGCCTTGTTGGTGCTCATGGTCGCGACGAAGTGCTGGAAAGCCATTACGTCGTAAACGTCCTTCTGAACATCCTCGGGCATCTGACCCTCGAATACGTTCTTCTCGAGCACATAACCGGTCTTACGGTAACCTTCGATGAATACCCAAAGGTCATAGCACTGCTTGAAAGCGGGATCCTGCTTGATGCAGTTGGTTTTATTGATAGGGGATTTTACTTTGATGCAGCCGTTCAGCGACTTGATCAATTCGGTATTACAGAAGTCGTCTAACTTCATGCGGATGCGCTCGATACGCTCGTAGTCGGTCAGGCTGGAGAGATCCTCGTCACGGTCGACCTTGTCGCGCTCGTGCTTCTCTGCGTGATGTTCGAGATTAAAACCGAACACCTCGTGACCGATCCTGATCTCGCGCTCCATGGTCATCTTACTGGATGAATCGTTCGGAGCGTCCTGAAGCGCGCGGAAACGGGCTTCAACGAACATGATACAATTCTGAATCAGCGTATGGAGGAAGCGGTTCTCATAAGTCGCAAAGCTGTCTTCACGGTGCGTGTTCAGCAGTCTTTCGGGAACGACGCTGCCGTCTTCCTCGATCGCCATAATCAGGTTAGCATGCTGGGTCAGGTGCTGTACAGCGTCCTTGCCGACCTGCTTAACCTTGTCGATACGGTCAACTTCCTTATACTCTTCGATGAACTTTCGCTGTTCGTCGATCGCTTTCTCGATATAGGGCAGCTTGCCCTCGATCATTTCGACCCATTCCATGTCGATAACACGGTTGTACGCGTTACCGGAGAGCTCGTCGTTACCCTTATCGTTATCAGCCATCGCAGATACAAGATAATCATGCGCATAGTCGCCGTCAAGCGTTTCTTTCATTTCGGCAAACGCTCTGTAATATCGGCTATAATCAATCATGGGACTCACTCCTTTTCAGGGTCGTTGTTGGTGGATATCAATCGGTTGAGATTGCCACAGCCCTGCCGGGCTTCGCAATGACAATTAATAAAGTTATCAGGTCATCTTCTGGAGCATGCGGACATACTCTTTACATTCGTTCATGTTCTCTCTGCCGAACAGCTGATCGAGCTGCTGGACAAGTCCGTCGATCTCGTCGCGGATGTAGGAGATATTCAGCGCCTCAAACTTACGGAAGACCTTCTTGCACAGCGCGTAGTCGATACCGTCGACCTCTGTGCCGCCGCAGCCTACGAACGCGGGTACGAAGGAGTTGATCTGCTTCATAACACGGTTACCGAAAGCTACGCGGAAATGCTCGATAACATAGTCATCGAGGATCTCGATCTTCTTGAGGTTCTCTTCGCTGATCGGGTTCGCCTTGACGGCGTCTTCGAGCAGCTTGGTGAAGTGCTTATAGTTGATATGACACGGCGGTGTATCGGGAGCGTCGAAGGGCTTGCCCTTGGTGTTGATATCGATGGGCATCGCACGGTCATAAACCTTATCGGTGATAGCGAAGGTGGAGTCGTCGTTGTTCGCGGTACCGACATACCAGATGTTGTCGGGGATGGTCAGCTTGCCGTGATCGAGGTGCTTCGGGTCGTCCGGCCACGGAGCCGCTACGATCTCTACGATCCACTCATCATGAGCGGGCATTTCGAGGATGGACAGCATCTCGGCGAAGTAGTACTCGACACGGGCGATGTTCATCTCATCGAGGATGACGACGTATACGTTCTCGTTATAGGAGGCTTCGTAGAGCGCTCTCAGAAGCTCAGTCTCGTTATATCTCTTGGTGAATTCGTTGTAGTAGCCGAACAGCTCGGTACGGTCACGCCAGGAAGGCTGGACGGAAGCGATGACGGCGGGGTTGCAGACATACTTACCGAACGCGTAAGGCAGCGAGGTTTTACCAGTACCGGAGATACCTTGCAGGATGGTCAGTCGACCGGATGCAAAGCCTGCTACGAAACAGCGGAGCAGCTTGATCTCATACCAGTAATGCATGCGCGAGCAGGCGAAATTGCGGAAGTTGGTAACGAACTCGGGAAGCGTGACGTCCCAATCGTAGGGCTCGGGCTCGTAATCCGCCCACTCTTCGTCGATGGTGACCAGCTTGTTGAAGCGGCCGGTCGCCTCTTCTTCCTCTTCCTCCGCGTTGAGCGCTTCCAGTTCTTCGCCGGTGAGCTCCGCGATCTCGTTCGGGTTCAGACCGATCTGAGAAACCTTCATGGAGAGGATCTTATCCTTCTCGAGGTTCAGGCGCATGACTTCTTTATTCAGCGCGTTGACTTCATTGACGAGGTCGTTGGTATCCTGAGCCTTCTTCTTGAACTTCGTGAGCTTCATGATGCCCTTGACGATGAAGAAGATGATTAAGCCGAATACAGCGGCGAGCAACAGCATGGCTACGATCGCGATAACCCACGCGACACCCTTACCGAGCTCACCCTGACCGGTGAAGTTAGTAATGATCTCGTAGTACGCCTTGAAGTTGAAGGCTTGCAGCATATCGACGATTCCCTTGAAGAAAGAGCCGAAGAACTGCTTTAAAAACTCGAATAAGAATTTAAAGATAGTATCCATACTGTTCTACTCCTTGTACTGATTTATTTCAATTGGATTGTTTCCTTAACTAATGTCATTGCGAAGGGCTTCAGCCCTGTGGCAATCCCCTTGTCGCAGAAGCACATTACAAATTTGTGGGATTCCCACGTCGCTTACGCTCCTCGGAATGACAAGATAACCGTAATTACAGTTCTTCGTCGGCGATGTTGAAGAACCACATCAGCTTGACGTAACCGTCGCGGATCACGTCGAGGCACTCGGGGTCTTCGCCCTCGATCCACATAACGATCGTGTATTTATCGGTAGCGCCGGGCTCCAGACCTTCTTCCTCAGTGTTGAACACCGTCTTGCTGTCAACAAAGGGCTGGATCACGATCTCTTCATCGGTATGAGCGACGAGTTCTTTGTTCTGCGGCTGTTCTGCCGCCGCTGCGATCTCTTCCTTGGTAGGCGGCGTGTAATTGGCGGGGATCTCTTTCTTGAAGATCTGTTCAAACGCCTCGGGCTTACCGTCTGACGAGGTCAGACCTCTGTTCTCTTTCGCGAACACCTCGGGCTCGCCGTTCTTATATACCATCACGCGGCAGGCTTCGTCGGCGTCCTTCGCGGCTTTGACCGCCTGCAGCTGGCTTTGATAATTCAGGGTTTCTTTACCGTTGTTGTGGAGGTAGAAGGTGTAGGCGAGGTAGTTTCTGCCGTTATGGGAGCCGTCAGCCTCGAGGTCGAGGGTGGCGGGCAGCCAGTCATAGGTAATGTTCGTGACCTCGTTGACCATCTTGGCGCTCATCTTATAGGGACCGCCGTTCTCACCGAAATCGGTGCCGTCGGCGTCCTGAGAGATCGAAATACCCTTCTTTGCGGCGCCGGAATCAACCGTGATGACCAGATCGCCGATCGTGGTCAACAGCCACGTCATGATCCACATAAGCAACAAAACAAGCACCAAAACGACGAGGGTAACGCCGGCACGGCGTTTCCATCTGACCTGCGAGGCAAGATCCTTCGCATCGCGCTTGGCGCGGTTGCGCTGGAAGATACCCTCTTTTTGGCGCTGAAGCTGTACGTCCTTATCACCTTTTGTTTCTAACCGTTCGAGCTGTTCAGGAGAGAAAGGCTCTTCGATGTTTTTCGGTTTTCTGCTCAATTACAACAGCTCCTTTACTGTAGGTGTTGAGCCTCCCGGGGTTACGGAAGGCGGGCAAATTGCTGAACAAGGCAATTTGTTAAGAGGAATTGTATCGATCACAGCAGCCGAATAAAAGGTTACTCGCTTTGCTCGACCATTTATGCAATTCCTCAGTCACCTTTGGTGACAGCTCCCTTTCCCAAAGGGAGCCTTTATGACTCCTCGTCGGGAGTATCGGGGGTATTCTCTGTCGCTTCTTTCTGTGCGTTCTGCATCTTCTGGAACGCCTGGAACTGGCGGAACTGCTCGAGTTCCTCGGCGGACATGCCGGACGGTTCCGCAGGGGCGGAAACCTCTTTTTCGGCAAGAGCGGCCGCTACAGCCGCCTTGACGGCCTCGTCCTTATCCTTTTCGGCGTTTTCTCTTTCTTCTTCGGCTTTGCTCTTCTTATAGCTCATCGCGTTGAGCACGACGCGGATAATCTCATACATAAAGAAGATGATCATCGGGAGAAGCACCACGAAGAAGAAGCCCTGCGGCTGGCGGATAAAGTCAAGGGGTTTGCCCCATCCGCTCAAAACTTTGCCGTGATAATCATTGTCGTAGCAAACCGACGCGATATCATAATTGTGGATATAATCCGCCTTGTCCAGCTGGTCGGGCGTGTCGTTCGCGTCACCCATTGTCTGATAGGAAACGACGCCGTCCGTCTCGTCCTTGTCGACGATTCTGTGGCAGATCAGCATTTTTTCGCCTTCCGTATTCTCGGTGCGGTACGAAATGATGTCGCCCACTGCGTATTCGCGGTCGGACGCGCCGTCCGCTTTGCCGATCACGAGATCGCCGACCTGATAATCGCCGCCGTCATAGTTCGGGTTGCCGCCGACCATGGAAGGGGTCTGGATCGTATGGAAGGAGTAGCCGAAAATAGTGGCTACGCCGTCGTTCGCTTTTGATGTAAGCGACAGTACCGCGATCAGGATTGATGTAATCAGTACGAGTACGATCAGGATGTTAATGATCGTGTTTAATATCGTTTTTGCTATTCGGCCGCCTTTGCTGCCGGGTTTTTTCTGCGTTTTGGTTTCGTTTTCTTTCATATTATTCTCCATTGTTTTTTATAGCTTTAATCTCTATATATAATTGGTATACACAGATTAGAGCTACAGTCAGGTAAAAGGTGATGGAATGAGGAACGGAATCATAGGGGCGTGATGGGCGAAACTGCCGTTCCGCCCCTACACTCCATTTTCGCATAGTTCAAAACGTTTTGATCTCTGCTCCAAAGGAGCGAGAGACGAGGTGGACTGACTACTGAGGGAATTGAAAGTTGAAAACGGGAAAATTTTTACTCTTTCCATTTTACATTTTCCATTTATTCTTCCCCGCCTCCTTGTCAGACCGTAGGAGGCAAGATTTTTGGTGAAGGGTGAAAGGTGAAGGGTGAAGGGTTATTGTCCCGTCAACTATCACGCTGTCATTCTGCCGTCACCGGATAAATAATCCTCAACGAGCAATACCCTCGCGGGTAAGGTCTTACGCGGCGCGGGCGTGTGTTTGCCACCCGCGCCGCCGAATTATTTATTAAAAGAGAAATCTCTTATACGTTAATATTGCTAAATATTAAGCAGAGAAATGGAACCGAATCTGTAATCAAAGAATGATTAAGCCAGAGTCAGGTCAACCTGTACGCTGGAGATGATCTCAGCAGCGTTTACGGTACCAACCTTGTCGGAGAAGCAGTCGCTGTCCTGACCGTCGAGGTATACATAAACGGTGATGTACTTGCTCAGGTCGGAACCGGAAGCGG
>JAFRDE010000047.1 GCA_017403985.1 Ruminococcus sp. | reverse complement strand
TACCGTTGTGATCTCAGGATCCCAACCGTCGAAGGTGTAGGTATACTGAGCGTCAGCATCCTTGGTCGGATCCTCGCCTGTGTATGCGGGAGTCTCGCCGTAAGCAACATCACTGCTCTGGAGTTCAGTGCCGTCATCATTGACGAACTTGATCGTATATTCATTTACCGTAGAGCTGTATGTAGCGGTGTAGGTAGCGTCGCCGGATACAGACTCAACGAGAGGAGTCCAGCCGTTGAAGGTATAGGTGTACTGCGCGGTAGCTTCCTTCGTCGGGGTCTCGCCGTTATAGGTCGGGATCGTACCGTAAAGTACATTCTCATCCTTTTCAAGCTCAGTACCGTCTTCGTCTACCCATGTGATGGTGTAGGATCTGAGACTGGGTTCGAAAGTCGCAGTATAGGTCACATCGCCGGTCACAGCGGAAACCTCAGGCGTCCATCCTGTGAAGGTATATTCGAACTGATCGGTAGCTTCCTTCGTCGGGGTCGTGCCGTTAAAGGTCGGAGTCGTGCCGTAAGGAACGTCCTCGTCCTTCTCGAGCTCGGTACCGTCTTCATCCAACCATGTTACGGTATAGGTGTTGACAGTAGCGTCGAACTGTGCGGTATAGGTCGCATTATCTGTCGCTGCCAGGATCTCGGGCGACCATGTATTATTAAAGGTGTAGGTGTACTGTGCGGTCGCGGTCTTGGTAGGAGTCGGACCGTCATAGGACGGGGTATCGCCGAAGACGACCTTATCGGTCTTCAGTTCATGACCGTCGCCGTCGACCCATGTAATGTCATATTTTGTGAGATTCTTTGCATAGAGGACATGCTCGTGCCAATCATTATTACCGTCGTAATTCGGACGGAAGAAGATCTGATAGGTACCGTCGGCGGTGATGGAATAGTTATTATTCTCTCCGGTCGGATACCAACTGCCGTTGCTGCCGTAAGCTTTGAATTGATCGCCGGCGTTCAGATCGACAGTCAGTGAATATTCTTCAACGCCCGGAGTACCGGATTTGAACGGTTCAAAGACGGGAGCGTCAGCGCTGGTCCAGTCGTTCATCGTACCAACCAGATAATAGGTGTTTACAATATTTACGGCAGGATGGTTCACGTTACCGCGGAGAACCCAATGCGCGCCGTCCTCAATACCGCTCGTGATATCATCGGTCTGCTTCGGATTGACATCAGCGCCGTCCGTAAAGATGATACCGGTAACGGTAGCGGGGATCGTCGCCGTGAAGATGAAGTTGTCATCATCCGCGGTCATCGCGGTACCCGGCCATGCATTATGAATATCATCGTTGATCCAGTAGTAGACGTTGACATTATCCCAACCGACCGCGTTGGTAACCGTGATGTCATATGTATCAACAGCGGTCTCGGTAAACTGAGCGGTATAGGTCTTGTTGCCGCCCACTTCTTCGACTGCAGGATTCCAGCCGCTGAATTCATAGGAATATTGCAGATCAGCCGCTTTGGTCGGGGTCTCGCCGTCGTAGGTCGGAGTTTCGCCGAAGGGAACGGTGTCTGTCTCAAGCAGCGTTCCGTCCCAGTTATTCCATGTGATGGTATAGGAGTTGGTTGTGGTAGTGAACACCGGGCGGTAGGTAGCGTCATCGGTCACAGGAGGCAGCGGATCGAGGATCGTCTCTCCGTCTGTGCTCCAACCCGCAAAGGTATAAGAGTGCTCAGCGGTCGCTTCCTTGGTCGGAGTCTCGCCGGTGTAAACCGGGGTCTCGCCGTAAGCTAATTCGCTGGTCTGCAGAACATGTTCTTCAAACTCGTCAGCGAGGAATTTGATCGTATAGTTTCTTTCGGTTCTATATGCAGCGGTATAAGTAACTGTGCCGATATAGTTTTTGTTATCGGCGACAATAGCAGGATCACTGATGTCGATCACGGTTCTTGGATCAACCGCGGCGGGCAGCTCGGTATAGACCGAACCGTCAGCGCTGCTCTGCCAGCCTACAAAAACATAATTATTTGTTCCGTCGCTGTAGCCGGTAGGAGTTGTTCCGGAGAAGGTTGTCGCTTCATTATACTTCTGACTTGCAATCGTAGCGAGAACCGTTCCGTCGTGATCGACAAAACTAACGGTGTACTGATTCTTGAAGCGATAATACTGAGCGGTATAGGTCGTCTCGTCGTCAAACGCGTGCTGGATATTCTCCGCGTCTGTCGCGTAGATCCGTTTATCGGTACCGTCCTGCCAGCCTTGGAAGAGGTATGCATAAGAAGACTGGTAATAATATGGTCTGGTAGTATCATCGGTAACGCCGGTTGCGGTACCATAGGGAACACTGTTCAGCTGAACAAGGTTCACATTAGTTGTTGAAGTCGTCGCGGGATCCTTACCCTTGAAAACAACAGAAACAGTATCTCTGGAAGTCCATCTGTCATATTCCGCGTTATAGTAATACTCCTCACCCTTGAAGCGGTTACACTCGGAATCGGCAACTTCAGTCTGAACTCTGCTCTCGGAGTCAGAAAAGTCGATCAGCTTGATAGAAGCCAGAGCATTGGGTTTGACAGTACTGGTATTGGTAACCGTACCGGTACCGCTGAAGTCAGCGCCGGAAGCCGTCATATTGAACGTACCGGTACCGCTGATGGTCATATCACCATTCAATACCATACTGGCATTAGCCATGTCGCCCTTTGTGCTTCTGGGGCTGGCGCCGTTTCCGGTCTCGTCATATCTGGTAGCCGAGAAAGGAAGCGGTCTGCGGTTGATGTTAGGATAGACGCGGTTCTGTCCTTCCCAGTCCTCATCGCTGATCAGGAAGACGTCGCTCTGGATATCCACTGTCGCGCCTTCGTCAACGATAACATAGGAATCAGGAAGAAGCTGCAAATCCTGACGAATCGTAAGGTTACTTCCTTCAGCCAGTTCTACGCCGATATTATTGATCGGCATCTGGAATCTTTCGGTGTTGGTTGCACCCAAGTACGGCAGGTTCGCCATGATCGTATCGATAGAAGCGTCACCGTGGATCTCACAGATCAGCTTGTCCTGGGCAAAGTCATAGTATTTCAGGATATATCCATCCGCGATATTGAACATTGATCCGGCGCCGCCGATAAAGACCAGCGAGCAGTCATAGGTAGCGCCCGCTGCGTCCAGCGCGCCGAAAACGACTTCTTCAGCGCCCGCGTTTAACTTCAGCTTACATTCAACGTTCTGGATATAATACTGGCTGAACGGGAACACACTGCCGGCAATATTAGCGGAAATGCTGCCGCCCGCGAAGTCTTCGATCACGAAAGACTCGTAAACGGTCACACCGTTCATACATTCGATCATACCGCCGCCTGTCGCGAAGCCCCATGCGTACAGGGAGCAGCCCTCGTTAAGCGTGACCTGAGCGCCGGACTCAACGATCAGCTGACCGTAAGCGCCGGTGACCTCAGCCTGTTTGCCGCCGCCCGGGGAATACAAATTACCCGCGATCGCAAGGGAAGCGCCTTCGGCGAAAGTGAGTGTCGCGCCCGACTTGACTGTCGCCTTCAAAAACGCGCTGTGGGCAGATTTAGCAGTGACAACATTCGGCTTTAACGTATATACATTATGCTTGTTGCTGTTGGGGATCAACAAAGTCGTACCGGGCGGGATCGTTGCGGAACTGCTGATCTCAAAGCTCGTCAGAGGGATGATGATCTCTGAACTGTTGTCGGCAGCATACTGTACCGCATCGCTGAACGAAGTACGCAAAGCATAACCGCTTGAAACACCGCCTACCAAGAATGAAGGAGTAGCGGTGGATACGAATTTCGGCTTAACGGTCACATTGCCGTAAGGCGTAAATGTAAAGTCGGGATCATCGGTGAAAGCCAGATCACTATCGCCTAAGTAGTAGCCCGCAAAGACATAACCGGCTGCCGGTGTCGCGGAGAAGGTGATCGTTTCGGTATTAAAGACATCATTTTCGGAGGAATCGCCGTCAGAAACACTTGCTCCGTCATTGATCTTTACAGTACCGCCCTCAGCACCCTGAACATTGACCTCAAACTCTTTTTCATCGGTCAGTGTGATCTCGCTGAGTACTAATTCGGTTCTGTAGTCTTGACCCTTTACGGTGGTGATAATGATATAAAAATCATCAAGACCGGTGTAATAATGGGAGCCTATCGGAGCGATCTCCCCTGTCCCGTCAGCGTTTTTACTTACAACGACAGTACCGCCGCCGGTGTAAGAATACGCAAACGATATCTGTACAGGCTCGAGGACCTGCACATGGACCGTTGTTGTACCGGCGCTGTAAGCGATGGATGAACCGCAGTTTTCACCGTAGCTGTTGGCACTGATGGTGACCGTGTTTTCATCCTCGTTATAGGTCAGCTCGGCAGGTGTTTCGGCATCATCATCGTCGATCGTGGAGCCGGACATCAACACGACGCCTTCGTCGTAATCCAGCTCGATCTCCTCAAAGGTAACCTCGGTTTTCAGCGCACCGGCAGCTATGCTGAACATAGACACAACCAACGCGCAAACGAGCACGATAGAGATGATCTGTCTTCTGAATTGCTTTAACATAGGTTTTCCTCCCCTAATGTTTATTTATATAACAACTAACAATTATATACGATCACGTATTCCGCTTCATTGCAGATTTCTTTTTGGATTTTTTCCGATCCTTATTCAAATACACCAGGAACGCCAGACCGATCGCCGCGCTGAGTACCGACCAGATATGAGAGATATGGATCACACCGAACATGTGCTCGCTCTCTCTGAACCATTCGATGATAAATCGGAATATGCCGTAGGACAGCATATAAATGGGATATACGGTACCGTCAAATCTCTTTTTCGCTACCTTACGGTCGAGAATGATCAGAAGAACCGCATAAAATACCAGCTCCGCCTCACGCGTCGGCCACCGCACCTCGGTGCCGGGAATGATCTGTCCGATACAACAGCCGTTGATCAGGCAGTTGAACCGCGAACAGAACAGCGTGAAGATCAGCGGAAAGCTGAAAACATCGAACACCATCTTCACGTCGCGCTTAAAGATCTTCGCGCCGAGGAAATAGAATACCGGCATCAAAAACACGCCGCCGTACAGGCTGAGATTGCCGGTTTCACCGGGGCCGATCAAACCCTCAAATACTGCAAAGAGCTTGACGCACACAACGCCGATCGCCGTATGCAATATCGCCATGATCAGCGCCGCGTACCACTTAATCCGCAGATTCTCTTTGAAGTGAGTCAGCCAGACAAAGGATACAATCGTCGCGATCGCAAGGATGATATACAGATTATAATGTATAATAAACGAAAGCAATGTCAACCATTCCTTAATTTGATAATAATTACAGTTGCCAAAATCACATCGCAGATGACAAATCAGGTATAACAAACCCAGTTTTACACTATAACATAATAAGGATACCACAAAGGAATATTCATTTCAATATATGAATACTCCAAAAAAACAGATGTATATTTGTTAATCCTATCTAATACCGTATATTAAGACTTGTTCAATAATAACAAAAAAGCTAAAGAAATCAATCGTTTTCAGCTGCGCTTTTGTCAGAGGAAAGTTCTTCAAAGGAGGGCTTTGCAGCCCTTTCGACTCATGAAAAGGGCTGCCGCGCGATGCGCAGCAGCCCTTAGGGTGCATAAAGTATTCGGTTTAGAGAACCGGCAGCTGGTTTTCTTCCGTCGGGAAGGCGGGATTCACCGTAGGGTTCTCTGACGCCGGCTGTCCGATCTGATACGGATCCGTAAAACCGGCGAGATATCGCTGTATCGCCGTCGCGTCCGGCAACGCTAAGCCGTCGCCGGTCACATCGCTGCGTCTTGCAATCGCGCCGTCGGGATCGGTAACGATACCCACGATCACACGCTGTGCCACCGTCACATCGATCGAGGTGATATCGCCGTCGCCGTCAGCGTCGCCTCTTATATAGATATAGGAGAGGCAGGCGGCGGACAGGCAAAGCGACAGACACACGGCCGCTGTCATCATAACGCAGACCATACAGCGAAGAGTATTTTTCATTATCTGTTCGGGAACATGGTGTCGTTATCACCAAAGAGGAATTTGAACAGACCGGATTCACCGGAGGTCACGATAACGTCTTCTTTGGAGAATACGGTGATCTCAAGCGCGGTTCTCTCATAAGTTTCCTTGTTAAGATACTGTTCTTTCATCATTTGTCCTCCTTAGCTGAAGAATGCTTTTGCACTCTGGTTATAGGCGTACAGCGCCGTAACGGTATCATACAGAGCATCGCCGGATTGATAATAATCCATAACAGTTTTGATATATTCGCCGACGTTCACGGTAACGGTCGATCCGTTGATATTCAGCGAGATCGTCTCTGTGACCTTAGCGGCAGGCAGATCCTCGAGCCTGACAACATAAGCGATATCGTTGCTTCTGACACTAGTCCTGACTGTGTCTTCACTGTTAGCGTAAGTCGCGGAAGTCGTAAGGGCAGTCTTGTTCTGGTTGAGGAAGCAGAGGTCATAAGCAGTCTTGGAGCCGAGGTTCAGAGAAGAACCATAATATTCAAGACCGGCAGGAATACCAGCTAAATCATTCGAGACAAGGTCATCGGAATTGACTTCGTCAATGGAAGTATCATCCAAACCATAGGTCGCGAGATTCTCGGTGTTGTAGTTGAAGTTCACCTGAGCCTTGGCGGCGTAGACCAGCATCGTGCGGACAAGCTCTTTGAGATCTGCGACAGTCTGACCGGTCTTCAAGAGCGGAGCGATCTGATCGTCACTCATATCAAGCAGCTGATACGCGTAATCAGTTCCCTTGTAGGTCTCGGTCGCGATGATGTTCTTGCCGGATCTGAAGGTGACGGAAATAACATCGTTAAGCTCCTTTGCCGGCAGCGGAAGCGTAAACTCGGCATATTCCTTGCCGTCGAACGTCTTCGTGCCGCTCGCCGTTACGGACTTAGTGTTGGGGACATTCTCCTCATACTGATTCGTTGCTATATACTTGTGACCCCATGAGAAGTAAGCGGTAACGCCGCTCGCCTCATAGCCGTCGGGAAGATCGACGTAGAAATTCGCGTCAATGGAGCCGTTCAGGCTCAGAGAATGCTTGAAGATATCATGCTCACGGTAGACAGCGGTGTAGGTCGCGTTTTCGGTTGCTGCGGGGATCGGATCCAGAACTGTTGTGCCGTCAGTGCTCCAGCCTAAGAATTCATAAGACTTGCCGTTCGCGCTCGCCTTAGTCGGGGTACCGTCATAGGTGGGGGTAGAACCTGCCGCTACAAAATCGGTTTCCAGAACCGTATCGCCATTCTTCCATGTAATGGTATAGTCGTCGGCCTTACGATAGGTCGCGGTGTAGGTCACCGTAGCAGTATAGTTACTGTTACCGGCAATAACGGAATCGGTAATATCGATCACCGTCGTAGGATCCAGCTCTTCGGGGAAATCAGTATAGAGTTGACCGTCAACGCTGCTTGTCCAGCCGGCAAATACATAACTTCCTGTTTCGTCAGTATAGTCCGCCGGAATAGTCGTATATCCCACCTTTACGTTATATGCCTGATTTGATTTATAATGAAGCTGAGCCCCGTTGCGATCGTAGACATAAACGGCATATCGGTTCCTGTAGATTAAGTAATCCGCCGTATAGGTCGTGAGGTCATCAAACGCATACCGGATGTTATCAGCATCCGAGCCATATACTTTATTGTTTACGCTGTCCTTCCATCCCTGGAACAGATAAACTCTGGTACCGTCATAATAATACGACTTGGTAAACGAATCGGTAACGCCGGTAGCCGTACCGTACGGAACCGCCTCCAGTCTCTTGAGCTGCGTATCTTCGATGGAAGCGTCAGCCGGATCCTTACCCATAAAGGTAACGGTCACTTCATTTCTGGAAGTCCATCTGTCAAATTCTTCGTTGTAATAATACTCCTCGCCCTTAAAGCGGTTACATTCGGAGTCGGCATCCTCAGTCAGTACTTTATCTTCAGTTTTATAATTGACCAGTTTGACTTCTGCTGAAGTGGTAGACGGCACGGTGCTGGTATTGGTGATATCACCGGTACCGGTAAAGTCAGCGCCGGAAGCCGTCATATTGAACGTGCCTTCACCGGTGATGGTCATGGAACCGTTCATTTCCATGCTGGCGTTCGCCATATCGCCGTCTTTGCTGCGGGGGCTGGCGCCGTTTCCGGTCTCGTCATACCTTGTCGCCGAGAAAGGAAGCGGTTTACAGTTATCGTCAGGATAAACGCGGTTCTGACCTTCCCAGTCAGCGTCGCTGATCAGGAAAACGTCGCTTTGGATATCGACTGTCGTACCCTCGCTGGTCACAACGTAGGAATCAGGCAGGAGTAAGAGATCCTGTTTGATAGTCAGGTTACCCTCCGCCAGCTCGACGCCGATGTTGTTGATCGGCATCTGGAACATACTGGTATCGGTTTCACCCATGATCGGCAGGGTGGCATTGATATTGTCAAGAGAAGCTTCGCCGTAGATCTCACAGACGAGCTTATCATTGTCATAGTCATAATACTTCAGAATGTAGCCGTCCGAAACATTGAACATCGCACCGTCGCCGCCGATAAAGACCAAAGAGGTATCATAGACGCCGCCGCCGGCGTCTAATGCGCCGAAAACGATCTCCTGAGCGCCGGCGTTCATCTTCAGCGTACATTCAATGTTCTGGATATAATACTGGCTGAACGGGAATACGCCCGCCGTAGCGAGAGTAAGGGAATTGCTGCCTCCCGCAAAGTCTTCGATCTGGAAGGACTCGTAAACCGTGACGCCGGACATACACTCGATCGTACCGGCTCCGGTCACAAAACCCCACGCGTACAGAGATGAACCGGTGTTAAAGGTTGCCTGAGCACCTTCTTCAACGACCAGCTGACCATATGCGCCGGTGATTTCTGCCTGCTTGCCGCCGCTGGGTGCAGACAGATTACCCGCAATACTCAGCGCGGAGCCATTTTCAAAGGTAAGCGTCGCGCCCGACTTGATCGTTGCCTTCAAGAATCTGCTGTGGGCAGACTTTGTTTCAACAACATTGGGCTTTTCTGTATAGACGTCATGCTTAGAGCTGTTCGGGACCAGCAGAGTCGTACCGGAAGGAATGGCAGTACTCTCGGTGATCTCGAAATCTGCCAGAGGAATGATGATCTCAGAATGATGCGCAGCAGCATACTGTACCGCGGCGCTGAATGAAGAACACAAAGCATAACCGGAAATAACGCCGCCTACCATAAAGGAAGGAACATTATCCGGAACAAACACCGGTACGATTTCCGTAGCTTGATGCGGCCATAATCTGAAATCAGAATTGATCGTAAAAAATGTATCGCTGCCTGCGAATTGATAACCGGCAAATACATAACCGTTATTCGGAGTTGCGGAAAGCTTGAGGCTCTCGGTATTCACTAAATCATCTTCATACGGAGCATATTCTGTGTTGCACTTTACAGAACCGCCTACCGCCTCCTGAACTGTGACAGTATATCCATTTTCTTCAGCCGCTTCGATATTGCTCAACACTAATTCAACACTTTTATCCTTAGCCTGTTCCGTAGTAAGGACGATGTCGAATTCTTCACTGAGATAGTATCGCGAACCGATCGGATAGACGATCTCGTCACCGTAAAGGATTTCAAAGGAACCGTCACCTATGCATGAACACTCAAAAGAGATCTGCATATAATCATCGTAAAACGAATCAACATGAACGGTTGTTACACCTGCCTCATACACATCATAAGCGCCGGCAAACTTTGTTAAGTAACTGTTCGCGGTGATCCTGATGTTTTCACCTGATTGCACCAAAACCGCAGGTTCGTTCACTGATTGAGCGTTGTCAGTCTTATAATTACCGGACAACTCCACTTCGACTCCATCAAAATCCAGATAGAGTGGCTCAAAGGATACCGATACTTCCCCCGCGCTCACAGCAAAGCTGAACGTCGGGACGATCAGCGCAACGACGAGCACAAGGGAAATGATTATTCTTCTGAATTTCTTTAACATAGTATTCCTCCCCAATATTGATTATTTATCGCGCCCAAAGTCCCCCTGACCATTCAGACCGGGGATAGACCATCAAGCGCGTATTAACTGAAGTGGAGCATCCGCGTTTTTGCGATAGCTGCAACTTTAAAGACGAATCGCGCCCAAAAGCAGAAACAACGGAAGCATCATACCTGCTGCCGCGCTTTGCAGCGACCGGAATGCGTCATCGGAAAACTGTAAACCTCTCGGTGGATTACAATTAACCCATAGTATTTCATGATACTAATATACCTTACAAGGATACCTTAGAATTGAGCGTATTGCAATAGTTTTACAGAATTAAAGATTACATTTTCGTAACCTTTATTGGCGTTACCACCCATCCGGTCAGCATTTGAATAATCTCCCCGCAAGCAGCCCTGCTCCTGTTTGTGGGATTGCCACGGTCGCAAAGCTCCCTCGCAATGACTGCGGGGCTTTTCGGAGATCCATCAAGCGCCTCTCAAAGGGAGGCGATGGGCTTCGCAATGACATTTTTTCTTGGTTGACCGACGCGATCACAAAAACCCCGGCGCAAAGCCCTTTTGAGCTCTGCGTCGGGGTTGTTTTGATAATTCTTTTTTACCGATTCGTTATCAGAACCATGTTCCGGGGTTGCCGGAGGACGAACGATCCGGCGTGCCTGTCAGGATCGGAAGACCACCGTCTCCGCCGTTTCCGGGATCGGTATTTCCGGAGGTAACGATAACATCGTCTTCACTGAACGCAGTAATAACGAGAATCATTCTTTGATATGATTCTTTACCGTGCAATGTTATCTCCTCCTTAATCATCGAAGTATGTCACGGCTGCCTGATTGTAGTTATACAGCGAGGCAACGGTGTTCTTCAGCGTATCATTAGTACCGCTCAAGGCGATATAGAAGTAGGTGCCAGCGTTATACTTCAAAGAACCACCTTCGCCATTATAACTCACTGTGACGTCTTCTGTCAAGAGTTTTGCGGGTAAATTCATAATGTTATAGCGGACATAATGGTACGCACCGTAGTTGCCCTCGACCTTCATCGCATTGATCGTGACATTCTCATTGCCTATCTTTGCGGTCGCTGTGGGCGGCTCGTAGCCTGCGTTAGTGTAGCGCAGCCATACGGTGTAGGTGGTCTCGGCTTCGAGCTGCATCGACGCGCCGTAGTACGCCATATCACCCGCGCCGGACATATACTCGGAAGTATAATACTTACTGAACTGATCAGCTGTAACGGCGTTGTAGGTGTAATCCTTCATCACTTTGTCGGCGTTAGCATAGTTCTCAGTATTATAGTCGAACTGATCCTGTGCCTTTGCGCCGTAGGTGAGCATCGCCTTACACAGCTCCTGCAGATTTGTGAACTTGGTTTCGTCCATATGCTCCGGATCGGCTTCGTGCAGCTTATCGTATACCTTACCGTCTTTATTCTCAATGACCTCGTTACAGTAATCGGCTACGCGATAGGTATCCGTCTTGACGATCTGACCGTTGTTGCGGATGTTCAAGGTAATATCGTCCGCCATCTGCTTCGCCGAAACATAGGCGATGAACTGATAGAAGTCGCCGTTAATCGCGGCTTTGGCAACGGGATACTGCATGATGTTGCCGTTGTTGTCGTCATCACGGTAAACGATTATGCCAGGATCGTCGTCCGATACCGGATTGAGATCTTTGATATTGAACTCTGCTTCACGGTACGCCGTGGTATCCTCGGGACCCCAGGACAGCTTAACGGTGCTGTTGAGCTTATCGTCAACGACGTCCTTGGGGATGTAGAATTTGACGCCGATCTCGCCGTCAAGGGTGAGCGAATGCTTCAGTGCCAATGATTTTGAGGTGAATACGGCGGTATAGGTCGCGTCACCGGTCACAGTCGGGATCGAGCTGAGGACGCTTTCGCCGTCTCTGCTCCAGCCTGCGAAGGTGTAACTGTATTCGCCGTCCTTCTCCTTGGTAGGATCAGCAGGAGCGGTCGGGGTCTGACCGTACTCGACCTGTTCAGTCTTGAGTACGTCTTCGCCGTTCATCCATGTGACGGTGTAAGTTCTGGTCGTTTCAGAGAACTGAGCCGTGTAGGTCGCGTCGCCGGTTACGGTCTCGATCGCCGGGCTCCAACCGGTAAACGTGTAGTCATACTGATCGGTAGAAGCCTTGGTCGGATCAGCGCCGTCATAGGAAGGCGTCGTACCGTAAAGCACATTCTCGTCGGTTTCGATCGCAGTTTCGCCGTTCATCCATGTGACGGTGTAAGATCTGGTCGTTTCAGAGAACTGAGCCGTGTAGGTCGCGTCGCCTGTTACGGTCTCGATCGCCGGGCTCCAAGCGTTGTTGAAGGTGTAGGAGTACTGCGCAGTAGCGGTCTTGGTGGGCGTATCGCCGGTGTAGGACGGAGTCGCGCCGTATTCGACCTGTTCGGTCTTGAGCGTATTTCCGTCGCCGTCCACCCATGTGATATCGTACTTGTTGACGGTGGAGGTGAACTGAGCCGTGTAGGTCGCGTCGCCGGTGACCGGTACGATCTCGGGAGTCCAGCCGTCAAAGGTGTAGGTGTACTGAGCCGTCGCTTCCTTCGTCGGGGTATCGCCGTCATAGCTCGGGGTTGTACCGTAAGGTACGTTCTTGTCGATCTCGAGGATCGTCTTGCCGCCGGAGAGAGCTTCCATCGAGCTCTTCTGCGCGGGGGTCAGACCGCTGTATACGGTACCGTTTTCCTGACCGGTGTATCCGCTGAATGACGCAAAGTCGGAGGCAACGGTATCCTTGCAGGAATCCCAAAGAGCGTCGGCAGCAGAGAAATCTGCCGAATTGTTATCGACGATCTCAATGATCCGCTTTGCGATATACGCAGCTGATGCATCAGATCCGACATGACCGGCATTCAGATGCATTTTCACGAGTTCCTCGTGACTCATCCAGCCCATATCCCATATCATATCGCCTTCGGTTTTTGCGTCATTGTAAACGTTCTGCGCAACCTCTGCGATCAGCGCGTCTACAGCCGTCTTGAGCTCTTCGTCGGAAGGACTGTCGTCGATCACCCACTGTACGGTATAGGTGTTGACGGTCTGCGTAAAGACAGCGGTGTAGGTCACATCACCGGTGACGGGAGCGATCTCGGGCGTCCAGCCTGTGAAGGTGTAGCTGTACTGCGCGGTCGCCGTCTTGGTCGGCGTATCGCCGGTGTAGGACGGAGTCTGACCGTAGGCTACACTCTCGGTCTTGAGGGTATCGCCGTTGCCGTCGAGCCATGTGATCGTGTATTTGTTGACGCTGGAAGTGTAGGTCGCGGTGTAGGTTGCGTCGCCGGTGACAGGAGTGACCAAAGGAGTCCATCCGCTGTGCTGATAGGTATACTGCGCATCTGCCGGTTTAGTCGGCGTCTCACCGCTATAGGCAGGGAAACTATTGTAGGAAACGTTCTCGTCCGTCTTTAATACTGAACCATCATAGTTCTTCCATGTGATGGTGTAGGTGCGGGTGGTCTGAGAGAACTGCGCCGTGTAGGAAGCGTCGCCGGTCACAGCCGTGATATCCGGGCTCCATGTGTTATTAAACGTATAGGTATACTCATCAGTCGCCGTCTTGGTCGGCGTATCGCCGGTGTAGGACGGAGTCGCGCCGTAGGCGACCTGATCGGTCTTGATCGTATTACCGTCGCCGTCTACCCAAGTGATATCGTACTCGTTGACGGTGGAAGTGAACTGCGCGGTGTAGGTAGCGTCGCCGGTCACAGCCGTGATCGCCGGGTTCCACGTGTTATTGAACGTATAGGTATACTGAGCGGTCGCCGTCTTAGTTGGGGTAACGCCGGTATAAGCCGGGGTATCGCCCTTGGCGACCTGTTCGGTCTTGAGCGCAGCGCCGTCGCCGTCTACCCAAGTAATGGTAAAGAGCTGGGACCACTTCGCGTAAACGGTGGTATCAGCGGTGATCGCGGTATTGAAATTAAACGCGGTCGCAAAGGTATCGTCGGTATACCAGCCGTCAAAGCGGAACTTCGCAGTGCCCTCGGTGACGATATCACCGACCTCGGGAGACTCGGGCTGGGTCGCCTTTGAGCCCTCTGCGATACGCTGTTCATCCACGTCGTCGCCGTGACCCTGTTTATTGAAGGTTACGGCAAAGGTATCGGGAATATAGTAGAAGTCGTTGGTCTTAGCGGTCAGCACCTTGTTACTGAGAGTGTGATAGGTCGCGGTCTTAGTCGTAGTGCTGAGCGAAGCTCCTGCGGGATAGGTATACTTGGCGGTTTTGTCAGGTTCAAGGATTGCTAAAGCTCTTGTACCGTCGCCGCCGCGGAAATCGCCGCCCGAAACAAGGATCGGATAGGTAGTACTGTCATTTTTGAGACCATAAATACCCGAGCCTGTGCCGGTCATATATACACCGCCGGAGATCTCCCCTATCCTTGCGTTTGCGGAGTAATTCTGTACAGCACTGTAGGTTGCTGTCGCAGAGGTACGTGCCTCTGTGCCCTCGCCGATCTCTCCGATCGTGACCGGAGTCTCAGCACAATAATCAGCGGTACCGTCACCATTCAGGATCGCCTGACGTTTACCGAGAATAAATACATTCTTGATCGTGCCGATGTAAGCAGGAGCGTATTCATAGGTATAATTGTTCGTGGTCGTACCGGTAGCGTTGGTCAGTACTGCGTCCGTATTCGTAACGCGGCTGTAGCAGCCCTTCAGGTTGTAGAGAGCCTGTCTGGACGAACCGTAGATGATCGATTTTTTACCGGATCCGGAGTCGATCTCATTGATACGACCCATATTGTAGAGGGTAAAGTAGGTACCCTGGAAGTAGTTTCCGGCGCCGATCTTATTGATCGTTGCGGGCGATCTCAACACTTCCTCGTTGATGGTCTTGGTCTGATCATAAGCCAACGCACAGGCGTCAGCAGACGGCGTACAGCCGGTCAGCACATCCAGTCGGTTAGAGATGTACGAAGTAACCGTTGAGTTGGTAGTTTCCGCACCGTTCTGGATCGTATTGGTGGTTGTTGAAGTGATCGTGCTGTCCTTGATCTCTCCGACATAACCGAAGTTGCGCAGAGCGAGAGTCGTGCCGGTCGTGGAGAGCGTAGCGCCGTCGATAGTGTTGATCTTCGCCTGATCCTTGGTGTACTCGTAGTTGACCTCAGAAGAACCCTTAGTAGCAGCTAAGCGAGACGCGCTGGAGTAGTAGGTGATCGTCTTGCGCGTACGGAAAGTACCCGAAGCCTCGTTAGCGACGGTAATGGTCTTGCCGCTGATAGTTCCGCTAAGGGTGTTGATGGTACCGAGGTTGCGGATCGTGTAGTCCTGCGGATTGGTCGCGGTACAGCTGATCGTATCGATCGTAGGAACGTCATAGGTATACTCGCGCAGATACTTGGTCGCGCCGTAGCCGTTGCTCTCAACATAGTAATCCTCGGTCTGTTTCAAAGTTGCCTGACGTTGATCACCATTGTAGATCAGCGGATAGTAGGTCGAGCTGCTGGTTGCCTTACCGGTCGGAGTGGACACTGTACCGGCGAGAGTACCGATATAACCCTGGTTGGAGATCGCCTGATAGCCCGCGCCGGTAGCGGTAACGGTCGCGTTGATCGTGCCGATATAGCAGCCGTCGGTAGTGTTGCGGGTATATTCGAAGTAGCGTCTGTACTCGTTCGCGGTCGTGCTGGAGTCGTTATCCGTAAAGTAACGGTGCTCGATCGCGCGGGAGTTCGCCGTGGTACCTTCGATACCGGTGGTGGTACCTGCCGCGCCGGCGTTGACGATAACATTATAGTTACCGGAGATCGTACCGGTGATGGAGCCGATCTTGGAATAGTTCAGGATCGCGTACTGAGAGGTCGCGCTGATAGTCGCCGCAGTAGAACCGATCTCGGAAACATCGGCATAGGTGTAGTCATAATCCGTCGCAAGCTTACCGGACGCCAGTGCGCCGCTCGCCATATAGGTTGTGGAATAGGTAGTGTCTGTCTGGCTGTAGCGCGCGCCGATGTTGCCGAGCGCATAGTTGTTTGCATTGATTGTAACACCGGAACCGATGGAACCGATCTTACCGCCGGCTTCATTTCGAACAGCATAGTAACCGTAGACGGTTTTTGCGTTATTCGGATGCTTTTGCGCCGTGATCGTGGTGCTGCCGGTGATCGTATTAATAACGCCGAGGTTCTGCAGCGCGAAATAGCCGTAGCTGTTAGAGGTGGAGGTATTATTCGCCGTGATCGTACAGTCGGTGATCGTACCGATGGAAGGCTTGTAAGCGTCTTCGGTCTTGTACTCGTCGACACGGCGCTGGAGCATAGTGGTATCGCCGTTCTTGACGGTAGTATCGGTACGCTTCCAGACAGCGCTGTCATACCACCACAGGTTCGAATTGACGACGGTGTAAGCATGAACGCTGTTGCCGTTCAACGCCGGTGTACCACTGGACCAGGGAACCTGCGCGGAAGCGGGAGACGCCGTGAAGGTGGATCCGGTCATCGTGTTGATCGTACCGCCGTTGTAAACAGCGTACATACCGACGTTGACGGTGGTATCTTTGATCGTGCCGATCGTGCCCTTGTAAGCAAGCGCGTAACCGGCGGTGATCGCTGCAGAAGTACGCTGGTTGCGGTTGTTGATACCGGAGTTACCGGTGACGGTACAGTGATCCATTGTGGTGATCGTACCGCCGTAGTTGAATACCGCGTAAACGTTCGCAGTCGTCGGGGTGGTAACGGTGATGTCGGTATCCTTTAATGTAGTGATCTTCGCGCCGTTGTAGTTATAGATAACGTTGGTGTTCAGCGTTGTCAAGGTACAGTTGTCGATCTCGCTCATTGTAGCGGAGGTCGTGTTGTAAACACCGTAGCTGCCGCCCGCAAGCGTAACGGATACGGTAGTATCCTTTAACTTCAGATCGTGACCGGAGCCGGAGTTCGTGACGCAAATACCGCGGTTGGTGGTAAGCGTAGAGCCGGTAACAGTCGCCGTACCGAAGTTCTGCAAAGCCGAGCTGTAGTTGTTGACAGAAGCCGGCTTATTCTGCAGGGTAACGCCGGTTACCGTCAGGGTCGCACCCTCATTGTTGCGAACGGTAGAGGAATAGTTTGCAATACCGCTGGTCTTCGCGATCGCGTCGGAGGTGATCTTACCGCCGCCGGCAGTATCCTGAATGGTCATGGTACCGCTGTTAGTCACGGCAGCCTTGGCGTCATAACCTGCCGCCGCCGCAGTCGCGCCGGTCACATAATCAAAGGTACCGCCGTTGAGTTCAAGGGTGAAGGTACCGCTGCTGACGATTCTGCCGGTCGCATGATGCCCGTCAAGGTCGAGGGTGATGTTGTTAGCGGTATATGCCGTATAGGCAACGGTGCCGCTCTCTTCCTCATAGGTGCCGCAGTCGGCAAGCAGGGTGATCGTCGCGCTGACGTCCTGAGGCAGTACCTCAAAGGCTTCGATCAGGGTGGGATAATACTGATCGGTATAGCTGTTGTAAGCGACAGCGCCGTTATAGAAACCGTAGATATAGACAGGGGCGCCCGCGGTATCACCCGCCGGAACGATGCCGCGGTAGGGATCGCCGCTCGTGTAGCTTAATCCGGACATATTCCAGATGATATCGTTATGGTTATCTGCGCTCACACCCATCTCTTCGTCTGTCGGCGCGGCATAGGTCGTACCGACCGCGAGAGCGGAGCTCGCCTGATCGACGATATAATAGGTTTCGCCGTTGATGGTTGTGGTTTGGTCGAGGGTCCCCGAATTATACAGCTTATAATGCTGATACTCTTCCTCACTGAGGACAAAGGTGGGAACGTATTCCGCAGGCGTACCGGTAAGGGTAACGACGGAGTCAGCCGTCACACCGGTGACGTTGACATCGGTGCCGCTGATCGCAGCCGTACCGTTGGACGCGGTAGCGCCGAGATTGGTCAGCCAGCTCGCGTCATAGGTGACGGTGTCGTTGTTCTCGCAGTAGTAGTCACGTTTGATCGTATTTCCGTTGAAATTGAAATCAACCAGATGGCGATACCAGTGCTCGCCGGACTTGTCATATTTCCATGTGCTCGTTCCGGTGCTGACAGTCTTGGAATAAGACTCGTCACCGTTGAGCAGCCACGCATTGTTACAGGTGATAGGATGAGCGGTACAACTGGTTCCTGATTGGGTATACTGGTAAGTAGTATTAGTAACACTCGCACAATCCACAGTAAATTTGATTGAACCAGTACCGTTACTGCTGGTAAGGTTTGCACCATGTTCAGTAGTATAAAGTTTACTGGATACATTGACCGTACCATTAACATCGAGTTCGGCGTCCTGCAGGTTATCTGCGGTACGGATGTTGGTTGCTCCGTTGGCAGTAGAATACCCGACAGCTACCATCCTCAAACTATCGGCAGCGTAATCGCCCCAGTCTTCTGTGTCATAGAAATAAGTAGGAGCATTGACGGTAAATGTCGCGCCATCATTAACTGTCAACTTGGAACTGGGCAAGAAAGCAACACCGTAGGTCTGAGAATCATCGATAGAGGTGGTGCCGTTTTCAACTACAATCTCCATGTTGTTGAGCGGCAAAACATACTCAGAAGAATCCATACTGATAGTACCGATCAAAGGTAGACCCGTGACGGTAACATTCAGCGCATTCAGCGACATATTACCGTGTACAGCAATCTCCAGTCTATCCACATTTGCGCGATACCGCTTAGTCAAATAATCATTACTGCCGCCGGTCAGCTTAAACATACCATTAGCGCCGATAAACTCGATTTGCTTGGTAGGATAAGCACTTGAACTCATATTAACGACAGACCAAACATATTCCGTCGCGCCCTTATAGAGCACCATCGGCGCCTCAACATTCTGAACATAATACTGGTTCATCGGGAATATGCGCTCACTATTACCTTCAATATCGCTTGTCGCTGAACCGCCACGCCAGTCTCGGAACTGGAAGAGCTCATAAACCTTGGCACCGCTCTTAACATAAAGGTTACCGTCGCCGTTGATATAGCCGTAGCAATAGAGGTTTGCGCCGGCATTCAGGGTCATTTCACTACCGGACTTCATAACAATCTTACCGTGAGGTCCGGTGGGTGTGCCGTTCCAAGACGTCGAATTCTGTCCTTTTGCACTGACTTTAGAGTCTACGCTGACAGCTCCGTCGACTGTAATCTTCGCTCCGTTAGGTACGCTAAGGGTACGGAAAGGAGTGGGGACCACATGATCCACATACCCGTACTCAGGAGCTGTTGTATGGACAGTCGTACCGGTATCTTTAGGAACGACCAAAGTCACTCCTAAGGGAATAATATATTCCACTCCGCCGCCGGAAACAGGTTTGACATAGCTGCCGCCGGAAGCAGGAAGCGTATTATCGAGAGCATTATCAGGAAGAGTAACTTCCGCTAAGTTAACTATGATCTTACCGCTGTCGCTGACAGCCGCCCTGACTGCGTCCTCCCAGAAGGTATAGGTATTACTGCCGACCTTAAAATTGGCTGATGTAGTATCTGTACCTTCTGCAACAATGACCGGGAAAACATCATAACCCGCGTCCGCTGTGAAAGAATTGATATTCTGTCGCAGCTCGGAGCCGATGCGCCAGCCCTTGAACGTATAGCCGGAAGGCGCGGTAATCGTAGGAAGGGAGACCGATGTTCCCGCATCCACGGTAAATGTTTGATCGCTGCCGTTCTGCGCGACTGTTGTATTGTTGACGGTATAGCCAACATAAGGAGAAGGCTTCAGCGTGATGGTAACGCTTGTCTCTTCAGAAACAGAAACGGTAACCGTTCCGGTTTTTTCTGTCGCGTTGGTCCCGTTTGCAGGAGAGGTGACCGTGATAGTAAAGTCCGCACCGGAAGCGATGGTATCTCCTTGACTAACGCCTGTAACATTGGCGCTTCCTCCGGTCGTCAAAGTGTTGAATTTCAGCGGATAGCTGGATACGTTAGTGACCGTTACAGTAGTTGTGGTTGCCGCCGCTGCTACAGTAGTGGAGTTACAACCGCCGGTCTCGTATTCCTTCGCACTGGTCGCCTTGACCGTCAGCGTATTACTGCTGGCGGAAACAGAACCCGCCGCACCGCTTGTATTTTCACTGCCTGTCGAGACAGAATACTCATACGACAGCTTGCCGCTGATCCAAGTTCCGTCGCCGGATGTAACATCCGCTCCCGTATCGGCAACATCCGCTTCCGCGGCACCAAAGTCGATACTGATGGCGGGGAATGTCGGTAAAAGGATAAACAGTACCAGCAAAAGCGCAGCGAAACGCTTGACGGTACCTCCGAATACAGAATTACGATTATTCATATCACATCACTCCATACTTCACGTTAGTGTTTTTTCTTTGCGGATGCTTTCCTTCGGTTTCTTTCCTTTACCGTAGCGTACCACGCGGTACCGACCAAAGCGGCGAACAGCGCCCAGAGGGCAAGCTCGGAAATACCGAGAAAGAGTTTTTCATTATCTCTTGCGAATTCTAGGAGAAAGCGGCTGTATCCGAACAGCATCAGCATCAGCGGATAATTCAGTCCGTCGAGAATGAAATTCTGCTTTTTCTCTCTCATGAATATATATATAACGATCCCTACCGCGACCAGCGCTTCGATCGGCTGGTTGGGGAAGGTATTAACACCCAACTGGTGATTGTAAATACCGGGCTCCCACGGATAGCCGTGACAACATCCCTCAAAGATGCAGCCGAAGTGGGATACGCCGTGCTGTACACAAATCAGCGGAGCGATATAATCGCACATCGTCTTGTAATCAAGCTTCATGATCTTACAGACGGGGTAGGCGAACAGCGGCACCCACACGAAGATACGGACAATATTGTTGCCGCCCCATTGTTTGAACCCGGTCATCACCCAGTAAAGGAAGAACATCCACACAAAGCTCAGCAGATACACGATCACAACAAAAGGGATCGACTTGCGGAACGGCAGCTTATAATTTCGACTGTGCAAAAACGCAAACACGAACACAGCAACTGTGCCGGCATAGAAGAATATGTTGTACAGCAGGGAATTGAGTCCCTGATCCTCTATAGCGTGCATTAATTGGTTTATCATTTGTATGGATAACCTCCTAAAGTACATTGTAATCCATATTACACCTATTCTAATATAGAATACCACAGTTCACATTTGTTCGCAATAGTGCAATTTTACCAAAACATTTTGCACATGCGGCAAATACATCTATGTTTTAGACTAAATAAACGAAATTCAGAAAAAATATAAACGTTTTTTTCCATACCACCCTTTTCCTCATTCCGACGACATAAAAAGCCCTCCCTGTCAGGGAAGGCTCAAAAGAAAAAGGCTCCCTTTGGTAAAGGGAGCTGTCGCCGAAAGGCGGCTGAGGGATTGTATCAATTGACCGAGCATCAGCGAGATACATTTAAACCATAAGTATTCATTTTGCCAGCGATTCCTGCTCCGCGTGCATGATATCGTTGATAGAGGCGTTGTCCAGCTCGAGGGTATCGTCGGCGGCTTTACTCTCGTCGGCAAAAGCGTCGAATTCCGCCTGCTTTTCGGCGAGGATGTTGATGATGCGCTCGTCGACCGTGTCGTCGCACAATAGGCGGTATACCAGTACGCTGCGCGCCTGTCCCATGCGGTAAGCGCGGGAGATCGCCTGGTTCTCGATACTGGGCTTGAGCTGCGGCTCACACAGGATGACGACCGAGGCGCTCTGGATGTTCAGCCCGGTGCCGCCGGACTGGATCTGCGCGACCAGCGCCGATCCGGCGGGCGCCTTGTCAAATTCGTCGATGATCTCCTGCCGCCTTGCGGGACTGACCGAGCCGGTGATTGGCTCCATGCAACTGTCGCCGAGGAGACCCGCGACCTTGGCGACCGTGTCGAGGAAGAACGAAAAGATCAGCACCTTGCGCTCCTCCTGCTTTGCCTCTTCAACGAGCTCGAGCATGCGCTGCGCCTTGGAGGACTGGGACAGGTCGTCCACATTCCATGAAACGCGCCGCGCCGCCATGAAGTTCTGTTCCGCGATCGCGTCCTTATAGACATTCTTTTCCGCGGGCGTCAGGTCGCACCACTCATAGCTCTCCACTAATTCGGGCAGCTCGGTGAGGACGTCCTCGCGCTTACGGCGATAGTACACCGGCGCGACAGCCTCGCGGAAGCGCGGCGCGGAGGACAGCGAGAGCATCGGCTGGATCTCCTTGGACACGTTCTGATTGAGGATCGCGATCAGCGTCGCCATCTCCCCTACCCTGTTCTCCAGCGCGGTGCCGGTCATGAACAGGAGGCGCTCGGCGTGGGCGCAGAGCTTCTTGACGTTCTGCGTGCGCTGTGCGGAGGGATTCTTGATATAATGCGCCTCGTCCACCGTCAGCATGGTGAAGCGGAAGGCGTTCTCGAGTTCAAAGACAGCGGTGGTCTCATAGGTCGTCACCGCTACGCCGCCGTTGTCGATCCAATCCTGCACCGCGGCGGTTTTCTGATTGCCGTGCACCTTGATGACGGAAAGATCGCTGTGCTTGGCGATCTCGCGGCACCAGTTGGTGAGCACCGACGCGGGACAAACGACGGCGAAATGCGTCGCGCCCTTATTGCGCAGATGCACCATCACGGCGATCGCCTGTACGGTCTTGCCCAGACCCATTTCGTCGCCCAGCAGGATGCGCCGCTGCGCGACGGCGTACTTCACGCCCCACTCCTGATAGCGGCGCAGGGTGCAGTTAAGGCCGGTGAGGTTGAGCTCGACGTCGACGATATTCTCCGCGAGCTCCTCCGGCAGGCCATAGACCTCTTCCCCGCCGCCGACCACGTCGGGCATGACGGATTCGAGGATATTGATATAGCTGATGCTGTCGGCGGCGAAATCCGCCCACGCGTCTTTCGCGGTGACATATGCCGCGCCCTGCACCGAACGAAGCTGATTATCAAGCTCAGCGGTATTGCCGTCGGACAGGATGACCGACAGCGCGTCGTAAGCCGACTGCGCGCGCTCCTTCTTGTCGGAGGACGAGAACAGCCAGCGCAGCCCGCCGGTCGCGGGCTTAAGGTCGCGGATCGCCGCTTCGATCTCGCGTCCGTAATCCGCGCGGAAGTCCTCGGCGCATTCGATCGCCGGCAGCAGGCGCTTATACTGATACAAGGCTGTCACCAGCGCGGTCGCCTTCGGGTTCCTGTCGTCGGCGCTCAGACGGATCCGCGCGCCGCTCTGCGCGGTGGCGGCAAGTTCCTGCGCCGCCTGCTTGATCGCACGCGCGCCCTCTGGACTGATGCCGTTGATCGCTGAGATACGGTATTCCGGCGCGTTCAGCACGTCGGCAACCGTATGGAAGCCCGCGTCGTGCAGCATCTTCACGCGGATACCCTTTTTATCGCGGTTCAGCTCGTCGACCGGTACGCCCGCGAGCAGCTCGCGCGAGCTGTCGCCGGTCATCGCCGACGCCGAAGCCTGTATCGCCGCGCGCTGGCGCTGCGCCATGGTCTCGAGCCGATTTATTTTTGAACTGAGATCCTGCCAGCGCCGCTGCAGCCGCTTCGCGTCGCCGGATGAAAACTCTCTTGCCATAAAAACACTCCTGTTCCCGGAACAGATAAAGAGCTCTAACGGATCATATTTCCTGAGTATACACGCTCAATTAACTGGTCACTGGTCACTTATCACTTATCACTTATCACTAAAAAAGAAAGGTAATGCCGTCTGACATTACCTTTGGTTGTCGCTTATGACGCCGCGCCGATCGCCTTTTTATAGTCAGCCTTCATCGCGCCGCTGTTCTCGCTGATAAACAGTGAAACATAGTTATTATCGATATCGACGGACGAATTCTCCACGATCACATACTGCTCGGGGTTGTAGTTCTTGGTCTCGTTCAGCTTTGAGTCGCGGCGGTTGTTCAGCGCCTCGGCGATACGGTCGGCAGCATCCTTACCGGTCGCCTGGATCATAACGATCTCTTCCATATCGACGCCGGAGTTATTGATACCGCCAGCGAATTCCTTGACGTCCTCAGCCGCGATGCCGTAGAAACGGTTCAGATCGGCTGCGTCGGTGAATTCCACCAGATCGGTGATGTTATAGGTCGTTTTCATCTCGCTGAAAATATCGCTCAGGGGCTTTGCGGAGCTGCCGCAGGCGCACAGAGACGCCGCTAAAATCGCGACCAGAGCGATCACACAGATAATTCTTTTCATATTTACCTCCATATTCAATCATTCGGTTGAGATAGCCGCAGACCGAACATGCGTGTTCGCCTCGGCAATGACAACGGATTATGCGTTTTCCTTCAGATAATTTGCCCACATCTCACAGGCGGCGTCGGTGAAGTGCAGACCCATCGAATCGGGGTCGCTGCAGTATTGATCCGGCAGATTGCCGTCCTGATCCGACACGGCTGAGAAGACGTCCAGATACTTATAATGGTTCTGCGTACAGTAATCCTTCAGCATACCGTCAAATTCCTTGACCAGCGTATTGTTGAAGCTCTCCATCTCTGCGGACTTGATCATCGGGGTCACCGACTGGATGTAGATGTGCGCGTCGGGGGTCTTCTCGAGGATATCCGCGACCAGCTCTTTACAGCTGTCCATCGCGCCCTGCGTACCGTAGAGACCGATGTCGTTCATGCCCAGCATGATGAAGACGTTCTTCTTACCGGTCAGCTCGCAGCATTCCTCTACCTTATGCGTCGCACCCTGATAATAGGGATGCACCGCCTCGGGATCGTCGATATCCCACAAAGCGTTGGTATATCCGAGGCTACCCGCGCAGAAGAATTCCGCCGCGCCGAGCGCTTCGGGATGAGAAGCGCAATAGTAGCTGAGCTTCAAGGTGACGCTGTCACCGACAAACACCGCGTTATCAAACCACTCGGCGCTCTTGGGCGAGGTCTCGTCATAGCCGTAGTTCGGCGCTTCGGTCTCTGCAACAACCTGCTCAGCCGGCGCTTCGGTCTCCTTTTGCTTATCGACGACCGATTTGCAGCCGCCGAGGAACAGCGAAACGCACAGCAGCATTACTATCACGCAAATTAAAGACTTTTTCATTGAGTTTTATTCATCTCCAATAAACGATCCAAATCATTGGTATTTTGACATACTTCTACATGATGTGGAAAAGTATAGCACAAGGAAAAGACGATATACTTCTTTATTAGAATTATAATATTGGTGAATTTGAATAAATTTTGAATTATTCCGCAAGACTCCCCTGCCGGATATTATTCTCATCCAGCGTGCGGTTTATGAAATTCAGCACCCGCTTTTTATCGGCGCTCCACAGCGGCGCGATCAGCGTGCGCTTGTCGCCGTCGCCTGTCAGGCGACAGATCACCGCATCCTCGGGCAAAATCTCGATGCAGCGACACAGGATATGCGCGTATTCCTCGAGCGTCAGCGTTTCGAAGGCGCCTCTGCGGTATTCATCGGCGAGATCCGTCCCCTCGATCACGTGGAGCAGCTGCAGCTTGATCCCGTCGGTCAGCCGTCCGACATATGAAACGGTCTCGAGCATCATTTCCTCCGTCTCTCCGGGCAGTCCGAGGATCACGTGAGTCACGATCTCGATCCCCGCGTCATGCAGCGCCTTGACCGCATCTTCGTAGACGGACAGCGGATAGCCGCGACGGATATAGGCGGCAGTTTTTTCATGGATCGTCTGCAGCCCCAGTTCGACGGTCACGGGCTTTTTGGCGTTGATCTCGGATAAAAGCGCGATCACGTCAGGCGGCAGGCAGTCGGGACGGGTGCCGATTGCCAGTCCGACGATATCATCGGGCGCGATCGCCTCCTCATACAGCTGCCGGAGCGTACCGACGTCCGCATACGTATTGGTAAACGGCTGAAAATACGCGATATAAAGGTTATCGGAGGTCTTGGCGCTCACTTTCTGCTTCGCCTGTTCGAGCTGTTCGGTCACGGACAGCGCCGCGGACGCGGCGAATTCACCCGACCCGCCCGCGCTGCAAAAGATGCATCCGCGGTCTCCGAGCGTACCGTCGCGGTTCGGGCAGGTCATCCCGCCGCTGATCGCGAGTCGGTAGACCTTTTTTCCGAACTTCTTGTGATAATATTCATTTAAAGAACAATAATGTTTCATACGCGGTGGAAAAAGTCAAGCAAACGCTGTTTGTAGTCCGGCGCCTCGTCAAAAGCGCAGTGACCGTAATCTTCACCGTACAGATATAGCTCACAGCCTAACTTTTCGGCGATCGCCCGCGAATGTTCGCACGGCAGGACCTTATCTCCCTCGACGCCGATCACCAGCACCGGGCAGGTGATCTTATCCAGCTCATCAAAAACGTCGAAGCCGTCGATCGCCTCGGTCATGATGATGAAGCGCTCGATATCCCTCTCGCTGACATGGTCGTTCAGATGCATCAGGAATTCCTTATACTTCCCGATCGTGCTCTGCGAATACAGGCAGTCTATAAAATCAGCGGTCAGGGCGGTCATATCCCCGCTTTTCGCGAGCGAGATCCACCGTTCGGTGCTTTCGATGATCGTGTCATCGGCCCGCGCGGCGGTAGAGCCCAGCGCCATGCTGCGCACCAGTTCCGGCGAATCGATCGCGATGCACATCGCCATCATCCCGCCCTGTGAAGCGCCGAAGATATCCGCGTCTTTGATACCGAGCTCGCGCATCACCGCGGCGGTATCCGCCGCCATCTGCCTGACAGGATAGGGCGAAGGCATATTCTTGCGACGATCGAACACATACACCGTATATTCGTCGCCGAACATCCGGTAAGCCGCCTGTATCGCCATCGCCGAGAGCATGACGCTGCGGGTATCCACTCCCGGCAGGATCACAAAAGCCCTCTCACCGGAGCCGAAAGAAAAGTATTCCATCTCGATATCGCCGACCTTGACCAAGTTCGTTTCCATCCTGTCACCTGCTTTAGCTTTTTGTTTCGCCGTCAGTATACCATAAACGCACCGAAAACTCAATAAGACACAGCGGTTGATTTTTTCACCGCAATAGATTATAATAGGAAAGCAGAAACCAAAGAAAGGAAGATTTGATGAAAAGAATACTTACCGTCGTCACGGCGGCTCTCCTGATCCTCGCGATCTGCACCGCCTGCGGTTCCGCGAAAAGCGCAGATCTGAAAGCGCTGATGAGCGAGATCAACACAACCTACGGTCTGGCAAACATGAAAGCTGTCGAGGACGCCGAAAGCCTGAACCGCTACTATCAGGTAGACCCCGAAAGCATCAAGCAGTTCGCCGCCGAGCTCCCCTCCTCCTCTAAGGACTTCAACGAGATCATCCTGATCGAAGCGGCTGACGAGACCGCCGCCGCACAGATCAAGACCCTCCTCGATGCGCGCCTGCGCTCTCAGCTGAGCAACGCGAAGAGCTACAGCGCGGAACAGGTCGGCATGATCGAGGACTGCGAGACCAAGCAGAACGGCAATTACGTCTACCTTGTCATCGGCGACAAGCACGACGAGATCAACAATACGATCGCAGAAGCACTGAAATAATCGAATCAACGTCAAAACGGCTGTCCGAACGGGCAGCCGTTTTCAGTTAGTCGAAAATGATTTTTCACGACATTGAATAATTCATCAGACGGTACCAAAGCCTTCCCCTTAAGAGAAGCCTTATTTTAAAAAGAAAGAGCCGACAGTTGCCTGTCAGCTCCGACTCTATTGTGCTTCAATTACTTATTGACAGCGTCCTTGAAAGCCTTACCGGCCTTGAAAGCGGGAACCTTGGAAGCAGGGATCTCGATCTTAGCATTGGTTCTGGGATCTACGCCTGTACGAGCGTTTCTCTCTCTTCTCTCAAAGGTACCGAAGCCAACGATCTGGATCTTGTCGCCGGCAGCGATGGTGTCTACGATGGTGTCAAAGGTAGCGGCTACAGCAGCCTCTGCGTCCTTCTTGGAAATAGCAGCCTTCTCAGCTACGATTGCGATGAGTTCTGACTTTTTCATTTAACTTTCCTCCAATAATTTTTTTGCGATCAGCGATCGCTTGTTTTTTATTTTAATCTTCTCTGAAAGAATTATTTGATTTCTTCCCACAGAGAATCGATTAACGAGATCGGAGCGTTTTTCATGTCGATCCCCCGTTCTTCGGCGAGTTCTTCGACGGCGCGAAAACGTTTACTGAATTTTTCGGTGGAGCGTGTAAGCGCTCTTTCGGCGTCCACACCCGCGAATCGGGCGACGTTCACGACCGAAAAGAGCAGATCGCCCAGTTCCTCTTCGATCTTATCCTTGTCGTCGGTATCAATCGCCGCGAACAGCTCCTGCTGTTCCTCGGGGATCTTGGAAGCCGCGTCGGCAGCGTCCTTGAAATCCATACCGGATTTAGCGGAGCGCTTCTGCACCTTCTGAGCGCGCATCAGCGCCGGCAGAGATTTGGCGACGTCATCCACGGAGTCGGAAACCTTCTCCTGCGACTTGGTCTGCATCTTGATCGCGTCCCAGTTGCGGAGCACCTCGTCGGGCGTATCGGCTTCGATATTCCCGAATACGTGCGGATGACGGATGATCAGCTTCTGGCAGACGTCGTTGCACACGTCGTCAAAATCGAATCGTCCCGCTTCCTCCTCCATAATGGAGTGGAAGATCACCTGCATCAGCACATCGCCGAGCTCCTCCTTCAGCAGAGGAGAATCACCCTTGTCGATCGCTTCGATCGCCTCGTAGGTCTCCTCGATGAAATTTTGGCGGATGCTCTCGTGCGTCTGCACTCTGTCCCACGGACAGCCGTCGGGAGCGCGCAGGATATGCATGATGCGTATCAGATCGTCGATCCGATAAAAATCTTTGTACTGAAAATCCATAAAATCTCCGAAAACGGCATATCTTGACGTCAGATAGCCGTCATTTACTATATATTACCTTAATAAGTGCAGTTTTGCAAGGATTGTTACAATATTGTTGCCTTTTGGCAGCATCAAAAGCTCTTCTTTCCTGAAAGTCTTTATCAGCATCAGCGCTACGATATATACGATCACCGCGATAATGATCGCCGCGACCAGAGAGATCAGGAAACCGCCTCTGATTCCGCCGAGAAAATGATTGCACAGCATATACACGCCGAAAGCGGTCGCCGCGCAGATCACGGCGCTGATCAGCGGCTTTAACATGGTGTTGATAAAGTCGGGTCTGACCTTCGCGTGCTTGATCAGCAGATACATGCCGACGATGAATACGAAGGTGAACGAGACCAGCGTACCGATCGCCGCGCCGGTAACGTTGAGCTCAACCATACTGACGAAGAGATAGTTGGTCGCGATCTTGATGACCATCGAGATACAGCTGAGTATCAGCGGGATCGTCATCTTGCCCAGACTCTGGAGCATACTCATCACAGGCGTGGACGCCGCAACGGCGATACAGGAGAAGCCCATGATCCGCAGGATCGAGGTCTCTACATCCCCTTCAAAGCCGCCGCCGTACAGCAGCGTGATGATCGGCCGCGCCAGCGCGAACATGGAAAGACCCATCGGGAACACGAACATCATCGTCAGCTTGATGACGGTCTCCATACTCGTCTTGAGCTCTTTTTTATCGCCCGAGGTATAGGCGGTGGTAACGTTCGGCAGCGCCGAGGTGCCGAACACCTGCGTCACGGTCGTGACCAGCTGCAGCAGCGGCAGCGCCGCGGCAAAGCAGCCCCACAAAGAGGTGTGGATGCTGACTTCCTCACCGGCGGAAGGATAAACCATCGAGCGAATCGTTTCCGCATAGCGCGGATCGAACTGGGCGATCAGCCCTTCGGGATTATACTGTGCGGTGTTGCGCAGCACATTCTGGATCACCACCGAGTCGATGGTGGTGGAAACGTTGACGATAAACGCCGAGATGATGATCGGGATAGCGGTCTTGATCAGGATCTTGAAGGTCTCGCTCTGTGTACGCGCGTCGATCGAGTCCCTCATCATTTCATCCGGAACGCTGAATTTATGGCGTGCGTAATAGATCCGCAGGAAAAGGAAAGCGAACAGCGAACCCAAAGCGATGCCGGCGATCGCCGCGGCGACAGAATACGCGAGCAAGGTCTGCATCGCGATCGTCATTGAATCGAAGCTCATGCCGAACACAGTACCACTGGCCTGCAGCTCATCCATGCCGAACTTCATCACCAGCCAGCCCATCAAAAGGCCGCTGATAACCTTGACCAGCATTTCGATGACTTCGCTGGCGGCGGAGGGGAACATGTTGCGCTGACCCTCAAAATAGCCGCGGTAGATCGATACCAGACAGCCGATAAATACGGAGGGAGCGAGCGTCATCATCGCATAGATCGACAGCGGCTGGCTGATCATCTGCACATACAGGAAACTGACGCCGATCATCAGCGCAAAGCAGACCGCGCCCATCGCGATAAAGAACTTCTTCGACGTTTTATAGATGACCTCGACGTCGCGGTAGCGTTTTTGGGCGATGCTCTCGGCGATCAGACGTGATACCGCGATCGGGAAGCCTGCCGTCGCCAGCGCGAACAGCGGGGTATAGACCTCATAGGCGTTGCTCAACAGACCGTTGCCGACGCTGCTCATCGAGAAGCCCGCGATATCGTCGTAGGTCGCGAACATGCGGTACAGGAAGATCTTGTAGAACATGCCGAGCAGCTTGACGACGACCATACTGACGGTCATGATCATAGCGCCCTTTAAAAAGGTTTTTGACGTGTTTTTGCTTAAGCTGTCTTGATTCATCCAATCGCCTCAATTAATGAGCCTTTCCCTCAAGGGAAGGCTTTCTCACTGAAAATGTATTTTATCACAGTAAATATGAGATTTCAACCGTTTTGTCCGCTATTTGTTGTATTCACCATAAAAAGACTTCACGCGCGCCTTGCGTTCGATGAGTTCGTCAAAACGGCTGATATATTCATACGGATATTTGAAGTTGAATATGCGCTCGATGTAGTCGGAATCAACGTCACGGAGCTTGCTCACCGCTCCCGCGCCGCAGGCGAGGATAGAGTGCGTCTCCTCCATAATGTAGACGTTGTAGGGACTGAAATATCCCTTTTTCGCCCAGCCGATGTTCTCGAGGTTCGACAGCATCTTACTCTGGCGGTAGAGGTAATAGGGCTCCCAGCCGCCATCGGCGAGCTGTTCCTTCGCGTATTCGAGCATTTGCGACGTATACGCCTGCTCCTTGATCGCGTCCGTCGAATTCAGTCGGGCGCTCCGCTTCACGGCGAGGGTATGCACGGTCACGCTCTCAGGATCCAGGCGGCGCACCGCATCTATCGTATCCTCAAAGCCTTCCGGCGTGTCTGACGTCAATCCCGCGATCAGGTCCATGTTGATGTTATCGAAACCCAGCTCCCGCGCGAGATGATAAGCGTCGATCGTCTGCCGGGACGTATGCTTTCGCCCGATATGCTCGAGCACGCTGTCGCTGAAGGTCTGGGGATTGATCGAGATACGCGTCACATGATGCTTTTGCAGGGTCGTCAGCTTTTCGCGCGTGACGGTATCGGGACGACCCGCCTCCACGGTGAATTCGGCGCAATTACTCAGGTCAAAGTCCGCTTCGATCTCGCTGAGCAGGATATCGAGCTGCTCGGCGCTGAGTGTCGTCGGCGTACCGCCGCCGATGTAGACGGACTCGCACCGCAGGTCCAATTCCTTCGCGATTTCAGCCGTACAGCGAATCTCCGACAGCAGCAGAGGGATGTACTGCTCGATCAGCTTCTTTGCCTTTTCCACCGTCTGGCTGACGAAGGAACAGTAATTGCACCGCGTCGGGCAGAACGGGATGCTGACATACAGTGAAAAGGAGCGCCGATCCGAACGGGACAGGATCATCTGCTGATTCTCGCGCACCTGTGCAACAAGGGCGATCTTTTCCTCGCTGACATACAGCGTCTCGCGAAAATATTGCTTTGCCTCCTCTACCCCGTTCTGCGCCGCCAGCTTTGAAAACAGCTTGATCGGGCGCACACCGGTCAGGATGCCCCACGGCAGGGTCTTGCCGTAAGCCTTGCTGAGAAGCTGATACAGCAGCTGACCCATGCACAGCTCGTTGTCGCCGCACAGCTCCGCCGAAAGCTCCTCGTGAAGATCATCGGTACACAGCTCGACGCGCACCTGATCACGAACGGAGGTCAGGATATACGGCTTTTCGCAGGTCACATATTCATGAATAACCGCGACGTCCTCGGTGAAGAGAAAGGCGCGGCATAGATTCTCCATTTCATAATGGAATTTGTGATTGTCGATGTATAGGTTCATATTTCAGTGTTTCATTGAACGAACACGCCTTCCCTTTGAGGGGAAGGCTCTTTTATCTCATTTGCAAACTATATTATCTCATAAATGGGTTATACTTTCTCTCTCTGCCGAGGGTGGTGAAGACATCGTGTCCGGGGTAAACGTCATAATCGCCCTCGAGATTTTTCAGCCTTGCCACGGACTGCATCATATCGCGCATGGACGAGGTCGGGAAGTCGGTGCGGCCTACGCTGGTACAGAACAGCGTATCACCGGAAAAGATGCTGTCATCCACGATGTAGCATCCGCTGCCCATGGTATGGCCCGGAGTCAGCATGAAGCGGATCTCGCTCTCGCCCAGCATCACCGTATCGCCGTCCTTCAAGGGGCGGTCGACGGTAAAGGGGTTGATCGTGATGCCGTGATTCTTCGACAGGTTATAGCTCGGTTCGGCGATCAGCATGACTTCCTTTTCCGAAGCGCAGACCGTCGGATGGTAACGCTCGCAGAGCTCCGCCGCGCCGGTGATATGGTCATAATGACCGTGCGTCAGCAAAATATAGCTGAGCTTTCCGCCGCGCTTGTCGATCTCTTCAATCAGCCGGTCGCTGTGATCCGCGGGATCGACAACCGCCAGCTCGCCGGTCGCCTCATCCTCGATCAGATAGCAGTTCGTGCCGATCATGCCGATCACAAAACACATAATTTTGATCATTTCTTTAAATCTCCACTATCAATCAATATCGTTACAGGTCCGTCGTTGAGCAGTTCGACCTTCATATCCGCGCCGAAAACGCCCTTTTGAACATCTTTGACTCCTGCATTTTTAATTCTTTCACAGAAATATTCATACAGTTCGTTCGCTGTATCGGGCTTCGCAGCGCCGAAGAAATCGGGACGTCTGCCCTTTCGGCAATCGGCGCACAGCGTAAACTGCGACACCACCAGCGCCGCGCCTTCAACCGTCAGCAAATTCAGATTCATCTTATCGTCGCTGTCGCTGAAGATGCGCAGATTGGCGATCTTATCGGCGAGGACTTCCGCGTCGCGGGGCGTATCCCCCTCGGCGACGCCGAGGAAGATCAGCAGACCGTTCTCAATAGCGGAAACCGTCTCACCGTCCACGGTCACGCTCGCGCGCGTCACGCGCTGTATCACAGCTTTCATACTCTTTCACCTTTTTCTGTATAGGATGTCATTCCGAGGAGCTTCAGCTCCGTGGGAATCCCACAAAAAGGGACTGCACCTTTCTCTCACATCAAACAGTATTGATGACAAGGGGATTGCCACGTCGTCCTCATCGACTGAACTCGGCAGGCATATCCGGTAGGTATGCCTTGACCTCGCATCGTCGTTCGTCCTCTCCCCAAAAAGCAGGGGCTTTTTGGGGACCCCGGATTGAGGGCTTCGCAATGACAATTGATAGTATTACACTCTCGTAATGGAAATCACGCCGTCGATCTGGGACAGATGCGTGATCACCAGCTGGAGATGCTCCATGCTGTTGATCTTGATCGCGACGGTCACGATCGCCTGATTATTCTTTATATCGCGGGTATTCAGGCTGTTGATAAAGATATGCATATTGAAAAGCTCACGCGTCACATCGGCGAGGAAGCCGCTGCGGTCGTTGCACACGATCTCGAGCGTGCTCTGGAACGAATCGTGGATATTGTCGCCCCAATAGGCATTTTTCCAGCGCTCGGGCTCTTCGCAGGCGGAGAGATCCTTCGGTACATTGGTACAGGAGCGCTTATGGATGCTGACGCCGAAGCCGCGGGTCACATAGCCGATGATATCGTCGCCCGGCAGCGGGTTGCAGCAGCGGGAATACTTGATCAGGCAGTCGTCGAGCCCCTCGATGATCACGCCGGAGCCGACGGAGGCTTTTTGCGGTTTCTCCGGGACGGTCGGCGGCGCGGGCTCCTCGGTATCCTTATACCGCTTGTTGTAGATCTCTTTGACGCGCGGCATCACCTTCCAGACCTGGATGCCGCCGTAGCCGATAGAAGCGTAGAAGTCGTCGAGCGAGTTGCAGTGATGGCGCTGGATGATCGGCTGCAGAGCTTCCTCCATCTCGTCCTCGGGGAAGCGGATATTCTGCTTTTTGAGCTCGCGCTCGAACATCGCTTTGCCTTCGACGATGTTTTCCTCGCGTTTCTCCTTCTTGAACCACTGGCGGATCTTGGTGCGCGCGGAATTGGTCTTGACGATCTTCAGCCAGTCGCGCTTGGGACCCGAGCCCTCCTTCTGGGTCAGGATCTCGACGATATCGCCGCTCTTGACCTGATAATCGATCGGGACGATCCTGCCGTTCACCTTCGCGCCGACCATGCGGTTGCCGACACCGGAGTGGATCGCGTAAGCCATATCGATGACCGTCGATCCGGCTGGCAGATTGATGATATCGCCCTTCGGCGTAAAAACATATACTTCATTGGTAGAAAGATCATATTTGATGGTCTTGACGATGTCCTCGGCGTCCTCCGCATCGTTCTGGACCTCGATCATCTTGCGGATCCATTCGAGGTTCTCCATCATCTGATCCTGCTTGCTGCCCTTGATCTTGAGCTTATACTTCCAGTGCGCCGCGATGCCGTATTCAGCGGTATGGTGCATCTCATAGGTGCGGATCTGCACTTCGAAGGGGATGCCGTTCGTGCCGAAAACAGTCGTGTGCAGGCTCTGGTACATATTCGCCTTCGGGGTAGAGATATAATCCTTGAAGCGGTTGGGCAGCGGCGTGAACAGGTCGTGGACCAGACCGAGCACGTTGTAGCAGTCGGCGATGGTATTCACGATGACGCGCACCGCGAAAACGTCAAAGATCTGGTCGATATCCTTCCCCTGCATGATCGTCTTACGATAGATGGATACCACGGACTTCACGCGGCCGGAAATGGTCACGTGAGAGATCGAATTGCCGATCTTGTCCAGTATTTTCTTTTTGATCTCTTCGATGAACGCGTTGCGCTCGTTTTCGGTCAGACGCAGCTTATTCTCGATCTCGCTGTAGGCGACGGGATCGAGGTAGCGCATGGACAGGTCCTCAAGCTCATCCTTGACCGCCTTCATTCCCAGACGGTGCGCGATAGGAGCGTAGACCTCCATGCACTCGAGCGCCTTATCGCGGCGCTTCTGGTCCTTGACGCACTCGATGGTGCGCATATTGTGCAGGCGGTCGGCAAGCTTGACGATGATCACGCGGATATCGTTGCTCATCGCGATCAGCATCTTGCGCACGTTCTCCGCCTGACGCTCCTCGCGGTCGGTAAACTTGATCTTGCTGATCTTGGTCAAGCCGTCGACGAGGTTCATCACCTCTTCGCCGAAGTTGTCCCTCACCTGCTCTAACGTAACAGGGGTATCCTCCACGGTATCGTGCAGCAGCGCCGCGACGATCGAATCCGTATCCATACCCATTTCGGCGAGGATACAGGCGACGGAGGTCGGATGCAGGATAAACGGCACGCCTGAGACACGGCGCTGGTCGCCGTGAGCGAGGTTGGCAAACTCGTACGCCTTCTTGATGGTTCTTTTGTTGTACCTGACGTTGCTTTTGTCGATGATCGACAGCAATTCATCAAAGTCCTGATAATGGATCACATCGTTCATCGGCTCACCTCCCTGAGCTTCGTGATGATCACGGACGCGTTCAGATCGACCTTTTTCTCTACCTGAAGCATCTCGATTTCAAAATCATATAAGCCTTCGTTGATCGCGATCAGCCCCAGCTCGTTCATGCACTCAAGGATCACACGAAGCTTGCCGCAGCTGATCTGTCCCGACAGCCGGTACAAAAGGCTGTCGAATGAATAGTGATAACCGTCGGGTCGCAGGAAGCGGTAGACCACCGCGAATTCTTCGCGGGTCGGGATCAGTGACAGCGCCTCCTCGCGCGTCACCCGATCCCCGCGGCAGAAGCGTTCGAACAGCTCTTTGGAAGCCGTCTCAGCTTCGTCGTCCGTACCGGAGAAACGCATATCCCGCACCACAACGGATAAGCTTTCGGTATTATTATATACATTGACGTCCAGCGTAACCGCCAGATCCACCACATCCCCCGCACGGTAAGGAAATTCGGCGGGAGCGGTGTTGAAGCGCAGCGCGTACACGTTGGTGCCGGGTTCGACGCTTCCGTCATCACGATCGCGTGCAAGAGTAAGCCTGAGATGCTTGCCGTTGCCGATCGGACGTATATCGCGCAGCGTCATCTGATACAAGCCGAACAGCGGGGTCGGATTGCCCGCGCCGAAGGGCTCGAGCATCGACAGCCCGCGCGCCAGATCCACGTTCAACTGCGCCGGATTGAGCTTGCAGTCAAGCTCCAGCGTCGGGACGGGAACCTCGTGCACAAAGGCGTAACGATTGATGCGCTGTATGAATTCTTCAATATTTTCACGGCGGATGCCGAAGCCTACCGCCATCGGATGACCGCCGCACTGATTGAGCAGATCGGAGCAGGAGAACACCGCGTCGATCAGCGAAAAGCCGGATACCGATCTGCCCGACGCGCGGCACTCTCTGCCGTCGCATGAGATAATGATCGTCGGCTTGCCGTATACCTCCTTGACGCGGGAGGCGACGATCCCAATCACGCCCTTGTGCCATCCCTCGCCGCTGATGACGATGACCGCGTTATTGATCAGCGCGGGATCCTTACGGATCATATCGTCGATATCGGAGAGGATTTCGCGCTCGATATGCTGGCGCTCCGCGTTGTCGGCTGAGAGCTCCGCCGCGATCTCCGACGCGTATTCTTCGTCGTCCGTCAGCAGCATGGTAACGGATTTCTGCGACAGTCCCAGCCTGCCGCCGGCGTTGATGCGCGGGACGAGATTGAAGCTGAGATTGCCGACGGTGATGCGCTTGCCGCTCAGACCCGACTCTTCGATCAGCGCGTTGATCCCGAGGCGGTCGGAGTTATTGATGTGCATCAAGCCGTTTTTCACCAGCACGCGGTTCTCTCCGCGAAGGGATACGATATCTCCGACGGTGCCTATCGTGACGAGGTCGGAGTAATTCTCCATCAGGCTGTCGACGTCCGCGTATTCGCCCTCTATCGCCTGTACCAGTTTAAAGGCGACGCCGACTCCTGATAATTCTTTAAAAGAACTATTGCAATCAGGGCGGTGGAGATCCACCAGCGCCACGGCGTCGGGCGTCGTTTCGGGCACAGCATGGTGATCGGTAACGACGGTCTCGATCCCGAGTCTTTTGGCGTAAGCGATCTCATCGACGGCGGCTACGCCGTTGTCGACGGTCACGATCAGCTTCACGCCGTTCTGGTAGAGCCGGTCGATCGCTCCGCGGTGCATCCCGTAGCCCTCGGTCTCGCGGGACGGGATATAGTAGACGGCATCCGCGCCGATATCGGATAGGTAGGAGTACAGCAGCGCGGTCGCGCTGACGCCGTCAGCGTCAAAGTCGCCGTAAACGCAGATGCGCTCGCCGTCTTCAATCGCCGCGCGGATCCGATCCGCCGCAACGTCCATATCCTTGATCGCGAAAGGAGATTCGTACAGTGTATCGCCGCCGAGAAATTCGATGATCGCTTCATCGTCCGTGATGCCGCGGATGTCCAGCAGCATCGCGTTCAGCGCCGGTATTTCGAAGCGGCGGGAAATGGCCATCGCGTTTGCTTTATTCAGTTTTCGGATGACCCATTTTTTCATAGTCAATTTCCTTTTCGTGTCATTCCGAGGAGGGCAAAGCCCGACGTGGGTATCCCCATGTCATTACTAACGGTTACTCCTCTTTGTGGGATTGCCACGGTCGAAAGCTCCCTCGCAATGACAATTCTACTTATTTTCTCGCCGCGTCCAACAGCTGTCTCGCGTGGTTCAGGGCGCTGTCGGTGATCCCTTCGCCGCCGACAATGCGGGCGAGCTCCTGTACCCTGCCCTCGTCGTCGAGCGGATCGACCTGTGTATAGGTGCGCTCATCGCGCACGCTCTTGCTGATAAACAGATGGTTGTCGGCAAAAGCGGCGATCTGCGCCTGATGGGTAACGCACAGCACCTGCCTGTCCGCGGAAAGCTGACTGAGCTTTTTGCCGACGCGGTCGGCGGCGGAGCCGGAGATACCGGTGTCGATCTCGTCAAAGATCAATGTCTCTACAAAATCCGCACGCGACAGCACCGTTTTGATCGCCAGCATCATGCGCGAGAGCTCGCCGCCCGAAGCGATCTTGCTGACGGGCTTAGGTTCTTCGCCGGGGTTGGTAGAGATCAAAAATTCCAGCCGGTCGATACCGCGGCTGTTCAGCTCGACCTCCTCGCGCTGTATCTCCAGACGAACGTGTGGCATCAGCAGGAACGCCATCTCTCGCTCGACGGATGTGCGGAAGTCCTCGCAGACCTGTTGACGGATCTGTGATATTTCTTTTGCGGAATTATATGCATCGCGATACAGTTGTTCTTTGCGTTTTTGCAGCTGTTCACGGTTGAAAGCGTAATCGTTCAGGGCTTTCAGTTCGTTTTTCGAGTTTTCGAGATAAGCGAGGATCTCCTCCTCGCCGTCGCCGTACTTGTGGCGCAGGCGGTAGAGAAGATCGAGCCGCTCCTCGATCTCTTCGAGTCTGCCGGGGTCGGCGTCGATATCGTCCATCGCGCTCTCAAGTTCCCTCGAGATCTCCTGCAGCTCATACAGCGCGGAGGAAAGACGGTCGGCAGTACCCTCCAGAGCGTTCAGATACCGCGAGGCGTTCATCACGGAGGATGCCGCGTCGTCGGTCATCCGCAGGACGCCGTCCGCGTCGCCGTCGCCGTCGAGCGCGATACGCGCGCGCATCAGCTCCTTTTGGATCTTCTCACGATTCTGCAGGGCGCTGCGCTCATCGGTCAGTGCGTCATACTCGCCGACGGTAACGTCCGCGTCCTCGATCTCCGCAATCTGGAAAGACAGCAGATCAATCTTTCGCAGGCGCTCCGCTTCATCCGTTTCGGCAGCGTTCAATTCCTCCTCCACGGCCCGAAGCTCACGGTACAGCCGGCGATAAGCGGAGAGCTTCTCCCCCATATCGGCGAGCGCGTCGATATAGACGATGTGCAGCGCGGGGTTCATCAGCTCGAGGTTGTCGTTCTGACCGTGGATGTTGATCAGATACTCCCCGATCTCCTTGAGCGCCGCCACGGTTGCGGGACGGGAGTTGACGCGGCAGGTGTTCTTGCCTGCCGTATTCAGCTCGCGCGAGAGGATCAGCGTGCCGTCCTCCGCCTCGTAGCCCATGGAAGAGAGCTTTTTCAGCACCAGCGGAGAAAGCTCCTCAAAGGTCGCGCTGACAAAAGCCGCCTCGGCGCCCGAGCGGATGATCCCGCGGGAGGAACGCTTGCCCAGTACGGCGTTGATTGCGTCGATCACGATACTTTTACCCGCGCCGGTCTCGCCGGTCAGCACGTTCAGCCCGCGGGTAAAATCAATATTGCATTTTTCAATAACCGCTATATTCTCGATATACAGGTTAGTCAGCATAGGTTGTTTCCTTAAATAGTTTATGAGAGGAAAGAATCGAATTCTTCGGCGCATGCCTCGGCTTCTTCCGGATCCCTGCATACGACGATGATAGTATCCTCGCCCGCCAGGGTACCGACGACCCGATCGAAGGACATCATATCCAGCGCGGCGCAGGCAGCCTGAGCCATACCGCTGAAGGTCTTGACGACGATAATATTCATCGCCGTCTCGATCGAAATGACCGAGGACGAAAAGATCGTCTGGAAATTATTCTTCGCGCCCTTCTCGGCGCTCGGCGACGCCTGATAGCGATACTTGCCGTCTGACAAAAGAGTCTTGGTCAGGCGCAACTGTTTGATGTCGCGTGATACTGTCGACTGGGTCACGTCATACCCCTCGCTGCGCAGGTGTTCGATCAGTTCTTCCTGCGTGGTGATCGGATACTTGTTGATCAGCTCCAGTATTTTGTTGTGCCTTGTTGTTTTCATTTTGCTTAGAACTCCTTTAGTTTTTCGTTGAGAAGCGTGTAAAAATTCTTCTCTTTTATAATGATCAGCTGTAATTCTTTCGGGGATTTGCGTACCGTAACACTGTCGTCGGATAAGATGGGGATGTGATACTGACCATCTACCGTCATATAACAGCTGAGACCAGACGTGGGATAAACTTTCGCGGACAGCACCGCGTCCTCGCCGAAGACCGCCTGCCGCGAAGAAAGCGCCTGCGGACAGATCGGCGTGAGCAGGATACAGCGCATATCCGGCTCGATGACCGGACCTCCCGCCGAGAAGGAATAGGCGGTGGAGCCCGTCGGGGTCGAGAACAGCATACCGTCGGCGCGGTAGGAGATGATGCGCTCGCCGTGCAGCGCCACCGACATATCGACCATGTTCGATCGGGTATCGCGCTGCAGGACGGCTTCGTTGACGGCGGTAAAGCGCCGCTGTACACCGTTCTGCTCAACGACGATCTCGAGCAGCATCCTTTTCTGGATGCGGTATTCGCCCGTCACGAGCTTTTTCAGCTCGCGGGTCTCGTCGGGCTCGATATTCGCGACAAAGCCGACGCGTCCAAGATTGATGCCTAAAAGCGGCTTGTCATATGCCGCGGCGTACTTGGCGTTGTGGATGATGGTGCCGTCGCCGCCGATCGTGACAGCGATATCACAGGAGCGGATCGCGTCCTCGGCAGTCGCTTTCACCGTCGTATTCTCAACGGGACAGTCCTCGCAGGACAGAAGCTCAACACCTAAAGGAGCAAGCTCCTTTACCACGCTGTCGGCGACTTCAAGCGCGCGTGCCTTATCTTTATTTACGATCAGGGATATTTTCATAATGCCCCCTATGCCGGATGTTGTCATTCCGAGCGGACACATGCGCCGCGCGAGGGATGACATGTGATTTTCTACTTGTCGAGCGCTTCGTGCGAGAGCTCCACCACCTGAGCGGCTGACGCCGAAAGGAGGTTCTCAGGCTCGTCGCAGCGCTGAATGTATAATAAATATTCGATGTTTCCCTGCGGCCCTTTGATGGGTGAATAGTCGAGCCCCAGCACGGAAAAACCGTTGTTCACGCAGTAATCAATAATTTCGTCGACCACGGCGATATGCACCTTTTTATCGCGCACCACGCCGTTCTTGCCGACGTTCTCGCGCCCTGCTTCGAACTGCGGCTTGATCAGGCAGACGCCCTGCGCGTTATCGGCGCAGACGCCGCGCGCCGCGGGAAGGATCAGCTTGAGCGAGATAAAGGCGACGTCCACCGAGAAGAAGTCGATCTCCTCGGGCACCTGCTCGTGCGTCACATAGCGCATATTGGTGCGCTCGAGGTTGACGACGCGATCGTCGCTCCTGAGCTTCCACGCCAGCTGTCCGTAGCCGACGTCCACGGCGTAGACCTTCTGCGCGCCGTTTTGGAGCATACAGTCGGTAAAGCCGCCGGTGGAAGCGCCGATATCCATCGTGATCTTCCCGTCGAGCGAAATCGGAAAGACCTGCATCGCCTTTTCGAGCTTGTAGCCGCCGCGGGACACATAGCGCATCCGACTGTCGCGCACTTCGACAGCCGCGTTTTCGTCAAAGCTCGTGCCCGCCTTATCCGCCTTCTGGTTGTTGACATAGACGCAGCCGGACATGATGACCGCCTTCGCCTTTTCGCGGCTTTCGAAAAAGCCCTTTTCTACCAGCAGGACGTCCAGTCGTTTCTTCATGCGCTCACCTCATCGTTCATAAGGCTTTGAGCCATCGACAGGGCGTCGAGCCCGAGCGTTTTCAGCGTGCTCGCGACCGACGCGTGCTGGACATAGATATTATCGACGGCGGTGACCTTGTAGGATCCGCCGTAGTTCTGTCGGTCGAGCATATCGCGGAACACATCGGCAACGGAACCGCTGCGCATGCCCTCTTCAAAGAAACGGATGTTTTTGAAATCCGAAGCTAACTTGACCGCTCGCTCGTCGATCGGCTTGATGCGGCACAGCTTCAGGATACAGAGCTCTTTCCCCTGCTCCTTCATTATCTCACGCGCCGCGACGGCCTCGCTGAACAGCCTGCCGTAGGTGACCAACAGGGTGTCGGCGTCGCGGTCGCCGTATAATTCGTAATTCGTGTTTTCTCTGTTATAGCCTTCGGGCTTTCTGCCTTCGCCGCCGCGCGGATAACGCACCGCGACAAGTCCGTCATCCTCGAACAGCGCCTCCGTCAGGCACCTTTCCAGTCCGTCGAAGTAACACGGCGAATAAACGGTAGTGTCGGGGATGGCGTTGAGCATCGACACGTCGAACAAGCCCTGATGGGTCTCGCCGTCCTCGCCGACCACGCCCGCGCGATCGACCGCCAGCACCAGATGCGCCTTCTGCATCGACGCGTCGTGGATGAGCTGGTCGTAACTGCGCTGGAGGAAAGTCGAATAGACCGCGAACACCGGCAGCATGCCATTGAGCGCCAGACCCGCGGAGAAGGTCACCGCGTGCTCCTCGGCGATGCCGACGTCAAAGAAGCGGTCCTTGTACAGCTTCACAAAATCCTGTAAACCGGTACCCGTTCGCATCGCGGCGGTCACCGCGCAGACGCAGCTGTCCGCTTCGGCGAGTTCGCACAGCTTGCGGCCGAAAACGGCGGAGAAATTCTCCTTGGAGCTGATGGGCTCGCCGGTATCGACGTTGAACGAACCGACGCCGTGGTAGGACGCGGAATCGTCCTCGGCGTATTTGTAGCCCTTGCCCTTCTTCGTCACGACGTGGAGCAGGCAGGGATCCTTGCTCTGTCTGACCGTGTTCAGTGCGTTGATCAGGTCCTCCATGTTGTGACCGTCAACGGGGCCGTAATAGGACAGTCCGAGCTTATCGAAAATCGTGTGACGGTACATCACATGCTTGACCTTCGACTTGGAGCGCTTGAGCACCTCGCCGATAGGCTTGCCCAACAGCGGGAGCTTCGACAGCGCGCGCTCGGTGCCGTGCTTGAGGCGGCGGTACCAAGGCTGCATGCGGATGGACGACAGATACCGTGCCATCGCGCCGACGTTGCGGCTGATGGACATGCGGTTGTCGTTTAATATCACGATAAAATTCTTTTTATGCTGACCCGCGTTATTCAGACCCTCATAAGCCATTCCGCCGGTCAGGGAGCCGTCGCCGATGATCGCGACGGTATAGGATTTATCTCCTGACAGCGCCTTCGCCTTCGCGATGCCCAGCGCCGCGGAGATCGAGGTGGAAGCGTGTCCCGCGTTGAACGCGTCGCAGTCGCTCTCACTCCGTTTCGGGAAGCCCGAAAGTCCGCCCTCGCGGCGGATGGTGTCGATCATGCCGTAGCGTCCGGTCAGCATCTTATGGGTGTAGCTCTGGTGTCCGACGTCAAATACCACGCTGTCCGCGGGACAGTTGAACACCTTATGCAGCGCCACCGTCAGTTCCACCACGCCGAGGTTCGAGGACAGATGTCCGCCGTTCACCGAAATGATGTCGATCAGCTTTTCGCGTATTTCGGCGCACAACAAATCAAGCTGCTTGTTGTCAAGAGCTTTCAGATCGGCGGGAGATTCAATTTTTGATAAAATCTCGTAGGACATGATATACCTGTGTTTTTTATGCAGCGTTTATTGTAGGGACGACCATCGGTCGTCCGCATGACGGGCGTAAATAATTGCAGCAGCCGCAGATAGAGATGAAAAGCCCCTGCGACGGCGGACGAGCAATGCTCGTCCCTACATTATCATTACTTCCTTCTGTTCGCGAGCTTCTCGGCAAAGGCGGCAAGGTCTGCCGTATCGCCGTCGAACGCCTCCAGCGCTTCGATCGCCTCGGCTGTCAGCAGCTTCACCATCGCGCGGCAGCGGTCGATCCCGAGCAGGGACATGAAGGTGTTTTTCTCGTTCTCCTCATCGCTGCCGATGGGCTTGCCCAGCTCTTCGGCGGTCGAGGTAACGTCCAAAATATCGTCGACGATCTGGAACGCCAGACCGATCGCGTGGGCGTACTGCTCCGCGGCTTCGATCTGCTTATCGGTTCCGCCGCCGACCACACAGCCCATCATACAGGCGGCTTCGATCAGGTTGGCGGTCTTCTTCTCCTCCATCAGGCGGACGAGGTCGATCCCGACCTCCTTGTGCTCCATGGCAAGGTCGATCACCTGACCGCCCACCATGCCGAGCAGTCCGGATTTTTCCGCAAGGATCTTCGCGGCGCGGGCGGCTCTCTCTCCGCCGACGGCTTTGACCGCCTCGTCGGAGAGCATCGCGGCGTACGCCATGCTCTGCAGCGCGTCGCCGGCTAACAGGGCGATATCCTCGCCGTAGACCTTATGGTTAGAGGGCTGTCCGCGTCGATAATCATCGTTATCCATACACGGCAGATCGTCGTGGATCAGCGAATAAGTATGCACCATCTCCACCGCGCAGGCAAAGGGCATCGCGGCTTCTGCGCTGCCTCCGCACAGCTCGGCGAATTGGAGCGTCAGCGAGGGGCGCACACGCTTGCCGGGAAGGTTCAGCGAATAGCGAACCGCGTCGATCAGTTGCTGTTCCGCAAAGTCACCCTGCGGCAGATAACGCTGTATAGCAGCTTCGATCTCTTTGATGTAATCCTTCATAATCAATCCTCAAATATGTCGTCGCCGCTGTCCTTCAGCTGCGCGATACGCTCGTTGATATCGGTGATCTCTTTCTTCGCCTCATCGAGCTTGCGGCGGCAAAAGAGCACCAGCCTGCACGCTTTTTCATACAAAGCGATGTTTTCTTCTATCTTATTATTCGGATCTTCCATTTGGGTCACGACCTCGCGCAGCGCGGCGTATGCCTCCTCGAAGTCCATTTTTTCATTCAGTTCAGACATAGGTTTACCTCTTTCGTTTGATTCTGTAGGGATGACCATTGGTCATCCGCGGACGAGCAATGCTCGTCCCTACAAGGGAAAGGGAGCCGATTACTCCTCCTCCGCCATGCGGATGATCTTCTCCAAGCGATGGTTCACGCCGCTGCGGGAGATCGGCGGGTCGAGCATCGCGCCCAGCTCTCTGAGCGTCAGCTCGGGGTAGTCGTATCTGATCTCAGCGACCACCTTCAGCTCCTCGGGGAGCAGGTTGTATCTGCCGTCCTTTTTGAGCTTTTTGATCGCCTTGATCTGGCGCGCCGAGGCGGAAGCCGTCTTCTGCAGATTCGCGATCTCGGAGTTGGCGCGACGGTTGGCGGCGTTCCGCACCTGCTTGAGCGCCTTGGTACCCATCACGCTCATCGACGCTTTCACCGCGCCCATGTAGGTCAGCAGGTCGGTGATCTGCTCGCTGTCCTTGACGTAAGCGATATAGCTGCCGCCGCGCTCCATCATCTTGATGATGACTCTCGCGTCCTGGATCTCACGGATCAGACGGCAGATATCCATACACAGATTGCGGCGGCTGACGGCGAATTCCAGATGATACGCCTTTTCGGGATCGGTCACGGAACCGCCCGCAAGAAACGCGCCGCGGATAAAGGCTCGCTGTTCCTCCTCGTCGTCGATGTTCGCGCGGTTGACGCGCAGGTTCACCTCGCGGTCGTCGTGTCCGTAATACTCAAAGATCCTGCGGCACTTTTCGGGCGAAGTCACGGTCACGGTGTAGGTGCGGTTTTTGCCGCTCTGACCTTTCATCGGGGCGACGACTTCGCACTTCGCACGAAACAGCTGACTGAGCAGAAAGATGAAATGGGAGAAGGTATCTTCGTTTTCGGTTTTAAAAATGATGCAGCGGGAGCTGAACTCTTTCCCGAGCAAAAGCATCGCGTACAGCTCAGCATACTGCAGCGGCTTCCGCGTCGAGAGCTTCTGACAGATCTCGCGCTTGGTATCAGATGAAAAGGACATGGTTCGGTGAATGGTGAACGGTGAATGGTGTTGGGAAACGCTGACGCGTTTTTAATTGATATTGCAGGTGAATGGTCCGGTATCAGATAAACACAAATCGGGTGAGGGCGGAGCCCTCCTTTCACTATTCACCATTAACCATTATCCATTCACCGGAAGGCTACGCCTTCCATATATCTCTATGATGTATCGCGGACTTTTGTCCGTTCTCGATAAAGTGGGTGTTCAGCAGGCGGGCGACGGTGACGGAGCGGTGTCTGCCGCCGGTACAGCCGACGCCGATGACCAGCTCGCTTTTGCCCTCCTCGCGGTAGAGCGGAAGCGTATAGTCGATGAACTCATACAGCTTCTGCATGAAGCGCTCCGAGACCTCGAAGCCGAGGATATAATCGCATACCTGCTCGTCGAGGCCGCTCAAGGTCTTGAGCTCTTTGATGTAAAAGGGATTGGGCAGACAGCGGACGTCGAACACCAGATCCGCCTCGGGCGGGATGCCGTACTTGTAGCCGAAGGACATACAGGTAACGATCAGCGAATCGCCCGCGCCCGCGGAAAAGAGGGTCGTGACGCGCTCCTTGAGCTCGTTGGGGTTCATCACGGTAGTGTCGACGACGTAATCAGCCATCTCCCTGACGCCGTTCATCAACTCGTTCTCCAGCGCTACGGCGTCTTCCAGAGAGCCGGAGGTGATCTCGCCGATCAGCGGATGCTTGCGCCGCGTGCCCTTGTAGCGCACCAGCAGTACGTCGGGCTTCGCGTCCAGGAAGAGGATCTTGAACTGCTTGCCCTCCAGACGCAGCTTGGAAAGCACCTCGGGGATATCCGCGAACATCTCGCCGGAACGCGCGTCCGCTACGACGGCGACCTTCTTCAGACGGATGTCGGTGGAGTTGATGCACAGGTCGAAAAAGGTATCGAGCAGCAGCGGCGGGAGGTTGTCGACGCAGTAAAAGCCGCTGTCCTCCATCGCGTGCAGGGCGTTGGTCTTGCCCGCGCCGGATAAGCCTGTTAAGATGACAAATTCCATACGTTCACTCCTCCTTCAGTATCAATGTCATTGCGAGGGCTTTAGCCCGTGGCAATCCCACAACGAGGGGCAGCGCCCTTCTCTTAAGTCAAACAGCATCAATGACAGGGGGATTCCAACGTCGGGTCGTTGAACCTCCTCGGAATGACAAGATATCGGTAACTATCTCCCCGTGCGGATGATCTCGCGTTCGAGATAATAGCCGGTCTCCTTTTTGACGGTATCCTGCACGACCTTGACGAGGTTCATCACATCGTCACAGGTCGCGCCACCGATATTGATGATGAAGCCCGCGTGCTTTTCGCTTACCTGCGCGCCGCCGACGGTTTTTCCCTTCAGCCCGCACTGTTCGATCAGCGTGCCGGCGAAGGCGCCCTCGGGACGCTTGAACACCGAACCCGCCGAGGGATACTCGAGCGGCTGTTTACTCTTGCGGCGATCCATCACATCGTCCATCAAAGCCTTGATAGCGGTCTTATCTCCGTTATGTAAAATATATTTTGAAAAAAGAATAATATCCCCGTTCGTCTTAAAGACGCTGGTGCGGTAGCCGAGCTTCATTTCTTCGGCGGGAACCTCGCGCACATCGCCGTCGGGCGACAACGCCGTCACGCTGACCGCGACGTCCTTCATCTCGCCGCCGTACGCGCCGGCGTTCATGTACATCGCGCCGCCGACCGTACCGGGGATGCCGTAGGCGAATTCCAGACCGCTCAGTCCATGCTCCAAAGCGACGGTACACAGGCGGCTGAGCTTCGCTCCCGCGCCCGCTGTCACGGTACAGCCGTCGACAGTGATCTCTTTAAAATCACCGTCCAGCGCGATCACCGCGCCCTCGATGCCGTCGTCGGACACGAGCAGGTTGGAGCCGTTGCCGAGGATCATGAACGGAACGGCGGACGCTTTACAAGCGCCGACCGCCGTCTGCAGCTCATCGAGGCTTTTGACGGTGATCAGGATATCCGCCGCACCGCCGATCTTAAAGGTCGTGTGAGCGCTCATCAGCTCGTTTTCAATGTAAGTTATGTTATTGTCGTTTAATCTATCAATTAAGTTCTTCATGTATTACCTCTCGTTACAGATAATGCATAGGAATCGGGTGCAGGCACCCCGCCCTCTACTATTCACTATTCACTGCGACGCAAAGCGGCGCCTCCGCAGTAGCTCTCAGCCAATCAGTGTTCGCCTGTGGCTCCACTACTTGGGAGAGCCTTGCATGGGTGATGTTAGCCAATCATCGTTCGCCTGCGGCTCCGCTTCTTGGACAGCACCTCACCAATTCGTATCGATCTTCTTCTTGCCGATGTCCTCAGGGCTGATATCCATACCGAGGTTCTGCAGCAGCTCCTGCGCACCGTTGTAGCCCATCTTCTTCTGGCGATGGTTCATGGCGGCGACCTCGATAATGACCGCTAAGTTTCTGCCGGGCTTGACGGGGATGGTCACGACGGGGATCTCGATACCGAGGATCTCCATGTACTCGTCGTCCATGCCCATGCGGTCGTAGACTTTCTTAGAGTTCCACAGTTCGAGGTTGATGACAAGGTCGATCTTCTCGCTGACCTTGACCGCGCCGATGCCGAAGATGCGGCGGGCGTTGATGATGCCGATGCCGCGCAGCTCGATAAAGTGGCGGATGTTCTCGGGAGAGGATCCGACCAGCGATTTTTTGGATACGCGCTTGATCTCCACCGCGTCGTCCGCGATCAGACGGTGACCGCGCTTGATCAGCTCAATAGCGGTCTCGGACTTACCGACGCCGCTGTCGCCGATCAGCAGGATACCTTCGCCGTACACCTCGACCAGAACGCCGTGGCGGGTGATGCGCTGCGCCAGCTCCACATGCAGGAAGGATACGATCGCCGCGTGGATGTCGGAGGTATTATCCGCCGTCGTCAGGATCGGCACCTGATACTTGCGCGCCAGCTCCATCATCGAAGGCAGCGGCTCGATATCGCGGGCGATGATCATCGCGGGCGGGACCTTGCTGAGGATCGGTTCCAGCTGGGATACCTGAGTCGCATGGTTCTCCGACTCCAGAAAAGACATCTCCGTCCGTCCGAAGGCGATCAGATAGCGGTTGTCGTAATATTTGAGATGACCGATGAGCTCCAGTCCCGGACGATCGACGTCCGAAACCGTAATGAGTATTTCCTCGGGTTCAACAGGCATATAGTAACTGGATAAGCCGACCTCCTCGATCAGCCGTTTTAATGTAACGGAATACGGACTGATGGACATAACGAACCTTCTTTCATATCAGTTTTTAGTTTTGAGTTTCAAGTTTCGAGTTGTTTCTATGGATTGTCAACTAAAAACTAAGAACTGACAACTTCATATAAATATACATCATTTATTATACCCCTCTGCCATATGTTTATAGTGCTTATAAAGAAATATGCAGGGCTGTATGCAAAAAATTGCATACATAATTTTGGAGAGTTTTCACAGAATAACAGCGGTGATTTTTATGGGTGAATCGGAATGCTGACTTTACTGATACGGACGGTGATCATTTATGTCATCGTGACGGCGGCGGTGAGGATCATGGGCAAGCGGCAGGTCAGCGATATGCAGACCTCGGAACTGGTCATCACCATCATCGTCTCACAGATCGCGTCCCTGCCGCTCGAAGACGCGGAACGTCCGCTCCTCAATTCGCTGGTGCCGATCATGATGATCGTCGCGATCGAGCTGCTGGTCTCCCTCTTGATGATGAAGAGCCGCAAGGCACGCTCGCTGATCTGCGGCCACCCGATCATCGTTATCCGGGACGGCAAAATGCTGGACGAACAGCTTAGATTACTTCGCATCAGCCGCGAGGACGTCTATTCCCTCCTGCGGGAAAAGAACTATTCCGATGAAAGCGACGTAAAATACGGTATCATCGAGCCCAACGGAACGCTGAGCATCCTGACGGACGAAGACGTCAGCGGCGACGGGATACAGAGCGAGGACCTGCAGGAGCAGATGGCAAATTGTAGGGGCGAGCATTGCTCGTCCGCAGGCAGTGAATAGTTGGCAGTTGCCCGCAAAACAGCCTTCCCCTCGGGGGGGAAGGTGGGCTTTCCGGCTCCTAAAGAGCCGAAAAGGTCGAATGAGGGGATAACGTTTCTGCCTATACCGTTTATTGATAAACCGGATAGGCTTCCGCCTCATCTGCCGCAAGCAGTACGTCGCAAGCGCCGTACCCTACCACGCACACTGCAGCGTTTACTGTAGGGGACGGCGCTCGCCGACGTCCCGTAACGTTTGACGATATGCGTCTACCGTAAAGCAGATATAACCTCTCCCCCAAGGAGAAGGCTTTTTCAACAACAGACAGGAGAGATAACCATGAAACGCGGATGGATCGCGCTGATCATGATCGCGCTGTCGCTGATTTTCGGCGGCATCGAATACTGTTACGTCACCTCGAACGCTGACGCGTATGTACAGATGCTCGACGACGCGGACGAAAAGATAGCGCACAATCAGGTTTATGAAGCGGAATCGGTCGCTCAGCGGCTGGACAACCGCTTCCGCAAACAGAGCGGGATGTTCAACATCTTCATGTTCCACAGCGAGATCGGGCATATCTCGTCCGATCTCGCCATGCTCAGGCGGTACGCCCAGACCGGCTCGGTCGAAGACTTTTTGGCGACCTCTGCCTGCGCGAAGCGGAAGATTTTGGAAATAAAGGAAGCAAAGATGCTGAAGTGGGAGAACGTCTTTTGAGTTAGGAGTTAGGAATGAGGAGTTAGGATTGAATGGCGTGCTCTGCCCGCACCTGATTAGTATAACATCAAACAGCAAACATATTCTTGCAGAAAAAACGTCCGCAACTTATTAAAGAGTCGCGGACACTATCATTTTATGTTATTAATAAAATCCAAAACGCCTCAGCGTTTCCCATAACTCCTAACTCCCAACTCCTAATTCCTAACTAAAAAGGCACCGCCTTTTCAGACGATGCCTTTATCTGTCATATGATGCTGTAATTATTACTCAGCCTTTTTGCTGCCGCGCTTGTTCCACAGAACCCACAGGGGACCTGCGATGCACAGGGAGCTGTAGCAGCCGGATACGATACCGATCATCATCGGCAGGGCGAACGCCTGTACCGAAGTGAGGTTGAAGATCAGGGCGACTACATAAACGGTGCCGATCGCGACGAGGGTAGTAATAGAGGTCGCGATGGTACGGCTCATAACAGCGGTAGCGCTGTGGTTGAAGACGTCGGCGATATCCGCCTTGGGTCCTGCGAGACGGCGCTCCTCACGGACACGGTCGTAGATAACGATGGTGTCGTTCAGGGAGTAACCGATGATCATCAGGACAACAGCGATAAAGCTCGAGTCGATTGGCATGCGGAAGATGACGTACATGAAGTAGATCATCGCCACATCGTGGAAGAGGGCTACCAGCGCCATGACGCCCGCGGAAAGACCGCCGATGCGCTTGAAGCGGATGGTAACGTAGATGACCATGAGGACCGAAGCGATCGCAACCGCAGTCAGACACTTCAAGAGGAACTTCAGACCCATAGCCGCCTCAACGGAGGAGTTCTCTTTATACTCGAAATGGTTATCGGGGAACTGCTCCTCAAGAGCGGTAGTGATGCCGGAGATCACGTCGGACTCAACGCTGTCGTTGCCGGAGAACTGGATTGCAACGGAATATGCCTGTTCCTCGTCGGTGTTGTTCATGATATCCTTTGTGATAGTGAAGGATACCTGATGCTCGGGAGTGGCGCTCTGGATAGCGTCCTTAAGCTGAGTATCGTCGATCTCACCCACGAAGGAGTAGCTGACGATGGTACCGCCCTTGAACTGAATATCGAGGGTCGCGCCGAAGATGATGTTGCAGATGATACCGATGAGGATGATGCCGAGGGAAATGCCGAAGAAGATCTTGCTATGACCGATAAAATTCAAATCTTTTCTCTCTTTTTTCATTTTCCCTCACCTCCAAACAGCCATTTTTTACGCAGGCAATTAAAGCCGGAGATGCTCTTGAGCATGACGCGGCTGAGCCATACGCCCATGATGAAGTTGGCGATAACGCCCATCAGGAGGGTGTAGCCGAACGCGTAGATGGTACCGGTGGTGGACTCGCCGAAGATCCAGGAAAGGATGTTGGACGGACCGAAGACCAGCAGCAGAATGATGGATACGATAACGATAGTCATGTTACCGTCGATGATCGCGGTCAGGGAGTTCTTGGTACCCTTTTCGATCGCGCCGTCCAGCGTCTTGCCGGAGCGGAATTCTTCCTTGATACGCTCGGCGGTAATGATGTTCGCGTCAACACCCATACCGACCGACAGGATCAGACCGGCGATACCGGGCAGGGTCATGGTAAAGGAGTCGAACACGGGGAAGTAACGGGTGACTGCGGCGATCGCCAGCGCCATCTGACCGATCAGGGCGATGACGGCGACAAAGCCGGGCACACGGTAACGGATGATCATAAACAGCGCGATCAGGATGAACGCGATGATCGCGGCGTAGCCCATGGCTGTCAGGGAGTTCTGACCCAGTGTCGGGCTGATACCGCTGTAGGAAGCAGCTTCCAAAGAGAAGGGCAGCGCACCGCCGTTGATCTGGTTGGCGAGCTTTGTAGCGCTCTCAGCGTCAAAGTCACCGGAGATCTGAGCGTGACCTTCGGAGATAACGCTCTGTACGGTGGGGCTCGAAAGCAGCGTATCGTCCATGTAGATGGAGATCTGCTGGTTCAGATACTGCTCTGTGATATCGGCAAATGTCTGGGCGCCCTCGGAGTTGAGTTCCAGCTGGACGACATATTCGCCGGAATTATTATTGGATGTATCAACGCCTACCGAAGCCGAAGCGACAGCGGAGCCGTCCATGACGGTCTCGCCGCTCGGATTGCGGAAGGTCAGGTTCGCCGTAGCGGCGAGCTCATCTACCGCCTTGACCGGATCGAACTCGGTATCGTCCTCTTTCCACGGGAAACGGACGATGATACGGTCGGAGCCGTAGTCGGCGTAAATCTCGTAGTCGGTGATACCGTTCGAGACCATACGTGTTTCAATGATCGATTTAGCAGAGTCAAGCTGCTCATCCGTAGCGTCGATATTATCAGCAGGCTTAAAGGTAGCCTCAACGCCGCCGCGGATGTCAATTCCCCATCTGATGTCGCTGATACCCTTGATCGCTGTCTGCTGGACATCGCCGACATAGTATTTGATTCCCGCAAACGCGGTGAACGCAAACGCTAAGATCAGGATAGCGACAATGAAGAATACAGGCTTTGAAATTCTTTTCATGCCTTAGACCTCCATGTTTTTTTCTGTTCTTCTCAGGGATTTTTATTTCATTTGGCGCTGAAACACCAATATAAAAATCCACAATAACAGACTAATTATACAGACTTGCGATGGAAAAGTCAATAAAAACATTTGCAGGAAAAGGAGATTTATTATTCTTATTGCGAATAATGGCGCATTATAATTCCGTTTAAGAATAATAAAGGGCGGTGATCCCGGTTTGCAAGCAGCAAAACTCAGATTATCTGCATAGTCAAAAAGAGCCGCCGCTTTTGAACAGGTCCAGTAAAAACGGACAATAGAAAAAAGAGCCCCCTTATGGTAGAATGGAAACAGCTACCATAAGGGGGATTTTGTATGGCAAGAGAGTATAGACATATACAACAATACGAGAAAGAGATTCTTGAACTAAAGTTAAAAGGATATACCGAAAGAAAGATAGGAGAAAAGTTAGGATTTACAGTAAAACAAGTGCATAACTTTGTAACCAGATATAATGAAAAACAACGTAGAAAAGCGGCCGGTGTAGCGATTAGAAGAAAAGGCAGACCACCAAAGGATTATATAGTCACAGATGAAGCTAAAATCAGTGAACTAAAATATATCATAGCAAGGAAAGACGCCAAGATAAAGTCTCTGGAAATGGAAAATGAGTTGATGCGGGATTTTCTCTCGCTCACAGAAAGGAAGTGAGACCAAAGGTAAAGTATTTAGTGATCTACAGACACAAGGACAAGTATTCGATCAGCGAGATGTGCCGACTGTTCAAAGTATCCAGAAGTGGCTATTACGACTTCGTAAAAAGGATGGAAACGCCGGACAGAGATCTGCCGCTTGCCCGGTTAATAGAAGAATGTCAGCAAGAATGTAAAAGAACATACGGATACAGGCGT
>JAFRDE010000046.1 GCA_017403985.1 Ruminococcus sp. | reverse complement strand
TAGATGAAGATGTGACCGCGTTCATCAGTCCAACCATCATTCTTTTGTGAGAGTTTGGCACGGTTCAGCAGAATCATGTAGACGATTTTCGCCGTTTCACTCAGGCTTGTCCTCTCTAAGAGAAATTTAGGAAAAGCCATACACTCAGGGATCCTGCTGTCCGAAAGAAGATAATGCGTCAATGCTTTCACCACCTGCGATAATTCTACCGCAATTGTGAGAAAAGGTCATTGAGCACAAATTGACTGAAAATTGACTAAACAGGAAAATAGTCAAGCGGTAAAAGCTTGACTGCAAATTCCTTAATCAGCTGATCATTTGTCTTTGGAATGAGAAGCCGATTTTATTAAAATCTTCTTTGATCTCTAGATATATAGCTTCCATTTTCACCGGGTCATCTTCATAGATTGCTTCGTAAATGGTTACTGCGTTTTTATAATGCGTATGTGCTTGCAAAACATCTCCGAGCGCTAAGGAGATAGCTCCCAGCTTCATATGAATCAAAGCCTGATCCATTGTATTGTTCATTGATCGTTGCTGTAGTTCTTTGCTTAATGTCAACAGCATGGAATATGCTCGTTGATTTTCTCCTGTATCAGATAGGAGAGTAGCAAAATTAATGAACTGTGCGATAATACTATGATTCCAAGTGCAGTTGTATTCTTGAATGATTTGAATCGATTTCTCCATATTGCTTTTTGCCTTTTCCAAATTTCCACTGTATTTATAATGGGTACTGAGATTTCCGTAAAGATTAGCGGCCAGCTGTGCATTATCGCTTGTTATCTCCGATATTATAGAGACAGCTTTTTCTCCGAGTTCGATCATCCTTTGAGGATCCGTTTCTAAAGCGGTTTGACAATCTAACAGTATTGCACGATTTCGTTCTGTAGCTAATGCTTTGTCATTGAGTGAATTTGACATTTCTGAAAGCACTATCCTCATCTCTTCAATATATACATATCTTTGCAAATGTGAAAACACACTCTGCAAGAAAACCATATAGTTTTCTTTATCGTCCTTCTGTATCAATTTGATAACGGACATGATCATGCCGATCAGCTGATGATTGAAAGGAAAATCATAGCCTTCACACAAGCAAATAAATTCTAAGCTGCGTACCAGAGGTGTGCAATTTGTAAAGGATGGCTCTGTTTCTTTCAAGGCGACTTCTTGGATCATGGGATGGAGCGCAATGATACGACCGGTATGCAACTGCACAAAGCCCTTTTCAATCAAGGCGTTGATATCATTCATGTTTTTCAGATTCAGCCAAGTTGCAAATAATTTTGAGGGCATTCCCGATAGAGGTGCTAATGAGAGATTTCTCATTACATACGTTTCGCTTATCGAAAGCTTATACAATGCAAACAGGGTATGGATATGATCGTAATAGGTGGCTTTTGCGTTCTTCCCATCCTTCATCACGCCGATGGTATTATCATCATCAATGCCGACCTTTTCCTTGCGGAACTTATCTAATAAGTCCTGAGGCTCTAAGATTCCGGTCTCCAGTAATCGTGCAGATAGTTCAACTGCAAAGGTATGACGGTGTACCGTCTGAATGATCTCAATTAGAATGCTTTGATATTCCGCTGACTTTGAGTAGTATTCACCCATCAAACCGAGTAAGGATTCATCGGGCAATTCCTCCATGGTGTATGAATGATACTCGTCGAAGCGGCTTCGTGTAGTGAATAAAACATGACAGCGATATTGAAGAACGACGCTCAGAACGTCTTCGTCAATAGCAACGATATTGAAGTTGTCAATGATAATCAGTGTGTCCTCCTTCAAACTGCGCAAAAAACGATTGTGCTTTCGAAAACGATCATCAATCGTTGCGGTATCATCAAAGTCATCTGCAAAATCCAGATCAGCGATATCATTCTTCAAGCTACCGGAGTATGAGATATACATAGCGTTGGTATAATCCTTTCGGTATTGTTTAGCGTATGCTTTCGCGACCTCGCTTTTACCGATACCGGGAATTCCTTGTACAAACAGCTTGCCGTGTTTATTGAGAGATCGGCGGATTTCCTTTATTTCAGTTTTTCTTCCGCAAAAATGGCTACAGGGTTCCGGGACTTCGCTGTTAAACACATACTCCCTGACGATCGGAGACAACGAGCCGGATGTGAGAAGTCTTTTTGTGTTGGCGTCGCGTTTAACAAAGTTCCGTTCCATCGCAAAGATAAGGATCACGCTGATATAGTTTGCTTTTTCACAGTCGTCTTTACATGGATAGCCTTTCGCAAATATTCCTTTGATTTCATCAGATATAGTTGGATCCTGTACCAACAAATCATGGATCTCATTGGTCGCCATTGCGCTGTCATACAACATCGGAAGAATATTAAACTCTATGTCACCTGATAACAAATGTCTATTTTCCAAATAATATCTTGTGATATGAGGGCTGATCTTGGCAAGTCCTTTGAACCATCGGCAAACCAATCCGTTGTCAAAGCAGAAGAATACATTATCATCGTCATCCATAAAGCTTTCAAATAGCTTGTATACCAAATCCACCTGATTGATCTCATATCTTTCGCTGATATATTTTCTGATGATCGCCATAACTGAGCAGAAATCGCAGCGTTCCATTAAGATAGTCCTCCATTAGACTGATAATGTCTGTATTTTCATTGTATCACACCCTATTTGTCGAAAACGGCGATTTTATTTACACAGAAAGAACATTTTGAAAATCTCTACGGATTGAAAAGTTAGAACTGCTATGATATAATCAAAACGAGGTGAACCGACAATGGCAATCCAAAAATTTGAGAACAATCAATTTGATGAGATCATCCATATTATAGAGCAATCGCGCGAAAACGCTCTGAGAAAGGTCAATGAAGAGTTGATTATGATGTACTGGCGCGTAGGCGAGTATATCAGTCGAGAGTCTGAAAAGGCTTCTTACGGTGATTCTTACATTCAATCGCTTGCAGACTTCTTTTCACAGAACTATCCTCAGATCAAAGGCTTCAACCGTCGCGGGCTCTATCGCATGAAGCAATTTTATGAAACCTATAAGGACGACGAAAAAGTGTCACCACTGGTGACACAATTGAGCTGGACAAATCATTTGAAACTGTTATCAGCCTGTAAGTCTAATGAAGAACGGCTTTTCTATATGCAATTATGCATCAGAGAAAACTACAGTAAAAGAGAATTGGCTCGTCAAATCGACAGCGGCTATTACGAAAGATATATGCTGTCGAAGACGAATCTTTCGTCCGCCATCTCTCAAGCTCACAGCGATACCGGCAACATCTTCCTTGATAACTATGTGCTTGATTTTCTCGATTTGCCGGAGAAGGTTTCCGAACGGGATTTGCAAAAGTCGATTCTAAACAATCTAAAGAATTTCATTTTGGAGATCGGTAAAGATTTCACCTTTATCGGTGAAGAATACAGAGTACAGGTCGGCAACCACGATTATTATATCGATCTGCTGTTCTACCATAGAGGCTTGTCCTGCCTGGTAGCGTTTGAATTAAAGATCGGTGAATTCAAGCCTGAGTATATCGGTAAAGTCAATTTCTATTTGGAAGCGCTTGACCGTGAAGTGAAGAAAGAAAATGAGAATCCGAGCGTCGGTGTAATTCTGTGTGCTTCAAAGGACGACGAAGTGGTCGAATACGCTTTAAGCCGATCTTTGTCGCCGACGATGGTATCTGAATACACCCTAAAACTGATTGATAAAAAACTGCTGCAAGAAAAACTAAAAGAATACATCGAATTAACAGATTTAGTAGACGGAGAGTAATCTTCATAACACCCTGAAAGCAATCAGGGTGTTATTTTTTGACTTATTCTCATTCTTCTCCGATTAGTCAATTTCGACTCAATTCTTGGTCAATGCGTTTTTGAGATATTTAAGATAGAATAAACTCACAACAATAAAAGCTGTGAGAAATACATCACAGCTTCCTTATCAAAACAGATACTAAAGGAGGCTGTTCTTATGTCGTGTACAGCTGTTAAGCTGTCAGAACCATACCGAAATAAAGTCGGCAAAGTCACATTTCAAATCTCTTCGTTCGGGAATAAACAAAGCTCCGTCACAGCACAACAATTAATTATACAAATGTTGGAGCAAAATATTGTTCAGAAAAATGGTAAAGCAACAGAAAATAATTAAAAAACCGCTGTCAAATCGAAATTATTGTGTTATAATAAGCGTGAGCAAAATCTCTGTCTCTGTTGTTTGGAAAGGATAGGCAATGGCAAAAATAAAACAACAGGACAGAATCACAGCTTTATATTGCAGGCTGAGCCGTGACGATGAATACAGCGGCGACAGTGCAAGCATCCAAACACAAAAATCCATACTGCTTCGATACGCGCAGGATAACGGTTTTCTTAACTGCGAATACTTTGTAGACGACGGCTTCTCAGGCACCAATTTCAACCGCCCCGATTTTCAGAGAATGATCAGCTTGGTTGAGCAAGGGAAGATCGGAATCGTTATCGTCAAAGATCTTTCTCGTCTGGGACGGAACTATTTGATGACAGGTAATTATACGGAAGTCATTTTTCCTGAGTATAAGGTGCGGTTCATCGCCATCAACGACGGAGTTGATTCCGCTTGCGGCGATAACGAGTTTGCTCCGTTCAAGAATATCATCAACGAATGGTATGCAAAAGATTGCAGCCGCAAAGTGAAATCTGCTTTTAAGGCAAAGGCTCTTAACGGCGAATATACAGGCGGCTATCCGGCGTATGGCTATCGCAAAGATCCGGAGGACAGACATCATCTGGTACCTGACGATCACGCACCGATTGTTCGAAGAATGTTCCGAATGGCATTAGAGGGCGTTTCCTGCTTCCATATCGCTAAAGCGCTTGAGGAAGATGAGGTCCCGACGCCGCGAGCATATCTGATGGACGAGTTCGGAAAATACAAAGCCAACGAGCGCGTCAAGCACCCTTATGCTTGGGCAAAGGGAACCGTATATCGGATCCTCAGTAATCCCATCTACCTCGGAAAGCTGGTGAGCCTCCGTTATCAAACGAGGTCTTTCAAGGATAAACGGATCATACCGCGCCCCGAAGAGGATTGGATCACAGTGGATAATACGCATGAAGCAATCGTTGATCAGGCGACCTTTGATACCGTTCAGAAACGCATTTCCATCAAACAACCGGCAACATGGAAAAACTCCGATAACAAGTTCCGTGGTCTGGTGTTTTGCGCCGACTGTAATACAAGAATGGTCTTCAGTTCTCGAACAGGCAGAAAATCAAAAGGACATTTCTGTTGTAACAAGCACCGTCGCTATGGCGGCAAGGAATGTTCGGCTCATTACATCACGCTTGAACAGCTCGAAGCAATCCTGCTGGAGGATATCCGCAGACACGCAAGCCTCGCTGTTGAGGAAACGGATGCTTATGTTGATTATCTTCTGGAGATAGCGGAGAGCGGTGCCTCCGGAAAAAGAAATCTGCTTACAAAAGAGATGGACACACTCAGAAGACGGCAGGAGGAATTGAACGTCATCCTCACACAGTTGTATGAGGATCATGCGCTGCATCGGCTTCCCGATGACCGCTATGCGGATATGTCATCAAAATACAGTGCTGAATATCGTGACATCAAAACGAAGATCTCTCAGCTTGAGTCCTCTCAGTCGGAATATACTGAGAAGGCAAAGAATGCCGCTGATTTCGCAAGGCTGGTCGGGCAATACACGGATATCCAAACCTTATCCGAAAAGCTGCTGCATACGCTGGTTGATCGCATCGTGATCCATGAAAAGGAAGAGCAAGACGCCGAGATCATTATGAAAATCGATATTTACTACCGCTTTATCGGTAACATCGGCAGCAAATCCGGAGACGATATCGCAGCGATAGGAAACAGCCGTGTAAAGAAGAATTACTATCGCACGGCATAAAAACAAGCAAAGCGGTGTTCAATGAGTATAACACCCCCGGTATTATCAAATATCCGTTTTGGCAGCTCGCGGCGCAGAACAAAAATGCCGTTTATGCTTGTATCAATCTTGGTGAGAGCTTCTGCCCCGATGAGATCGCAGGCCAATCCGTTTGTATCAACGCCGACATCGGCAAGGTTATTGAAGATTTGACCTAATAGTTGTATTCCGAAAAGGGAGGTGAGGTTATGCACGACATCTGGAATCCGTGGCACGGCTGCAAAAAGTGCAGTGAGGGCTGCGAGAATTGTTATATGTACTTTCTTGATGCGCAGCGCGGCAAGAACGGCTCGGATATCTACCGTACCAAATCCGGCTTCAACTATCCGCTTTCAAAGGACAGGCACGGTCGTTATAAGGTGCAGAGCGGCGAGCAGCTCCGTGTGTGTATGACCTCCGACTTTTTTCTTGAAGAAGCGGATGCGTGGCGTGATGAGGCTTGGAATATCATTCGTCAACGCTCTGACGTCGTTTTCTTCTTGCTGACGAAACGTCCTCAGAGAGTGCATAATTGTCTGCCAAGTGATTGGGGCGACGGCTGGGAGAATGTTTTTTTCAACGTCAGCTGTGAAAATCAAAGGAGAGCCGACGAACGCATCCCGATCCTGCTCTCCCTGCCGTTCAAGCACAAGGGCATTATGTGCGCTCCGTTCATAGGTGCTGTCAGCATTAAAAAATATCTTTCAAGCGGACAGCTTGAACAGGTCATCTGCGACGGCGAGAATTACGCGGGAGCACGTCCCTGCCGTTACGAATGGGTAAAGCGGCTCCGTGACGAGTGCGAGGAGTATGGCGTCACCTTCGCCTTTATCGGAACAGGCAGGCGCTTCGTAAAGGACGGCAGAATGTATCGGATCGAGAGCAGTGAGTTACAGGCAAATCAGGCGTATAAATCAGGATTGAGCTATAAGGGAAAACCGATTGATTTCAAGTTGACCCGTCAGCTCGGTTTCAGTATAGCCGAGACAGATTACTATAAACCATACTTTGGCGAGAAATGCCAAACCTGTGGTATGAAAATAATATGCAACGGCTGCACTCGTTGCGGTAAGTGTAACAAAGAATGATAATATAAAAAAAGACATCTCATTTTCTGAATAGAAGTGAGATGTCTTTTGGCTTTAGATTATGAAGATTATATCTTGATTGATTATTTCTTCCACTCTGTTGCGGATATTATTCATTTTCCTAACCCATAACATTGGATTCTTTGCTTTAAGCTGTTCAGTAACACCTTCGTGCTCAGCAAGTTGTTTCACAAGCCTGTCAAACATTTCTGTCGCTTCTTGGTCAATATCAGCAAGATATGCAGTGAGCCTACAGCTTGTTAGAAGGTTAGTATAAATGATAGGATGATGGTTTTTGAGGTATCTCAAATGCCGCTTGCCCCATACACCAATCTTAACAGTTGTCTGCTCGGGCAATTTCAAATCGGGCAGCAAGTAATCTCCCTGCTGTGTGTATGTAATCTTTGTCGCCATAATTCAAACCTCCTTAATCTTGATTTTCTTGATTTTTGCTTTCGTGAGTTTGATCAGTAACTCGTCAATGATGTCGGTGTATTTGCCCCTTGAAATGAGGTCATTCCTCAAATCAATCAGGCTGTTAATAACCGTACGCCGTTCATCAGATGTTAGGTATAGATGGTATTTTGGATTTTTCATTGCATTACCTCCGTTTCATTTGATGATTTCATTATAAACGGAGATTAACTATAAATCGAATGTGCGGATTGTGTTTTGTAGTAAAGCAGGATAGCACTGCTTTTTACAGCGGAAACGCGACGGCTTCAAGGTAGAGCTTTTTTAGTATGTCGATAAAATCTGTTAACGTAGCTCTGTTATCATTCTTATGGGTGCAAAGAACGCAGGAAAAACTTTCTTTGCAGTCAAACGGAATCCACGCAAACTGACCGCTGTGATCGTTAAGAAATCCGGGCGCAAGGCAAATCCCTCTGCCTGCCGCAACATTGGTAAGCGTTGTATCGTGGTCGGCGCTGTTGAAATACGTGATTTTTCCTGAGCCGATTAGTCTGTGCTGAACAGCCTTAAGCGCCGGAGGCGAACCGCCGCCTACCATCAGCGTTCTTTCGTAAAGGTCGCTCTCGGTGATCAGATTCTTTTGGGCGAGCGGATCATCCCGTCGGGCTATCAGATAGATCCCGCTTTTAAACAGTTCGTGTATTTTGATACTCGGTATCTGTTTAGTCTGTTCTTTGAGGGCAAATACAATATCCGACTCGTTTTCTAAAAAGCCTTCCATTCCGTTTTCATAACGGAATTGAGGTGTGATCAGCACATCGGGATGAATCCGGGCAAACTGACGCATTGCTTCCGGCAGAAAATAAACCGCCTGTCTGACCATCATACAGATGGAAATATCATCTTTATATTGAGCGCTGAAATTCTGTCCCTGCTCGATCGATCGCTTCAATTCTTCACGCATATTGGCAAGGAACCCGACAAATTGTGTCCCGGCAGGTGTAAGCACAGCTCCTTTGCCGCTGCGCTCAAAGATCGTGAAGCCTACCTCTTCCTCCAACAGCCTGATTTGATATGAAAAGGTCGGTTGGCTGACAAACAGGTTCTCGGCTGCGCGGCTGAAATTAAGCGTCCGCGCCAATTCAATACAATAATCAACTTGCTTTGTTGTCATAAATCCATCTCGCTCTGCTATTTAATAATTAAATCAATTATACACTATTTCGATTGGACTTTGCAATAGTCTGGTGCTATAATTTAAACAGAAAAAATGAACGGAGGACATTATTATGGCAAAAACATTGATCGCTTTCTTTTCGAGAGCGGATGAAAACTACTTTGGCGGAGCAATGCGTTATGTGAAGGTCGGCAACACCGAGATCGTATGCGATATCATCAAAGAAATGATTGTTGCCGACAGCTTCAAAATCGAGATGAATGAGCCGTACTCACCCGTCTATATGACCTGCATTGATGAGGCAAAGAAGGATCTGCGCAATAACGCGCGTCCGGAGTTGAAGGCTTATCCCGACAGCCTTGACAGTTATGATACGATCATTCTCGCTTATCCCAATTTCTGGGGTACGATGCCGATGGCTGTTTTTACCTTTTTGGAGCGCTATGATTTCAGCGGCAAAACGATTCTTCCGCTTTGCACCAACGAAGGCAGCGGAATGGGCAAAAGCGAGCGTGACATCGAAAAGCTGGCGAAGGGCGCAACCGTGAAGAAGGGACTTCCGATAACCGGAAGCAATGCCAACGGTTGTAAAAATAGCGTATATCGTTGGCTGGCTGCCAACGGTCTGATGTAAGAGGTGAGTGAGATGGATGAATCATACCAAATCAAAGAGCTTTACCGCCGCTATTGGACATATATGATCAACAAAGATAAAAAAGGTTTGAAAGGTCTTTTGGCTGATGATTATTATTTGTTGCATATGACAGGCGTTAGGCAGTCAAAAGAAACCTTTATCAAAGGTTTGCTTGACGGAACCTTCAACTATTATTCTGCCGAACACGACGCGATAGATGTCCTGATAAACGGAGATACGGCAGTGATGACCGGGAGAAGCCGTGTAACGGCGGCTGTATACGGCGGCTCAAAGCATTTATGGCATTTGCAGGGAGATTTTACACTGCGAAAAGAAAACGGAAATTGGGAATTGACAAGCTCTAAGGCTTCAACATACCAAGGAGGATAATAATGGATTATTTAACATTAAACAACGGACAAAAATGCCCGGTCACGGGAATCGGAACCTATTTGCTCGCTCCTTCCGATGCGGAAAACATCGTCAGAGAAGCTCTGAAAATGGGTTGTCGGCTGATTGACACGGCTAATGTTTATGTGAACGAGCGCGCTGTCGGACGCGGTATGAAAGACAGCGGTGTAAAACGCGAGGATATTTTTCTTTCAACAAAGCTCTGGCCGACGGAGTACGAAAATCCGGATGCGGTCAATGAAACCTTAGCGCGTTTAGGCGTTGAATATGTCGACCTGCTTTATATCCATCAGCCGGCAGGCAACTGGCTTGCAGGCTACCGTCAGCTTGAAAAGGCGTATAAAGAAGGCAAGGCTAAAGCGATAGGCATTTCAAACTTCGAGGGTAAATACATTGATGAATTGCAGAACAAGTGGGAGATCATACCGCAGTTTGTTCAGATGGAAGCGCATCCGTATTTCACTCAAAAGGAACTTAGGAACACGCTTGATCAATACGGTATCCGTTTGATGAGCTGGTATCCGTTGGGACACGGCGACAAGAGCCTTATGGAAGAGCCTGTTTTTACTGCACTCGGCAAAAAGTACCGCAAATCACCGGCTCAGGTGATTCTGCGCTGGCATACACAAATGGGCTTTGCCGTAATCCCCGGCAGTAAAAATGTAAATCACATCAGGGATAATCTCGATATCTTAGACTTCTCTCTGACAGACGAGGAGATGGCTAAAATTGCGAAGCTCGACAAGGGCAAGCGATACTATTACCGCACAGATGAACAGCTGGAGCAATTTGCCGTTTGGAGTCCTGCATATGAAAAAGCGTAACGGAGGATTGTTTTGAAAAGAGTAATTTCTATACTGATGGTCTTGTCGATCATTTTAGCTTTTGCGGGTTGTTCTACAAATAATAACACGACAGAGAGTACGACTTCTGCCGAAAAATCTACACTCCAAACGAATGAGACAAAAGCGGATAGCAGTAAAACTACGACTGACAACAAATCGCTTGTTGTTTTCTTTTCACGCACAGGGGAACAATATGAAGTCGGTGTGATAGAGAAGGGCAACACTGCTATCGTTGCGGATATGATCGCTGAGCAAACAGGCGCTGACAGTTTTGAGATACTGCCCAAGGAGGACAACTATCCGACGACTTATAAGGAGCTGACCGACGTTGCAAAGGAAGAGCAAAACAATAATGCCCGTCCCGAAATCAAGGACACTATTGCGAACTTCGACCAATATGATACCATCTACCTTGGCTATCCGATTTGGTGGGGAGATCTGCCGATGATCTGCTACACCTTCCTTGAAAGCTACGATTTCAGCGGAAAGACAATCATCCCGTTCTGCACACACGCAGGCTCAGGCAACGCCGGAACACAGAGCAAAATCCAGTCCGCCGCACCAAACGCAACCGTCAAAGAGGTTCTCGCCATCGCCGGAACCGACGCGCAGAACGATCCTGAAAGTGTCAAATCAATAGTCACCGAATGGCTTAATTCTCATTCGTGAAGCGATAGGCATTTTGGCGAGCGTTATGATTAGCTAACGCAAGGAAACCTATAATAATGGCTCAAAGCAAAAAAACACCCGCCTGCTCACACTTGGTGAACAGGCGGGTAAATTTTATGCTGTAATAGGAATATTCTCTCTTTCCTCCATACTCCCTTTTTTCTTATCATTCGTTTTGTGATATCTATAGAAAATTTTTTCAAAAAGGATATTGACACGGTGTCAGTAATGATGTATAATGGTTATACTGACACCGTGTCAATACATATTTAGAAGGGATATTTATGATAAAAGGAACGCCTGAGTTGATCTCGCAGAGGCGCGAGGAGATCATCAACGCTTGTGAAACGCTCTATCAAAAAATGAGCTTCAAGGACGTCACGATCAAGGAGATCGGAAACATCACCTCTTTCTCGCGTCCGACGATCTACAACTATTTTGAAACGAAGGAAGAAATTTTTCTTGCGTTATATGAGCGCGAATACCGCCGCTGGAACGAAGCGCTTGAAATCATCTTGAATGATAACGACAGCTTGTCAAGAGCAGAGCTCTCCGGAAAGCTGGCACGATCGTTAGCTGATCGCGTTCAGCTTCTCAAGCTGCTTTCGATGAATAACTTTGATATGGAAGCTAACAGCCGCCCGGAACTGCTTATATCCTTTAAAAAGGCTTACGGCAGATCAATGGAGCTTGTTGCCGAGCTACTGAACAAATACTGTCCGCAGATGGATGATGAAGCGATCAAGAGCTTTATATACACATTCTTCCCGTTCATGTTCGGGATCTATCCATACGCAATGGTGACAGACAAACAAAAGAATGCAATGAAAGAAGCGGGTATCGGCTACACTTATTATTCGGTCTATGAACTGACATATAATTGTATATTAAAATTACTCAAATAAGAATGGAGAAATTAATGATGAAAAACTTACCTAAAATCGCTCTTGGCGCGTGGGCTTGGGGCAACGACGGAACATTCGGAAACAACTTTACAGCTGAGCAGCTTCGCCCGATATTTGATACTGCTATGAAGAACGGCTTGAACCTTTGGGACACTGCCTTTGCCTACGGTATGGGCACTTCGGAGAAGGTGCTCGCGGGATTCATTAAAGACCTGCCGAGAGAAAGCTATCTCATATCCGACAAATTCACGCCGCAGTGTGCGGACGCGTCATCGCCGACCGCTATGAAAGATATGATTGAAATGCAGCTCGGGTTAATGGAGCTTGACCGTTTCGATGTCTATTGGATCCATAACGTTTGGGGCGCTCCGAAGTGGACAGAGGAACTTGCGAAGTACTTTGAGGGCAAGGAAAATGTGCCGATCATCGGCGTGTCCAACCACAACCTTGCCGAAATCAAGCAGGCGGATGAAATCCTGAAAGCGCACGGTCTGAAGCTCGGCGCGGTACAGAACCACTACAGCCTGATCAACCGTTCATCAGAGGATTCCGGAATCCTTGACTATTGCAAAGAGAATGACATTCATTTCTTCGCCTATATGGTATTGGAGCAGGGCGCTCTCTCCGGCAAATACGATACCGCTCACCCGATGCCCGCAGGCTCGGCAAGAGCAGAAACCTATAACCCTGTACTCGATAAGCTCGAAGTAATGAACGCCGAACTGAAAAAGCTCGCGGACAAATACAGTGTCGGCACTGCTCAGATCCCTGTTGCTTGGGCTATCGCAAAAGGAACCCTGCCGATCATCGGCGTGACAAAGGAAAATCAGGTCGAGGACGCGGTCAAGGCTGCAAATATCGCTCTAACGGCAGAAGAAGTTGCAGAACTGGAGAAGGTTGCGGACAGCCTTGAACTCAACGTCATCCGGTTCTGGGAAAAGGAAATGAAATAATATGAAATATACGAAACTCGGCAATTCAGATTTGAATGTTTCCCGAATTTGTATGGGATGTATGGGTTTTGGAGATTCAGCGCGCGGTCAGCATAGCTGGACGATCGACGAGGAACATACGCGTGAGATCATCAAAAGAGGACTCGATCTCGGCGTGAGCTTCTACGATACCGCCATCGCCTACCAGAGCGGCACCAGCGAGCAGTATCTCGGCCGCGCTTTGCGTGATTTTGCAAAGCGTGACGAGGTGGTTGTTGCAACGAAGTTCCTGCCGCGCACACCTGATGAAATTGAAAAAGGTATCAGCGGTCAGCAGCATATTGAGAATATGCTCAACACAAGTCTAAGCAATCTCGGTATGGACTATGTGGATCTGTATATCTATCATATGTGGGATTGGCAAACGCCTATTGAGGATATTATGGACGGTCTGAATCGTGTGGTCAAAGCAGGAAAAGCACGATACATCGGCATCTCTAACTGCTTTGCATGGCAGCTCGCCAAAGCAAACGCATTTGCCGAAAAAGAAGGCTTTGCCAAATTTGTATCCGTTCAGGGACACTATAACCTGATCTTCCGCGAGGAAGAGCGTGAAATGGTTCCTTTCTGTGAGGAGGAAAACATTGCTCTCACGCCATATAGCGCTCTTGCAAGCGGCAGACTTTCACGAAAGCCGGGTGTGGACAATACAAAAAGAGCGTCAGAGGACGCCTACGCAAAGTTCAAATATGACGCGACCGCAGAACAGGACAACATCATTATTGCCCGTGTTGCCGAGCTTGCCGAAAAACACGGCGTGACCATGACGGAGATTTCCCTTGCGTGGCTTTTAACAAAGGTAACTTCACCCGTAGTCGGCGCTACAAAGCTGCACCATATCGAGGGTGCGGCAAAGTCAGTTGATTTAGAGCTGACGGATGAAGAACTGTCATATCTGGAAGAGCCTTATGTTCCTCATCTTCTCGCGGGCGTTATGGCGCAGAATAAGCCTTCCGACGCCGGGAAGAAGCACGTTTGGTCAACCGGCGATCAGAAGATCAAGAATGTATAATGGAGGATAACGATGAAAAGAATCAAATCAATTTTTGCATTGACTCTTGCTTTGCTTCTCATTTTGAGCCTTGCGGCTTGCGGCGGTAACACAAAAACAGCTGAGACAACAGCAGCGAATACCAATGAAAAATCAGCTGTTCAGGAAACGGACAAGCAAGCCGCCGGTTCCGGAACCGGAGAAACCACAAGCGGTACTTCAAAGGTGTTGGTAGCGTATTTCTCTGCGACAGGAACGACGAAAGGCGTTGCCGAAAAAATCGCCTCACTCGAAAATGCAGATTTATACGAGATCGTCCCTGCACAGCCGTATTCCTCTGACGATCTGAATTGGAACGACAGCAACAGCCGCAGTACCATAGAGCAGAATGATAAAACCATACGTCCGGAGATCGGAAGCGAGAAGATATCTCTTGACGGTTACAGCACGATCTATCTCGGCTTCCCGATTTGGTGGGGAGAGGAACCGCGCATTATGGATACCTTTGTCGAGAGCTATGACTTCACCGGCAAGACGGTCATCCCGTTCTGTACCTCCGGAGGTTCCGGAATCGGCAGCAGTGGGGATAACCTGAAAATCAACGCGGGTTCAGGTAATTGGAAAAGCGGCGACCGCCTTGATGCCGGAATCTCCGATACAGAGCTTCAAAGCTGGCTCGATAGTAAGTAAAGGGTATCTTATAAAACACAAAGGCGGCGAAGCATGAAAACGAAGAAGATAATAATGCGTTCGATCGACATCCTGATGACAGCGGCTTTGCTGCTGCTCATGGCGATGCAGGTCACACAGCAACAGCTGCACGAATATATCGGTATCGGGATGTTCGTCCTCGTCATCGCGCACCATATTCTCAACCGAAAATACTATATTTCCATCTTCAAGGGCAAGTATACGCCGGTCAGGGTATTTATGCTGATCGTGAATACCGCGCTGCTGCTCAGCTTTGTCGCAACGCCAATCACCGGAATGCTGATGAGCCGGTACGCGACCCCGTTCCTCAGCGGTGTTGTCGGAGTAGTCTGGCCTCGCAAGCTGCATTTGATGCTGTCATATTGGTCGTTTGTCCTGATGGGATTGCACATCGGACTACACCTCAACCTGATGTTATCAAAGTTCAGAAACAAAGCAGTGCGAATCATCGTTCATATCCTTATGAGCGGGATATCCCTCTACGGATTTTGGCTTTTAATGAAATTGAATATCGCAGATTACCTGTTGATGAAAACACACTTTGCATTCTTGGATTACTCCAGACCTGCTTGGGTCGTCTTAGCAGAAAACCTTTCTATGTTGCTCGCATGGGCGTTTCTCTCGTACCTTCTGTCTATGATGCTGAAAGCAGGGGCAAAGAAAAAGCATAAAGGAGAAGATCATCATGAGTAAAAAATTAGTCGCCTATTTTTCAGCAAGCGGTACGACCGCGAGAGTTGCGAAGAATCTTGCAGCTGCCGCAGGTGCGGATATATATGAGATCAAGCCGGCAGTACCATACAGCAGAGCCGATCTCAACTGGATGGATAAGCAGTCGAGAAGTTCGGTTGAAATGAGAGATAAAAACTCCCGCCCTGCATTAGCCGATACCGACGCAAATATTGCCGCCTATGATACGATTTTCATCGGTTTCCCGATCTGGTGGTACATCGCACCGACGATCATCAATACGTTCTTAGAGGCGTATGATTTCAGCGGCAAAAAGATCGTTCTGTTCGCTACCTCCGGCGGTTCGGGCTTCGGCAAAGCCGTGCAGAGCTTACAGCCATCCGCACCAAACGCGCAGATCATCGCAGGCGAAATTCTCAACGGCAATCCGAACGAGAAGAAATTAAAGGCATTCGCAGACAAGTATTGATTGGAGGATCATTATGGCAGAAAAAATCAAGCAAACAGCAGGCAGAGATCAGCTTGGCGAATTTGCGCCGATGTTTGCCCACCTCAACGACGATATATTGTTCGGCGAGGTGTGGAATGAGGAGGCAATCGACGTCAAGACCAAGTGCATCATCACAGTCGTTTCGCTTATGGCTTCGGGAATCACAGATTCCTCCCTCAGCTATCATTTGTTAAATGCGAAGAACCACGGCGTCACGAAGAAAGAGATAGCCGCGATCATTACCCATGCCACGATGTACGTCGGCTGGCCTAAAGGATGGGCAGTATTCCGATTGGCAAAAGACATTTGGACAGATTAAGAGACGAAACAACATGATTTTAATGGGGTGCGTAAGCGCGTGACTCGGGAGAGCGCGTGGTTCGCATTCAAGAGGTCAGGGGTTCGATTCCCCTTATCTCCACCAGTGACATTAGGGAGTACCAAACGGTACTCCCTAATGTCATTTATACCGAACAGTGGAGAAAAGGGGAATCGAAGGCGAGCGTGTCAAGCCGTAAGCCGCGCGCACGGCGCTGACAAATCTGCCATAGTATGGCAGATTTAGCGAGAGCGTAGGCGTGACTTTTGTCAGGAGGTGTCGCTCCCAAGACGGGGTAATTTACTTCCTACAGGTAAAACATACCTTATCTCCACCAAGAAAAAGATAGAGTTATCTTTATGATGGCTCTATCATTTTTATACTGTACAGCGGAGAAAAGGGGTGTGAAAGTGTTTGATTTCCTGTTCAGTTTGAACACGTTTCCCGAGAGCCTTTGATATTCCGAACCGTTATATCCTGATATTCGTTATAACTATTAGCAAAATCTAAAAAAGTATGTTATGATAGAATTGCGAAAGAAAAAGAGGGCGGTTTGTATGAATGTATCTTTGGCGGAAGCGCGGATTATCACAGGATGAGATCGCGCTCGCCGAGCAGCTCTGTCGTGCCGGCAGAAACGACGATCCGCAAAAGCATCTGCGAATGTGTCGATGCGGAGGGATAGATGAAATGCACTACTCCGGAAAACGGCAGACAACCCGGACTATTACTCAGGCGCCTTAAAGGAGGCTCTTTCATATGAAAAAAGGGATAATTATTCTCTTATACATCATCCAGATATTCTGTATCCTTACATTGAGCGCATGCACGGATAAGGAACCCGCCGAAACAGCGACCGGTGATACAGCCGTTGCCGAAAGCAGACTGCCCTCAACGGAAAACGCAGTATCACAAACAACAGCAGTTGAAACAGCTTCACCAACCGTATCCGAAGGCGGGAATAAAAGTGAACCGGCGACCGAAAGCATGTCTTTTGATCCCTACGCGACAGAGAACCGGTACGACGTCCCTGCCTCTATGTTCGAGAGATACAGCAACGTCGATTACGGCAGGCTCGACAAGGACGTCACCTATTACTCTACGGTCGCGGGCGACAATAAACAGGTCAATGTCCTGCTGCCCGCAGGCTATGACGAGAATCAAACCTATCCGGTGATGTATGTGGTACACGGTTTCGACGCCGATCACAACGCGCACGTCGGCAGCGATACCTATCTGACCCTGCTCTACGGCAATATGCTCGATCAGGGGCTTACCGTGCCGATGATCCTCGTCGGGATCGATATGTATACCGACAAGCTCGCCGATAAGGACAGCAAAAGCTATGAGGAGCTTCGTTATATCTATGATAAATGCATCGACGAGATCAAGATCGACCTGATGCCGTTTATGGAGCAGCACTATCCCGTCAGCACCGAGAGAAAGGATACCGCGGTCGCGGGCGTATCCGAGGGAGGCGCAAAGTCGCTGTGCATCGGTTTCAAATGGCTCGATGAATTCGGCTGGATCGGCGGCTTCGCTCCCGACGCGAACGTGATCCCCACCGGCAGCGGCGAATGGGAAAGCTACTGGACGGACCCCTATATGCAGGAATTCCCTCAGCCGAACGAAAGCAAAACGCCGTATTATCTGTATATGGCAGTCGGCAGCGAGGATCCGTGGTGTATCGACTGTACCCTGCTGTACCGCGACACGCTGAATAATATGGGCGTGAAGAATCAGACGGATTATGTCGAAGGCTACGGTCACAACACCGAATTCTGGGGACAGTGCTACTATAACTTCCTGTCAAAGGTCTTTCGATAAAAATTGAAGAAAAAACATAAAAATATATTGACACCGTGTAAATTATATGATATATAATATTTACACGGTGTAATTATAAATATCGTTACCGCCGTCATTAAGAAGCAAAAGAAGGTGTATCATATGCCGAAAGTTACCGAAGAACATAAAGAGAATCGAAAGCAGGAGATCATCGACGCCTGCGAGAAGATATACAGAGAAAAAGGCTTTACCGCCGTCAACATCAAAGAGATCAGCACAGCCACCAGTTTTACCCGCCCCGCGATCTACTCCTACTTTGAGACAAAGGACGAGATCCTGCTCGCTCTGTTGAACCGTGAATATATGAAATGGATCGCGTCTTTACAAGAAGCAGAAAAGCAGATCGAACAGGGCGACAGGGAGAATACTGCCGCTTTGATCGCGCATACGCTGGACAACAGAGAGATCCTCCTGCGCATCCAGAATATGAACCTATTCGAGATGGAGCTCAATTGCCGTGTGGAGCGGCTCGCGGAGTTCAAGGTGCTGTACCGCACCGTGGTGGAAACGCTGACGCGGATCGCCGGAGCATACAGCCCGCAAAGCACAGCGGAAGAGATCGAACGCTTCTGTATGAATTTCAATGCATTTCTGTTCGGCGTGTATCCCTTTGTCTATCACACCGAAAAACAGATTGAAGCGATGAAGCTCGCCGATGTGCCGCACGCCGAGACCACCATATTCGATATGGCGTATCATTGTCTGATAAAAGTCTTGCCGTAAAACCATCCTATAGGAGAATAACAAGATGAAAAAACTGATTATACTGCTGACCGTTATCGCGTTGACCTTGGCATTCGTTGGGTGTTCGTCAAACAACAACATTGAAACGGCTGCCGAAAAAGAAACGGCCGCACAACCCGAAACACAGTCCGATGAAACAGCCGCGGATGTACCCGCAGGCGACGATTCCCTCAGCGAAAAGCCCCTTGTTGTCTATTTCTCCGCGACCGGCAATACCAAAGGTGTTGCGGAACAGATCGCCGCTGCCGCAGACGCGGATCTCTATGAGATCGTTCCGGCACAGCCGTATTCCGAAGATGACTTGAACTGGCACGACGACAGCGGCCGCGCTACGGTCGAACAGAACGATAAGTCCGTCCGCCCCGTGATCGGCAGTGAAACAATAAACCTTGACGGCTATGATACCGTCTTCATCGGCTATCCCATCTGGTGGGGTCAGGAGCCGCGCATCATGGATACCTTTGTCGAAAGCTATGACTTCACCGACAAGACGGTGATCCCGTTCTGCACCTCGGGCAGCTCGGACATCGACGTCAGCGCAGCCGATCTAAAGGCTCTCGCGCCCGATGCAAACTGGAAGGAAGGCAAACGCTTTGCCGCCGACTCATCAAAAGAAGAGATCACAAACTGGATCGATACATTAAACTAAAGGAGAGATAACAATGTTAGGTAATTTCAGCTACAAAAACGCGACAAAACTCTATTTCGGAGACGATTCTCTGAAGTATCTGAACGACGAACTGCCGAAGTACGGCAAGACCGTACAGCTCATCTACGGCGGCGGTTCGATCAAGAAAAACGGTATCTATGACGCTGTTGTAGATATCCTCAAGGCGAACGGCAAGACCATCGTCGAGGACGCGGGCGTGATGCCCAACCCGACCGCCGACAAGCTGCGCGAGGGCGTAAAGCTCGCACGCGAAAACCATGTCGACTTCCTCCTTGCGGTAGGCGGCGGCTCCTGCTGTGACTACGCCAAGGCGGTATCCGTATCCGTCAACTGTGACGACGATCCGTGGGAGAAGTACTACATCCGTTTTGAGGAGCCCGACTGCGCCATCATCCCCGTTGGCTGTATCCTGACCATGGCAGGTACCGGCTCCGAGATGAACGCGGGCTCCGTCATCACCAACCATGAGCAGAAGCTGAAGATCGGCCATGTCTTCGGTGAAGAGGTCATGCCGAAGTTCTCTATCCTCAATCCGAAGTTCACCATGTCCCTGCCCAAGCGCCAGATGGTATCGGGCATCTACGATATCTTCAACCATATCTGCGAGCAGTACTTCTCCGGCGAGGACGACAACACCTCCGACTATATCGCCGAGGCGCTGATGAAATCCGTCATCCACAGCTCGCTGATCGCGGTGGAGGATCCCGAGGATTATGAAGCCCGCTCCAACATCATGTGGTCTGCTACATGGGCGCTGAACACCCTGATCTCGCGCGGCAAGACCACCGACTGGATGGTGCATATGCTCGGTCAGGCGGTCGGCGCGATCACCGACGCGACCCACGGCATGACGCTGGCGGCGGTATCTCTGCCGTATTACAGAACTATCATGCCTTACGGGCTGAAAAAGTTTGTCCGCTTTGCCGTCAATGTCTGGGGCGTTGATCCCGCAGGCAAGACCGAGGAAACAATCGCCAGCGAAGGCTTAAAAGCTCTCGAGAGCTGGATGAGAAAGATCGGCGTCGCCATGAATCTGAGCGAGCTCGGCGTGACCGAGGATATGATCGAAGCCATCGCCGACGCGACTATCATCCTCGACGGCGGCTATAAGGTATTCACCCGCGACGACGTCGTCGCCGTATTGAAAAAGAGCCTGTAATACTATTCGAATTACTCATCTACAGGGAGATCATATATGAAAAAACTATGGTGCATATTATTGATCGTATCGCTGTTTGCGATAACCGGGTGTTCCTCTGTACAGAACGCCCCCGAAAGCGCAGCGACTGACAGCGCAACTGCCGCAGCCGAAGAGAGCACGTCCGCTCGTTTTACACCCGATAAAAACGCGGTGTATGAATATGAGACACGTGAGATTTGGTGCGAGAACAACGGCAACCGTATCTACGGCGAAGCGTATATCCCCGTCGTTGAGGGCGTTGAAAAGTTTCCCTTGGTGATCCACGCCCACGGCATGGGTTCCAATCACGAGGCGGGGGAGGCGTATTGCAAGCGTTATGCCGAAAAAGGCTTTGCCGGATACAGCTTTGACTTTCCGGGAGGAAGCCGCCCGACGACTGAGAACAAGAGCGACGGCGATCAGATGAAGATGACGCCCGTCACCGAGGCGGCGGATCTGCAGGCTGTCCTCGATACGGCGCTGACATGGGACTTTGTCGATACCGATCGCGTATTCCTCGAGGGCGGCAGTCAGGGCGGTTTGGAAGCCGCTATGGTCGGTCTCGACAACACCGATAAGGTCAAGGGGATGATCCTGCATTACCCGGCGCTCTATATGCCGCAGATCATCACGAGCTGGTATGACGATCCTGACAGCATCCCCGATACGATCTCCTTCGGAGAGGACTATGAACTCAGCGGACAGTTCGCCCGTGATCTGTACGACGTCGACGTCGTCAGCAGGCTCGGCGACTTTCCCGGAAATGTGATCATTATTCAGGGCTCCGAGGATACTCTGGTCCCCGCGTATTATTCCGAGGAGGCGTCAACATTATTCCCGAACTGCGAATACTATGTGATCGAGGGTTCGGGACACGGCTTCGGCGGCGAGGACTTTGAGACCGCCGTCAACTATGGATTGGAATATCTTTACAAAAACACTTAAGGAGTGAATCATATGAGTAAAAAGTTAGTAGCCTACTTTTCCGCGAGCGGTACCACCGCGAGAGTCGCCGAAAATCTGGCGGCAGCCGCAGGCGCGGACATCTATGAAATAAAGCCTGCCGTGCCGTACAGCAGGGCAGACCTGAACTGGATGGATAAACAGTCAAGAAGCTCGGTTGAGATGCGCGACAAAAGCTCGCGTCCCGCGCTCGCCGATACAGACGCGGATATCGCCGCTTATGATACGATCTTCATCGGCTTCCCGATCTGGTGGTATATCGCGCCGACCATCATCAACACCTTCCTCGAAGCCTACGATTTCAGCGGCAAAAAGATCGTACTGTTTGCCACCTCCGGCGGCTCCGGCTTCGGCAAGGCTGTCGCATCGTTACAGCCCTCTGCACCGAACGCCGAGATCATCGCGGGCGTGATCCTCAACGGCAATCCCAACGAGAAAAAGCTCAAAGCTTTTGCAGACAAATATTGATCGACAAAGAAAAGCTCCGAATTTGATCGGAGCTTTTTTTGCTGAACCATCAGAATAGGTACAGATTATTATGGGTACACATTCTGATGGTTTTATTTTTATAACGGTAAAGCGGTTTCTTGGAAAACCGTTCAGTCTTTGCGGTATGGCGTATCGCTGAGTGGAAGACTCTGTCTGAACTTGCCGTCATACTTGTAGTAAGCCAAAGCACAGGCGGGCGCGGTGGGAATCATGCACAGCTCGCCGCAGCCTTTCGCGCCGAGCGAAAACGGCAGCTTATCCTCGTCCTTCGGGCGGCAGAGGATGACCTCCAGCTCGGGCGCTTCATCGGCGCGCATAAAGCCGATCTTTCCGAATCTCGAGATCGGATAACCGTCCTTGCACTCGAATTTCTCCGTGACGCCGTAGCCGATACCCATGACCATACCGCCCTCGATCTGTCCTTCGACGGACTGGATGTTGACGGGCGTGCCGACGTCGAATGCGGAAACGGCTTTGGTGATCTTACCCTCGTCGTTTAAGATGATCAGCTGTACGCCGTAGGAGTAGGAGATATGGCTGACGGGATTCTCCTTGATCGCGCCGAGCGGATCGGTCTTCGCGCTGTATTCGCCGAAGAATTCCTGACCCTCGAGGTCGGACAGCGTCTTGCCGTCAGCTAAGGCGGCTTTCAGCTTTTCGCCGACTCTGCGCGCCGCTTCGCCGGTCATCACCGTCTGGCGCGAGGCGGTCGAAGTGCCCGCGTCGGGAGTACGGACGGTGTCGGAGGCTTCAAACAGGAAGAGCGCGGGATCGAGTCCCGTGACATGGCATATCTCGGTCAGCACCATCTGTCCGATGCCCTGACCCATACACGCGGCGGAGGTGCGGATGTGCACCCTGCCGTTTTCTACGCTGAGCAGGACGCGTCCGATATCCTTCTTACCCATGCCGGTGCCGGAATTCTTGAAGCCGCAGGCTAAGCCGACATATTTGTTGGCGTAGTAGATATCCTTGACCGCGTCAAGGCATGCAGCCATATTGGTGTTGGGATCAGCGGTCTGACCGTTCGGGAGGATATCGCCGGGCTTGATAGCGTTGCGTCTGCGGAACTCCCACGGGTCGATGCCGACCATCTCGGCGAGCAGATTGATGTTGCTCTCGGTCGCGAAGCAGCTTTGCGTCACGCCGAAGCCGCGGTAAGCGCCGGAGGGGGTGTTGTTGGTATAGACAGACATGCCGAAGATGTCGATGTTCTGATAGTTATAGGGACCCGCCGCATGGGTGCAGGCGCGGTGGAGCACGGGACCGCCGAGCGACGCATACGCGCCGGTATCCGCGATGATAATGCCCTTCATGCCGGTCAGGATGCCGTTCTCGTCACAGGCGGTGGTAAACTCCATCTCCATCGGATGTCGTTTGACATGATAGTTCAAGCTCTCCTGCCGGCTGTACTTCACCTTGACGGGGCGCTTGGTGTACCACGCCATCAGCGCGGCGTAGGGCTGGACGCTCATGTCCTCCTTGCCGCCGAATCCGCCGCCTACCAGCGGAGCGCGGACATGCACCTTTTCGGGAGCCAGTCCCAGCGACTTGGCACACTCTCTCTGCACATCATAGATGCTCTGAGAAGAGGTATAGATCAACAGCCCGTCGTCGCCCTCGGGAAGCGCGACGCAGCACTCGGGCTCCATAAAGCCGTGTTCCTGCCATGAGGTCTTATACTTGCGCGTCACCACATACTTTGAGTTGCGGATCGCCTCGTCGGCGTTGCCGCGGACGAGGTTGGCGCGGCTCATGACGTTGCCGTCCTCGTGGATCAGCGGCGCGTCGCCTTTGAGCGCCTCATACGGCGAGGTCAGCGGCGTCAGCTCCGTATAATCGACCTCGATCAGGTCGATGATCTCCTGCAGGCTTTCAGACTTGGTCGACGCGACGACCGCCAGCACGTTGCCGACGTACTTGGTGATATCTCCCTCGCCGAGCATCACGTCCCAATCCTGCTTGATATGACCGATCTTGTTATTGACGACGTCTTTTTTCGTCAGGATCTCCACACAGTCGGGGTGCTCGAGAGCGCGGCTGAAATCGATTTTGTTGATGCGCGCGCGGGGATATTTGGAGTACAGGCCCTTCGCGTACAGCATCCCGTCAAAGTACAGATCGTCGGCAAAGAGCCCGGAGCCGTTGACCTTCTCTTTTGCGTCGATACGCTGCGCGTGCTCATCCATACGGAGCGTTTTGGGCGGCGCGGGGATGGCTTTGCCCTCGCGGAAGAAATCCGCTGCCATCAGGATCGCGTCCTCGATCTTTTTATAACCGGTACAGCGGCAGAGGTTGCCCTTGATCGCTTTCTTGACGTCTGCGCGCGTCGGGTTGAGATTCACATCCAACAGCGATTTTGCGCTGATGATCATGCCCGGGATGCAAAAGCCGCACTGTACCGCGCCCGCTTCGGCAAAGCAGTGTTCATATACGCGCATTTCCTCAGGCGCGATACCCTCGACAGTCAACACCTTTTTGCCCTCTAACTTTGACAGCGATACGACGCAGGCCTTGGTCTTTTTACCGTCCACGAGGACGGTGCAGGTACCGCATACGCCCTCGCTGCAGCCGTCCTTGGCGGCGGTCAGATGCAGGTCGTCGCGCAGAAAGCGCAGGAGCTTTTTATCGTGCGCGGACTCATAATCTTTTCCGTTGATATTTACGGTATACAATCAAATCAATTCCTTTCAGCTTTCTCCGTCAGTTACCCTATCCATTCGCAGCAACATTAAGTGTGTCATTGCGAAGCCCATAGCCTCCCTGCGGGAGGTGCCCCGAAGGGGCAGGCTGTGGCAATCCCCTTGGCGTTAATACTGTTTGATGTGAGAGAAATACCCTGCTCCTCTTTGTGGGATTGCCACGGTCGCAAGCTCCCTCGCAATGACAGCAAGAGGTTTGCGGGATTGCCGCGGTCGCAGGCTCCCTTTCCCAAAGGGAGCCTTTTTGTAGATGAGAAAACGCCTTTATCTCTCCGATGCGTATTCAACTACAGCGTCATCAGATAATCCCTGATCAGGTTGCCGATAACCGTCTTGCGGTATTCAGCCGAGACTCTGCCTCGTGTAAAGGTCATCCGATCGATGAACAGGCGCACATAATCATCGATATGTGCCTGTACTTCTTCGACCGTCTTGCCGATCAATTCTGCTTCAACGTCGCGGTAACGGGTGAACTTGCCCTCGCCGATCACGGTCAGGGAAATGTAGCTGATCACGCCGTCCTGTACGTCGTATACGCCTGCCAGCGCAACGCGCGAGATCGCCAACGCGTTTCTGCCGCCTACCTTATGATAATAGTACGGCATAGCGCATTTGTCCTTCGGGAGCAGGATCTCAGCGATCAGCTCGTCGTCTTTGATATTGGTCACGCCGCGGCGCACGCAGAAATCGTCAAAAGGGATCACGCGCTCGCCGCCTGCCGATACCAAACGGACGCGCCCGTCCATCGCGAAGCCTGCTAAAACGGAGTCCGCCTTATCGGAGCCGTTGCCGATGTTGCCGCCGAAGGTGCCGGCGTTGCGGATCGCGGGAGCGGCGATTTTGGAAACGGCTTCTTTCATTAATTGCGGCACCAGATCGCTCGCGAGCGCCTCGGTAAAGGTCACCGCCGCGCCGATGCGGATGTATTCGCTGTCGTCGGCGATCTGTCTGATCTCGTCGATATCGTTGAGAAAGAGATAGACGGCGTTCGCTTTGTTCTGCACCATCAGGTCGGTGCCGCCCGCATAAGGGATCACGCTTTCACGGGATCTGATATCGACAGCTTCCCGTAACGTAGCCGGCTTATATCCGTTTACCATAATCCGTCACCCTCCTTTGCGGCGTTCAATACAGCGTTGACGATGGCGTTGTAGCCTGTGCAGCGGCAGATGTTGCCCGAGAGTCCTTCCCGCACCTCATCCTCGGTGGGATGGGCGTTTTTGCTGAGCACGCTCTGTGCCGCGAGAATCATGCCGGGGATGCAGAAGCCGCACTGTACCGCGCTGAGTTCGGCAAACGCTTTTGACAGCGCCGCAAACTGTTCGGTTTCACGAAACCCTTCCACCGTCATGATCTCATGACCGTCCACAGCGCCCATCGCGACACAGCAGGAGTTGATCAGCACGCCGTCGATCAGCACCGCGCACGCGCCGCATTCGCCCTCTTTACAGCCGCATTTCACGCTTTTCATATCATAGCTATCACGCAGGACTTCCAGCAGTCTGTCGGCAGCCGAGCCTGCGTAGGTCGTTTCTTTTCTGTTCAAGGTAAAGCGAATCTCATTCATCACTGAACCTCCTTACTTAACTCCGCGATCACGTCTTCGGCGTTGAAGGGCGCAAAATTCAGCTTATGCGCCGCCGCTCCGCCGAGCGCCTGTTCTACCGCTTCGATATACGCGGGAGCCGCGCCGACCAGCGGCAGCTCGCCCGCTCCCTTGGCTCCGTAGGGGCCGTCGGGATATTCCTCCACATGCATGACCGCTTTCAGGTTCGGTACATCCATCGCGGTGGGGATCAGATAATCGGTGTAGCTGTTGTTGCGGATACGTCCCTTGCCGTCGTAGTTCATCTTCTCGATCGAAGCGTAACCTAATCCTTGCAGGAAGCCGCCCTCCATCTGACCGACGACGATGTTGTAATCGACGGGGGTACCGACGTCAAACGAGCCGTAAGCGCCGACGATCTTCGTCATGCCTGTGTAGGTGTCGACCTCGACCTCTACGGCGTTCGTCGCCCACGCGTAGGTGGGATATGCGTCGCCCTCAAAGCGGTCGAGATAGAACGGGATCATAAAGTCGGGTTCCTTGTAATGCTCCTCGACCTCCTGCTCTTCGCCCTCGACCCAGATATCGCGGAGCTTGATCGCCGCTTTTCGCAGCAGCTCGCCGACGACCATCAGCGAACGCGACGCGACCGTGGGTCCCGAGTCGGGCACCCGGGCGGTGTCGGGATGGGAGTAGTATACCTTTTCGAGAGGGATGTTCAGCTCATGGGCAACGATCTTCGGGAAGGTCGTGCGAACGCCCTGACCGATGTCGCCGTTAGAGGCGAGCACCTCGACAGTGCCGTCGGGATACTTGCGGAGCTTGGCGGTCGCCTTGATGAGATCACGCTCTCCCGATCCGGTGAAGCCCGCGCCGTGGAAGATCGCCGAGAAGCCCATTCCTCTGCGGTATCTGCCGGTCTGCGGCTTCGCGTATTCCCGATGCTTCTTTTTCATTTCACTCAGCGCGTCGATCTCATCGACCATCGCCGGCAGCGGGACCGGGAAGTGATATTTTCCGTTGGTGGAGGTCGTATCGCCTTTCTTGACGAAATGCCTTTCTTTGAAGGCGATGGTATCCTCGCCCAGATCCTGCGCGATGTGGGACATCATCATCTCCATCGCGAAGAAGGTCTGCGGCGCGCCGAATCCGCGGTAGGCGCCGCACGGGTTGGTATTGGTTTTGACAGCCTTGCCCGTGACATGGACGTTGGGGATATCATATACGCCGGTGGCGGCGATGATGCCGCGCTGGAGCACGACGGCGCTCAGCGTGGAATAGCCGCCTGCGTTGAAGAGGACGTCGGCGTCGACCGCCGTCACTCTGCCGTCCTTGACGGCGACCTTGTATTTGCACAGCGCGGGATGGCGCTTGGGCGTGAATTCCAGATCTTCTCTCCTGCCGAATACACAGCGCACGGGCTTGCCGGCTTTTTTTGCCGCGACGGCGACCTGACAGCCGATATTGGACGGGAAATCTTCTTTTCCGCCGAAGCCGCCGCCTGTCACATCCTGCAGAACATGCACGCCGTCGGGACCGACGCCCAATGCTCTGGCGACTGCTCCGTGAACATAGTAGGCGCACTGCAGCGAACCGTGTACAAACATCCTGCCGTTCGCTTCGGGTTCAGCCATCATGCCCTGAGGTTCCAGATACGCCTGATCCTGATAGCCTGTTTCGAACTCTTCCTCATAGACCTTGTCTGCCTCGGCAAACGCCTTTTCCATATCGCCGTGACCGAACTCATAGCTGAAGAAGAATTCGGTACCCTTGCGTATGTCGAGAACCGGCTCGAGCTCATTATATTCGACGACGGTTTCTTTGAGCAGACGATCAACGACCTTTTCATCGGGACCGACGATCATGCCGATCGGCTCGCCGATGTATTCCACAACGCCGCGGCAGAATACGGGCGTATCGTCCAGCACGATGTTGACGTTGTTGTCGCCGGGGATATCGGACGCGTCGACATACAGATAGCCCTCGGGCATCTCGGGAAGCCTGATGGCTTTCACCTCAGCCTTGGCAAGCGTAGAATGCAGCAGCTTGCCGCAGAGGATCTCTCTGCCGTCGGCAGTTGTGTTGTAGTCGGCGACATATACCGACCGACCTTCGATCTTGGGATCGTGGTCTTTCTTTTTCACGGATTTGCATATTTCTCTCAATATGGAACACCTTCCTTATTATAAAGGATTATTGATATATGGATCGGGTAAGGTAACGGGAGTCGGCGGTTGGGGTTCGATTCCCGTTATCTGAGACTGTCAACCTATCTCTTTGTTGCTTTGTTGCTTATTAAATTCCGATAATCCTCGGGCGTGTCGGCGTCTTTCAGGATCCCCGTGTCATCGACGGCGAACTGTCTGACCTTTCGCGTGCGATAAAACCCTCTCAAGCCTTCCGTTCCGTCATATGCGAGGATATCCGGGATCAGCCGCGAGGAGATCAGCGGAGGATGACCTCTCTTATCGTCCGTAACAGGGATCAAAATCCCGTCATCTTCGGTAAATGACGCCGCCAGAAGCCGATAAACGGCAGGGGAGATCATCGGCATATCGGCAGGGGCGATAAAGAAAGCGTCACAGCTGCCGATCGCTTCCAGCGCGATCCTGACAGAGCGGAACATGTCTGTCGATGCGTAATCGGGATTCTCGGTGAAGATCAGCCGACCGGCGAAGCGCTCCGACAGCTTTTCTCTGATCTCTTCGCCGCGCCAACCGAGAACAACGACGGCACGGTCCGCACACGACAGCGCGCTGCAGACAGAGGCTTCGATCATCGTTTTATCGCCGACGGGCAGCAGCGGCTTGAAAGCCCCCATTCGGGAGCTCAGTCCCGCCGCCGGTATCACCGCGGCAAGGCGCGATTTGTCCACCATTTCGCTGTCTCCTGTCACAAAAATCATCGTAAATCAAATGTTGATATAGTTATTTATATTTTATCACAAAATGCTGTAATGTCAATCGTATGAGGAATCTTTTTTGCCTATTTTACACAAAGAAACGCCTTGCCGCAAAATGATTCAATTGTTGCCCTCCGCGATAAGATACATCAGAAAAAACAACAGAGAAACCGAATAAAAAAGTGAAAAAGAGGATGACTTTTGCGAAAGCATATGATAAAATATAAACTGAATAATTATATGATCAGAAAAACGCTTCTATCCGGAAACAATTTGAACCCGGTCGACCTGCTTTTTACGGAGGCACATCATGAAAAAACTCCGAAAACCGATCAGCTTACTGTTGATACTGACCATACTGGCTGCCGTGTTAACCGCCGCTCCCTTTACCGTGAGCGCCGCGGGGTGTTCTCTTGCGATCAATCAGCCGGCGCACGGCGAGATCGTCCGGGAGAACTATAAAGACGACGGTCACCAACACCGCCGCGTGGGACGTCAGTATCTACAAGCGATGGCTGAATTTTGAAGACGGCGAGGTTCCCGAGTACGTCTTCCTGATGCTGATGAGCAAGGTGCAGAAGGATTATGCCGATCGTATGGGTGGAGACACGATCAATATCTACACGCCGTGCATGAGCGGCATACTCGGAGATTATAAAATCACCGATCTGCCGGGTCTTGAAGATGCGACCCAAAACGTCAAGGACGGCATCTCCTCCACGATGGGAGACAACGCAGTCAGCGAAATAGCTACCGACGAATTCATCGAGCTGCAGATCAAAAAATACCTGAGCACCGGACTCTGCCTGAAAAAGGTGAAAGAGAAGCATACCAATCCGTTTTTGAAATGGTCGACCGAGTTCACCGTGAAGAAATACGGTATGGGCGATCTGAAGCTCCCGATGGACTTCGAGGGCACCGAGCTTGTGACCGGCTTGATGGAGATGGTGATCGACGCGATCATCAAGTATTACTATCCCGAGAGCAACATCCATATCCCGGTGATGTATCAGCCGTTTGACGGCTACTGGAGCATTACGGGCTATTCGCTCAATCTCTTCCGCGATTATGAGCTGACCAGCAACGTCATCAACGTCAAGTTCCACGGAAGCGACCACGGAGAAGTTGTCGGCGCTACCAAGTACTGGAAGGACGATAAAGAAGAGGACCGTCCCGAAAGCGTGAAGATACACGTTTATTATAAGGACGATGGCAGTGAGAAGGAGGTGCGCGGCTCTCCCGTCGAAGTGAAGAAGGGCGACAGCAACGGCGAAAACGGCTGGGTATGGGCGCTCGAGATACCGAAGGACAGTGAGGATTACGGCAAGGATTATTACATCCGCGAGGAAGTCCCTGCCGGCTATACGGCTGAGTATTGCGGCAAGAATAACTGGGACGTCGTCAATACGAAGTCAGGCGGTACCGATCCTACCGAACCCACGCAGGCGCCGACCGAGGCTCCCACAGAATCGCCGACTTCCGCGCCGACAGAGCATCCCGGTCCGACTCCTACCGAACCGGCGGGCGACACTGGCAAGCTGCAGATCACGGCTGCCCGCCCGGCTTCCGCAAAAGCGAAAGAGCAGTCCTATGTCTACGCAGTATCGGGACCGGATAACATCGGCTTGACGGTCGCGATCGTACTCAAGGCGGGTGAAACCAACGGCTCCGTTACCGTTGCCAGGCTCCCGGCAGGCGACTACACCGTGACCGAGGAGCGCGCGTGGAGCTGGCGCTACAGCGATGGCGCCTCACAAACAGCGACCGTTACCGTGGGCGCGACCGCCGACGCGGACTTTGATCACACCTTAGACCTGTTAGAATGGCTGAACGGCTGTTCGCATCGGAATTATCAATAACATAATAATGAAACACGCAGGATATTCAGCCGATATCCTGCGTGTTTTGCGTGATGATAACAGATATATTGCTTCCTGCTGCGGACGGATATATATTTTGCGATCGGGTCAAGCTCCCGATCGTTCGTGTTGGAACGATTTGACGTCGGTTTTTGTAGAAAATATACGAATACGGTCTTGATTTATACCCTGTTTTATGTTATTATGCAGACATATTTCCGGATAACAGATGTTTTGGAGGGTTTACTATGGGCGTATTCACCGGCACGGACAGCTACTATTTTCATCAGGGAACGAACTATGAAGTCTATCAAAAGATGGGGGCGCATCCCGGTAAGGAGAACGGCAAAAACGGCACGCGCTTTGTCGTCTGGGCTCCCAACGCGCGCGAGGTCGCGGTCATCACCGACGCCGACGACTGGGAGCGCGAGTATCCGATGGAGCGCGGCGACAGCGTCTGGGAGGTCTTTATCCCCGGCGTGAAAGAGGGCGCTGCCTATCGCTACGTCATCACCGGTCCCGACGGCATGAAGCGCCAAAAGAGCGATCCCTACGCCTTTCGTTCACAGCTGCGGCCGTATAACGCCTCGGTGGTAGGCAGGCTTGACGGATATCGCTGGAAGGACGGAGAATACCAGAGCCGCCGCGACAATACCAAGATCGTAGAAAGTCCGATGGCGATCTATGAGGTCCACCTCGGCTCGTGGAAGAAGGAATACAAGAGCGAGGAGGATGAGGACGGGTTCCTTAACTATCGCGAGCTCGGCGAACAGCTCGCCGCATACGTCGCCGACATGGGCTATACCCATATCGAGCTCATGGGCATCTGCGAATACCCCTATGATCCCTCGTGGGGCTACCAGGTGACCGGTCAGTACGCGCCCACCGCGCGCTACGGAACGCCGGATGATTTCAGATACATGATCGATGTGCTCCATCAGAACGGGATCGCGGTCATCCTCGACTGGGTACCCGCCCATTTCCCGCAGGATGATTACGCCATGAGCAGATTTGACGGCACGCCTCTGTACGAGTCGGCGGATCCCCTGCGCGCGGAGTATCCGATCTGGGGCACCAAGGCATATGACCACGGCAAGCCCGAGGTGCGCTCCTTTTTGATCTCTTCGGCGTTCTACTGGATCAACGAGTTCCATATCGACGCCCTGCGCGTCGACGCGGTCGCCGCCATGCTGTACGCGGATTTCAGCCGTCCGACATTCACCCCGAATATCCACGGCGGTCATATCAACTATGAGAGCACCGACTTCCTCAAGCAGCTCTGCAGCGAAGTCACGGACAGGACCACCGGCTATATCATCGCCGAGGATTCTTCGATCGAACAGGGTATCACCGAGGATATCCACAAGGGCGGCTTAGGCTTCACCTTCAAGTGGAATATGGGCTGGATGTACGATACCTTAAAATACCTCTCTTATGATTTTCATGAGAGGCGCAACCATCACCATGTGCTGACGCATATCCCCGACTACGCCTTTACGGAGAACTTCATCCTCGTGCTGTCGCACGACGACGTATGCCCCGGCAAGGGCTCGATCCTGACCAAACAGCCCGGCAATTCCTTTGACCGTTTCGGCGGCGTCAAGGCGCTGTACACCTTCCAGTTCACCCATCCGGGCAAGAAGCTCCTGTTCATGGGACAGGACTTCGCCCAGATCGAGGAATGGGACTTCAGCAAAAGCCTCGACTGGTATCTGACGGAGGACGACGCGCATCAGGACGTGATGAAGACGATGCGCCGGCTGCTGGAGATCTACAAGAAATATCCCGCGCTGTACGCCGATTCCAAGGACAGCAGGATCTTCGAGTGGATCAACCGCGACTGGCCCGATTCCAATATCATCAGCTACATCCGTAAAAATCCGTATAACTATGACGGCGCGCTGGTTGTCGTCTGCAACTTCTCGCCGTGGCATCATCACGGCTACGCCTGCGGCGTTCCGAAAGAGGGCAGGTACGAAAGGATATTCAGCACCTACGATACGGTCCCCGGCGGCGGAGGCCCCGAGGAGCTGGGCGGCTTTCCCGTGCTGGAAGCCGAAAGAGCCGTCTGCGACGGCAAGCCGTATCGCCTGAGCTACGGCTTAAGACCCTTTGAAGCGATCATTTTACGGATGATGTAGTACAGATTTACCGATCAACTTAAATCATGACCACCCGTCAAACGGGTGGTTTGCTCTGGGGCTATAAGCCCCTGTTACTGACCCGCGTCTCAAGGCGCGGGCTTTAACTTTGTTCAAGCCTTATTGTCTTTGCCTCTTTGGCTACCCCTAAAGGGGTTTAT
>JAFRDE010000045.1 GCA_017403985.1 Ruminococcus sp. | reverse complement strand
TTGTTGCGCTCCTTGTAATTTGGATTGGATTTTACTCCTAATTACAAGGGCTGAATCTGTTCGTATTGCGAACAGATTCAGCCGCACATTTTGATTCTTTTGTCAAGTGTTTTTCTCATTTTTATTCAAAAAAACAGGGCACCCACTATCTTGTGAGTGTCCTGTTGCTTAACTTAATGATATTGCCGTTTGACGGGTGGTCATGATTGTTTTCAAAATGCGGAAGAGAACCATTTGTACGTTTGAAATTCTTTATTCAGATCAATGAGATAGCAGTTCAAAATGATTCTTCCTGCATGATATAACCCCTTCTCTTTGCAGCTTGCTCAGCTCATTCGACAGCGCGGAGCGGTCGACGTTCAGATAGTCCGCCAACTGCTGACGGTCGAAGGGGATATCAAACTCTGTGCTGTGCTTTTGGAGCGACACGGTGTTGAGATAGGATAAGATCCGCTCACGGATCGTCCTCGGTGAGATGTGAAAGCTCCTGCCCGAGAGCACGACGTTTTTGTGAGCGGAGATCTCGAGCATATTGCAGATGAATTTCATCGCCCACAGCTCATTGGATGAACGCAACCTTTTTAAACTGCCGATTCTGAAAAACAGGATACGGCAGTTTTCGTTTGCGCGGACGTCGACGAGGAGCGTTTCATCTTCGAGCAAGGCGTAGGTCTCGGCGAAAAACTGCATAATGCCGACGTGGCTGAGGATCGTTCGGTTGCCCCAGATATCGTTGCTCTCGATCGTCACGCTGCCCTCTAACACCAGCCCGAAACGTTCGGTGGTATCGCCTGCCATGAGGATCATTTCGTCCTTCTTGTATCTCTTTTCCGTGGAGCGGAGTTCCGTCAGGCAGAATTCAATTTCCTCCTGAGTCATATCCTTGAAAATGACCGAATGATAACAATTTTTCATATTTTCTCCTTTTGTTGTAATTACAACATACTTGTCAAGTTCATCATAGTATAATGACCTCAGAAAGTCAAGGGAGGAATGAATATGATTCGCAAGATCATCCGCATTGATGAAGAGAAATGCAACGGCTGCGGCGCTTGCGCCAACGCGTGCCACGAGGGCGCTATTGATATGGTGAATGGCAAGGCAAAGCTGATGCGTGAGAATTTTTGCGACGGCTTCGGCGATTGTCTGCCGAGTTGTCCGACAGGAGCAATTACCTTTGAGGAGCGCGAGGCTCCCGAATATGATGAAACAGCAGTTAAGAAAGCACAGGAGGATAAGAAAATGAAAGTGCACCATCATCAGGGCGGCTGCCCCGGTTCCAAAACAATGACCTTTGAAAAACCCGAAATTGAGGAAACGCCTGTCGCAACAGGCAAGCCTGTATCACGGCTCAACCAGTGGCCGTGTCAGATCAAGCTGCTGCCGACGGTCGCACCGTTTTATAACGGCGCAAAGCTGCTGATCGCCGCTGACTGCACTGCCTATGCCTACGCAAATATGCACGAGGAATTCATGAAGGGCAAGATCACCCTGATCGGTTGTCCGAAGCTCGATATGGTTGACTACACCGACAAGCTGACCGAGATCATCAGCAATAACGACGTCAAAAGCGTCACCATCGTGCGGATGGAAGTGCCGTGCTGCGGCGGATTGCAGAGAGCCGCGGAGCAGGCGCTCAAAAACAGCGGGAAGTTCATTCCGTGGCAGGTCGTGACGATTACAAGAGACGGTCAGATTTTAGATTAAAAAGAGCAAATCACGCGCCTGTTTTTACCGCGCCTTAACAAAGAAACACCCGCAGCAGTGACAAAAGTAACTGTTGCGGGTGTGATCGTTTATGATCAGTTTTCCGTTCCCTGCAAGCCGATCTCCTCAGCGTGAGGACGCATGCCGTCGATGCAGATCTCGGCAACATCTCTGACCTCCATGCCCAGAAGTTCACAGCCCTTTTTGATCAGCTCGCGGTCGCATTTCGCAGCGAACTTCTTGTCCTTAAACTTCTTCATGAAGCTCTTGGTGTTCAGATCGGTGATGCCGTTAGGACGCATCCTCGCGGCGGCTTGGATGATGCCCGTCAGCTCGTCTACGGTGAACAGGCTCTTTTCCATATTCGTCAGCGGTTCGACGTCGGTGCAGATGCCCCAGCCGTGGCTGAGGATCGCGCGGACGTCTTCGGGATCGACGCCTTCGGCGAGCAGTTCCTTTTCGGTGTGCTGTAAATGCTCGTCGGGGAACTTCTCATAGTCGTAATCATGCAGATAACCGACCGCCATCCAATGCTCCTCGTCAGCGCCGAAGTGACGCGCCATCGCGCCCATTGCGTAGCACACGTTCAGCGAGTGAATGATCAGATGATCCTCGGTCACCATCGTGCTGTTGATCTCTTTTGCTCTCTCTAATGTCAGTGCCATAATCCTTATCCTTTCTCCACAGTGAATTGCAGTCCGTCATCCGAGAAGCGAGGCGCATAACGCTTCTTCTTGAGATACTCCGTGATACAGCTTTGAATCTCGCTGTCCGATCGTTCCAATGTAAAGAACGGTTTCGGACAAACGTCATGATAATGCAATTCCGCGCCGGTTTGATCGGCAAGCTCTTGCTTCAACTGAATGATCTCCGATAGATTTAACATAATATCCTCCGTATAAAAGATGGTTTAGAAGTGCGAGAGGGTTCGATCATGTGATCGCTAAAACCATTATACAGCTTCCCACAGTTATTGCAAGCGTTTTATTAAAGCTAAAGGCTCCCTTTGGTAAAGGAGATTCCCCTGCTAGGGGAAATGTCCGCAATGCGGACAAAAGGGTCTGCTGCCTCCGCTAGGAGGGCTCAAACCGATAAAAGACTGAGGGATTGTATCACTTGATCGAGCAAAGCGAGAAACTATATATTGACTATTATTCAGAATCCGTTAGAATGGTAGTATCATGTGAATTGGAATTGATACGATGAAGGTAACACCGCTCAAAAAGCAAAGCAAAAAGGAACAGCGCAAGTTCCACGCCCGCAAGCGACGCGACTGGAACGGCCTCAAGCCGACCACCAGAGTCGTCAAGAGCAAGAAGGTCTATGACCGCAAAAAACTCTCAAAGCCCGAAGAAGAATAGGAGCAGATCATGAAACTGATATTTGCCTCGGACAGCTTCAAAGGAAGCCTGCCGAGCAGGAGAACGGCAGAGCTGTTGACGAGAGCCGCGTGGGAGGTATTCGGTGCGTGCGAATGTATCGGCGTGCCGATAGCGGACGGCGGCGAGGGTACGGTTGATGCGGTGATCGACACGCTGAAAGGCGAGAAAGTCACTGCAACCGTCCACGATCCCTTGATGAATCGCATACAGGCGAGCTATGGCATCGCAGGAGGCAGAGCCATCATTGAAATGGCGGCGGCGTCGGGCTTGACGCTTGTCCCCGAAGATCTGCGCGATCCGATGATGACCACGACCTACGGCACGGGCGAACTGATCCTCGACGCGCTCGACCGCGGCTGTCGGGAGCTGTATATAGCGATTGGCGGTTCGGCGACCAACGACGGCGGTATGGGCTGCCTGCGTGCTCTCGGCGCGAGATTTCTCGATAAGGACGGCAACGAGCTGAGCGGTTGCGGAAAGGATCTAGCCGATGTTTCAACCATCGACCTTACGCATTTGGACAGCCGATTATCTGACACGTCCCTCACCGTTCTCTGTGATGTGAAGAATCCGCTATGCGGAGAGAACGGCGCGACCTATACCTTTGCCAAACAAAAAGGAGCAACTCCCGAAACACTGGAGCTGCTCGAAAACGGTATGCAGAACTACCGCGATGTGATCCGCGGGCAGTTCGGTATCGATTGCGACTTGATTAAAGGTGCGGGTGCGGCAGGAGGATTAGGCGCGGCGCTGAATGTCTTTCTGCACGCGACCATGCAGTCGGGCATCGAGACGGTGCTTGACTTGATCGGCTTTGATGATCTGCTCGACGGCGCTGATTTGGTCGTGACAGGGGAGGGCAGAGCGGATTCACAGTCGGTGTGCGGCAAGGTGATGCAGGGCGTTGCTTTGCGCGCAAAGGCGAGAGAAATCCCCGTATACGGCTTGTGCGGATCGCTCGGCGACGGCGCGGAGCTGCTCTATGACTGCGGCGTTACCTCACTGTATTCACTCGTTGATGAAAACACGAGCGTTGTGGAAGCGATGACAAACGCCGAGGAAGTTTACTATCACGCGGCTGTTCGAATGTTCAGCCAAATCAAGAGGGATAAAGCATGAAGAATTTGGATTGTATTTCGGTTGAAAATATGCGTGAGAGCGACCGTATGACGATCGAGAAATACGTGTCGGGGCGCACGCTGATGTACCGCGCCGCGATGGGCGTTTACCGCGCGGTGAATTGGCACGGCGAGATCGTGATCGCGGTCGGCGGCGGCAACAACGGCGGCGACGGTTATGCCCTCGCGTGTATTCTGAAACGTAACAACTATACCTGCCGTATCGTCAAGCTCAGCGAGAAGCTGACCGACGACAGCGGGTTCTATGCAAAATGGGCTGAGTCACTTGGCGTACCTTGTGAAGCATATGAGAACGGAGCATTTGCCGATGCCGACGTCATCGTCGATTGTCTGCTCGGAACAGGATTTCAGGGAACCTTGCGCGAGCCGTGGTTGAGCGCGGTGCAGGAGATCAACAGCAGTAAAGCAGAGGTCGTCAGTGTGGACATCAACAGCGGAATGAATGGCGATACAGGTGAGGCGGAAACTGCTGTGCAGTCGGATATCACGGTCACGATCGGCTACGTCAAGCGCGGTCTGGTATCACCGAACGCCGCCCGATATATGAAGAAGCTGGTCGTCGCGGACATCGGCATCGTCCTCGCCAAAGCGGAAGAGAAGATCGTCTTCGCCGATGCGGAGACACAGGCTGATGATAACTGTATCCCCGCACCCGATTATCTGGTGATGGGGCCGATCGACGTCAGCCTCGAAGAATTGCCAAATTGAACAGCAAAATGACAAAACCGCATGGATAAGCCTATCAGCCTGTCCATGCGGTATTCTGCATAAAAGATGCCCTGTCCTCTGATTATTCCTCGTTATCTTCAAACGAAAAGTCGTTCAGTTCCTTGAAGTCGAGGAACTCGGCGAGGGTCATGTTCAGAGCACTTGCCATCTTGTGGAGATTCACCACGCCGGGATTGCCCGTCCTGCCGTTGACGATATTGTCGATGGATGACTGGCGCACGTTGCTCATCTTGGCAAGCTGATTGATCGAGATCCCGCGCTTCTTGCACAGGCTGCGGATGCGGTTCGCATAGATTTCACCATAAGTCATATCAAAAACTCCCATATTATCATTATTACCCAAATTTGGTTAATGTAATGATAATATGAGATTTTTGCATATTTACCTAAATATAGGTTGACAAGCAAAATAAACTTCGCTACACTTTACTTTAATATAGGTAATAGAGGTGTAGCGAATGGTATCGTGTACATTCTTCGGACACCGTGATTGTCCGAGTAGTATCAAAGAGAAGTTGCATGAGGAGATAGAGCGGCTGATTAGTCATCATCGTGTCAATACCTTTTACGTCGGCTCGCAGGGCAACTTTGACCGCATGGCGTATGCGGCTCTTGTTGAACTTCGCAAACGGTATCAGCATATCAAAATCTACCGTGTCCTCGCCTATATGCCGAAGCCGGGTGATAATGACACAGCCGACACCATTGTCCCGGAGGGGATAGAGAATGCTCACCCTCGCTACGCCATCGTTTACCGAAACAACTGGATGATCGACCACAGCGATTATGTGATCGCCTATGTGACGCACACCTTTGGTGGCGCGTATCAGGCGGTTGAGAGAGCGAAGAAAAAAGGGAAGATAACGATACAGATAAGATGATTATAGCAAGCGCAAGTATTCAGTAGATACTTGCGTTTACTTTTACAATCAGCGAAAAAAGTTTTCAAGCACGGTTCAAAGTCCAATAAAGCGCTATATCCTTGTGTTACACTGTGTACAAGGAAAAGATTTTTCATCATATAGGAGGAAATGTCATGAAATTCAAAATCGGATTCAGCGCGGAAGAAAAGAAAGAGAACACTGCACGAGAGGTTCGTAAGGATTCAAAAGCCGAGGTCAAGCCGAAGCCCTCGCTGGTGGATATCCGCTTTCCCGATATCTACAAAAGCTATACCTATTATAACGACCGCTTCGACCTGCATGAGGGCGATACCGTCTTTGTCGACGGCAAGCTCGAAGGGATCGCGGGCAGAGTCGTTGCTGTTACCTGCAATTTCAAGATCAAGCTGTCCGACTACAAGCGCGTCATCAGCGTTGCCGATACCGACGTGAAGGGTCAGCTGTATTTCCATAAGACTAAAGTCGTATCGTTCGATCCCACTACCATTCCGTTCGGCAAGATCGCGTCATGGTATTTCCCTCCGACAGATCCCGAGGATATCGTCAGCGGAGAGGATGACAGCACGATCCTTCTCGATAAGCCCGAAACATGGAAGGCTGATATAGAACCGTGTGAGTATGAAGACATCGACGATTACCTCGGCGTGGTGTATCTCAGCCTTGATAACGGCGCAGGCAAAGCGATCGTGAAGGGAAGGAGTCATCATGCAGTCGAGTTCTTATATGAGAACGGCGAGATCAGCAAGCTCACCTGCGACTGCTACAGCGCGGGAATGTGTGAGCATGAGGTCGATGTATTGTTTGAGCTCAGTCGCAAACTGAAATGGATCGATGGAAACTACGCCGATAAATTTCAGAAAACATCCTATTTTGCGGAGCTTGACAAAGCGGCGTTCTGCAACATGGTGCTGATGAGCCGTCTGAACGGATCGTTCCAAATTGGATAAAACAAATACATAACAACCTATATAGAGTGCGCGAGGGACAAGCCCGTTGACCGCACAGCAACCTGCCGGATCTCACGATGGTAAGGTGCTAATGCTTGATCGATAGGTGACCCCGGCGCTCTTTAGGTAATATCACAAAAAGGAGTGTCATTATGAAAACAATCAAAGAGTTAGCGAACATGGGTGAGCGTGTGTACGTTCACCTCAAGGATGAAGAAACAGCGATGAGATTTCTGCACGATGCCGAGGCGGAAGGCTTCACCTTTGGCAATGGTGGCTGCCTCACCGACCGCCATTGGTCGGATCTCTATGCGATCCATTCCGACGGCACGCTGAATTATGTCGGCTCGGCCGGACGGATCGAGTACGCCTCGGGTGCGGATAGCTGTGTCAGGGTGGAATATCAAGAACTGTTGTAACGGCTGATTGGAGGTGTCGTTATGAGTAAACATGATGATTTCTTAGACGATTATATCGGATACAGAATCTTTGAGGAAAGCATGAAAGGCTCGGGCAGCAAGCCTCCGAGAAAGAATTCAGGGTGCGGCTGCGGAACATGGACGGTGTTGATCTGCATTGCGATAATTATCCACGGCGTTTTCGGCTCCTGCTCAAAGAGCAGTCCGTCCCGCTATTCAAGTTCTTATCACAGCTACGGCACGTCCTACTCATCCCATAGCAAGTCATCCTACAGCTCGTCATCCAAATCCTATTCAAGCCCTTCGTCTAGCAGTAAGCAGGTATCAAGCGACACCTCCAAATCTTTATCTTCAAGCAAATACAAATCCTCTTCATCTGCAAAGAAATCCTCCGATCCCTACGATGCCAAATCCTACGCTCACCCGGATGATTTCTATTATGACAACCGCGATGACTTCTGGGACTATGAGGATGCGGAGGACTATTACAACGAGCATAAGAATGATTGACAGCAAGCAAAACCCTGCTATAATTGTACTCATAGAAACGCGAATGAATGAGAGGAATATCATGACCGAAGTTGTAGCGGCGCTGATATGGGATGGGGATCGGTTCTTGATCTGTCAGCGACCGGAGAACAAAGCACGAGGGCTTTTGTGGGAGTATGTCGGCGGTAAGGTTGAAGCCGGTGAAACGAAACAGGAAGCCCTCATCAGAGAGTGTAAGGAAGAGCTGGATGTGGTGATCTCGGTGGGTGATGTTTTCATGAATGTCGTTCACGAGTACCCCGACATTACTGTCCATCTTACGTTGTTTCATGCTCAGATCGTGAGCGGTGAGATCAAGCTCTTGGAGCACAATGCCGTCGCATGGATCACACCCGACGAAATCCCACACTATGCCTTCTGTCCCGCGGACAAGGAGATCAACGAGCGGATCGCGGCGGAGTACGGCAACACATCATTTTACACAGGAGATAACGGATGAAAAGAATCGCTGTATGGATCGTCATCGTTTGCATGATTACGGCATTGGTAGGGTGCAGCGCGGACAGCCCGAAAGACACAGCATCCACTCAGGCTACAAGCGAAACAACGACAGAAAAGTCCGCACAAACAGAAAGCGGATCGACACTCTCGACCGATGCAGTCACGACTGACAATGCCTTTGATTTCTCGGCCAAAACCGTTCGACTCAACAGCGGTTTTGCAATGCCGATACTCGGATTGGGCACATGGACGCTGTCGAACGATGAGGCGGAGAACTCCGTTTATCACGCGCTGAAAGACGGCTATCGACTGATCGACACGGCGCGCTATTATCAGTGTGAGGTCGGCGTCGGCAAGGGCGTCCGACGAGCGATCGACGAGGGTATCGTCACACGTGAAGAGGTGTTCATCACCAGCAAGATCATGCCGAGCGATTACGAGAGAGCCTCTCAGGGGATCGACGATTCGCTTGCCGATCTGGGAATGGATTATGTCGATCTGATGCTGATCCATCAGCCCGGCAGTAACGATGAAGCCGTGTACAAGGCGATGGAACAGGCGGTGCGCGACGGCAAGGTGCGCTCGATCGGCATCTCGAATTACTATACACCCGAGGCGTTCGATGAGGTCATGTCTTATGCCGAGATCACGCCTGCCGTGATACAGAACGAGAACCATATCTATTATCAAAATACCGCCCTGCGGGAGTATGTCAAGAAGTACGGCGTCGTGGTCGAGTCATGGTATCCATTCGGAGGCAGAGGACACACCTCGGAAAACTTCAATAACGAAACGATCACGGCGATCGCTCAGTCGCATGAAAAAACATCCGCGCAGATCATCCTCCGATGGCATTTGCAGGCGGGCTTTATCGCGATACCCGGGTCAAGCAATCCCGACCACATTGCGGAAAACTACGACATCTTTGACTTCGAACTGAGCGACGAGGAGATGCAGCGGATCGCGGCGATCAACCAGAATCGCCGATATGAGAATTGGTAACGAAAACTGTTATGAAATATGTAGCTGATATCAACGGGATAACAGTCAACGCGTCATACAGCGATACGACCGTCAACGAAGTATTCATCCCGCTACTCATGCACTTGGCACAACTGCATCATGAGAAACAGCGGCGCATCCTCGTGATGCTCACGGCTCCTCCCGCGACCGGCAAAAGCACGCTGGTCAGCTTCTTGGAGCATCTGGCGAGGTCTGTCATCCCGGAGAAACGATTACAGGCGGTCGGGATGGACGGCTTCCATCTCAGGCAGGAATATCTGCTGACGCACACGGTCGAGGTCGACGGAAAGAGCGTTCCGATGGCAAGCATCAAGGGCGCGCCGATCACCTTCGATCTGGACGCCCTCACGAGGAAGATCAGGGAAGTGACAGAAGGCAACATCTGCCGTTGGCCGCACTATGACCGACAGCTCCACGATCCCGTGGACGATGCGATCACCATCGACGCCGACATCGTGTTGCTTGAAGGAAATTACCTCCTGCTCGATGCGGACGGTTGGCGCAACCTGTCCCGATACGCAGACTACACGATCTCGCTCACAGCAGACGAGGAAATGCTCCGCGGGCGGCTGATCCGCAGGAAGATGAAAACAGGAATGTCACAGGATGATGCGGAACGCTTCGTCGAATCCAGCGATATGCGGAACGTGCGCCTGTGCCTTGACAAGACGATGAAAGCGGATCTCGAGCTGAGCATTTGAACCTATCTGCATCACTTTCAGGAGAATGAACATGACCATCTCAGATTATATCAACGAAAAGGATGAGGCGATCCGTCCGCGATTGCTTCTGGTTTACGATACCATTCGCACGGCGATCCCCGATGCGGAGGAATGTATCTCGTGGCAGATGCCGACCTTTAGAAAAGGCAGGAACATCATTCATTTTGCCGCGTACAAAAAGCACATCGGAATCTATCCCGGGTCGGAAATGGTGGAGGAATTCGCCGATAAGCTCAATGGATACAAGACAAGCAAGGGCGCAATCCAATTCCCTCACGATCAGGATATCCCGCTCGATCTGATCGCGGAGATCGCCAAGCATAGTTATGAGATAAACGCCAAGCAGTGAGGAATCCATCTGCCGAGAAGTTGAAGAATGGATAGCAAACCGGATTTGCGGAGGTAAAAATGATAGTTGTAGTTTTTCTCGCCGTTGCCGCAGGGTTCATTGTTCTGGGAATTATTTTTTTATCAGGTAAAGGCGCTGATCTGATAGCTGGATATAATACGGCTTCTCCGGAAGAAAAGGCGGGTATAGATGAAAAAAAGCTGTTGAAAGCAATGGCTGTATTCATGTTTGTTCTTGCCGGATGCTTTATCATTTCGGCGTTGAGCGATATTCTGAACTTTAAGTTGCTGATATGGATAGGACAGGCAATGTTTGTTGTTTCTTTGATAATCGGACTTATCTATATGAACACGAGGAACCGATTCAAATAACGAAAGCACCGATACACATGACGGTTTAGCGACAGATCATTTACGAATACCGCGTTTGTCGATAAATTAACCACACAAAAGAGCTGAGGGCAAGGCAATGATTGTACTGATTACAGGAGCATCACATACCGGCAAAACGGTGCTGGCGCAGAAGCTGCTCGAAAAATATCACTATCCGTATCTGTCGATCGACCATCTGAAGATGGGCTCGATCCGCAGCGGAAATACCGACCTGACGCCAATGGACGATGACGCCACGCTCACAGCGTACCTCTGGCCGATCGTACGCGAGATGATAAAGACCGCGGTCGAGAACGACCAAAACCTGATCGTCGAGGGCTGTTATATTCCGTTCGATTGGAGACGGGATTTTGACGACCGATACCTGCCGTCGATCCGCTTTATCTGCCTTTGCATGACGGACGCGTATATCGACGCGCATTTTGATGAGATCATCGGGCACGCCTCGGATATCGAGCAAAGATTGGATGACAGTTACTGCACGATCGAGAGCCTGAAAGCAGATAATCACAGATATATCGACGGCTTTGAAAAAAGCGGAGAAAAGATCACATTGATCGACGATTCTTATCACCTGTCAGGAGTAGATTTATGAAGGGTAAAGAATACCGCTTCGACGCGGTGATACAGCAGAATCCCGATATGGACGCGGCGTATATCATCTTCCCCTATGACATCCGCGAGGAGTTCGGCAAGGGCAGGGTGAAAGTCCATGCTGCCTTCGACGGCGTGCCCTATGACGGCAGTATCGTCAACATGGGTGTGAATGACGCCGACGGCAACATCTGTTATGTGATCGGCGTTACCAAGCAGATTCGCAAGGCAATCGGAAAGACCTACGGCGACACTGTTGCCGTAACGATCACAGAGAGAACAGGAGAATCAATCAAATGATATTATACACAGAGCGTTTGATCCTCCGTCCGTGGGCAGATTCGGACGCGGAGAGCTTATATGAATACGCGCGGGATGACCGTGTCGGGCCCATTGCGGGATGGCCGGTGCATACGAGCGTGGAGAACAGCCGCGAGATCATCAGAACCGTGCTGTCCGTTCCCGAGACTTACGCCGTTTGCCTCAAAGAAGATAACAAAGCGATCGGCTCTGTCGGGCTGAAAATCGGCAAGAAGAGCATTCTCGATCTACCGGATGCCGAGGGTGAGATCGGTTACTGGATCGGGGTGCCGTTCTGGGGACAGGGCTTGATCCCCGAAGCGGTAAGAGAGATCATCCGACATGCCTTTGAAGATCTGGGCTTTGAAACACTTTGGTGCGGTTATTTTGACGGCAACGAAAAGTCCAAGCACGCGCAGGAAAAATGCGGCTTCACCTATCACCACACCGACAAGGATGTATACTTGACGCTGACAAACGACATCCGCACGGCTCACGTTACACGGCTGACGAGAGAAGAATGGGAAAAGGCATAAATGATGAATCAAAAACGTTTTCCCAACGGAAAAACAAAGATATTCAATGCAACCTACGATGACGGCGTTCTGCAAGACGTTCGGTTTGTCGCGCTTCTCAACAAGTACGGTCTGAAAGGGACGTTCAATCTCAATTCCGGCTTGATGGAGAGCGAATTCGAGTGGACGCACGAGAGCGGCAGGGTCATCAAGCGCCTTTCAAAAGAGAAGGCTGTGCCGCTGTATCAGGGGCATGAGATCGCCTGCCATACGCTCACGCATCCGTATATGCACGACCTTTCACAGCAGGAGATCCTGCATGAGCTGCAGGCGGACAAGGCAAACTTGGAGAAGCTGTTTGGCAGAGAAGTCAAGGGCTTCGCCGTGCCGTTCGATTATTACAGCGAGCGGATCGAAAACTGCGTCAGGGAGAGCGGATTCTCCTATGCGCGCATCTCGCAAGAGAGCCGCTCCTTTGCGCCGCAAACAGATTATTTCAACTGGAAAGCGACCGTGTTCCATACAGCCCCGGAGCTTGAACAGCTTTCACGGCAGTTCATTGAGACCGATCAGGAATTGGCGATCTTTCAGATCGTCGGTCACTCCTATGACCTCGATGTGGAAGAACTGTGGGACAGGATCGAGAACATCTTCCGCATGATCGCCGCTCATAAGGAAATCCTCCCGATGACCACCATCGAGATCGTGGAGCATTTGAGATCCCTCTCCGGTGACAATCAACAATAAATACAAGAGGTTAGCTATGAAAAATCAGTATGAAAAAGAAGTCCGTGAGCGCTGGGGCGATACCGCGCCATACAAAGAGAGCGAGCAGCGCACGGCGGGAAATACGCAGAGCGATTGGAACGAGCTGTCCTCCGGAATGGACGCGATCATGGAAGGCTTCGCAGAGTTGAAAACAGAGGGCTTTGCTCCCGATGATGAACCGGCGCGATTGCAAGTCGAAAAGCTCAAGCAGTTCATCACCGAGCGGATGTATACCTGTACCGACGAGATCCTCGCAGGACTCGGACAGATGTACGTCGCCGACGAACGCTTCACGAAGAACATCGACAAGCACGGCGAAGGCACGGCTGAGTATGTCAGCGCGTGCATCAAGAGCTACTGCGGATAATAAATCACTTGACCATAAAGGAGAGATACCATGACAGATTTTGAAAACGCGGTGTGCGTGATGAAAGAACGGTTCGGCAGGGATTATCAGTTTGCTTTGTCGACGTGCGTGGATAATATTCCGTCCTCACGATTTGTCGATACCTACTTCGATGGGGAGAGCTTTTATATCGTTACCTATAGGCTGTCGCGTAAAGCGGCAGAGATCGCCGCGAATCTGAATGTATCCCTTTGCAGCCGGCAGATGAACGCATTCAGCGGAAAGGCACACATCATCGGTCATCCTCTCGATCCCGAAAACGCACAGATCAGGAGCGAGCTGATAAAGGTCTTTGAACCGTGGTATTTCAAGCATAATAATGAAACCGACGAGAATATGTGCTATATCAGGATCGACCCGACCGCAGGCTTTTTCCATCAAGACGGCACAGGCTATCAGATCAACTTCACCGAAAAAACAGTCAGAGCATTTCCTTTCACTTTTGATACGCTTCTGACAGAGGAGTAAAAATAACAACGCAACGGAGGGCAACATGGATAGGGTAACAAAAGCAGTTGAATTATTCGGACAGGGATATATGTGTTCGCAGGCGGTATTCGCCGCGTTCTCGGAGGATTACGGCGTCACGGAAAAACAGGCTTTGCAGATCGGCGCCTGCTTCGGTTCGGGAATGAACAAAGGCGAAGTCTGCGGCGCCTGCACCGGCGCGCTGATGGCGCTCGGAATGCGGTACGGGCAGTTTGATCTAAGCGACGTTGAAAGCCGAGCTGCGCAAAAAGCAAAGGCAGTGAGATTCCTTGAAGAATTCAAAAAGAGAGAGGGCTCCTATATCTGCCGCGACATTCTGGGTTGTGATCTGTCCACCGAAGAAGGAAGATCGTATGCGATCAATAACGGATTGTTTAAGAAGATTTGCCCCAAAATGGTGAAAACTGCGGCAGAGATCACAGCACAAATGCTCGGCGGCGATGAACAGCAGAAATAATAAGATGTTTGTCAATGAAGTATACAGCTGTTATCAACGGGATCGAGGTCAACTACCTCCTGCTCGATACGGATGGCTGGCGTGAGTTATCGCAGTACGCGGACTACACGATCTCCCTCAAAGCGTATCTCGAGCTGAGCGTGTGAAAAAGGATCGTCAAAGGGTGGTAAAATGACCGTCAAGTTATTGATGCAAGCAATCATAAAATTTGCGGCAGGTCTTATTCTGGTAGGGCTGCTGTTGTTCCTGCTCGCGGGGACGTTCGCGTTTTGGCAGGCGTGGCTGTTGATCGGAATACTGTTTGTACCAATGCTGATCGCGGGATTTGTGATGATGTTTCGCAATCCCGCGCTGCTGAGAAAGCGACTCAACGCAAAGGAAGAACAAAAAGAGCAGAAAACGGTTGTTGCGTTAAGCGGGATCATGTTCCTTGCGGCGTTTGTCATCGCGGGACTTAACTTCCGCTTCAAGTGGTTTGTTATGCCGGATTGGACGGTAATCATCGGTACGGTTGTCTTTCTGTTTGCTTATGCCATGTACGCCGAGGTGCTCAGGGAGAACGCCTATCTTTCACGGACGATCGAGGTGCAGGAGGATCAGAAGATCATCGACACGGGACTGTACAGGATCGTGCGTCATCCGATGTACTCCGCGACGCTGTTCCTGTTTATCTCAATGGGCTTTGTGCTTGCCTCGCCGATCTCGGTCGCGATCCTGCTTTTATACATCCCCATTATCGCGAAACGAATGAAAAACGAGGAAAAGATTCTTGAAGAAGGGCTTGAAGGATATACCGACTACAAAAAGAGAGTGAAATATAAGGTGATCCCGTTTGTTTGGTAAACACATCAATGAAGGATGAGTAAAATATTTGCTTAATCGGCTATGCTGTCACGTCAGGGAGGACAAAACAATGATGGAAATTCTGAAAAACAGGTTTACCGAGAACATGGATCGCCACCCGAATCTCGAATGGGAGTATGTCGAAAGTCGGCTTAGAGATAACGCATCCGCGTTAAAGGCTTTGCGGAATATGGAAGAAAGCGGCGGCGAGCCTGATACGATCGGCTTTGATGAAGCCGGAGAGAAGCTCATCTTCTGCGACTGTTCCAAGGAATCTCCCGCCGACCGCAGAAGCCTGTGCTACGATGATGAGGCTTTGCAAAAGCGAAAGAAGAATCCGCCGACAGGCAGCGCGGTTAAGCAGGCGACGGAAATGGGCGTCGAGCTTCTGACAGAAGACCTTTATTACAGATTGCAGCAGATCGGAGAATTTGACTTGAAGACGTCGAGCTGGATCCATGCGCCAGAGTCGATCAGAAAGAAAGGCGGAGCCTTGTTCTGTGAGCGCAGATACGGCAGGGTGTTCACCTTTCACAACGGAGCGGATTCATATTATTCATCCCGCGGATTCAGAGGATATATTTGCGTGTGAATCCTGATCTGTTTATGTGTTGAGAACAAAATCGATCGGTGTGAGGAACAATGAAAGAAAACATCCTGCAAGTGAATAACCGATATGAATTCAGGCAATGGCTCTCATGCCATTCATCAAAAGAAACGGAATGTTGGATCAAGGTGAAGCGAGGCAGACCGATCAATCCGGATGTGTTCTATTATCTGGACGCCGTTGAAGAGGCGCTCTGCTTTGGCTGGATAGACAGTACCCATGCCGTTGTTGACGGAGTACGGATGCAGAGATTTTCACCAAGAAAAAAGAACAGCCCTTGGACAGAGCTGAACAAAGAGCGGGTACGCCGTCTGGAAAAACTGGGATTGATGACTGACGCCGGCAGAGCAGTCCTTCCCGCAATGGGCGCTCGGAGCTTTCAAGTCGACCGTGATATTGAGAAAGCGATGAAAAAAGCGCGGTGCTGGTCAAAATTCAGGAGCTTCCCACCATTATATCAGCGGGTTCGCGCGTATAACGTCGCTTTTTTCAAGAAGCGGGATCCCGCCATGTATGAACAAACGCTTGCTCACTTGATCGCGGAAACAAAAAGAGGGCGATTGTTCGGAGAATGGAATGACTATGGCAGGCTGTTGGACTACTGATTTATTTGCTGATTAAGAACGGAGGGTAAATATGAGCAAAAAGATCATTGCGGTCAACGCAGGCTCGCGAAAGAATGTGAAAAAGCATTTGAAATGGGTTGTTCGCTTGTAGATTAAGCGATCGTGAAATGTTGATTCAACAGCAATTTGAACAAAGCTTAGAGAAATAGTGAATAATATTCCAAATAAAACGCAGGCTGTGTCCTCATTGTGAGAGTACAGCCTGCTGTTGTTTATCGCCGATTTTTTATCACCGATTTTTTCTGCGAGCGGGTTATCCGACATTTAAATCAATATCCCGTTGCAGTGGTCGATCTCGTGCTGAATGATCTGCGCGGTAAATCCTGTGTAACTTGCCGTTTTCCAAGAGAAGCTGTTGTCCTGATACTTCACGCGGATGGTCTTGTAGCGCGTCGTCGGTCTCGGCCCTCCGAGCAGGGAGAGACAGCCTTCCTCTGTCTGAAAGATCCCCGACTTGCTCACGATCTCGGGATTGTACATCACCGTGTATCTGCCGTTATCATTGAATGCGATGATCCTTTTGGTGACGCCGATCATATTCGCTGCCATGCCGACGCAGGTCTCACGGTGCGCCATGAGCGTGTCGAGAAGATCCCGCCCGACGAGGATATCGTCCTTACTCGCGTCCTTCGATTTGATCCCCAAAAACAGTGGGTCATGCACTAATTCTTTGACCATTCTTCCGTCCTCCGCTTCTTGCTTGTTCAGCAAAATCATATCATAAAACACCGTGCTTTACAATAGACAGTCGGGCAAATATTACCACGCCTTATCAAAGAAGAGCCCCCGCCCGGCAACAGCGCATTGTCACATTCGGCAAATAATCTTTCTCTTTATTTGTCGGTATTGCCACTGGATATTATAATTAGCCTGATTAAGATAAAAATTCGTTTGTCCGGTAATCATAAGTATCTTTACATTGCTTTTTCTTCCTTCTTGTTTTTCTTATCTCCATATGCTATGATTTACAACAGAGAGTTGGGAACAAGATATGCTCTGGAGACAAACAAATAAGAAAAAGGACAGAGGGAAAATGAAGGATCATTCTTTGAAGGTAACGTGCGGTGACGCGACAATGCTCTATGCAACAAGTCATGGAAGCTATACGGTTCGTGCTCATTTGCGTCTCGATCACAGAATTGACGGGGAGAAGCTGAGAAGCGCTGTAGATAAGACCGCGCAGAGGTATCCCTACTTTTGCGTTTATCTCAAGCGTAACGCACATGAATACTATTATGAGGTGAACAGCGATCCGGTCGCGCTGCTTCACACAAAGAAAGCGGTAAACCTCGGATCACCGGAAACAAACGGCCATATCTGGGCGGTGTGCTATGAGGAGGACAACCTGTATGTCGATTTCTTTCATGGACGCTCCGACGGAACAGGCTTGTATTCCCTCATCGCCACACTGCTTTACTACTATTTCGATGAAGAGGATATTCCCGGTATCAAGACGCTGGAAACAAAGATCACACAGGCGGAAACCCACGACCCGACAGACGATCTGCCCCTGATTGATCTCAGCAAGCTCAAGCTCCCGCCTTCACCAAAGGCGTTGAATCTTATGAAGACATCCGGGCTTGAACATGTGGACAGCAAGGGGCTGATCCTCAGGCTGATGATTCCTGAGGAGTCCTTTTTGCCGTTTACCAGAGAAATGGACGGTACGCCGGGGATCATGCTGTCAGTATTGATGGCAAGAGCTGTCGAGCGCGTTCATCCGCAGCACGAGGCGCCGCTTATCAGCAATTACATTGTCAATGCCCGTCCCATGCTGAAGGCAAATGATTCCTTCCATAATTGCTCAAACAGGGTCGTTTTCCGCTATGATGACAGGATCCGTCAGATGCCGCTGGAAAGACAGTGTACAGCCTATCGGGGGAAGACCTTTATCCAAGCGGATGAGGATACGATCATTCAAGGGATGACGGTTGCACGCTCCATGGCACAGATGATCCTGGATATCCCGGATTTTTCCACGAAGGCAGCAGTCGCCCGACAGGCTATAGAGGGAACATACGACGCGGCGACGTATATGGTCAGCTACGTCGGCAAATGGAAATACCCGCAGCTTGGAAAGCATATCCGGGAGTTTTGGACAGAAACACCGACCCAGTCGTTTCCGCTGATAGAAATCGCCGCAGTCAACGGAAATATCTGTGTCTCCTTTCTCCAACCGTTTTCCGAACGGCTTTACTATAACGCGTTGCTGGAGGAGCTGAGGGAAAACGGTATACCATACACGGAATGCGGAACCGAACCGGTCAGCGTGGCCGAGATTAGTGCAGGCGAGTAATCAAGCCATCATAAATCGCCGGACGATCAGAGCCGATCCGTGCAATGCGCGTCAGTGATGAGGATTATACGAACATGGCAGGTTAAAAATAATAGGTGGAGAAGATATGTCCCTCATGTGAGAAACTGCTCAGGAGCATCTTGACGAAATCACAGAGGAAGTATTCACCGATGAAATTCGCGGGGCTACATCTGCTATGGCGGAGCTTTAAAATAACCGCATTGGCAAGCCGTTTTTCGGCAGTCAATGCGGTTATTAACGTGCAGTAAGAATATCAATTATTCTATTGAATGTCAGTATACAATATCAAGCCTTGATGAAGAACGGCAGGAGATCGTTCATGCACTGAATGAAAAGAGAAACGCTCTAATCAATAGTTAACGCTTTTTGTCTATCGCAAATCCTACTACAATAATCTTTTGCTAACCAAGCGGTGGATCAAGAGATTTCTTTCGCGGCTGGTGTTTGTGATCCTTGCACCGGGGATGTTCATTTGTTTGACAATCAAATCAGGATGTTTTATTATAATCTTATCTGATTAGATTGACAGATAAAGTTCATTAGTGAAAGGAAGTACTGTTCAATGGACAAAAAAGAACTTCAAAAAATTGTCAATCCGGTTTACACCACCGCAAAGGGAACCGTCATGCTGCTCGCCGGTATGGGGGATAAGGATGCGATATCGCTGATCCCCTATATCGGGACAGATGAGAAGGGCGTCAAGCAGGAGGTACCGAAAGAAATCCAAAAATGTTTTATGATCGCGCAGAGAGCCCGTTATGAGATGCATAATCGCGCGGCTTTGGCAAGCGGTTCTGAGAATATCGTCGATCTACCGTCAGGGTATGCCCCGCGCGGGTTCAGGGTTTCCTCAGAGGGAAAACACTACTATGGCTTTGACCTGCCTGTCGTGAGCGATACGATGAAGGCGGCAACTGAAAAAACGATGACCGACGAGCAGCTTGCCTTAACAAAATACTGTGCCGTGGACGCTACCAATTACGAGTCAATGAGAAAAGCACTGGATGGTGTTCAGGGCGAGATTTGTATCGTGACAGAGGGTATGCTCGGGTACTTCAACGAACCTGAGATTGTCAGCTTTTGCCGAGCGATCCACAGGCTTCTGGAGGAATTCGGCGGCAGTTGGATCACGGCGGATATGACCAGTCTGGCGATCTATCCGCTTACATTTGGCACCGTGCTCAAAGGAAATCAAGAGATCATGACACAGCTGTCTAAAAACATTGCCGCGAATATGGCTGATGTAGAATTCTACAAAAACAGCCTTTACCTCAACGGTTTAGACGGAGCGCTGGAGTTCCTTCGTAAACAGGGATTCAATGTAAAGAGGGAATCGATCGATGTTTATCTCCCTGATTTCGCGGATATCGATCCTCAGCTGATGCAGGAGCTTCGACAGGCGTACAGCACGATGGAGATGCTGACGATGACGTTGGCGGACGGCGGCGATCAAGCGGATAAAGACAGCTTGGATGAGCTCAAAGAGCTGCCGTTTAAAGTAGAATCACACATTGACGGCGGAGTGCTCAATGTCAAGATACAGGGCAGGATGGATACGATCACAGCGCCGGAGCTGCTGGAGGAGTTCAAAAAAGCAGAGGGTAAAGTTGACGCGATCAAGATAGACGTCTCGGATATGCCTTATGTTTCTTCCGCGGGTCTGCGCGTACTGCTGATCATGTACAAATCGCTGAATGACAAGAGCAAATTTGAATTGACCGGCGTAAGACCGCAGGTAAAGGAGATATTTGAAACAACAGGATTCGATCAGTTCCTGCTGTGATGACAAAAAGACCGCATTGACTGCCGAAAACGGCTTGCCAATGCGGTTTTTATGGTCGGAGTGAAGGGATTTGAACCCCAGACATCCTGCTCCCAAACGGCTCTGGAAGTCTGCTGTTTATTGGGAAATGGCTTGTTTTAGCCATTTCTGATACACTCGGATTTTTCGATATTCCCTCTTTTCTCCGTTGTTTCCAATGCTTCCGATTCCATTTGTGGTCATAATTGTGGTCAAAAATATCCTCCCCTGCACGGCTCAAACGAGCCGGCAGAGGAGGATTTCCATTTGCTGTATGGTAGCTTAGGTCGCCCCGGTTGTCAAGTCATTCTTTAACCTGAGTGGAAAAGAGTTTTATTCCTTATCAAAAAAGGAGATTTGCACTTTTGAGATGGTGCTTGCAAGTTGCAAGCGCGGATTTGCACTTTACATCATCCCGATCGTCTTGTTGTGAGTGCACTCATAAGCCGGGACTTCCGTCACAATATATTATTCATTACTTTCAGAACAGCTTTAGATAACGCATGGTGACCTTCCGCTGTCAAATGCTGACCATCGACTTTGCTTGCCTCAGTGATATCCGAAGCGGCAAGAAAAGCGGCGCCGTATTTGTCAGACAGCGCTTTATACGCATCTTTCAACTCTCTGCTTACTGCGAGAGATTGCACATCATTACCAAAATTCAATGCGGCTTCTCCAAGATAAAACGGAGAGATCAGCAGGATGTTTTCGGCGCTGACATCATCAAGGATCTTTGTCAGGCACTTCTCTAAGCCCGCAGTGATCTCGTCAGCTGTTGCGTGAAAAACGCTTTTACAGTCGTTGGTGCCCAGCATGATGACAGCCGCGTCAAGCGGTCGGTTTGCTTCCAATATTGCGGGCAAAGAGGCGAGACCGTTTCTTCCGGCACAATCAGGATCATCAAATGCCGTTGTTCTGCCGTTTAACCCTTCCTCAAGGATCAGCGCATCGTTACCGAGACTTTTTTGCAGTAACGAAGTCCAGCGAACCTCTTCTGAGTATCTGTCAAATTTTTCGGGGTTAAAGCCCCATGTATTGGAATCGCCGAAGACGAGAATCCTTTTTATTTGTTTCCTCCGTCCTGTTTTCGTGTTTTTACTATACCATGAAATCGTGTCATCTGTAAGGAATCGCTCCTAGGTTTTTTATGAATCTATTTCCGGCGCGGGGAACCGGGCGATATCCGGCTTGACAGGCTGCCGAATTTGATATGAGATTCCGTTTTCCTCCAGCTGTCGCAGAAAGCTCTTGATGATAGTATCTTCTCGGAAAGTCTGATGTACCGAAAGGAATATCTTCCCGTTGACGGCGGCGATCTCTGTTACCAGCGGATTGGCAGAGGGAGCATAGGTCCAGAACTCCATAATGTATGGGCTGAGCGCTTTCAGCTTCCACTGACCCACGTAGCTTACAATGTATGTGTAAGCGGTATCTCCTCTGCTCATCATCTGCCCGAAGGCTTGCTTTTTTGCCTCCAACGTCGGTAATCTGTGCAGCATTGATCGACCATAGCTTGCCACTCCCATCAGCAAGCCGCGAACTTTATCCGCGTCGCTTTGAATAAAGGTCGCGCCTCGGTGAGCCGTACATTGTGTTTCAAAGGGCATGGCTTTCACACGATCCGTGTATGGAAAAGAGACGCCGGAGAGACAGTTATGGTGGGTTTTTTCCGCGTGCAGCATAGGTCTTGCGTTGACCGAGTAACGGCTCATAATGACCTTTTCCCGCTTTGGGTAAAGCGCGTCAATAGCTCTGGCAAACAGGATCGAGACCATGGTGCCGGGGCTGGCATCGTTGGCTGAACTAAAAGAAACAAATGCTGCTTCCGGAATCTCGATATCCCAAATCTGCGGTGAAGACTGCGTCAGTCCTGCGTCCGTGGTTAAAGAGAACACCGGCACTGCCTCGGGCGCCTTCTTCCCGGAGAGGTCAAGCTCGGGCAGGTGCTCCATTGGATCGATCGTCTCCTGAGGCAGGATCGGGTCGTCCAGCGTGCGTATCCCCATATGATCCGTTACGCCGTAACGCTTTTCACAGTAATAGTACAACAGCGTAGCGAGCACCATATACATACCGGTTCCGTCTGTGATCCCATGATAGAAATCCAGACAGAGCCAATCCTCGTGATAGCAGACACACCAGACATGGTAGTTGGTCTCTTCCGTATTCAACCGGATGCTGCTGTCTGTATGAAGTACGGCAACGGGAGCGGGATTATCCACATAGAAAAAGTTCTCATTATCCTTTTTCATCTGCACGCACAAATAGGGATAACGCTGCCGCGTCTTGTCGACCGCTTCCTTCAGGATCTCACAGTCGATCTTATCCCGCAATCTGAGCTTCAAGCGAACTGTATAATCCAAATGAATACCAAATGAGCCTATCATCGGCATGGCATCTCCCAGGGTTATCTTGTACATATCTTCATCTTCCTTTTTTTCAAATTATTATGAACGCTACCACTCGGTAAGCTGCATATATAAGCATGCGATATATGTGTTATCACCCAAATTCATACTTACATTATAATCTTTCTACAATATACTGTACGATCGCGGCGCATCTTGCAGCAGCCTCAGCCTGAAATTCATTAAAATCAACGCTTCCTCCTCCGTCAGGCTTATCGGAGATCGCGCGGATGATGACAAAGGGCGTGCTGTTCAGATAACAGGTCTGCGCAATCGCCGCGCCCTCCATCTCACAGCACATTCCGCCGAAATTCTTAATGATTGCATCTTTTTGCTCTTTTGTTGAGATGAACTGGTCGCCGGAGCATACTCTGCCCTCAAACACATGAATATCGGGAGCGGACTTTTGTACCGCTTCAACCGCCGCAGATCGAAGCGCCTCATCCGCAGGGAAAGCGACCCGACCGGTGTATGGGATCTCTCCCTTTTTAAAGCCGATGGCTTCTACGTCAAAATCGTGCTGGACGGCTTCGGTCGATACCACAATATCTCCGATATCGATTTTACTGTCCAGAGAGCCTGCGACGCCGGTATTGATGATCTTTGTGCAGTCATAATCGTTGATCAAAGTATGGGCGCAGATACCGGCATTCACCTTACCCATCCCGCATTTAACGATCACGACATTCTTTCCGCCCAGAGTTCCCTCGCAGAATTCCATCTCTGCTATCTTTGTTGTTTTC
>JAFRDE010000009.1 GCA_017403985.1 Ruminococcus sp. | reverse complement strand
TTCTGCTTCAGCATTTGTACAACAAAGAAGTAAAATTCTTCCATCAGCATTTGAAGAGATATTCAAACAATTCATAAACACTATGAATCCTGTTAAGCTATATGAGGGCTTCCGATTGCTAGCAGTCGACGGATCGGATATTCATACATTGCTCACCATACAATCTTTACCATTTAAACGCGCTCTATGATTTATGCTCTCATACATATTTGGACGCTGTAATTCAAAAAAGCAGGAAATGGAATGAACATCGTGCTTTATGTGATATGGTGGATAGATATGATTCTCCTATCCCTTCTGTTTTTATTGCTGACAGAGGATATGAATCTTACAACAATATGGCTCATATTCAGCAGATCGGTCAGTTTTTTCTGTTTAGAATCAAGGATATTAACGGTCACGGGATTTTGCGAGGTTTCGATTTGCCTGATGATAACGAATTTGACTTGTCCGTTTCGTTGACTCTGACTAACAAACAAAGTAAGCTTACTAAATCTCTATGTAAAGATCGCAATCACTTTCGTTTTGTTCCTTCCTCTTCTACTTTCGATTTCCTCCCTGTTAAATCTAAATACGCAGAACCTCCGTCTTTCTTTAATCTTGCCTTTCGTATTGTACGTGTAGAAGTTATCCCGGGTAAGTACGAGGTCTTAATTACCAATCTCCCAGTTGTTTCTTTTCCACCCGAAAAGATTAAATTTCTCTACTCTCTGCGCTGGGGCATTGAGATATCTTTTCGCTCTCTCAAATATACCGTTGGCTTACTTTACTTCCATTCAAAAGAACATTCTTCCCATTCGCTCCCGGAAAAGCAAGCCAAGATTACTTCGTTCCAAACCTGCCATCAGCTTCCTTTACAGAGTAGCATAACAGCTTATGTTTTTCAATGCTTTTTTCAGGCTGACACTTCGTTGGTCTTGTTGTTGTGCCTTCTTTACAAAAATACAGCCGAGATTTTTATCTCGACTGCATTTCTTACAGTTATTCCTTTATTAACTTAATGATATTGCCCAAAATGGGTACCCTTTTTGTATTTTACCGCACAGCGTATAGTGAGGGATTTGAAGGCGACCGTGCCGAGGCATGAGCTGCGCGAAATGCCGAAGGTAAAAATGATCCGGGGGATCTTTTTTAGGGAGAGCGATGATCAGACTTATGTCAGGAGGTGTCGATCCGAAGACGAGATGACCGTCACCGACATATACAACGCACTCACTCTACGCCATCAAAAAGCAGGGTATCATCCGATGCCCTGCTTATTCTATAACCGTACTGCGTAGAGTGAGGGATCTGAAGGCGAGTGTGTCAAGCCGTAAGCGCTGGATAACGGAAATCGAAGGTTTCAATCGTTCGATACCATGCGACGGTCATTCAGCCGAAGCAGGCTCGGAAACCACCGCATACAGCGAATAATGTCCTACCCTATCCGTCCGCTTGATATTGATCACTTCAGCGTCCTCGGCGTAATGGTTGTTATAGTATCCCGCAAGATTACGGATGGACACCTCATACGTCTCTTCCCCGTCCGGGACGTTTTCCTCCCAGACGATGATCCGCATATTGCTGTCGATAGCGTCCTTGAAGAGGTGCTCGATCCCGTTATTCTTCTGCGCGTCCTTAAAACACTTCGCCTTTGTCAGCCACAAGCCGTAATTGACAACGTTTGAGTTTTCACCCGGAAGGATAAACGGATTGTAATACCCCTTCATCAGCATTGCCTGATTGACGAGGAAGACCGTATCGGGATGGGTCGTGATATATTCCGCCATGGGAGGGTTGCATTCCCTGTCATAGGTGCGCACATATTCTTTATTGATACGCACGCCGATAAACACCGACACAAAAGCAACAGCTACCGCCAAAACGGACAGGGCAATTTTACTGAACTTCACGTCTCTTTTGAGCTCGATCCGATTATCGCTGTCCAATCCGAAGATCATCATGACATAGGCGGGGAAAACCGGCGCAAGTAAAACATATAGATACAATCTGATGCTGACCAGATACGCGTACGGGATCAGCAGTCCGGCAACGATCAACAGCGTGATGATCGCCTGAAACCGATCGTATCGAAGGATCAGCAGCAGAGACAGCACCGCCAGCGGCGTCAGCAGAATACTGTGGATATTGAACAAGTTGCCGACGATGAAGTACAAGCTCCACAGAAACGCTAATATAAACAGCCTGATCAGCAGCCATTTGATTTTCGGGAACAGGATCGACAGAATGATGACGCCGAACAGCGCGATAACCAGCGCAAACAAATAGAAGACAATGGATTTGTTGTTTATCATCTGTGAGAAAGAATCCTTGAACGGATACAGTATCTGTTCGGGGATACTTTTGTTGAGCAGTCCGTCATCGTTTTCATCACGGATCAATTCAGACATTTCATCCAAACGCTCGACGGTGTAGAAGTCATCATCGACAAACCACTTTCTTAAGGTGCTGATATCTTCTGCGGATTTCAGTCCGATTTCTCCGTATTTTTCGGGGTTTTTGTAGTACGGATACGCTTTGGCGTCATTGACAGCCGACAGCGCTTCATAATACGTCGACAGCTCGCGGTAATCGTCCGATGAATTCTTGATCGCGTCGGAGACCGCGTTCAACCCCGCCGCGGAAACGACAGCAGCGATCAGCAGGATTCCCGTGACAACATACTGTTTCAGCACTGAAGCGACAGATCTTTTTATCCCATCGCTTTTTCTCCTTTTTGCAATTCTGGAGAACAATACGCCGACGGCGAACACCGCGCCGATACCAATGCATGCCAGAAACGGAGAAAAACGGAACTGAGAACCGATGAACAGCAGGAAAAAGCCGCAGATGATCTGAAATATCCTCACCTTTTTGCGTTTCTCATACAGCGCGCCGTAAAACAGACAGAGCAACCCCGCAGTCGAAGCGAGCACAGCCGAATACGTGTACATGATCTCCACAATCAGGAACGACAGGAAAAGCACGTCAAAAACCGCCGTATAGAAAAGACCTCTCTTCGCGCCGAGCTTGGACAGAAAAAAGTAATTGATCGCCGTCAACGAGAAAAAGCAGATGATCTCCTGCAGCGTCATATATACATTGATCACGCCGAACAGCGGCTGTATCAGCGCGCAGAAAGCGGTATAAAAATACCCCAGACACGGAACCGCCGTGTCGCCGCCGTAAACAGCCATAAAGACGCAGAAATCATCGTTTGCGCTCGTAATCATGAATCCGTTCGCTGCGATATATACAAACGAAAACAGCGCGCACAGGATCAGCGCGGTCAGGAATTTGTGACGTGTCACAAAATCAAAAAGCCCTTTTAGTTTTTCCGAACCGTTTTTCATACCATTTGCTCCGATAAAAACATTTTGACATTAATATTATAGAGCAATCAAATGTAATAAGCAAGGTTTTTCAAAGAAAACAAGCAACCGGTCGTCATTCATGATTCGGTCGACGACAAATATTCCACGACCGGTTGCATAAAAGTACGCAACTTATTCCGATATTTCGTCATAGACAGAGGGGTATATCAACAAGGAATGATGATATGAACATCATCCGGATATCTGATGCCGATTCTGTTTTGACGGGAGCGGATCGCTTTGAGCGCTGAGTGGATACCGATCGTTACGGCGGCGATCTCGGGTGCTTCGGCGGCGATTGCGGCGATCATGGTCGCCGTGATCCAATCCCGCGCGCAGCATAATCAGGTGCTCGCCGAGATGGATAAGCGCGACGCGCTGCAGGCACAGCGCATCGAACAGCTCGAGATCAAGATGGACAAGCACAACCGGCTGATCGAGCGCACCTACGCGCTGGAACAGAAAGCGGCTGTCCACGCGGAACAGCTCTCCGTCCACAACCACAGGATCAGCGATCTGGAAAATAGAAGCTGAATCAGGAGCACTCAGGGATTGGGTGCTCTTGATTTTTTAAATCATTGCTTTTTTCAATATTTTAGATTGTATCTTGTTGAAAAAGGTGATATAATGATAAAATGATTGAAGTTAATCCCCACAAGGAGAAAAAACATGAGTAAAATCAATACGCAAAAAACACCGATCGACCGCGTGGAAACGACGCCGGAGCTCGGCCTGTCGGCTGATCAGGTTGAAGAAAGGGTCAAAAAAGGTCACGTCAACATTGCGACGGATCCCAACAAGAAGACGACGGGTAAGATCATCGTCGGCAACCTGTTTACTTTCTTCAACATCGTGCTGTTTACGATTGCAGCCGTTTTCATCGCCTTCATCATTTTCCTCACATCCATCGGGCGCTCCGATATCGTCAATCAGTACTTCGGGTTCTCGAAATTCATCTTCCTGATCCCGGCGATCATGAACGTCGCGATGGGCTCCTATCAGGAGATTTCCAGCATGAAGGTCATCGAGAAGCTGCGTATCGTCACGGGCACCAAAAGCAGGGTCGTCCGCGGCGGCGAGATCAAATCGATCGAATCCGAAGAGATCGTGCTGGACGACGTCGTCGCGCTGTCGGCAGGCGATCAGGCTACCGCCGATCTCATCGTGCTGACCGGCGAGATCGACGTGGACGAATCCATGCTGACCGGTGAATCCGACCTCATCAAAAAGCATGCGGGAGATACCGTCCTCTCCGGTTCAACCGTGATCGTCGGCTCCGCGCGGTGCCGTGCCGATAAGGTCGGCGACGATACCTACGCCGCGGAACTGACCAGAAAGGTCAAGAGCACCTCGGGTCACAAATCCGAGCTGATGACCTCTATCACAAAAATCATCAAAGTACTGACCGTATGTCTGCTGTTCGCGGTCACGGTAACTACCGTCACCCTGTGCATCAAAATTGCCGCTACCGGCAATGACGCCTCTATCTGGAACGGACTGACACTCTCGCTGAGCGACCCGGTCACATGGTCGCTGATCGTCCTCACGGACGGTATGTTCGGCATCGGTATGATCCCCACGGGTCTGGTGCTGACCACCTCCGTCGCGCTGATGGTCTCCATCGCGGGACTGACAAAGAAACAAACGCTGATCCAGGAGCTGTATTCACTGGAGAACCTGTCCCGCGTCGACGTGATTTGTCTGGATAAGACCGGCACCTTAACCGACGGCACCATGTCCGTATGCGAGGTCAAAGCGTTTATCGACGAGGAAGAAGTCAAACGCCATATGCGTACGCTGATCGGCTCCGCAGGCGAAAGAAACGCCACCTCGGAAGCGATCTATCAATACTTCGGCGCGGAGGAGAATCCGTCCTTCCGTGAGGCGATCCCCTTCTCCAGCGCCAACAAATACTCCGGCATCGTATGCGACGACGGCAAAAAGCTCCTGATGGGCGCGCCGGAATATCTGCTTGATAAAGACGACGAACGGCTGTCTTATGTCACCGAACGCGCGAAAGAAGGCAACCGCGTCATCGCCGTCACGCTGGACAAAGAGCTCATCGCCTTTATCGCCATCGAAGACCATATCCGCGAAACCGCGGCGGATACGCTGAAGTTCTTCCGTGAAAACGGCGTGACCGTCAAGGTCATCTCCGGCGACAACCCGCTGACCGTCAGCATCATCGCGCAGAAGTGCGGTATCGCGCACGCCGACCGCTACATTTCCCTCGCGGGCGTCGCGCTCGAGGACATCCCCTCCATCGCGGAAGATTACACGGTATTCGCCCGCGTATCTCCCGAGCAGAAGGAAGCGCTGGTGATGGCGCTGCAGGCAAAGAAGCATAAGGTCGCCATGACCGGCGACGGCGTCAACGATATCCTCGCCTTGCGTCGTTCGGACTCCTCTATCACCTTTGCCAAGGCGACCGAAGCCGCCAAGTCCTGTTCCGACGTCGTACTGCTCGACAACGATTTCAGCCATCTGAAGGACGTTGTCGGCGAAGGCAGACGCGTTATCGGAAACATCCAGAAAACCGCTGTCCTCTACCTGATGAAATCCATCGCGGTATTCATCCTCGCGTTCGCGCTGATCCCGTTCGCAAAGGGTCAGATGTGGTTCTCCATCGAGAACATGTATATGCTCGAAGCGGCTGTCATCGGCACGGGAGGCTTCCTGCTCTCGCTGGAGCCCCGACGCACACCGATAAAGGGCTCGTTCTTCAAGTTCATCGTATCGCATGCGATCTGCGCGGGAGCGCTGGGCGCGGTCGCGGTACTGCTGCCGATCCTGCTTAACGCCCTACCCAAGGCGCTTGGCTTCGCGGCAGTGATCGCAGACAACAACGTCCGTCCGATGATGACGGTCATGCTGTCCATCACAGGTATCATCGTCATCCTTGCAATGTGTATCCCGTTCAACAGATACCGCGCGCTGGCGCTGACAGCGGTCATCGCGGTCGCGGCGTCGCTGGGCCTGATGCTGCCGTCCGCGTATATCGGCGGCTCCACCATCGGTCCCTCTATGCTGGCGTTTGACAGTGCGGCGGGTCAGACCCTCTTCGACTGTCAGCTGGCGCAGGAATTCTTCCATCCGCTGAGATCCGAACAGGTACAGTCGCTGCTGTCCGACGTCAACAACTTCATCGTCCTGCGTATGTTCCTGTATATCGCGATCCCGCTCTTCATCCTCATGCACTTCGCGGCGGAAAACTACGCGCGCAAGGAGTTTAAGGATCTGAAGAAGGGCAGAGCATTCCGCATCGGCAGAAGACTGATCCTCGCCTCGGGCATCGTCCTGATTCTCCACGCGATCCTGTCCCTCATCGAGGTCTTTACCGGCACCGGCTCCATCGTCAACGAAAGCGAGATCACCGACCCGACCGCGGCGATCATCCTCAGCGTATTATATGCGCTGGCGCATATCGTGATCGGCGTCATCGGCTACCGCCTGTGGATGAGTCCGACGCGCAAGATGATCAACGTCACCTTTATCGCCGGGCTGATACTGGCGGCTCTGACGCTGTCGTCTATCACCTCATCCGGCGTCAATATCGAATCCGGTCATGTCCTGCTGATCATCGATAACATCGTCCTGATCGCTATCGTGTGCGCGTACCTCGTCGGATGCGGCATCATCATCGATAACTATAAGCTCGGGCTGTTACAGCCGAGAAGAGGATAGAAGCACTCTTATATGAAGCGACCCCCGCTGTCACCGGACAGCGGGGGTGTTTTGATCATATCTTATATATCGGCTGAGATCGGCACTGCCGGAACCCTCAGTCAGCTTTGCTGACAGCTCCCTTAGGAAAGGGAGCCTTTTTCAACTTCACCATGGCAATCGAAGAGAATATCGAAAAACTCGTCGTAGGTCTGTATCTCGTAATCACAGAGGTCACTGTGTGAAGGTTCAGCGCCGTTGAGATAGCGGCAGGTGGTCAGACCGGCGTTCCTGCCGCCGAGCATATCGGAGGTCAAACTGTCGCCGACCATAATCACGCGGCTTTTGTCCGTGATGTTCAGGTCGCAGAAGATGTAGTCGAAATACGCCTTGTCGGGCTTGCTGACGCCGATCTGCTCCGAGATATAGATCCCGTCGACGTAGGGTTTGAACGCCGCGCGGTTGAAGCGACCCGTCTGCGGGATCGTCAAGCCGTTGGTCGCCATATAGATCTTGCAGTATTGATGGAGCTTTTTGACGAAATCCAGCGCGCCGTCGAGCAGGAACGCCTGATGCGATAGATTACTCTCATAGGTTGCGTTGACGGCGGTATAGTCGACAGGCTGAGCGCCGATCCGCTCAAAGAGCTTTTGAAAGCGATAGGATTTCAGCTCCTCGCGGTCGAGCTCGCCGCGCTCGAGCATCTTCCAGCAGCTGAGGTTGATGTCGCTGTAAAGGGCGGTCACCTCGTCGGTCGGATCGACGCCGAACTGGTGCAGCGTCAGACTGACGGCGGTCTTTTCGGCACGTTTGAAGTCATAGACGGTCTCGTCCGCGTCGAGCAAGACGATATCGTAATTCTTACGCAAAGTCCTCTCCCCCTTTGACGGTGATAGCGGTGCGGGTGATATCGGCGTACAGCTCGACGCCGATGCTGTCGGCAAAGGCATTGAGCAACAGATTGGGGTTGATGTTCAGCGCAGAGCCGGCGGGAAGGGTCAGGTCGAAGCTGACTTTTTCCCCATCGCGCATTTCAAACGCAAGGAGATAGGGCTTGAGGTCGACGTCCTTCATGCCCTTTTTGGTCTTCTTTTGAACGATGATCTCCGGAAGAGCAAGAAACGCTTTCAGTTTCTCAGATAATTCTTCTGAGGAAATTTCACCCTCATTCATCGGCTCGATGGTCACGGCGTATTTTGCCGCGTCGATATCCGCAGGCTTATGTACCGATTCGGCGCAGCGGAACACGCGGATGCCGTCGGGCAGACAGGCGTTCATGCGCTCGGGGATCGCGGAAAGGTCCTCGTTGTCATCCAAAACGCGGAAATCCATGCTCTCGCACTCGGAGGCAAAGCCCAATGACAACGGCAGAGCGAAAGTGATGTAGGCATGCTGATTGAAGCCCTCGGTGCGCCAGATATTCAGTCCGCTTTTGCCGATCGCGCGCAGCATAACGCGGTTGGTGTCCAGATGGGAAATGTACTTGCAGGAGCCGAACTTGCGGTAAAACACTCTAACGTTTTTCATAGCAGACGCCTCCCTTGTATTTGGTACAGCCGCAGCCGAGGCACTTTTCGCGGCAGTTGGGCGAAGCCTCGGAGCGATAAGCGCGCTCACATTCGCGGCGCAAAAAGTCCTTGGTCACGCCGTAGTCGAGGTGATCCCACGGCAGGATCTCGTCAAAGGAACGGCGGCGGTTGGCGTAGAACGCGGTATCGATCCCGCACGCTTCAAACGCCTCGAGCCAGTTTTGCAGTGAGAAGCAGTCGTTCCAGCCGTCGAATCGGATGCCGCGTTTATGCGCTTCGAACATCACCGCGTTCAGCCGGCGGTCGCCGCGGGCGAACACCGCCTCCAAGAACGAGGTATCGGTGTCGTGATAATTGTAGGTCATTTTGCTCAGCGATATCTTGTTGTCGACGATCGACTTCTTGATATGCTGCTGTTTTTCGCGCAGGACGTCCGCTTCATCCTGCGGCTCCCACTGGAAGGGAGTAAAGGGCTTGGGCACGAAAGAGGACGCGGAAAGAGTCACGCGCGGCGCCTTGCCCTTGGGACGGTTCGGCGTGCTGTAAAAGGTATCGAGCACCTTCTTGCCGAGGTTCGCGATATCGGCGACGTCGTCCATCGTCTCGGTCGGCAGACCGATCATAAAATAGAGCTTGACGGTCGTGTAGCCGCCCTCGAACGCGACGCGGCAGGTGTTCATCAGCTCGTCCTCAAAGACGTTTTTATTGATGGCGTTGCGCAGGCGCTGGCTGCCCGCCTCAGGAGCAAAGGTCAGACCGCTCTTGCGCACGGTTTTTATCTCATTCAAAATATCGTCGGAAAAGCCGTCCACGCGCAGGGAAGGCAGCGACAGGCTCACGTTCTCTGGCTTTGCCCATGAGTTCAATTCTCTTAACAGCGGAACCACCTGCGTGTAGTCGCTCGAGCTCAGCGAGGACAGCGATACCTCGTCATAGCCGGTGTTGCGGCAAAGAGCGTGCGTCTGTTCGCTGATGCATTTGACGCTTTTCTCGCGAACGGGACGATAGAGGAATCCCGCCTGACAGAAGCGGCAGCCGCGGATACAGCCGCGGAAGATCTCCTCCACCGCGCGGTCGTGGACGATCTCGATGTTTGGGACGACGAAGTTATCGGGATAGTAGCTCGCGTCCATATCCATCATCACGCGTTTTTCGATCACCGCGGGAGCGCCGTCACGCGGCGTCACAGCGGCAATCGTACCGTCGTCGTGATAGGTCACGTCATACAGCGAGGGAACATATACGCCCTTGATCCGCGAAGCGAGACGCAGGAATTCTTCCCTGCTCTTCCCCGCTTTTTTGCACTCTCTGAAAAGCTCAATCACCTCGAGGTCGACCTCTTCCCCGTCGCCGAGGAAAAAGATGTCGATAAAGTCGGTGATCGGCTCGGGGTTGCAGGCGCAGGGACCGCCCGCGACGACGATGTGCCGAAGATCATGCCTGTCCTTCGACAGCACCGGGATACCGCCCAAGTCGAGCATATTCAGGATGTTGCTGTAGCTGAGCTCGTATTGAAGCGTGAAGCCGATAAAATCGAAATCATAGAGCGGATCGCCCGACTCAAGCGCCCACAGCGGGATATCGTGCGCGCGCATCTGTTCTTCCATATCGATCCACGGCGCGAACACGCGCTCGCACCAGATATACGGCTTTTCATTGAAGAGGCTGTACAGGATCTTGATACCGAGATGCGACATGCCGATCTCGTAGGTATCGGGAAAGCAAAAGGCGAATCTTACGTCCACCTCATGCTTGTCCTTTTTCACCTCTCCCAGCTCCCCGCCGACGTAGCGGCCGGGCTTCTGCACCTTCAGGAGCAGTTTTTCGACTTTTTCAGGATACATAGTTTTCTCCCTGTTGACCGACGGTCAACTCAATGATATTTGTAGGGGACGGCGCTCGCCGACGTCCCGATAACGAGAATACATGATCAATCACAAGGTAACGGGATGTCGCAAGCGCCATCCCCTACCACTCTCACATAAAAATTGTTCTTACCGCTTGAGCAACAACACCGCCGTCAGATAAAGGGATATCAACAGCAGCGTGTAGTTGTATCCGCTTCGGAACAATATATAAATGCCTGCCGTCATCAGCGGCAGCAAGATGATAAACGTCGCAGCACGCAATACGATATCGCAAATGCGCGGCGATAATTTGCGCGACAGCAGAATACCGAGCAAATGTCCGCCGTCGAGACTCATCACGGGCAGCAGATTGAATACGCCGAGTGCGATATGCGGCAAGCCGATTTTCAGGCTGAACGGGCAAAGGATCGCGGCGCAAAGGAAATTCGCCAAAGGACCGCCCAGCGTGATCAGCGTGTCGGCGCGCAGAGTCGGCGCCTCATCCGCTTCGATCAGCACGTCGAACAAACGAAGCTTGACTCCCCGTACCTTTACGCCGTGCACAAGCATCATCGATACATGTCCCAGTTCATGCAACAACGCCGCGATAAAACAGCAGATCACACGGTTTTCACGGTCGAGGAGCAGGACGGCGGTCATTGCCGCCGCAACCTCGTAACCGATGACGAAGTCAATCTTCCAAAGGCGCAGTTTCATCCGGCGTTGCCTGTACTTCGACCGCGTTTTGGGCAAACAGCTTTCCGATATCCGCCGAGCTGAACAGCTCGCGGGACACCACCGGTTTCTGCAGTTCCTCATGATAATAGTCCATGAAGCTGTAATAGCCCTCGCTGTCCATCGCCTTGAGCAGGAACAGGATCAGCGCCGCCAGCAGGCACAGGACGAGCTGTATCGTGATCAGAAGCGGCTTAGAGCCCTGCGGCTTTTGTAAAGGCTCTGCCGCTTTGGTCGGCGCTTCATCGACCGGCGTCTCCTCGTTCACAACGGGAGCGGTCTCGCGCCAGCCTTCTTCATAGATGATCTCGCTGTGTTTGATGTCACTCATCATTTCACCCCATACATTGTATGAGGTGAAAAAACGATCTATTACATCTTGTTGAATACCTTTTTACGCATAATGATAAAGAAGATGATACCGACGATCAGGCAGAAGACCTCCGCGATCGGGAACGCGTACCACATGGTCACCATGTCGATCTTGGAGAGCAGGAACGCGACAGGAAGGAGTACGAGCAGCTGTCTGAGCACAGACATCGTCATACTGTAGAAGCCCTTGCCCACCGCCTGAAACAGAGTGGAGAACATGATACCGACCGCCGCCATCATAAACGAAATGCTGATGATGCGCAGCATCGGGACGCCGACTTCGGCGAGCAGCATATTCGCCGCCGCGGCGTTATCCGACTCAAAGAGCGACAGTAGGAATTCGGGCGCCAGCTGGAACAGCAGGGTACCCGCCGCCATGATGATCGCGGCGATGACGACGCCCATGCGGAACGCCGCATACATACGCTTTTTGTTGCGGGCGCCGAAGTTGTAGCCGATGATCGGCGACACGCCCTGACTGAGTCCGAATACCGGCATGAAGATAAAGCTCTGCAGCTTGAAATAGATACCGAAAGCGTTGATGTACGCCGCCGCGTATTCGGCGGTGATGTTCGCGATCGAGATGATCGCGTTGATGCCCGATACCATCACCGAGCCGAGGCTCTGCATGATGATGGCGGGAAAGCTGACCGCGTAGATATTTTTCAGCACGGTTTTTTGCATGCGGAAGCCTTTGAAGGTGATCTTGACGTCATGCTTCTTCACAAAGAGGATGATCAGGATGAAGGTCATGGAACAGATCTGTCCGAACACGGTCGCGATCGCCGCGCCGAGAACACCCAAGCGCGGGAAAGGTCCGATACCGAAGATCAGCAGCGGATCGAAAATGATATTGACCACCGCGCCGAGCGTCTGGGTCAGCATCGGCACGATCATATTGCCGGTCGACTGGAGGATCTTCTCACACATGCAGGAGATCATCATGCCGATAGAGATACACATGACGACCGTCAGATAACCGCCGCCGTCCCTGATGACTTCGGGGTTCGACGTAAACAGAGAGATGAACGGACGCGCGACCGTCAGACCGAGCATTAAAAACACCAGCCAGTCGATTACCGCCAGCACCAGACCGGTCGTCGCGGCGGTATTCGCCTCATGATAATCCTTCGCACCCAATCGACGCGCGATCAGCGAGTTGACGCCGACCGCCGTACCGACGGCGAACGAGATCAGAACCATCTGCATCGGATACGCCAGCGACACTGCCTGCAGCGCGTCGGGCGAATAGCGCGCGACAAAGATGCTGTCCACCACGTTGTACAGCGCCTGTATCATCATCGAGAACATCGCGGGCAGGGACATTCCCATCAACAGCGGGAACATCGGCTTGACGCCCATTTTATTCGGAGTTACTTCACTCACGGTCTATCCTTCCTTCTTTTCCATACGTTTCTTTATGCTTCTTTTTTCTTTTATCAAAATAAACAACAATACGATCAGGGTACCGAACGCGATACCGCAGGTATCGATCACCATATCGCTCACCTGACAGGATCGCCCCGCGGGAAAGAGCTGGATCAGCTCGTCGCATACGGCGACAGCCGCGCCGATCGGCAGCGCCGTCAGCAGGGTCTTTTTTCGATCCCGACGGTACAGATATACCGTTGTGCTCAACAGTATTCCCAGTGCGGAATATTCGGAAAAATGCGCCAGCTTGCGGATGAACTTTTCCGTCAAGGTGAACGGAAAATGTAAAGACGCCAGGATGCTGTTGATCCAATCCGTCAGCGGCGAGCTCTGTTCGGTCGATTCAACGGCGGAAAGCGATGAATTGTAAAAGATCGCCGCGATCGCCGCAACGGTCAGCACGGTCAGAATCACCCGCGCAATCATTCGTTTTTTATCTTTCATACAACACCGTAAAAACCCTTATTAATTCAGTATTATTTTAATCAAATCCGCATAAGATGTCAAACGGATTCATATAAGTTTTCAGTATAATCTAAATAAGTGTTGAAATAGGTAGGTTTTTCAGTTATAATGCTAAGAGTATTATGAATCAATTCTATCTGCAAGGAGCAACGATATGTTGAAATATTATCTTTTGACCGTAGGGTTCGCGATGATCCCGATCTTTGAGCTCAGAGGCGCGATCCCCGCCGCTGTGTGGGGCTATCACATTCATCCCGCTGTCGCTTATATCCTCGCCGTCATCGGCAACATGATCCCCGTACCGTTCATCTACCTCTTTGCCCGCAAGATCCTGGAATGGGGCAAGGACAAAAAATACATCGGCAAGTTCTTTACCTTCTGCCTGAAAAAAGGCGAGAAGGGCGGCGAAAAGCTGAAAGCCAAAAGCGGCAAGGGCCTCTTTATCGCGCTGATGTTCTTTGTTGGCATCCCGCTGCCCGTCACCGGCGCGTGGACCGGTACGCTGGCGGCATCCATCCTCGATATGGGCTTCAAAAAGACCATGCTCGCCGTATTTTGCGGCGTACTGATCGCGGGCGTCATCGTTTCGCTGGTCGTTCTGCTGCCGCAGACCTTCGGCTTTTTGGCGAACATCTTCACAACTAACGTTCCTCAGGTATCATGAAAAAGCAGAACGTATACGCGGCGGTCATCGGCGGAGGCGCTTCGGGTATGATGTGCGCGATCCGCGCCGCCGAACGTCATCCGGACAAAAAGATCGTCATCCTCGAAAAAGCCGACCGCGTCGGCAAAAAGCTGCTCGTCACCGGCAACGGCAGATGCAACCTCAGCCATATCGGCGCGGGCGCGGAAAGCTACCACGGCGAGGGCAGCGGCGAGTTGATCAATATTCTTTTTGAGAAATACAGCGCAGACGAAGTTCTGCGCTTTTTCCGCATGCTCGGACTGCTGACGCACACCGACAGCGAGGGCAGAGTCTACCCGCTGAGCAATCAGGCAAGCTCCGTGCTGGACGTACTGCGCCGCCGCATGGCGCGGTTGCATATCGAGGAGATATGCAGCGCTGACATCCAAAGCATCCAAAAGACCGCCGAGGGCTATGAGATCGCCTCGGCGGATATCCAAATAAATGCGAAAAAGCTGATCATCGCGGCGGGCGGCAAAGCCGACTACGCCGGACGCGAAAGCGGCAGCCGTGAGCTTTTGCGCTCGCTCGGACTGAGCATGAGCCGACTGAGCCCTTCTCTCTCCCCTGTCGCGGTAAAGAATGACCTGCTCCGTTCGCTGAAAGGGATCCGCGCCGACGCGCGGGTGACCCTGAACAGAAACGGCAAAGTAATCAAGACCGAGCGCGGCGAGGTACAATTTGCCGATAACGCCCTGTCGGGTATATGCGTTTTCAACCTGTCGCGTGAAGCGAATCTCGGCGGGTGTGAGATTCACATCGACCTCCTGCCCGACTTTACAGAGGAACAGGTCTTGCGGGAGATCACAACGCGTGTACAGAATACGCCCGACGCTCCCGCAAGCGAGATTTTCACCGGCATGTTCCATAAAAATCTCGGTCTCGCCCTCCTGAAAGCGAGCGGGATACGCCCCTCGGCTCTCTGTAAGGATATTTCCGATAAAGAAATAAAGGCGCTGAGCCGCCATGTTTCCGACTGGCGCTTTGTCTGTGAAGAAAGCCGCGATTTCAAAAAGGCGCAGGTCACCGCGGGCGGCGTTCGCCTAAGCGAGATCGACTCCCGTACCTTTGAAAGCAAGCGCCACAAGGGGCTGTATATCATCGGCGAGGCGCTGGACGTCGACGGCGACTGCGGCGGCTATAACCTGCAGTTCGCCTTCGCGAGCGGCATGTGCGCAGGTGACAGCCTATGATCCGCATCAACAACATCAAGCTGCCGTTAGAATACAATGATAACGATATTCTCAAAGCCTGCGCGAAAGAACTTCGGTTATCAACAGAAGCGATCAAAAAAGCGTCGCTTTACAGACGCTCTATCGACGCGCGGCACAAGGATAATATCCACTATACGACCAGCGTAGACGTATGGCTCAGCAGCAGCGAACAGGCGGCGCTGAACAAGGCAAAAAGCAAGAACGCCGCCATCACGGAAGAATACCGCTACACGCCCCTGACGCCGAAAAACAAGGATAAACGACCGCTGATCGTCGGCACGGGTCCCGCAGGGCTGTTCTGCGCGCTGACCTTAGCGCAGAGCGGTATCCATCCCATCGTGATCGAGCGCGGATCACGCGTCGAAGAACGCGCGAAAGCCATCGACCGGCTGTGGAAGTATTCCGAGCTGAATACCGAATGCAACGTACAGTTCGGCGAAGGCGGCGCGGGAACTTTTTCGGACGGCAAGCTCAACACCGGCACAAAGGACGGCAGAGCGCGCAAGGTCCTCATGGAATTCGCCGCGCACGGCGCGCCCGAGGAGATCCTCTTCAACGCGATGCCGCACATCGGCACGGACAAGCTCCGCGACACGGTAAAAAACATTCGCGAGGAATTGATCACTCTCGGCGCGGACATATACTTTGATACAAAGCTGACCGATATCAAAACGCGCGGCGGCATCATCACCGCCGCCGAAGTCGAGCACAACGGCACAAAGCGGCTGATCGAATGCGATGAGATCGTGCTCGCGATCGGTCACAGCGCGCGCGACACCTTCGAGCTGCTCCACGGCATGGGCGTCCACATGGGACCCAAACCGTTTTCCGTCGGCGTCAGAATCGAGCATCTGCGTGAAAACATCGACCGCTCCCAATACGGCGCGGCGCACACGAAACTGCCCGCCGCCTATTATAAGCAAAACGTCCGTCTCAAAGACGGACGCGGGGTCTACACCTTCTGCATGTGTCCCGGCGGCGTTGTCGTCGCAGCACAGAGCGAAGAAAACAGCGTCGTGACCAACGGCATGAGCGAATTCGCGCGCAACAAGGTCAACTCCAACGCGGCGCTTTTGGTATCCGTTAACCCCGAGGATATCCAAGGCGAACATGAGCTGAAAGGCATGTACTGGCAGCGCGAGCTGGAACGCAAGGCGTTCTCAGCGGGAGGCGGCGATTACCGCGCGCCGGTCATCAGGGTCGGCGACTTTCTCAAAGGGGAAAAATCCGCCCGCTTCGGCGAGGTGACGCCGAGCTATCTGCCGGGCACAAACTTCGCGAGGATGGAAAATATCCTGCCGCCGTTCGTGACGGATTCTCTGCGCGAGGCGATCCCGCTGATCGACCGCCGACTGCATGGCTTCAGCTATCCCGACGCGGTGCTGACCGCCGTGGAGAGCCGCTCCTCCTCCCCCATCCGCATCACGCGCGATGACAGCATGCAGAGCGTCAGCCTGAAAGGCCTGTACCCCTGCGGCGAGGGCGCGGGCTACGCCGGCGGCATCGTATCCGCCGCGGTAGACGGTATCAAAGTCGCGGAAAAGATCATATTAACATGACAAAAGGCTCCCGAGAGGGAGCCTTTGATTATATATGGAAAACCGATATATCTTTACTGTGATAGATGGAATAGATCAGGCACTCCTTGACAGGCAGTCCGAGACATTCCTCCATCGCGTCTTTATACAGCAGAAGCTGTGAAGCGTAGCGCTCTACGAGCGCTGCGGGATCCTTCACGCGGTCGGTCTTATAGTCGACGATCACCAGCTCGCCGTTCTCGACGAAAGCCAGATCCACCGCACCCTGCAGGATCACCGTTTCTCCGCTCAGCGCTTCATCGATATCGGGATCCACGAGCTTTGCGGGAATCCTGACGTTGAAGCGATACTCCTTATATACCGTATCCGCTTTCAGACACCGCGTCACCAGCTCGCTGTCAATAAAACGCTTCGCGCGGTCCGTATCGATGCTGTCCGCCTGCGCCTGCGTCAGGTAACCTTCGTCTGTCAGACGCTTGAGCTGAGCGCCGATATCCTCTCTCGCCGCGGCAAAATCGGCATACTGCATGAAGGCGTGCAGTGCGGTACCCTTTTCGGCAGAGGTGAGCTTTTCACCCTGTAAAAAGGCGGGACGGTCAAGGTGACGGTCATAGGCTTTTTCGGTCAGGCGGTGCGCCAGATCGGACGCCGCGACCTTGACCGGCAGACCGCTCAGCCCTTCATACGGATAGCGGAATTCGACATGTTTTTTCAGCTCGTCGACAGCGAAGCTGCTTTCCTGCATCATAACCGTTTCATCGTCGCTCGACTCCGTTTCTTCATCGTCAAACGGCTGATCGATCACCCGGCAGGTCAGGCGGAAATCCGCACGCGATTCGCAGTCGACAGACACGCCGGCGTATTCTCTGAACACCTCGCCGTCGGGATGGAGCATGGCGCACATCGTCAGCCAGTCGGACAGCGCGCTGACGGAACGCACCGCGAACGGCGAGATCTCCCGCTGACCGGCGAGCTTTTTAGCGACGCCCTCGATATAGGACGCGGCGGAGCGCGACGGGGTGGCGAGCATGATCAGCTTCTGCTTCGCGCGCGTCATCGCGACATACAGGACGCGCAACTCTTCGCTCATCTCGCTGCGCCGCTTCTCCATCGCCAGCGCGCTGCGCGGCATCGTGTTGAAGCTCGCGGACAGTACGGGATCGAACAGCTTTTGGGCATAGCCGAAGCGCGAATGGAGCAGTACCGCCTTGGACGCGTCGGAGACGAATTTCCGTGCGGTATTCGCCAAGAAGACGATCGGGAACTCCAGTCCCTTCGACGAATGGACCGTCATCATCTCGACGCCGAAATCGCCGCCGCTTTCGCCGACGGCGCCCGGCAGATCGGAGCCGTCCTCTATTAAGCGGTCGAGATAGGTCACAAAGGAGGATAGACCGCGTCGGGTATTCTGCTCAAAGCTGCGGGCATAGTCGAGCAGCAGATGCAGGTTGTTCATTGCATAGCCCGAGCTGTCGGAAGCACAGATGATCGACACAAAGGACGAACGCTCATAGATCACCGCGATCAGCTTGTACAGCGGCGTTGTCGCAGACAGTCCTCTGTAGTAGTCAAGCTCGTGTAAAAACGCGCGGCTCTTGGCGTTTCCCTTTTCGGCGTCCAGCGTGATCGCCGCGAACAGCGAGCCGTTACGGTCGCCGATCCTGATGCGGGCGAGGTCGTCCTCATCGAACGCGAACACGGGGCTCATCACGACGCTCAGCAGCTCGATATCCAAGGCGGGATTGTTGATCACGCGCAGAAAGTTCGTCATCAGCATGATCTCCCGCGCTCCGAGGAAGCCCGCGCTGCTTTCGCTGTGCGTATGCAGACCGTAGAGCTCGAACACCTCGCGATATAACGCGCCGTAGCTCGATAAGCTGCGCATCAATACCGCAAAATCGCTGTAGGTCGCCGGACGGTAATCGTCCCCGTCCTTGACGGGATAACCTTCGGCAACCATCTGATGGATGCGCTCGGCGATAAAACGCGCCTCGGCGATCGCCGCATCCTCCTCGCCCACGCCTTCTTTATCGATGATATGCATTTCTACGGCGGGCTCGCTCTGCAGTTCGTATTCCGCGCCCGCAACAAGCCTTTCTTCTTCGTTGTACTCGATGTCGCCGACAGCGGGAGACATCAGCTTTGTGAAAAAGAAATTGACGGCGGCAAGCACAGAGGAATCGCTTCTGAAATTCTTTTCGAGAATTATTTTAGCCGGATATTCCGGATGCTTTTTGTCATACAAAAACGCACTGTTTTTTCTTTTAAGGAACAATTCCGGCATTGCCTGACGGAAACCGTAGATACTCTGCTTCACGTCGCCGACCACAAAAAGGTTTTCCTCGCCGCGGGAAACGGTCTTGAAGATAGTATCCTGCACCTCGTTCGCGTCCTGATACTCATCCACCATGATGCAGTCGAAGCGGGAGCCGATCTCACGCGCGACGTCGGTGGGAGCCGCTGTTTCTTTGTCCAGTATCAGCGACAGCACCCAGTGCTCGATATCGGCGTAATCCGCTACGCCGTGTTCCTTTTTCAGCATGGCGTAATGCTCTTCGAACAGAGTCGCCGCGTTGAAGATCTGTTCGGCAAAATCCTTGAGCCGCTCGATATCGTACAGGCACATCGCCTCTTCCTGCGCGTAGAGCTTCTGCAGGGTCTTAACGGTGTCCTTGAAGATGTCGCGCGCGGAAGCCGCCGCGATCTTCAGCGGGTTATCCGCATAGCCGCGCGGCGTAGATAACCGCCCCGCGTCAAAGGACAGCAGTACATTACGAATATCGTTCCAGCCCTGATGAACTGCCGCGTGCAGTAAGCGCTCATAAAAAGCGCGATATGTATCAAATAAGGGAAACAGCTTGTCGTTGAGCTTTTCATCCAGTGAAATCGCGTCGACAGCGCGTTCATACAGCAGGCGCAGATAATCCGCCGCTTCGCGCGTATACTCCGCGATGATCCTCCCCCACACCGTATCCGCGACGTCCCTGAAGTCCGTATAATAGGACAGCTTTTCTTTCAGCCAGCGGTCGGGGAACGGATGGGAACGCAGAAAGTCATACAGCTGATAGATATTATCCTCTAATCGGCTGTCGTCGCGCGCCGAGGCGAAAGTCTCCACCAGAAGATGGAACTTCGGATCTCTGCGCTCATACAGCACGTCGAGCGTCAGCTTCATCGCGTCGCTACGCAAAACGCTCAGCTCGCCCGCGTCCGCGATACGGATGCCGCGGTCGATATCCAACAGATAGAAATATTCCTTACATAACGACATGCAGAACGAATCCACCGTTGAGATATGCGCCTTGGACAACAGCGACTGCTGGCGCAGGAGGAAGGCGTTTGACGGGTCCTTACGAATACAGTCGGTCAGCGCTTCTTTCAATCTGGTTTTCAGCTCGGCGGCAGCCTTGCGGGTATAGGTGACCACTAAGATACGGTCCGCGTCGACGCCGTTTTCGGTATCGGTGATCAATCGGATCACGCGCTCGACCAGCACGGCGGTCTTTCCGGAACCGGCGGCGGCGGAAACGATCACGGAGCCGCCGCGCGCGGTGATCGCGTCACGCTGATGATCTGTCCACTTACGTTTCATCGTCATCCACCTCCCGTTTCAGTTCCTCGAGCGCCTCTTCGGGCGTTCTGTCCTCCGCCTCGCGGCAGGGATCGTCCTCTTCGCGCAGACATACCGCCTGATACACGCAGTAGGCGCATCCGTCGTATTTCTTGCTCTTGAGCGGTCGGGCGGCAACGTCGCCGTCATAAAGCGACTGCGCCATCTGCGCCGTCAGGATATCGATACGGCGGAAGATCGCGCCGAGCTCCTCGAGCGTCGCCAGACTGCCCGCGGAGGCGGTCACGGTACCGTCCTTGAGCTTGGCGGGGATGTATTTTCCCTCGCCGTCGTGCTCCATGAGCTCGACGACCGCGGCGTCGTCGAGGATCACGCCCTTCATCATATATTTCTTCAGCACCTCAGCGCGGATCTTTGCCTCGGGCGTATCCGGGTCGGCGGACACCGACGGCGATACCGCGGGCATGTACAATACGCCCGCAGGGGTGATCTCGCCGTAGCGGTCGCCGCCGTTTTCCCGAATGGCGTACAGATAGATGAACATTTGCAGATTCAATCCGTACACGAGGTCATTGATGTTGAATTCCTTGGTGCCGGTCTTATAGTCGATCACGCGGATGTAACTGACGCCGTCCGCATCGCAGCGGTCGACGCGGTCAACGCTGCCGCGCACCGTCAGGCGCAGACCGTCTTTAAGCTCCACCGAATAATCGGGGATATCCGTACCTACGCCGAGTTCGAAATCGACTGGGATAAAGTCGCTCTGACTGAGCTCCCCTACCATATGTAAAACCAGCTTGGTCGCGGTCGACTTGATACGGTACAAAAGATACAAAAAGCGGTCGCTTTTGCCTTCCGTCCCGCCGAAATGCTTCTCGATGTATTCGTCCAGAATATCCGATACGATCTGCGCGATCTCGCTCTCCTCCATCCGGGTGTATTCCTCACGGCTGTAGGAGCCGAAGAACACCTCGAAGATGTGATGCATGAGGGTGCCGTACTCCAGCGCGTCCACGGTCGCCTTGCGGCGCTCGCGGATATGAAGACCGTACTCGCAGAAATAACGGAACGGACATTTATGATAGACGTCGATCTTGGTCGAAGACAGCTTCATTTCTCTGCCGTACAGTTCCTTGGTCAGGGCGGTATCCCTGATGCGTCTCATACGGCGGCTGAGGACGTCCTCGATCGCGTTCAGGATATCCCGATACTCTTCATCCTCTTTGAAATAGGCTTTCAGCGCCGCGATATCGGGGCTTTTGCTGTGATAACGGCTGATCAGGTAATCGAACGCGGCGCGCTTGGAGCGCAGGCGCTCTTTGATCGGCACCGTATCATAGTTGACAACTCTCAGGTGAGGCAGGCTCAGTTCAGCCTCGCCGATCATATCGGACGGGGACAACATCTCGCCGCGCATATCGACAGCGGGATAGCTGATATACAGCCGATCACCGGCGGCGGTCAGCGCGGAATAAGCGATGTAACGCTCATAAGCGATCAGTTCTTCGACCGAATCGCCCAGCGGAAGATGAAGCGTATCTTTCAGTTTCACACGCTCATCGTCGGTGAACACGCCCGCTTCGACCGGCGTATGCGGGAACTCTCCCTCTACCGCGCCGATCAAGAACACCGCTTTCTTATCGGAGATCAGCGTGCGGTCGGCGGTCGAGATATCGACCTCATCAGCGCCGCGCGGGATCGTGCTGACCTGTGACGCGGCAAAATTGGTATACAGCAGCTCCGCAAATCGTTTGGACGGCAGACGATAGCTTCCGATCACGGCGACCGTCTTGTCAAGCGTTCCGCACAAAACGTTCCACATGCGGATCAAATCCGCACCGCGATCCTCGTCTCCCTGCGCTTCAAAAGCATCGCACAGGCTGTTGATATTGTCGTCTACTTTCAGGTCGTACAGCAGCTTCATCAACGCCTTGGCGATCGTCCTGCCGTCGGCTTCCTTCACCGCGCGCGCAAATCTTCTGAGCTTGCCGATGATATCGGCGCGCAGGGCTTCGATCCGCTTCAGCTTCTTTTCCTGAGCGGAAGTCATCTCATCGGTAAAGCCATCGGGAGAATCGGTGAATTCATCGTAAAAGCGCCGCCCGCTGATATCCCAGACGAACAGATAGTTCTCGAAATCCGCGATATCTTCCACGCTGTAGGAACACAGTCCCGTCTTCAGCAGCAAGAGCATATCCTCGCGCTGAAAACCGCGGTTGACGATATCGAACGCAGCGGTCACCAGCCGCACGATCGGCATCGCGTCGATGTTCTGCGGTTCGTCCATAAAACAGCGGATTCCGTACTTATCCAGACAGACGTCGAGAATACCGGCGTACTGATCGGTTGAGCGTGCGATCACCGCGATATCACGGTAGCGGTAACCGTCCTCGACCAGCGCCCGGATCGTCCGCGCGACAAAGTCGCACTCGTCATAGATCCCCGCGGCACGATATACCGTCACCGCGTCGCTCTCCTGCGTGAACGGCTCTTTCTGTAAGCGGTAAATGTTTTCTTCCAGCACGGTCAGCGCTTCATTATGAAAGCGGTACGGAGTCGTCATCACAACAGGCGGGGCGATATCGATTTGATGCCCGCGGGCGATACGCGACAACCGCTTCCGTGTCTGACGCGGGACATAAAACAGACTGTCGCTGTTTTCGCCGCCGTCATCGGTCAGTACAACGAACATCTCCCTGCACATTGTCATGATCTGTTCGATTGCATTGTATTCCTGCACCGTGAAACCGGAAAACGCATCGAGCGCGACAGTGTAGCCGACGAATATCTTATGGTCGGTCAGCAGTTCGCAGACCTTGGACAGCGAATCCAGCGGATCCATATAACTGCGCTCCATCACGGCGTTATACGCGTCGTACACCAGAGCGGTATCCTCGAGCTTGCCGCGAAGATGATCGTCTTGTGCCCCTTGCGCCGCCTCACGGAGGTCGTCGCAGCTGATCGCGCACTTCTTATACTCCTTCACGGCGGAGAGCATCAGCTCGCGCGTATCCGAGGCGTTGGCGCGCTTGTTGAAGACCGTCAATTGATCCGATACCTGCTCAAGAGCGAGGCTCATCATCAGATGACGCACGCCGTCGTCCGCGAAGGTCGCGAAGCGGTTGCCCGTCATATCGAACACATAGTCGCACAGGCGCGAAAAGCCCAGCACCAGAATGTTGCGCGACAGGGCGGGTCCGAGCAGGTCGAGGAACCGCGCCTCCGTCTCGAACGAGATCTGATCGGGGACGATGAACAGGAGCTTTTCTTCTCCGTCCTTTGCCAGCTGAGCAAAGTGTCGGCGCATATATTCACTTTTTCCATAGCCGGAACGGCCTAATACAAAACGCAGCATATTTCCTCCGATTTAGTGACAAGTAAGCGACAGTCGGTCAATGTCATTATGTTAAGAAAAGGTTTCTCGCTGACGCTCGATCAATTGATGCAATTCCTCAGTCGCCAACAGGCGACAGCTCCTTTTCCCAAAAGGAGCCTTCTTAACATAATGACATAGCGTGAGTCGCTACTCTTTTTATGCTATCATAAAACATCACATGTACTCTTTTCGGCACATCATCGGAACCAAGAGCGAAAGCTCTCCCAGTACTCGACGATCTTGAAGCGAAAATCATACTTATCCGTCTTGACCACCTTATATTCGCCGTCGTCGAGCGAGTCTTTCATCTCGCTTTCGGATGCCGCGCCGACACACAGTGAGGGGTACATCACGCACCACCAGTTCTGTCCCCCGCCGCTGCCGATCGTCAGACGCAGGGAGTCATACCACCCGGCGGGCATGGTGAAGTCGTCATAATATCGTGTGTTGAAATACATCTCGCTCACCTCGGCGTGAACGGGATAACGAAAACCGCGGCTTCGGATCTCTTCACGCGCGAGCGATTCGATCTCGTCAAGATGCGCTTGCGTGATATCGAGCGCCTCTTCCTTTCCGCCGCAGCCGTCATAGTAATCGGAACACTCGCTGACGATCCTGTCGCGCACGCTGAGCTTGAGGCTCTGGTCGGCGGCGGAATCGGAATTCGCGAGGATATGTACGCGCAGTACATCCTCAGTTAATTCTTCACAAGAATTAAAGAACGGCAGAGACAGTATCATTCCCGCCAGCATAATTGAGAGTACCAACAAATGAATATATTTCTTCAAAAGAATTACCTGCCTTAATGTGTTTGTTTTCATCTTTGGCAGGTAATGTTTAGTTTATTCAGATAATTCTGTTGATTCCACGCGGCAGCCTTCTTTCAGAGGCTGCGTCAGGAAAACTTTGTTATATTTCCCTTTTAGAATATTAGCGCATTTCTCCGCTTTTTTCTTATCGAGAAATATCGCGTAAACCGCAGACCCGGAGCCGCTCATCGACGCGCCCAGCGCTTTCGCCGACAGCATCAGCTTTTTGATCTCGTTGATCTCGGGCAGCTCCATCACCTGTTCAAACTCGTTGTACAGGCAGGTCGCCAGCCCGCGGATGTCGCGGCTGTACAGTCGCTTGATCAGCTCGTCAGTATAGAGGAAGCCCTTCGGCTCGCGCGCATCGCACGCGGCATATGCCGCCGCGGTGGATACGCAGACCTCCGGCTTGCAGATCACGATGTAACACGACGGCATAGAGCGCAGTTTTTTCAGCGTCGTGCCCGTCCCGGTCGCGAACATCGTACCGCCCAGCAGACAGAACGGCACATCCGAGCCGAACCGGGCGCAGATATCCGCCATTTCTTCCATCTTTAAATGCGTTTCAAAAAGCTGATTCAGCGCCAGCACAACGGCAGCGCCGTCAGAGGAGCCGCCCGCCAGACCCGCCTGCGTCGGGATCACCTTATCGATCGTGATCTTCAAAGGCTTCGGCTGAACACCGGTCGTCTGAAAGAACGCCTTCGCGGCTTTACAGACGATGTTGCTGTCGTCCGTCGGGACGTCCGGATAAGCGGGACAGGATACCTCGATCCCCTCGCCGTCCGTCGTCTCTACGGTAACGGTATCATAGAGCGAGACCGTCTGCATCACCATCGCCACGTCGTGATAGCCGTCGGCACGTTTGCCGACGATATCCAGCGTCAGGTTGATTTTCGCGGGGGCTTTAACCGTTGCTTTCATCTTTCAATTCCTTCAAAAACTCTCTGATCAATTCCATCGCGCGCGTCAGGTGCTTAATGGAATACGAATAGCTCAGGCGCACATAGCCCTCGCCGCATTCGCCGAACGCGGAACCGGGCACCAGCGCGACATGCTTGCTGTGGAGCAGACGGGTGCAGAACTCTTCGCTGGAGAGCCCCGTCGATTTGATACAGGGGAAGCAGTAGAACGCGCCCTCAGGGTTGAAGCAGGTCAGTCCCATCTTATTCAGCGAGCCCACCACAAAGCGGCGGCGCATATCATATTCGCTCTTCATCTCGGCGATATCGTCGTCGCCGTGTCGAAGCGCCTCGATCGCCGCGTATTGCGCGGTCGTCGGCGCGGACATGATGCAGAACTGGTGCAGCTTGACCATCATCGCGCAGATCTCCTTGGGAGCGAGCGCGTAGCCGAGCCGCCAGCCGGTCATCGCGTAGGACTTGGAAAAGCCGTTGATGACCACCGTGCGCTCCCACATGCCGTCGACAGACGCAATAGACACATGCTGCTTACCCTCATAGGTCAGCTCGGAGTAGATCTCGTCGGACAGCACCATCAAATCGTGCTTTTTGATGACCTCGGCGATCGCCTCGAGATCGGCGCGCTCCATGATGCCGCCGGTCGGGTTGTTCGGATACGGCAGGATCAGGAGCTTGGTCTTATCGGTGATCTTTTCCTCGAGCTGTTCGGGCGTCAGGCGGAAAGCGTTCTCCGCAGTCGTCTGAATGATCACGGGGGTCGCGCCCGCCATAATCGTCAGCGGCTCATAGCAGACAAAGGAGGGCTGAGGGATCAGCACCTCGTCGCCGCTCGATACCAGACAGCGGATCGCGTTATCGATCGCTTCGCTGCCTCCTACCGTCACGACACATTCCGTCTTAGGGTCATATGTAACGTTGTATTTTCTTTTATAGAATTTTGTTATCTCCTGACATAGCTCCTTGAAGCCGCGGTTCGGAGTGTACCATGTCTTTCCCTCTTCCAGCGAGGTGATGCCCGCCTGACGCACATGCCACGGCGTCTGGAAATCGGGCTCGCCGACCGACAGGGAAATCACATGGTCCATTTCGTTGACGATGTCGAAAAAACGGCGAATGCCCGAGGGCTTTACGCTTTGGATCGACGGCGTCAATTTTTCGGAATAATTCATCCAAAAATCATTTCCCTTCCGTCTTTTTTCTTATCGACCAGCGGCACGCCGTCCTCTTTGTAGCGCTTGAGGATAAAATGCGTCGCGGTAGACAGGATACCGTGCATCGCCGCCAGACGCTTCGCGACAAAGGAAGATACATCCTGGATCGTCCTGCCCTTTACGGTCAGCAGAAGATCATACGCGCCCGCCATCAGATAGACGGATTCCACCTCGTCGTATGCCAGAATCTTTTCCGCGATATCGTCGAAGCCTTTCTGCATCTGAGGCGCAACCTTGAGCTCGATCATCGCCATCACGCCCGCGTCGGGGACCTCGTCCCAGTTGACAACCGCCTGATAGCCGCGGATGATCCCGCTGTCTTCATATTCCTTGATGCGCGCCTTGATCGCGTCCTCGGACTCGCCGAGCATCATCGACAGCTGTGCCGTCGTATAAGAAGAATTCTCGCCTAATAACCGTAATAACTTGTCCATAATGTATTTCCTTTCTCATTCTATTCAGTTAACTGATCACTTGTCGCCGGTCACTTGCCGGCGGGAGGAGCAAGCCCCTCCCCTGCTATCCTTATGTCATCTGTAATGCGGGGATACTACCGACATTCAGGCTGTCGATGCAGATCGCCGTCGCAAGACAGAAGAGTTCTCTGTCGTTTTGCCGTATATCCAGCTGTATACAGCCGCGGGCATAATCCTTCCCTACCGCGCACACCACGGCGGTATCCGCATCGAGGATGGAGTAGGAGCCCAAGAGCACATCGCCGCGCACTAAGAAGCTGATACCGCGAAAGCGCACCGACGCTCTGCCGCTGCCTACGGCGACATTCAGCCGCATGCTCTCATTGCCGACGCTGATGCTGTAGATCGACAGCGCGGAGAAGCCGAGCATACGGATCCTGCATACCGTCTCGCCGTCGGGCGTTTTGATGCGGACACTCTCGCCGGAGGGAGTACGTTTCCCCGTCACGGTATAACGGAGGCTGCCTTTTTCATCTGCCGCCTGATACCGCGCGTTCATTGTCGAGGTATCACGCTGAATATATAATTTCACTGTACATCACCACGGATATTATCGGATATAACCGCTGTTTCATACATGATTACAATAAACCCCTGCGGAAAGTCTTGCCGAACAATACAAATGTGCCGAGTTCTCTGTCAGGCTCGTATTTGACGAGGAAGCAGGAGGTATAGCCGAGGGTCAGCCAGAAGAAGATGACCATGAAATTCACATTGTACAGCAGTCCTACCTCGAAGCACGAATAGATCGCGTACGAGCAGATAAACGCATACATACACGGCAGTACACTTTCCTTGAGGCTGCCGTCACGGAACACATGCATGGTGATATGCTTGAAGAACCGCAGACCGAAGATGCAGAACAGCACAAAGCCGATGATGCCCGAGCATACCAGTATCGTGATATACCCGTTATGGAAATCCGTCATGATCGGCGCCAGCGCTCCGTAGCCTTTCGAGAACTTGATACCGTCCTCAAACATGCGGTTGCCGTACTCGTAGATATTGCCCTTGCCGATGCCCATGATCGGATTCTCGAGGAACATCTTCGCCGCCTGCTTCCACAGCTTGAAGCGTCCGGAATCCAGATTCTTGTTTTCATGCTCAAAGGTCACGACCGCCTCGTCGTGCGCGATCTTATCGGTCAGGCTGTCCGACGATACGATCGTCGACTCGGAGGTCGCCTTCATGATCTGGACAAAGCCTGCCTGCGTGATGTTGCGGACGAAGAACACCGCCGCTACGATGACCAACCCCGCCAAGAGACACGCCGCTGACTTGGTGATGATCTGTTTGACGGAAAACTTCGATTCCGAGCCGAACATCTTGTATATCACGAAGAAGATCGCGTATCCTATCATCAGGACCATCGCGCCGTTGGAGTCGCACAGCAGCAGCGAGATCGCGTTGACCGCGACGCAGGAGCCGATCCAGATGCGGCTGACGCGTTCGCGTCCCGATATCGCGATAAAGTCCTTTTTCAGCAGCATATGCGAACAGAATATCGCGACCACGGCGATAAAGCCGAGCTGATTCGGATTGACGAACATGCCGTCGAAGCGGTTCTCGAAAATGATGAACTTGAACCACAGCACCTCGAAGCTGATCTCAGCCATCAGGAACGCCAGTCCCAGTATTCCGAGCACCGTCGAGCAATAGACGATGAAGCGGCAGACGGAGTACAGCTCGCGGCGGAAGTTCAGGTGCTTTTCGGTATGTACCGAATAGAACACAAAGAAGCACATTGCCAGATGCAGCACCATGATCAGATTGTAAGCGTTATATAACAACGAGCTCGCCAGATGCGTCACCACCGTCAGCAGCGACGACAGCACAAATGCAAGCAGCCACAGACCGTAACGCGTTTTCAGCACGGTATGGTACTTGCGCTCGTTATATATCATGAGAAATACGCCCCAGAAGAACAGGAATATCAGCACCAGATACGCCGGTATCAGCACAAAGGAGATATTACTGCAAAAGAGGCAGATCACATAGCTGCGGCGGAACAGCGAGGTATCCAGAACAGCCTTTTTGAACTTACTCATAACCACCCTCGACAAAGGTTGATGATTCGATCGGATTCATTCAGATGAGAATGATATTCATTATCAGTTCATCGATCATGTTTGATGTTACCGATCGATATATTCCCTGTTTGCGGGATTGCTGCGGGCGAAAGTCCGCGCAATGACATAATAATCGCTTTATGATACGACGTTTTTGATCGTCGCGAACATCAGATAGATATCTCTGCGGAAGCCGAAACGGCTGAGATACTTGAGGTTATACTCCATCTTTTTCGGGAGGATCTCCTCCACATAAATGCGGTCCACCTCATCGGGATCGCTGACGTCGCCGATCATCGCGTCCTCGTCCTTGAACTTGATGGACGCCAGCGACGTGATACCCGCGGGCATCAGCAGCGTCGCCCTCATCTCGGGCGTGTAACGCTCCACATACTTGACGACCTCGGGACGGGTGCCGACAAAGCTCATCTTGCCGGACAGCACATGGAACGCCTGCGGCAGCTCGTCAAGGCGGAACTTCCTCAGCGTCGCGCCGACGCCGGTCACGCGGTTGTCGTGCGCCGAGGTCACCAGCGCGCCCTGCTGATCCGCACCGACGGTCATCGTGCGGAACTTCCAGATACGGAAGCGTTTTCCGTAGGTCGTCACGCGCTCCTGCTTATACAGCACGGGTCCCTTAGAGGTCGCCTTGATGATCACCGCGATCACCGCCATCGGCAGCAAAAGGATGAGGATCATGATCAGCGACAGCACGATATCCGTCACGCGCTTCAAAAACAAACTCATTCGTTTTTTATCCAGAATGTCATAGTATTTCTTTACCTCGGGACATTGAAACTCGCGGGGCAAACGATCATACGGTAAGAGCAACATACTTCCTCCGTCACTCGGTGTTATAACAATACTATGCGGAGAATAAAGGAACATATTCTTTATGCCGAAAACCTCCGCGGAACAACAAGCCTGTAATCGTAATTATTATACTATATTTCGGCGATTTTTTCAATATATTATCGAAAAATACTACTCGATAAAGCATGTAGAAAAAAGGCGTATTTTTCTGTCGAAAATTCCTATGTTTTTCTGCGTGAAATCTTACGAAAATCTCTTGACTTCGCGCAATCAACATAGTAAAATTAAAGCATAGAAAAACACGTTTGAGGAACAAATATGGACAACGATTACAAGCCCGATCTGATCACCCTGATCGACGAAGACAACGTCGAACACAACTTTGAGATCCTCGATATCATCGAGAATGAAAAAGGCGTTTTTTACGCCCTGTATCCCATCTTTGATTCAGCCGAAGAGACCGTTGAGGACAGCGGCGAATATTACATCATGGAAGTCATCGAGGAGGACGGCGAGGAGCAGCTCGCCGAGGTCGAGGACAACGCTCTGCTGGATGAGTTAAGCGCAGTTTTTGAGAAGCATTTTGATGAGCTTTTCGACGACGTCGACGACGAGGAATGATCCCTCCCCTGACAACCTAATAACCAAGTCAATATCCTACCTGATCCGCGTATCGATCGCAAATAACCCTACAACCCTTAAATCGGGAGCTTAGCTCCTACGGCGGTGTGCAGACCTCCCATCCGTATGGACGAAGGGAGCCTAAAGCCGCAGGGCGGGCACCCACCTGTCATCGTGTAGGCAGGTTATCTCAAGATCGTTACGGTCAGGTGGGATACCTTTATGTAATGAATACTGAAAAATGAATAATGAATAGTGAATAATATATGTCGGGTGCTGCCCGCACCCGATTGATATGATATTTTGACCAACAAACCGCTTGTTTTATCTTACAAGGAGAACTGCTATGAAGATTTCAGTTTTAGGCTGCGGACGCTGGGGCAGCTGTATCGCGTGGTACCTCGACCGTATCGGTCACGAGGTCGTATCCTGCGGTCTGGAGAACGCGCCCGAATTACAGCAGCTTTTAAAGACGCATCATAACGACTACCTCACCTTCCCCGAGAGCATCACCGTCACCTATGACCACCAATTCGCCATTGAGCGCGCCGAGGTGATCGTGATCTCTATCTCGTCGCAGTATCTGCGCGATTACATGAAGACCATCACGCAGTATAACCTCGACGGCAAGATCATCGTGCTATGCATGAAGGGTATCGAAGAAAGCACCGGCAAGCGCCTGACGCAGGTCGTCGGCGACTTTGTCGACACAGAAAAAACGCCCGTCGCAGTATGGGTAGGCCCCGGTCATCCGCAGGACTACGTCAAGGGCATCCCGAACTGCATGGTCATCGACTCCGATAACGAAGAAGTCAAGCGCAAGCTGGTGCACAGTTTCAACAGCGAGCTGATCCGCTTCTACCTCGGCACCGACCTGATCGGATCCGAGATCGGCGCGGCGGCGAAGAACGTCGTCGGCATCGCTGCGGGCATGTTGGACGGCGCGGGCTGCACCTCCATCAAGGGCGCGCTCATGGCGCGCGGTACCCGCGAGGTCGCGAGGCTGATCAAAGCCGCGGGCGGCAATGAGATCTCCGCCTACGGTCTGTGTCACTTAGGCGACTACGAGGCGACCCTCTTCTCCCCCTGGAGTCACAACAGAAGATACGGCGAAGCGTTCGTCAAGGGCGAGAAATTCGAGAAATTAGCCGAGGGCGTGATGACCAGTAAAGCGATGGTCAGGCTGGGCGAACAGCTCGGCGTAGATCTGCCGATCACCACCGCCGTTTACCGCATCCTCTTCGAAAACGCCGACGCGAACGAGGAGCTTTCAGCCCTGTTTACCAGATCGATCAAGGAAGAATTTTGATATGAAGATTACGAAAAAAATTGTTATTATTGCCGCTGTTTTAGTTGCGGTGCTCTTGTTAGGTTGGTTCTTTTTCGGACCTGTTCATGTCAGCGGTAACGGTACCGTTGTATTCTATTATAATGGCACTGAGATCGAAGATGAATTAACCGAAGCGGAATCGACGGCTATCGCCGAAATTGTGAACGGTCATATTCCCTTTTTTGACAATCCTTCCTGCGGATTCGATAATAAAATCGGTATCCGCTTTTCGGGTCAGATGATTTCTGTCGCATGTGACAACTGCCCGACTTTATCCGTACACGGAATGTATTTTGACGTATCAGAAGAAGAAGCGGCACGATTTCGTTCGATCATGCGCGCGCACGGCGCTTCATTCCCCTGCGTATAAAAAATCCATTCAGAGATAGAAAAAGAGACTGCTCGAGTGAACAGTCTCTTTTCTTATTGATCGATCAGCCCTGCGCGGTCGCGAACTTCTGACGAAGCTGATCGACCTTCGTCTGTTCGACGTCGGGGATGTTGTACCAGCCCTTGTCGCTCATCTTTGAGAAGATCTCGCCCTGCATCGAAAGCGAATCGTCGAGCGCGGAATTGAACGCGCCGAGGACGTTCTGTGTCGCTGACTCAACCGCGCCGTGCAGATACAGGTCGCAGCAGCCCTTTTCAAGCAGCAGCAGGTTTTGCATCAGGTTCTTGTCATCCATGATCGTTCCTCCTTACAACAGCCCGTAAAATCGGCTGAATATCTGCTGATGGCGGGCGCCGAAATTCTCAACGCAGGCTTTCAGCTCGGGGTCGGAAAGGCTCTGCGCGGTCTCTCGGCACTTCTGTTGAAAATACTGCTCATGTCCGAGGGCGTCCTCGATATAGAGCAACTCTTTGTCGGTCATATCATTACCTCCATATATTTGGTAATGATAGTATGCGCCGCCAATAAACGATTATGCATCAAAAAAGACACAGTTCCGAAGAACTGCGCCTTTTGAATGATGATATTTATTATTCTTCTGCAGAATTAAATGTGAACTGCTCTCCGTCATAGTCGCAGACGATCGGCTTGGTGCTGTCGAAGTCGGCTTCGAGCATGCGCTCGCTGAGCTTATCCTCGATGTTGGTCGTGATCGCTCTGCGCAGGGGACGCGCGCCGTAGGTATCGTCAAAGCCTTCGTCGGCGATCTTCTCGACCGCTTTATCGGTGAAGGTGACCGTTACGCCGAGGTCGCTCAGACGCTTTTGAAGCGTGTTCAGCATCAGGCGGGCGATCTGCTCGATCTCATCCTTGGTCAGCTTATTGAAAACGATGATATCGTCGACACGGTTCAGGAACTCGGGGCGGAAGACCTGCTTGAGCTCGCCCAGAACCAGCTCGCGGACGTTGACGTTATCGTTATCCTCGCCGTCGCCGTCGAAGCCGAGGGTGTTCTGATGCTCGGTAAGTCTGCGCGCGCCGACGTTGGACGTCATGATGATAACGGTGTTCTTGAAGTCGACGGTCCTGCCCTGGCTGTCGGTCAGTCTGCCGTCCTCAAGGATCTGCAGGAGCATGTTGAAAACGTCGGGGTGTGCCTTTTCGATCTCGTCGAACAGGACGACCGAATACGGCTTGCGGCGTACTGCCTCTGTCAGCTGACCGCCCTCGTCGTAGCCGACGTAGCCGGGAGGCGAACCGACCAGACGGGACACGGTGTGCTTCTCCATGTACTCGGACATATCGAGGCGGAGCATCGCGTTCTCGTCGCCGAACATTGCCTGCGCCAGCGCCTTGCACAGCTCGGTCTTGCCGACGCCTGTCGGACCGAGGAAAATGAAGGAGCCGGTGGGGCGCTTCGGATCCTTGATGCCGACTCTGCCGCGGCGGATCGCTCTCGCTACCGCGGATACTGCTTCATCCTGACCGATAACACGCTCATGCAGGATCTTTTCCATATTGAGGAGTCGGTCGGATTCTTCGCGGGTCAGCTCGACAACGGGGATCTTTGTCCACGATGAGACGATCGCGGCGATATCCTGCGCAGTGACCTCGTGGGAGGCTTCCTTGTTGCTTTTCTCCCAGCCGCTCTTCGCTTTCTCCAGCTGTTCGGTCACGTTTTTCTGCTCGTCGCGCAGCTGCGCGGCGCGCTCGAAGTCCTGTTCGCTGATCGCGGCGGTCTTCTCGCTCTCGAGCTTTTCCAGTTCAGCCTCCAGATCCTTGATCTCGTTCGGATAAGTCAAAGCGTTCAGACGCACCTTGGAAGCCGCCTCGTCAACGAGGTCAATCGCTTTATCGGGCAGAAAGCGGTCGGCGATATAGCGGGAGCTGAGCTTGACAGCTGCCTCGATCGCTTCGTCGGTGATCTTTACCTTATGATGCGCCTCGTAGCGGTCGCGCAGACCTTTGAGGATCGCGATCGCGTCCTCCTCGCTCGGCTCACCGACGGTCACGGGCTGGAAGCGGCGCTCGAGCGCGGCGTCCTTCTCGATATACTTGCGGTATTCCTCAAGGGTGGTGGCGCCGATGACCTGGAAGTCGCCGCGCGCCAGCGATGGCTTGAGGATATTCGCCGCGTCGGCGCTGCCCTCCGCGGAACCGGCGCCGATGATGGTATGAAGCTCATCGATGAAGAGGATGATGTTCTTGCTCTTTTTGACCTCGTCGATGGCGTTCTTGATCCTGTCCTCAAATTCGCCGCGGTACTTGGTACCGGCGATCATGCCGGTCAGGTCGAGCGCGACGATGCGCTTATCGCGCAGATGCTCGGGCACCTCGCCGTTCGCGATCTTCAGCGCCAGACCTTCGGCGATAGCGGTCTTGCCGACGCCGGGCTCGCCGATCAGGCAGGGGTTGTTTTTGGTACGGCGGGAGAGGATCTGGATGATGCGGCGTATCTCCTCTTCTCTGCCGATCACGGGATCGATCTCGCCGTTCTTCGCCGCCTGTGTCAGATCACGCGAGAAGCTGTCAAGCGTTTTGCTGTCGCTGTCGGCAGGCTGAGAATTTGAGGAACGGTTCGGCGAAATATTGCCCGCGTCCTCGTTCTCGAGGTTCGCGCTCATGCGGTCAGCGACCATCTGAGGCGTCACGCCGAGCTGACTGAGATATCGGATCGCATAGCTGTCGCGATCCGACAAAAGTGCGATCAAAAGATGCTCGGTGCCGACATAACCGGAACCGGTGCGGGCGGAATACATCATCGCGGTCTGCATCACACGCTTGGTACGCGGCGTGAAGTCGTTGGGGTTGAGAGAGACGATGCTGTCCTCGCTCTGCATCAGATTCTCGAGCTTTTCGGCGGTAACGCCCGCATCGCGCAGCGCGGTATATGCTACGCCGCTTTCCTCTCTGCACAGACCCAGCAGGATATGCTCGGAGCCGATATAATCGCAGCCGAGCTGCTCGGCGCTTTCAATCGCCAGATTCAGCGCCTTATTCGCTTTTTCGGTAAATCCTTTGAATGTGTATTTCATATCATATACCTCCTTTTAGTGACCAGTGGCAAGTGACCAGTGGTCAGTTATTTATCAATACAATAAACTAATATTAATCAGGGTGCATCAAACAAGAGTGTTAATTGATTCGACCGGAGAAAAGAAACCTTTAATCCGACTTCAACTAATCACTGACCACTAACCACTGATCACTGATTACGCGAATCTTTCGCGTAATATTTGTGCGCGCTTGATATCGCGGTCGCGGGGGCTCATGTCGTCGCCGTAACGCGTCATGATCGACGCGGGCTGGATCTCGACGATCAGCTTGTCGATGCTGTCTGTCGAGAGCGTCTCGATCTTCTTTTCACTGACGCCCAAACGCACCAGCGAAAGCAGCTTCATCGCCTCGTTGTGATCCATCAGCCTCGCGGTCTTCAGCACGCCGAGCGCGCGGTTGATCTTGTCCTCTGCTTCGATATTGTTCAGCAGGCTTTCTCTCGCACGCATCTCCTGCGTGATCAGCTGATTCGTGATGTTTTTCAGGTTCTCGATCGCCGCCTTTTCGGAGATGCCGAGCGTCACCTGATTGGACAGCTGGAAGAATGCTCCGGCGGGCTTGGAGCTCTCGCCGTACAGCCCGCGCATCGTCAGACCGAGCTTGCTGAGGTTCGCGCCGATGCGGTTCACGGTGCCGCTCATTTCCAGCGCCGGAAGATGCAGCATCACCGACGCGCGCATCCCGGTTCCGAGGTTGGTGGGACACTGGGTCAGGTAGCCGAGGCGATCGTGGAACGCAAAATTTAATTTCTTTGAAAGAATATTATCGACCTTATCCGCAAGTGCGTAGGCCTCTTCCGGCTGAAAACCGTCCATCATCACCTGCAGACGGATATGATCCTCTTCGTTGACCATGATAGACACGGTGTTGTCGTCACTGAGATACACCGCGCGCCCTTCCTGTTCGCTGATGAAGTCCGGGCTGACGAGGTGACGCTCGATCATCGCCACGCGGATGGTGTCGGGGATCGCATCCATATCGATGCGGTGGAACTTCAGTTCGCTGTCCTTCAGCGCTTCGCCGACCTTGTCGACGATCTCGCGCGCCTTGTCAGAGGACAGACGGATCGGGAAGGGATATTCCTTCAGATTGCGTGCCAGACGGATTCTGGTCGATACTACAGCTTCACTCATCGTTATCCCTCCATTTCCTTGATCTCGTCGCGCAGCTGAGCGGCGCGCTCAAAGTTTTCATTCTCGATCGCCTTTTTCAGCTCGGCGCGCAGCGACTCGATCTTGTTTTCCGCGGAGCCTTCCTCTTCCTCGTTCACGGTGTACTCGATCGCGCCGGGACGCTTGCCCTTATGCTCGGTGTTGCCGTGGACGCTGCGGATGGTGGGCATCAGCTCGCTGAAAAACGTATCGTAACAGTCCGCGCAGCCTACCTTACCGGTGCGTCGGATATCGTTGATGGTGCTGCCGCAGGTATCGCAGTGCGTCGCGCCGGAGATCGCGGGCAGGGCGTTCGAGAAGAAGCTCGAAAACAAACCGCCGAAATCGGATGTGAAGTCAGTGAACATCGAATCATAGCCCAACTCGTGCGCGCATTCGGGACAGAGCCTGTATTCGGCATATTTGCCGTTTATCATGGTTTTGACGACCGTGGTCGCCTCATGCTTTTTACAGTGTTGACATAACATAAATATACCTCCTTTGTGAAATCACGTCATTGCGAGGGAGCGATCAAGCGAACGCGGCAATCGTCCTGCCGTCTGTTCCGTCCGGTAATAAAGAAATCTTGATTCCCTGTTTGTGGGATCCCCACGGGGCTTTGCCCCTCGGAATGACACTCTTTAAAAGTTTATCATATATCTATTATTTTACGTGTCGACCAATGTCAGCAGCATATTCTTGAATACCGCCGCCCGGAGCGAGTCGCGGTACTCCTGCGGTACGCCGAGATATGCCCTTTCGCCCATCGCCGCCGCCATCAGCTTTGCCGTACGCGCGTCGATGAAACCGCGAGTAAACATATTCTCGATCATCACCTCTGCCGTCGCTTTATCGAGCGTTGAACCGATCGCGTTGACGATGTGCATGATCGCGACGCCCCGGGTCGTGTTGATGCGGGTGATGCGGATGTATCCCCCGCCTCCTCTGCGGGATTCGACGATAAAGCCCTGTTCCGGCGTAAAGCGCGAGGTAATGACGTAGTTGATCTGGCTGGGCACGCACCCGAGGGTGGTCGCCAGCTCGTTTCGCCTGATCTCAGCCTCACCGCCCTGCTCATCCAGAATATCCAGAATATACCGGGCGACCATATCGCTCATACGCATTTTCATCCCTCTTTTCTGATTGATGAACTATTATCAAACGGGTGCGGGTGTCCCGCCCTCCATTATTCGTTATTCATCATTCATTATTCATCGCGCCATCGGCGCCTTTGTCCTTTTCTGACCTTGACTATACTATAACATATTGGTCAAAGAAAGTCAAGGTCAAATTTGATTATTAACAAATTATTCAAAATCTTTTATTATTCCGGCAAAGAAAAATCACTCTATGGGATCGTTCATCCATAGAGTGATTGATATCCTTATTACTGACCACTTGCCACTTGCCACTGGTCACTATTTATAATACTTTTCTCAAAAAGTCCTGTGTGCGCTCGTTCTGCGGGTTATCGAAGACCTCCTGCGGAGTGCCCTCCTCACAGATAACACCGTCCGCCATGAACAGCACGCGGTCGGAAACCTCGCGCGCGAAGCCCATCTCGTGGGTGACGACGATCATCGTCATACCCTCGGCGGCAAGCTCCTTCATAACGTCCAGTACCTCGCCGACCATTTCGGGATCGAGCGCGGAGGTAGGCTCGTCAAAGAGCATGATATCGGGATTCATGGCAAGCGCGCGCGCGATCGCGACACGCTGCTGCTGACCGCCGGAAAGCTCACCGGGATAGGAATCCGCCTTATCGGCGAGACCGACGCGGGTCAAAAGCTCTATCGCCTTGGCGCGCGCCTCGTCCTTGGTCATCTTCTTCAGCGATACGGGCGCCATCATGATATTCTTGATGACGGTCATATTCTGGAACAGGTTGAACTGCTGGAACACCATACCGATGTTCTCGCGCACCTTGTTGATATTGACCTTTTTATCGGTGATCTCATAGCCGTCGATCACGATGCTGCCGGAGGTCACTTCCTCCAGCTGGTTCAGACAGCGCAGGAAGGTGGATTTGCCGGAGCCGGAGGGTCCGATCACACAGACGACCTCGCCCTCGTATATGGTCGCGTCGATACCGACAAGCACTTCATTCTGATCGAAATACTTATGGAGATTCGTCACCACGACTTTTTTGTTTTCTTTATTTATTTTCGTCACGATGCCTCTTCCCTCTCTTCGCTTCATATTTCAGCTTCTTTTCGATGTAATTGGAAATGATCATCAGAATCGAAATGATCGCCAGATACATCAGCGCGACTACCGCGTAGGTAGCGAAATAAACGTAAGTGCTGCCGACGTAGGTCTTCGCCTTGTTAACGACCTCAGCCATACCGATGACCGACAGGATAGAGGTATCCTTGATGGTGATGATGAACTGGTTGACCAGCGAGGGGATCGAGAACTTGATCGCCTGCGGGAGCACGACCTTCATCATCGTCTTGGTCTTGGACAGACCGAGGGAGCGCGCCGCTTCACTCTGTCCCTTCGGGACCGCCATGATTCCGCCGCGGTAGATCTCGGCGAGATACGCGCCGGCGTTCAGCGACAGGGTGATAACGCCCGCGGTGAACGCGTCCATGCGGAAATTCGGGTTGATCGTCAGCTGGATCAGCTGGGGCAGACCAAAGAAGACCATCAACGCCTGTACCAGCATAGGGGTACCGCGGATGATCCAGATATACACGCCTGCGATCGCCTTGAGGACGACGTTCTTCGACATCTTCATCAGGCACATAAACAAGCCTATCACCATACCGATGATGATAGAAATGACCGATACTCTGACCGTCAGCCAAAGACCGTCCAAAAGCATCGGCAACGCTTCTTGAAATACTCTTCCAAAATCCATATACTACAACTGCCTTATCAGCCGAAAATCAGCACGATAAAAGATTTACCGTGCTGATAATCTGTGCTTAATTATTTATACATCCGTAACAAACGGAAAACCAAGTGGTAATAAAACCTTACTGACCACTGGTCACTGGTCACTGACCACTCATCAATAGCCGTACTTCGCGAGGATCTCGTCGTACTTGCCGCTCGCCTTGATATTCGCCAGGCCCGCGTTGAACTTCTCGATCAGTTCGGGGTTCTTGCCCTTCTGAACGGCAAAGCCGTAACCCTTGACGTTAGCGGGCTCTTCGGAGATGATGGAAAGGTCAACTTCGCCGCTCTTGATCGCGTAACCGATGACGGAGAAATCTTCTACGCAGGCAACGTCGGTACCGGTCATAACCGCCTGATACATGTTGTCGGAACCCTCGTAGTAGTTGATGGTGAAGCCGTACTGATCCTTGATGGACTCAGCGTACTCGCCGCCGACGGTAGAAGTCTTGGCGGCAACGGTCTTGCCGTTGAGGTCATCCATCTTGGTGCCTTCCTTGGCTACGATAACCTGACCGTCGTCAAAGTAAGCGTCGGAGAAGTCGAAGGTCTCCTTGCGCTCGTCGGTAATGGTCATACCGGCGATCATCGCGTCAGCCTGACCGCTCTGAACAGCGCCCATAGCAGCGTCGAAGCCCTCGTTGTGCATCTCATAGTTGATGCCCTGATCCGCGGCGATCGCCGCCATCAGATCCATGTCAACGCCTACATACGTGTTGCTCTCGGTGTCGAGGTACTCGAACGGAGCGAACGCGTTGTCGGAATAGATGATATAGACCTTGCCTGCATCGGCAGCCGGAGTTTCATCTTTCGTGGCGGTTTCCGTGCCGGAATTGCTGTTGCCGCAGCCGGCAAGCACAGCGACGGAAGCGATCATAGCGATAGCTAAGATCAATGCTAATACTTTTTTCATTGTGGTTTCTCCTTTTCTTATTTTATTGATTTACTGTGATATAATAATCACAAAAAATTAAAGCAACCTTGAAAATTATACACTAACGGTAAATTTTTGTCAATAAAATTATTATCGGATAATCACTGATATTCAACGCACAAAGCGGCTGCACCGTTCGGTACAGCCGCGATTTGGCGATTTATTTGCTTTGGTTCAACATCCCGTAAGCCGGATTCTCAAACAGAACGCTTCGCCTCGGCTCTGAGCTTTCTCTTAAACGATCAGATTACAGCTCAGCAAAATACTTGATGGTGCGGACCATCTGAGAAGTGTAGGAGTTCTCGTTATCATACCAAGAAACAACCTGTACCTCATACAGACCGTCGCCGATGGGGGATACCATCGTCTGGGTAGCGTCGAACAGGGAACCGTAACGCATACCGATAACATCGCTCGATACGATCGGATCCTCGTTGTAACCGAAGCTGTCGGAAGCGGCAGCCTTCATAGCGGCGTTGATGCCCTCTACGGTTACGTCGTCACCCTTGACAACAGCGGTGAGGATGGTGGTGGAACCGGTGCAAACCGGAACACGCTGAGCAGCGCCGATGAGCTTGCCGTTCAGTTCGGGGATAACCAGACCGATCGCCTTGGCAGCGCCGGTGGAGTTGGGAACGATGTTGCAAGCGCCTGCGCGGGCTCTTCTCATGTCGCCCTTTCTGTGGGGACCGTCAAGGATCATCTGGTCGCCGGTGTAGGCGTGAACCGTGCACATGATACCGGTCTGGATGGGAGCGAACTTGTTGAGGGTGTCCGCCATGGGAGCCAGGCAGTTGGTGGTGCAGGAAGCAGCAGAGATGATCTGATCGTCAGCGGTCAGAGTGTCCTCGTTAACGCTGAATACGATGGTCTTGAGGTCTTTGCCTGCGGGAGCGGAGATAACGACCTTCTTCGCACCTGCGTTGATGTGCGCCATGGACTTGTCCTTGGAGCAATAGAAGCCTGTGCACTCGAGAACTACGTCTACGCCGATCTCGCCCCAAGGCAGCTTGGAAGCGTCAGCCTCGGCATAGATGGTGATCTCCTTACCATCGACGATGATGGAGTTCTCACCCGCCTCAACAGTGTGCAGACCCTCGCCGATTACGCCGCAATAACCTTTCTGAGCAGTGTCGAACTTCAGAAGATTCGCGAGCATAGCAGGGTTGGTCAGGTCGTTGATCGCGACAACATCATAACCCTCGGCGCCGAACATCTGACGGAACGCCAGACGACCGATACGGCCAAAGCCGTTAATAGCAACTTTTACTGACATAAAATTCCTCCTTAGAATAATATTTTAAATGTAAATGTTACATCATTGTTATTTTACTACAAACTGAATATGAAATCAATATGTAAACATGAAATATTTAACAAATTTGACAATAAAAATACAGTCGAGACCGCATTTTGCAGCCTCGGCTGTATAAAAACTCCGATAAATCATTTTCCGCCCGCGTTTTTCTTGAGTCTGAACGAAAAACGCTTGGAGGAAAAAATCTCGAATCTCAGCTTTTTCTGCAGCGTTCCCATGATGCCGTTAGGCAGGAACAGGATCACCAAAATCGTGATGGTTCCGAGAATGATATTGGACCACCCGGGATAGTCCGCCAGCTTTTCGTTGAGGAACACATAGATGATCGCGCCGATGACAGGACCGCTCACCGTGCCGGTACCGCCGATGATCGCGATGAATACCATCGAGATCGTCCAGCTGATATCAAAGCCCGAATCGGGATAGATGGTACCTTTGTTGACAAAGAAGATACCGCCCGCGAGCGCGGTAAAGAACGCCGCGATCACATATACCAGCAGCTTGTGGCTGAAGATATTCACGCCGACCGACGCCGCGGAGGTGATATCGTCGCGCATCGCGGTCAGCCCCAGACCGACGCGCGTACGCAGCAGGCCGTATACCAGCGCCAGCGCGACGACGCAGATCGTCAGGGACAGGATGCAGATCTCCTGCAGCTTCGGATACGGGTTGATGCGGATCGTCAGCCCTGCGCCCTGACCTACGAACTTCCACGCGAAGAACAGCATACAGAACGCTTCTGCAGCGACCAGCGTCGCGATCGAGAAATACATTCCCTCTAAGCGGAACAGGATCAGCGACATGAAGAGCGATACCACCACGCTGATACCCGCGCCGATCAGCAGCGCAGAAAACAGCGGCAGACCGAACAGCGGCGAGGTCGCCATCGCGACGCTGTAGCCTGCCAGACCGATATACAGCTGCTGACCGAGGCTGGTCATGCCTGCGTAGCCGGAAAGCAGGTTCCACATCTCGCCCATCGTCACATACAGGAATATCTGTACAAGATAACGCATCACCTTGTTGGAGATCAAACCCGCAAAGCATCCGATATATAAGCACACGACCAATACGATACAGAGGATCAGCATCGGCGGTGAATCAAGCACCTTTACATGGGAAGGTGTAAACTTTCTTTTCAGCATCGATACCCCTCCCCTATTTACCTAATATGCCCTTGGGCCGGATCACCAGCACAAGCAGCAGCATCACATAGCTGATCAGCTGACCGTAGCTCGCGCCGCCGATGACCTGCGCCAGTCCGAAGATAACGCCCGCGATCAGCGTGCCCGGGATCGAACCCATACCGCCGATCACGACCACGACGAAAGCGGTCGACAGATACGCGCCGCCGGAAGTCGGATTAAAGGTAGACTTCATGCCGACACATAAGCCCGCGACAGCGGCGCTCGCCATGGAAACGCCCATCGCGATCGCGTAGACCTTCTTGATATTCACGCCCGAAAGCGCGGCGGCTTCGGCGTCGTCGGCTGTCGCGCGGATCGCCCTGCCGACGTAAGTGCGGTTCAAAAACAGCGAAAGCAACAATATCGAAACGATGCTGATCGCGAACAGCACTAGATTCAGCACGGAAATATTGATTCCGAGAACGGTGAAGGTCTTCGTGCTGTATGAGGTCGCGATACTGCGTTCGTTGACGGTAAAGGTCAGGCGCATCGCATCCATCAGGATGATGGACAAGCCGAACGTTACCAACAGCGCCGGCTCGGGTCCCTTCTTCATCGCGTTTCCGATCAGCACATACTGCAGCACAAAGCCGATCAGGAACATCAGCGGGACGGTGATCACCAGCGAGAGGATCGGGTCGATCCCCAGTCCCGTCGTGATGACCGACGCCATATACGCGCCGATGATCACAAACTCGCCGTGCGCGAGATTGGTCAGCTTGACGATGCCTAAGATCATCGTCATGCCGATACCGATCAGCGCGTAGTAGCCGCCGAGCAATAATCCGTTAATCAATGTCTGTATAAAATACATAATACATCTTCCTGTACACACTTGCAGGGGCAGGCGCCGATCGTCCGCGCCCCGCAAATAAATGTTTGTAATCGAAAAAATCAGATACCGAAGTAGGCTTCTTTCAGCGTCTCCGCGTCGACCTCGGCGGATTTGCCGCTGAGTACGATCTTTCCCTTGAGCATGACGAAAAAGCTGTCCGACATCTTCAACGCGCGCCGGGTATCCTGTTCGATCAGGATGATCGCCGTCTTATCACGCTCGTTGATCGATTGGATGCGGTTATAAATATCCTTGATGACCGCTGGAGATAATCCCAGCGATATCTCGTCAAAGATCAGGCACTTCGGCCGCGCCATCAGCGCTCTGCCGATCGCAACCATCTGGCGCTGACCGCCGGACAGAGAGCCTGCCGGGTCGCGCATCTTTTCCTTCAGCACCGGAAAAAGCTCATAAACATGTCCGAGCGTCTCTTTCGCTTCTTTGCGTGCGGATCGCGGGAAGCTGCCCATCAGCAGATTGTCCTGCACCGACATGCGGTTAAAGCACCTGCCTCCCTGCGGGATCAGCGACAGTCCCTTGGAAACGATCTTATCGGTATTCATGCCGGTGATATCCTCCGCGCCGAAATACACCTTGCCGGAGGTCGGCTTCAGCAGTCCTGTGACCGCCGACGTCAGGGTAGTCTTGCCCGCGCCGTTGAGTCCGATCAGCGACACGATCTGTCCCTCGTCCACTTGAAGCGAAGCGCCGTCGACCGCGATAAAATCACCGTAGCCGACGCTGAGATCATCGATCCTGAGCAACGGCTCACTCATCGTCATCCACCCCCAGATACAGAGTCTGTACGGTTTTGGAATTGATGACCTCTTCGGGATCACCCTCCATCACGCAGGAGCCCTCCGCCATACACATCAGCCGATCGGTCGAGCCCAGCATCGTCTGGATGATATGCTCGATCCAGATGATGGAATAGCCGGAATCCTTCAGGCTCTTCACCAGCTTCATCATATCCTTGACTTCGGCGTCGGTCAAACCCGCCGCCACCTCGTCGAGCAGCAGCAGCTTCGGCTGTGTGCCGATGGCGCGCGCCACCTCAAGGCGCTTTCTGTCCAGCAAAGGCAGCTCGCCCGACTGCAGTTCTCGCTTCTCATACAGACCGGTGAGCTTCAACGCTTCGATCGCGGCATAGCCCGCTTTCTTTTCCGACTGACCGGTTCCGTGCACCGCCGCGACCAGTACATTTTCATACACGCTCATATTCTCAAAGGGTCGGGGGATCTGGAAAGTCCTGCCGATGCCCATCCGACAGCGCATATGCGGCGGCGTTCGGGTGATATCGATATTGTCGAACCAGATCGCGCCGGAGGTCGGACGGATAATGCCCAGCAGCGCGTTGAGCATGGTGGACTTGCCGCTGCCGTTCGGACCGATCACGCCGTAAACCTGTCCCTCTTCCACCGCAAAGGACAGGTCGTTCAGGATCTGTATTCTGCCGTAGCCGGCGTTCAGATGCTTGAATTCTACGATGTTTCCCATAGATACCTCGATTTATACTTATACTGATATTCAATAACAACCCAATGCCTTTTGATACGATTATTATTGAATATCAGTATCAAAGCGCCGGAGAATCTGTCGATGTGTCCGGCGCTTATAATACTGTTAGGTTGTGGATTACTTATTATTTGTCGCGTTGCCTTCCTTATACTCGCCGGTCAGCGGGATATCGGGATAGAGGCTGTTGTCGATGATGATCAGCTGCAGCTCGCCGTTCTCATCGCGCTGCCACTGACCGCCGGTCAGTACGGAGCTGCTGTAGGGCAGTCCTTCCATCTTCTTGGAATAGTCGACGGGACCTACGATCGTCTGGCACTTCAGACCGCCGATCGCGTCGTAAACCTTCTGCTTGTCGGTAGTGCCGGCAGCCTTGAAGGTCTGGATCGCGAGCTCAAGTCCTGCGTACGCGAATGCCGCGGGTTGAGGCATGATGGTACCGTTGTCTTCCTTATACTTCTCGTTGATCTCGGAGCAGGAAATGCCGGTCAGATCGGACACATACGGATTGGTGGGCGCCCACCATACCTGTGTCATCAGTCCGTCCGCAAGATCGCCCAGCGCGTTGACGTCGCTTTGGAGAAGGGCGCATTTACCCATGGTGACCGCGCCGACCTCTACGCCTGCCGCGATAACGGCGCTGTAGGAATTCTTGAAATCAGGCGGGATATTGGTACCGGCGATGACGTCGATCTCTTCGTTCTTGAAGGTCTCGGCTACGTTGGTAAAATCGGTGGTACCGGAGGGATACTGACCGGGATCGACAACGGTGTAGCCGTCCTCCGCCAGTCTGCGGGTGAACAGATCGTGCCACGCGGTACCGTCGCTGTCGTTGGCGAACAGCAGACCTACCTTCGCGCCCGAACCGGGAGCGTAGCCCGCCACCGTCCACAGCGCGCGCTGAGACTCGTAAACCTCATCCAGCGCATAGAAAAAATCATAAGTCCAGTTGAACTCGTCGAGAGAATGAGCGACAGGGTCAACGGGTGCCTGTGTCGCGATGCAGGGAACGCCGTATCTCTCGGCTACCTGAGCGACAGGAATAACGGTGTTCGGAGTCTGGATGGCGATCATCAGATCGATCTCATCCTCTTCGCAGAGCTTCTGCGCCATCTCGGAACACTTATTCTGGTCGGATTCGGAGTCATAGACGATGACCTCAATCTCCTTTTCCTTGCCGTCAACTGTGATCGGATGCTCTTTGACATAATCGGTGAGCTGTTTGACGACCCACTCGCAGCCTTCGCCGTTACCGGCAAGCGCACCTGTGGTTGGGTTAACATAACCGATTTTGATGGTATCGCCGGTCTTTGCCTTGGAATCGGCAGTCGCTTCGTTCTGCGTTGCTCCGCAGGCAGCGAGCGACAGAATCAGTATACCGACAATCAGTAATGCAATGATTCTTTTCATTGGGTCTCTCCTTAAAAAACACAATTGATTGAGGCAACTTCATATGCCACAAGTCATAGAATATCATAATCGACAAATTCTGTCAACTGTTAATATCTATCAAAAGAATTCCGTCCGAAAAACTGTTAAAAAAGCACAGATAATGACAAAAGACATAGTATGACCGAGATCGGTCATACTATGTCTGATCATTCAGATTATCACTAACAGAAATTCGGATTGTCCGGCTCTGACCGTATCATGCGCCCGCATCAGTACGGCCGCATCGACAGGCTCGTTATTCAAAAACAGCTCGGAAGCATTTTTGCCGGGAACGAGCGAAAAATGCTTGCGCTGTTCATCGTATACGATCTCGAAACCGTGATCCGCTGTCAGCGCGCTGTCCTTGATAACGATATCGCAGCCGGAAGATACGCCGACGGTGTTCTTGCCGGATTTCAGGGCAAAGTTCTCGCCCATATCGCCGCCTTTGGTACATACCAGCATTCCGACCATCGCCGCTTCGGCTGCAGACGTCTTGTTAGGTTCGGCAGGAGCAGCCTGAACAGGCTGTGCGCCGTTTGTCGCCGCGGGACGCTGTACCGCTGCGCCGCCGTTCGCTACGGGGGGACGGTATTGCTGCTGTGCCGGATAGTTTTGCGCCGCTGCAGGACGGTTTTGTACCGGCTGTGCCATGTTCGGTGCTCCGGGGCGATACTGCTGCGCGGGACGCTGCTGCATGCCGGGTCGGTTTTGCACCGGCTGCGCCATGTTAGGCGCTCCGGGACGATACTGCTGCACAGGTCGCTGCTGCGGTACGCCGGGTCGGTTCTGCACCGGCTGCGCCATGTTAGGCGTTCCGGGGCGATACTGCTGCGCGGGACGCTGCTGCGGTACGCCGGGACGGTTCGGCACCGGCTGCGCCATGTTAGGCGTTCCGGGACGATACTGCTGCGCGGGACGCTGCTGCGGTACGCCGGGACGGTTTGGCACCGGCTGTGCCATGTTCGGTGCTCCGGGACGATACTGCCGCGCGGGACGCTGCTGCGGTACGCCGGGACGGTTTGGCACCGGCTGTGCCATGTTAGGCGCTCCGGGACGGTACTGCTGCGCGGGGCTCTGCTGCGGCATTCCGGGACGGTTTGGCACCGGCTGCGCCGTATTTTGAGCGACCGGGCGATTAGGCTGCTGTACCGGCTGTGCAGCCGCAGGAGCGGGCTGAACCGGCTGAGGAGTCGGCGCCTTCTGCTCCGCCGGCTGAGTCGGCTCCTGTACCGGCTGTGCAGTTACAGCGGCAGGCTGAACCGGCTGAGGTGCCGGTGCCTTCTGCTCCGCCGCGGGCTGAGTCGGCTCCTGTACCGGCTGTGTAGTTACAGGGGCGGGCTGGACCGGCTGAGGTGCCGGTGCCTTTTGCTCTGCAGCGGGCTGAGTCGGCTCCTGGACCGGCTGTGCAGTTACAGGGGCGGGCTGGACCGGCTGAGGAGTCGGTGTCTTCTGCTCCGCCGCGGGCTGAGTTGGTGCCTGTACCGGCTGTGCTGCAGCAGGGGCGGGCTGGACCGGCTGAGGTGCCGGTGCCTTCTGTTCTTCAACAGGTTGAGTCGGCGCCTGTACCGGCTGTACTGTTACAGGGGTAGGCTGGACCGGCTGAGGAGGCTGTTTTTTCACTTCCGCGGGCTTCACGGGAGCTGCAACGGGGATCGCTGCAGGCGCAGCAGGAATCACTGCCGGTGCGGCGGCAGCGGGTGCGTTGGTCTTTGCCTCGGCGCGCTCGTTTTTCTCTTCCGTAAAACTGGTCGAGGAAGCGCCGCCCGACTCGCCGGTTGCGCCTTTCGGATATTTGGCGCATTCTTCTCTGGTCACCGCGATAATGACAGCTTCAAATTCGGCAGGCTGGCCGACTCGCTTGATCTCCGTCTTCATCCGCGCAAAAACGACCTTGAGGATCGTTTCCGACTTTTCGCGGCTGCCGAGCTCTTTTTCTATTACTTCAACGAGCTTCTTGTGATGCGCGTCGCATAATCTGTCGAACGCTTTTTTCTTTCCCTTTTTGGCGTCTGCCACCAGAGAAATCTCATAGGGACTCATTGCCATAGTTTAGTCACCTCTTTTGGAAATCGGGAAGCCTCTTATAATCTTTTATACTTGGAAAGCGGCTTCAAATCCAGACGAACGTCAGCCAGATCGGCGATCTGGGGCGAGTGCGTCACGATGATGACGCAGCGGTTCAGCTCGTGCGCCAGATGTATAAATACATTCATGATATCGATACTGGTATCGATATCGAGGTTGCCGGTAGGCTCGTCGGCAAGGATAACGCCGGGCTGGAAGCTCAGCGCGCGCGCGATGGCGATACGCTGCTGCTGACCGCCGGAGATCTTAAGGATACGGCGGTTGCCGACCTCCTCGGGATCCAGACCGACCTCGCGGATCAGCTGGTCGATATAATCCTTCTTGGTTCTGAAGGTTCCGAAGCCGTTCAGCTCGGAGAGCTTCTTGCCGGAGATCTCCAGCGAAAGCTGGATATTCTCTCTGACGGTGAACTTCGGCAAAAGGTTATACTCCTGGAAGATGACGCCGACGTCGCGGCTGCGGTAGACATATTTATCACTTTCGTCGATCGGATAACCGTTGTAAACGATATATCCCGACGTCGGATCCATAATACCGGAAAGCATTGAAAGGAGCGTAGTTTTTCCGGCGCCGGACTTACCTGTGATCGCATAGACCAGTCCGGTTTGGAATTCGTAATCCATATTCTTGATAACAGGATTGTTGGGATAAGAATATGATACGTTCTTTAATTCGATAACACCCATCACTACACCCCCTAATCCCGACTCGCGAGTATCTGTTTCGGATCGTACCGCAAGATAAACAATATGGATGTGAATCCGGATACGACCGACAGCGCGATACCGATCAGGAGCATTTTCAGGATGACCATAAAGTCGACGGAGAAGCCAACCTTGGACACATATTTGACGTCGCCCTCAACATCGCCCGCACGGGTCTGCATCGAGTTGTTGCCCATATTAGCGCCGGGCATCTGGTTCTGGGCATCCTCCGTTTCCTGCTGCTGTACCTGTGATTCGAGCAGGTAGTTCGTCAGCGGAACGGAAGCCGCGGAGCCGATGATGCATCCGATCAAAATCGCGACCAGCGTTACGGTCAGGATCTCGAACATGAACATAAAGCTCAGCTTCAGCTTCTTCAGACCCATCGCAGCAAGCGCGCCGATCTCATATTTTCTGTCGCGGATGCTGATAACGGATATGACAATCAGCACGACCGCGCCGATGATCAGCGTGATGTACAGGAAGGTGGTCGCGAAGGTCTTGAGGTTCTCGATCGGCTGTAAACCGGCTTCATAAGCCGCTACGTCGCTCGATGTGACCTTGTACTTGTCCTCGAGACCCAGCTCCTTCGCCTCTGCCTCAAACGCGTCGTAATCCGCGACCGAGTCAAACACATAGGTACCGGTCACATTGCCGGTAAAGGCGTTGTCCTCATCGTCGCCGGTATTCACGGTCGCCGAGTTATCCTCCAGTGCTTTGCTCACCTCATAGCTGGTGATGATCGCATTGGCAGGGTCGGCGGCGGCGCTGACGGTAGCGGTACCGTCGTCAATATTCTCATACAGACCGGTAATCTCAAAGCTGAATGTCTCGTCGGTGTTCTTCGGATTGCAGAATTGGATGGTATCGCCGACCTTCAGCGAGTTATAGGTCGCCAGATCATCAGAGATGATGCACTTGTTCTCCGTCGTATGCTCGGGGAACATTGCGCCGTCGGTCAGGCGCTCGGGGTAGTTGTCGTCGCCGGTCATCGCAGCCTCTGAGCTGTAGCCCTTGAGCATAAAGTCGCCCTGATTGACCATCTGCTGCATCATCTGACCGGGATCCTGCTGCTGCATCGGCATCCCCATGCCTCCTCCCATACCGGGAGGCGTGGTCTCAGCCGTTGCGGAAGTGCTTTCGGTAGCGCTCTGTGCCGAATCATCGGCAGCGTTCAGCGCGTTGACGGTATCCGAGTCGATCGAATACTCGTTGTAATAATAGAAATCCTTCACGCTGGACGCGCCGGCATAGGTCTGCAGCTCTTCGAGCGACATACCCTTCATATTCTCCATCACGCTCTTCATATCGGTCGTGCCGTCGGCAGTGGTTGCCTGCGCGTTTTCCATGATATACTTACGGTCGACGTAAATATGCGCGGAAACAGACAAACCCTCCATGCTCTCAGCAGCGGCGACCTTAGCCGCCTGCTGGATAGACATGGCTACGCAGGCGGAGACCGCGATGATAAAGACGATGATGCCGATCAGTACGTTGCGTCCGATAGAACGCCTGATACTTTTTAAAGCATATTTTATTACAAACATAAAACAACCTTCTTAATTTATTCCGATCAGTTGAGCGGAGGTCTTGTGGGAGGCTCGGGCGGCTGCTGACGTCCGCCGAACAGTCCGCCGCCGCCGCCCTGAGGCGGCTCGGGCGTCTCGCCGTTAGGTCCGACGATCTGCTCCTGTCCCTCACCGGGACCCTGAGGCGGCTGAGGAGGTCTCTTTCCTCTGAGCAGGAACAGACCCGCGACGATCAGCAGCAGAACGACCGCGATGATAATAATCAGGGCGAGCTTCGACTTCTTCTTGGGAGGCATCGAGAAAGCGATCGCGGAGTAATTCGCGTCTGCGGAATTGTAATCGGAAATATTGTCCTTGAGCTCTCTGAGCCATCGATCGCACTTGACGTCGGAGATCGTCTGCTTGCCCTTCTGGGTCACATGGGTGTTGGCGGAAAGAGCGCCCTCCAGAATCTCTTCATCCAGCGCGTCGGCAAAAGCTCTCGAGCAGATCAGGAAGGTATGATTGCCCTTGGAGAAGGGAACCTGATCGCTGACCTTGGGAGCGGTGTAGCTCGGCACGCCGAGATACTGAGGCTCTTCACCGGGATCGTTGCAGAACACGTCGGCGATCCTGCCGTTGACAAAATGGAAGATCACATTATCGCCGGCGGAAGCGTACACGAACTTGTTCTTGAGGAAGAACACCGCGCTCGCGGAAGCGTAAAACGGATGCTGCGGGCTCTGTGCCACCATCAGACCGCTGTTGGCTCTCTCAAAGATATTCTTCATCGCCTCTTCGCTGATAGCCGGGCGCTTCATGAAACTCTCGACAAGGATCCTTATCACCTTGGATTCGGGAGAATTGCCGCCGTCCTTAGGGGTGTCATAGCCCTCTACCAGACAGCCAATGCCCTTCTGACCCTTCATTTCAAATACGGAATTGTCGGGATTTTGCGCGTGATTACTGATTTTTGATACGTTAATATCCATAATTCGCCTACTTTCTTAAACAATGTATATATTATTGCATTTCGAATACCAATACAAAGCGCTGGGGTATGAGCTGTTCCTTCTTCACCAGCTTGAAGCCGTAGAAGGAAAGCTGTGAGATGATCAGCTCGGGCATGATGCCGGGACCGTAGTAAGAAGGAGTGTCACGGTCGGTCACGTCGTTGTCAACGATGATCAGCTGACCGCCGGGCTTCAGGCCCTTCTTGATGCTGGCGATGAACTCGTCCTTGACGAACTCGATATCGGTGATATAGACCGCGTGGTACATCGAGCACATAAAGACCTTGTCGACCGAATCCTCTTTGAGCTTACAGTCGTTCATGCGGGTGACGAGCGTCTTGATGTTCTTGACATTGTACTCGTTCTTCAGCGCGTCGAGGTACTTCATCGCGTCCTTGTTGATCTCGGTGGCGTAAACGGTACCCTTGTCCCCCACCATCTTGGAGAACTCATAGGTGAAGTAACCGCCGCCGCAGCCGAGGTCGGCGATGCTCTCGCCCTCTTTGATATCCAGCAGAGAAAGCATCTGATCGGTCTTTTCCCACAGGAAGCGGTTCGGGTTGTTGAATACAAAGTACTCGTTCCACTCGTTCAGGGTGCCGATCGGGAAATCCTTGCCCTCATACTCGAAGCAGGTCTCGATATCGGCGTCCTCAGCCTCTTCCTTCTCGAGATAGAATTTGATGTACAGATACTTCTTGAGCTTTTCGTAATCGTTGCCGCCGAAGAAATCAAAGTACATCTTATCGCGGTAATCGGAGAGCATTTTCTCCTTTGTCGCGTCGTCCGCGAGATAATACTCACAGAACCACATAAACGCGGTATAGTCGTCGCCGATACGCTCCTTCGGCCACAGCTCGGCAAACATATCGTGCGCCTGCTGCACCTTCTCGCGGTCGTTGTTCATAAAGCCGTCGTACATCACCCTGCCGCACGCCTTGCCGCGGACGGAGTATCCGGCGGTAGAGGTGCCGATGATGCGGTAGCGGATCAGCGAACCCGCGGTATTGACATGGATATGGCAGGGATCCTCGATGCTGTTTTCCTTGCCCTTGAAGTCGATCGGGATATCGACCTTCTCATAAATCAGCACATAGCGCTGCGGGGTAAACTGATAGTTATCGATCAGCTTGAAGCCGTAGTGATAGAGCTGAGAGGTCAGCAGCGTCTTGCTGATATAGGGACCGTGGTAGGGCAGCTCGGAGCTATCGACCAAATCGTTGTCCACGATGATCAGCTTGCCGCCTTCGACCAGCGCATGACGGATACTGCCGACGAATTTCTCGCGTTCAAAATCCGTGAACGCGGCGTAAACGTTGTGATACAAAGAACAGACGAACACCGTATCCACTCTGACGTCCTCCGTCAGACCGATACCCTCGAACTGGCTGACGACGACCTCGACGTTCTTGACGTCGTTTTTCGCGATATGGTCACGGAGAAAGTCGAGGTGCATGGGGTTGGTCTCGATCGCGTAGACCTTGCCCTCGTCCCCTACGATATCGGCGAACTTGAACGAGAAGTAGCCGGGACCGGAGCCGACGTCGGCGATGCGCTCGCCCTTTTGGATATTGAACTTCTCCATGTTCTCTCTGGTCTTTTCCCAACGCTCGCGGTCGGGGTTGTTGAAGAGGATGAAGTCCTCAAGGAAGCGCAGCTTGCGCTTGGTCTCGATATCGTTCTTATCCACTTCCACGATATGGTATTTTAATTGGATATATGTTTTCAGGTCGGCGAAATCGTCCTTGGAAAGAACGTCGTAAAAGCTCTTGACCAGCGGCTTGCTCAGCAGATCCTGCTTTGCCTCTTCCGGCGCGAGGAAATACTTGCACAGCCATTCCAGCGCCGTATACTCGCCGCCGAAATTCTCATCCGGGATGATCTTCTCATAGATCTTGATCGCCTGCGTCAGGTTCTTTTCGCTCCCGTTCTCCAGATACTTCAAGATCAGCTTGCCGGCTTTGATGCCGCCCTTTGTGATATCAAAGGAATCCAGACTGCCTACGTGGACGAGGCTGTCCTTCGCGGTGACTTCTATTTCTGTGGGCGTTTCATACAGCGCCCTGCTCTGTTCATCCATTCATATACCCCCTTATATGATGCCGAGGGCGTCCTCGGTCGTATTATCGTCGTACGGGAACAGCTCGCCGTGGATATATTCCTCGGGCTTCCACGGCAGGAACTCGTTGCTGTTAAATTCTTCGGCGCACTCGTCGGCGACGAATTTGCCCAGCTCCGTCAGGGTGTAGGAGGGATAGCCCAAGATCGGCTTATCCACTACCAGTCCGTTATCCATCAGCTTCTTCCACTTCTTCTTGAAGCAGTTCTCGAGCGGCATGCCGTTGATCTTTTCGAAACGGTCTTTTCTGACCTCCGTATTCTTCAGAGGCAGCGCGATCGACCATCTGAGCTGCTGTTCCTTATCGCGGATATAACCGCGGTTGAACGCCATCTTGCCGCTGTCGATCAGCTTATAATACTCGTCAAAGCTGTCGGTGTTCAGCAGGAAGCGATCTCTCAATGAGCTGAACGCCGTCAGTCCCAGACCGATCTGGTCATACTGGGCGCAGCACTGATTGTACGCATAGTGAGAATAAATATAGGGATCCTTGGTATAGACGCGTCTGAGGTTGCCCTTGAGTCCGTAGAGCTTGAGGATCTCCTCCGCGACTGCCTTCTGCATCATGTTCTCCTCAAAATCCGGGAAGAGCGACGGCTCGCGGTCATACAGCAGACCGATGATGCCCTGGAAATCGCCGTAAGCGTCTACCTTGAGTCGGTAGAGCTGGATCTCGTCGATCAGCCCCTGCTGATGGATCAGGCAGGCGCGTTCGATCGTGTCGGCAAAGATATCGACGTTCACGCCCATGAAGCCGAAGATGAACTCGAGGTTCAGGATAAAGCCCTTGCGCTGGGTGTTATCCAGCAACTCCTGTGTGATCTCTCTGCCCTCTTCACGCCACTGATTAATCTTTCTGTAATCGACACAGCTGATCTTGTTGCGGCAGTTGTCGACCGCCTCCATAATCATATCGACGGTCGCGCGGCGGAACATCAGCTTGAGGATCTCGGGATGCAGCGACTGGGAACCGATGGTCAGACGGTCCACGCCGTACTTCGCCATGATCTGCAGGCGCTTCATACCGTCCTCGCCGACCAGCGAATACTCGTCGACGTCAAAGTTGAACTGGGTCACCGTCGTACGGTCGATGCGGTCGGTAAAGAACTTCATCATCCTCTCAAACAGATCGGGATCCATATGGGAGGGCGTGCCTCCGCCGAACAGGATCGCGCGGGTCTTGATCTTTTCAACGCCCAGTACCTTCATATAGATATCCATCTCTCTTTCGAGATAGGACAGGTACTTTTCCTGATTGGCTCTCAGCTCCGCACAGGAACCGAGCTCACCGGGATAATGGCAGAAGCTGCAGTGCTGCGCGCAGTACGGGATATGTACGTAGATATCAAAGGTATTGTCCTCGGGGTTTTTGTAGGTACTCATGATCTCTTCCTGCGTATGGAAGGGATACTGGGTGATCGGCGGATAGTGAACCGAAGGGACGAATTTTCCCGTGGTGCAGATCAGACCTTTCTTTTGCAGTTCCAGCACCTCGTCGACTCTTTTTCGCGCGTTCTTCATGATCTCGTCGCGATGCTTGACATACAGAGAGTTTTCGACAAATTGAGGAGTGGTCTTTTCTACCTCTCTGACCTTTTTGCGGATCGCTTGATACTGTGAATCAGAGCATTCGGTTTTTGCTAACATTTCCTGTTTTCCTCCTATTCAAAGCTGATATCATATCAGTCAAGAATTCCTACATATTGGTTTTTATATAAACTGTAATAAACGCCGTGTTTATTCAGCAGTTCCTGATGTTTTCCCGTTTCGGCAATTTTTCCGTCGCTGAATACGGCGATCTTATCCGCGTTTATCACGGTGGATAAGCGGTGCGCGATGATGATGCAGGTCTGATCCTCCATCATCGACAGCAGCGCGTCCTGTATCTTCTGTTCGGTAGCGGAATCCACCGAACTGAGCGCCTCGTCCAGCACCAGCGCCGACGGCGCCGTCAGCGACGACCGCGCCAGACACAGAAGCTGTCTTTCGCCCTGACTGAGCATCGTATCCTCGCCGGTCACAACGGTATCGTAGCCGTTCTCCATGCGCTCGATAAAACCTGCCGCACAGCTGATCTCAGCCGCGGCGCGGATCTCATCCTCGCTCGCCGTAAAGCGGGAATACGCGATGTTCTCTCTTACGGTGCCTTCGATCACCGCCGTGCTCTGCAGGACGGCAGTCACCATGCTCCTCAGCCGTGATTTCGGGATCGTGCGGATATCCGCTCCGTCGATCAGGATCCGTCCGCTGTCGGGCTCATAGAACCGCAGCAGCAGGCTGATGAGCGTCGTCTTGCCGACGCCCGTCTTGCCGACGAGGGCTACCTTCTGTCCCTTTTCAATGGTCAGCGAAAAATCATCCAGCACCTTCACGCCGCGGATATACGAGAACGTGACATGCTCGAAGACGATCTCGCACGCGCCCGAGGGCTTGACATCCGTCGTACCCTCGTCCGCCTCGGACGGGGTATCGATGATCTCAAAGATCCTCTCCGCGGAGGCGAGCGCCGTCATGAACTGTGAGAAGACGCCCGACAGCTCGTTGATCGGCTGGGTGAACTGGCGGGAATACAGTGTGAACGCCTGGATGGTACCGATGGTGACGCCGAAACCGCCGTGGATGAACATCAGCGCGCCGACCGCTACGATCAGCAGGAAATTCAGGTTGCCGATCAGGCACATCAGCGGGGGCATCGCGCCGCCCAGCACCTGCGCCCTGATACCGACCTCGGTCAGCTCGTCGCTGAGGCTGTCACATTCGGCAACGACCTCTTCATTCAGGTCGTACGCGTCGATGGTACGCTTGTTGGCGACGCTCTGTTCAACGTGGCTGTTCATTTTGCCGACCGCCTTCTGCTGTTTGCGGAAGTAGCCGAACATCTTCTTTGACAGGATCAGGGTCACCAGAATATTCAGAACCACCGTGCTCAGGCATACCGCCGTGAGGATGGGGCTCTTGATCAGCATGATCACGATACAGCCGACGATCACAATGACCGAAGACAGCAGCGCCGCGATCGCTGTGCTGATCAGGTTGGAGACGTTCTCCACGTCGTTCGTCAGCCGCGCCAGTATATCGCCGTTCTGTCGGTTGTCAAAATATGCTACCGGCAGACGGATGAGCTTTTGCGCTACATCCTTGCGGATGGTGACGACCGTCGTCTTGGTCAGCTTTGCAGCAAGTCTCCCCTGCAAATATTGGAACAGGGACGAGAGCAGGAATACCGCCAGCAGGACGCCTAACAGTATCAGCAGGCTTTTCCAGTCAACGGTCAGCTGACCTTCCTCGAGATTGAGGGTATCGATCGCCCGACCGATCAGATCGGGGATAAACAGGTTGAAGACCGTCGCCGCCGCCAGCAGCGCCAGCATACCGATAATGAGCTTCCGACTTTTGATCAGATAGCGGAACATCCTCTTTACGGTCTGTGTCGGATGCGCGGGAGCGACCCTCTCGCCCGGCTCGCCGGGACGATTCATATTATTCAAGCTCATCACCCCCTTCGGGATTCTGAGTCTTGTCAATAGCTTGATACAGCGGCGATGAATGCAGCAGTTCTTCATGACTGCCCGTCGCCGCGATCCGACCCTTGTCCATCAAAATGATGCGGTCGGCGTTTTTAACGGTGGAAACGCGCTGAGAGATAAAGACGCGCGTCTTATCGTGATAATTCTCCTGAATACGGTTCAGCACCGCCGCCTCGGTCTCGAGGTCAAGGCTCGAGGTACAGTCGTCGAAGATCAGCACCTGCGGGCTGCGGATCAGCGCCCTCGCGATCGCGATGCGCTGCTTCTGACCGCCCGAGACGGAAACGCCCCGTTCGGAAATAACGGTATCATAACCGTCTTTCAGGTTTTCGGCGAATTCGTCGACGCACGCGGTGTGTACCGCCGTCTCGAATTCCTCCGGAGTATAATCAACACCCTTGGTGATGTTTTCGCGTAAGGATACAGCGAACATTTCGCTGTTCTGGAATACCGGCAGGACGGTTTTTCTCAGACTGCCGGAGCTGATCTCTCTGACGTCGGTCCCGTTGTAGCTGACAGCGCCCTGATCCGCGTCATACTCGCGGATCAGCAGCCGCGCCACGGTGCTTTTACCGGAACCGGTCGTGCCGAGGATACCGACGCACTCTCCCTTTCGGATCTCAAGGGAGATATCGTCCAGCACCTTTTGAACGGCGTCTTCATTCTGCGGATAACGGAACGAAACATGCTTCAGTTTAACGGATTCCACGCTGTCGATTTCTTTCTCGCCGGACGGCAAAACGGGTTCCTGATCCAGTATCTGGACCAGACGCTCAGCCGAAGCCTTGGTGCGGGCGATATACTGAAAGATACCGCCGAGCGTCATCATGGACATCATGATCTGCTGTGAATAATTGATCGCAGCCATGATCGAGCCGACGCGGATCGCGCCCGCCTGTACCTGAAAGCCGCCGATAAAGATGACAGCCAGGACAACGGCGTTGAGGATCAGCATCACAAGCGGATTAAGGATCGCCATAAAGATCTGGATCTTCATCACCGTAGCGGTCAGATCCTGATTCTGTTGATCAAATCTGTCGGTCTCGTAATTCTCCCTCACATACGATTTGATCAGACGGTTGTTTTTCACCATATGCATCGCGAAGCCGTTCAGCCTGTCGAGCTTTCGCTGGATCACGGCGAATACGGGAGCGCTCCGCTTGATGAAAAAGAAGACGATCAGGAATTGGATCGGCAGCGAAATAAGCAGGATCACGCCGTAGATCGGGTCGATGGTCAGCACCATCACGATCCCGAGGATGAACAGCAGCAGCGGCTTGACCGCCGTCTGGATCACCACGCTCGAGAACTCAGTCACGACGCGCGTATCGTTGGTCATGCGGGTGATCAGCGAACCGGAGGTATAGGCGTCGTCCTGCTGTGCGGAAAGCGACATGATCCTGCGAAAGAGCTTCTTCCTCAGGTCGTTGCCAAACCGCTGTGAATACACATTGGACAGCACGCAGGAAATATATCCGCAGATACCGCCGATCACGGCGACCAGCAGCATCATCACGCCCGCGTGAAACACGACGTCCAGATCCATCCGCAGTACGCCGTCGTCAACGATCTGTTCCATATACTTCGGCTGGAGCACATTGGAGGCTACCTCAAAAGCGACCAATATCACTGCGAAAACGATCAATAAGGTATACGGTTTTAGATAACAGAAAATCCGTTTGAAATTCTTCATCCTGACCTTCCCGAAAAACCTGAATAAATGTATAGTTACCCAAATTAAGAAACTAAACCAAACTATATTTTATAATAAAGAGCCATACAAGTCAATATGATTTGCCAATTTTATCAATCGGGCGCTATTCGGGACGGCATTTATATTTCTGTTGTAGAATAATAATACATATCGCTTGACATAACGGACGCCAGTATTATAAACTATAGAAAAATCGGTACAAAGGAGGAGGACGCATGAAAAAGGCTGTCATCGGGATACTGGCGCATGTCGACTCGGGAAAGACTACCCTTTCCGAAGCGATGATGTACGTGTCGGGCAATCTGTTGAAGCTCGGCAGAGTCGACCACAAAAACGCCTTCCTCGACAATTTCCGGCTCGAGCGCGAGCGCGGCATCACCATCTTCTCCAAGCAGGCTGTCCTGCGGTATGAAAACGCGGAATTCACCCTGCTGGATACGCCGGGACACGTGGACTTTTCCGCCGAGACCGAACGCACATTACAGGTGCTCGATTACGCGATACTGGTCGTCAGCGGCACCGACGGCGTCCAGAGCCACACGCTGACCCTGTGGCGGCTTCTGCAAAAGTACCGCGTGCCGTGCTTTATTTTCGTCAACAAGATGGACATGGACGGCACGGACAAAGAGCGCGTTTTTGCCGATCTGAAGGATAAGCTCAGCGAAAACTGTGTGGATTTCAGCATCAGCGGCGAAGAACTGTATGAAAGCGTCGCACTGTGCGACGAGCATCTCCTCGAACGGTATGATGAAACCGGTACGCTTGAAGACAAGGATATCATCCGTGCCGTCAAAGAGCGCAGGGTCTTCCCTGTCCTGTTCGGTTCGGCGCTGAAGCTCGACGGCGTCGAAGCGTTTCTGGAATTATTGAACCGCTATACAGCCGAACCGGAATGCGGCGCAGAATTCGCCGCAAAGGTCTACAAGATCACCGAGGATAAGCAGGGCGGCAGGCTGACCCATATGAAGATCACCGGCGGTCAGCTCAAGGTAAGGGATATCCTCCCCTCCGAAAAGAATCTCAACGGCGAAAAGGTCAACCAGATCCGCGTCTACTCGGGTGAAAAATTCACCCCCGTCGATACAGCCGACAGCGGCACGATCTGCGCGGTCACCGGTATCAGCTTCGCGCTGCCCGGCGACGGACTCGGCGCGGAAAGCGACACAGGGCTCCCTGTCTTGGAGCCTGTCCTCACCTATTCGGTCGTTCTCCCCGACGGTATCGACGCGCATACGGCGCTGGCAAAGCTCAGGCTGCTCGAAGCCGAGGACCCGCAGCTGAACATCCTATGGGACGAAAGGCATCAGGAGATCAGGATCCGCCTGATGGGCGAGGTCCAGCTCGAGATCCTGCAAAGCATCATCGAAGAGCGCTTCGGTTTTACCGTCAGCTTCGGTCAGGGCAGCATCATCTATAAAGAAACCATCGCCGATACGGTCGAGGGAGTGGGACACTTTGAACCCCTGCGGCACTACGCGGAGGTGCATTTGCTCCTACAGCCCGCCGAACGCGACAGCGGGTTGACTTTCCGGAGCGAGTGTCCCGAGGATAAGCTCGACAAAAACTGGCAGCGGCTGATCCTCACGCACCTGTATGAAAAGACGCATCTCGGCGTGCTGACGGGCTCCCCCATCACCGATATGGCGATTATCCTGAAAGCCGGCAAGGCGCACCCCAAGCATACCGAGGGCGGCGACTTCCGTCAGGCGACCTACCGCGCGGTGCGGCAGGGTCTGCGGTCGGCGCAGAGCGTCCTGCTCGAGCCGATCTATCAATTCAATCTGACCGTTCCCGCCGAGAATCTCGGCAGGGCGATGAACGATATCACTCGCATGCACGGCAGCTTTGAGCCGCCCGAAGCGATCGGCGAAACCGCGACGCTGACCGGTACCGCGCCGGTCGCGACCATGCGCGATTACGCGAAGGAGGTCATGCAGTACACCCGCGGCAGCGGCAGGCTTTCCGTCGCTCTCAAGGGCTATGAGCCCTGTCACAATGCCGACGAGGTGATCGCGGCGATCGGCTATGACGCGGACAGCGACGTCGAAAACACCGCCGACTCGGTCTTTTGCTCCCACGGCGCGGGACATACCGTCAAATGGGACGAGGTGCCGCAGCATATGCACCTGCCGAGCGTCCTCGACAAAAAAGCCTTTACCGAAGGCGCTGAAGCGAACGGTAAAGACCTGTCAAAATTCAAATCACAAAAAGACATTTTCGCGCTCGACAAAGAGCTGATGCAGATCTTTGAACAGACCTACGGTCCCGTTCACAGAAAGGTCTACAGCGAACCAAAGCGCTATCAAACGGTCGAATACAGCGAGCGCAGGAAGAAAAAGAACCTCCCCTCCGACTATAACGGCGTGGAATATGTGCTGGTGGACGGATACAACGTCATCCACGCGTGGGATAATCTGCGGGAGCTCGTCAGCGAGAACATGGATCTCGCGCGGAATCTGCTGATCAATACCCTGTGCAATTATCAGGGATACAAAAAATGCGAGCTGATCCTCGTGTTTGACGCGTACAAGATCAAGCGTCACGACCGCGAGGTCGAAAAAGTCAACAACATCACCATCGTCTACACCAAGGAGGCGGAGACCGCCGATATGTACATCGAGCGCGCTTCCTACAAGCTCGCGAAGAACAACCGCGTGCGCGTCGTCACCTCAGACGGGATGGAACAGCTGATCATCATCGGCAACGGAGCGATCCGTGTCTCGGCAAAGGAATTCCGCGAGGAGATCGAGGCGGCGGAGGAAGAGATCCGAGCGATCATCGGCAATCAATAACATTATCAGCGAATACATAATAAATCGCGGTTTTAGAACAAACGTTTCACGTGAAACATTTTACTGCAAGACGTAAAAATCCCCCTGACCGATTCGGTCGGGGGGATCTGTTATTGATTCAATTAATGGATCGGGGTTTCATATTGTTCGGTAGCGTATTGTTCAGGAACAGTGGGAGCTTCTGTCGGAGCCTCAGTGGGAGCCTCGGTAGGAGCCTCTGTTTCCGGCTCTGTCGGAGGTTCGGTGGGCGGCTCAGTCGGGAGTGCACCGTGATTTCTGAGTGCCTCTAAGTACTCCTCATAGGTCATACCGGCAGTGAACCAATGTTCATCAATTTCATCAAAAGTACCGCTGCCAATCAGATAAGCAAGCTCACAATCCGCAAAGCAGTTATTGATGTGATAAGTCTGCGGAGAATCGGTAGCACTTGTCGCCATACCGACAATACCGCCACATGTTGCATTGTCATCAGCGGGAGCAAAGCCGCCGATAAAGTAGCTGTTTTCTACGCCGGCCGCGCCGTTCTGACCGAACGCCAAACCGACAATACCGCCGCCGCCAACGCTGTAATTACCTTTCAGTTCGCCGGAAACGTAACAGTTCGAGACATTGATATGTCCGTTGCCGAACTGAATACCCACGACGCCGCCGACATAGTCAGCTTCTGTCGGAGTAAATACAGCGTTCTGAACAGAGCAATCGGAAATGCTGCCGTTACTGTCGCCGCGTCCGATGATACCGCCGATATACTTGGCTGTACCGTAAACATTCAAGCCATCTACATGGATATCCGAAATCTGATAACCAAGGCTGTAACCGATCAACGAACCAAACGACTGATCATGATCAGTTCCCATTTCAGCAGAAAAACTGACGTCTTTCAGCGTAACATCGGAGATCGAGTTCGTTCCGTCGCCACTATATACCGCGCCGAACAGACCGCAGGTACGATCATAATCATTTGTTGTGTTCTCATAAACACGGAGATTCAAACCGGAGATCGTGTGACCGTCGCCGTCAAAGCTGCCCTTGAACGGATTATTATCGTTGCCGATCGGGATCCATGTGTATTTACTGCCGTCCTGATTATACAGGGAGATATCATCGCCGAGCTGGATTTTCTGACCTTCAAAAGAAGTTCCGCTATTTACCAGTTCCGCGACGCCGGCAAGTTCTGCTGCCGTATGGATAATGAATCCTTCAGTTGCAGGATCATACCATGATATATCGGGGGTGATAGTCGCTCTGTCAAACTCCGCAGCAAAAGTGCCGTTCGTATCAGTAATTGAACCGATACCGGTAAAGCTTAGGATACCGCTTTCATCACTGTAATCGCGAGATGTGTTAGGAGTAACATTCTCGAAATCGACCGCATCATGACCGATTTTCAATTCAACCGTAATACTGTTGGTTTCATCGTTAACAAACGGATAAACACCGTTCGTATCAGCAGGATAAGACTGCAGCTGCGCACTGTAGCTGACGCTGTTTTGCTGCGCTTCTTTATCATACTGATCGAGATTGATAGCAGGACTGTTAATCTTTAAAAGCAGATATTCAGCGTCAGTGAGACCTGCGCCTGTCGCAGTCTTCGGAACTGTCACCTTGAAATTGCCAGATACCAGAACGGTATCTTCGCCGGATACTCTCTTAGCAATAACATATCCGGGCAGCTTCAGCTGACGACCTGTTACCGAATATTCAAGTGATAGGGGATTCGTTTCCTTGACATATTTCGCATATCCTAAGCCGACGCTCATCGATACAAATACCGCAGCGATCACTACACTGCAGATCAATACGTGATACCAGCGGAAACGCCATTCTTTATTCTCTTTTTTCGGAACGATACTAAACTTCTTCATGATATCGCCCCCCTTTAATTAGCCTGTGTACCCTTAGCGGATACATCAAGCTTGATCGAAATGTCGGTCGTCGTTACATCCTCGGCAGCATCTGCGTTGATCTTTACGAGATCATTCTTCTTAAATGAGAATGTATACTCATCAGAATCTGTGCCGGGATCAAGATAAGCGGATACAGGGAATGTGTAACAATGACTGCTTTCAGAATAAGTGCCGGCTTCACCGTTCAGTTTAACATCACTGCAGGCGCCTGCAATTTCAGAAGCATCAAAGAAACCTGAGGGATCTGTACCGCTGATTCTGACAACGATATCATACAGGAAAGGAACCTCGGAGTTTTTATTGATCACACAGAACTTGTATGTTCCGTTTCCGGAATCATCAAAGGTCAAGTCAGCCGTTTTTTCAATGCTGACGTCAAAACTGGCGACGCGGGCGTTACTTCCACCTGAAGCGCCGACAGCGTATTTCGCAAACATCCCCGAGGCTAAATGCGCCGAGAACAGAACAAGGCATATCAACACTGCAGCTGCACGTATGAAAATGCCGGAAAGTTTATTCACTTTCATTTTCCATCTGCTCCTTTTACAAAAATTCTTAGACATTTACCATGACGTCTCTTCGAGGATAAATCAATCTTCCGAAATATCTTGACCCTCTTCGTAAACGGCTGACGATGATGTATCAGTGGATGAATCAGCAGTTTCATGGGATGTTTTATTACCTTCCGCATCTATCGATTCTGTAGATCCGGAATTATCATCAGTATTCTCCGCTTTCTCAGCAAAATCAGAAGACTCTTTCACATCAACATCATCATTTGATTCTTCCGTTGACTGCGTTGAAGTATCAGCTTCTTCTATCTTATCTTCTGTCTTATCTTCAGCGGAACCGTTGTTTTCCTGCTGCGCACGCAGGCGCTTGATCTCCTCAACAATACTTTCCAGGTCATCCCTATCCTTCTCTCGTTCTTTCTGACGAGAGCGATAAAGCAGGAAGATGGCGAGAACCAGCACCAGCAATGTTCCCGGGACGGTTTTAAGATACTTGAAGATCACGCCGATAAACGGGATACGGAAAGAAAACTTCGCTTTGACATCATCCAACTTGATCGGATCATCGGCAATATTGTTCGCATCGCCCTTCGTGATGACATTTTCGCCGTCAATATTGATGATACGGTGGATCACCAGCATATTACCATCCTGATAAACAACGATATCTCCTACCTCATAATTTTCATCTTCACTAACAAATATCAAATCGTTTGTTTTCAGGACAGGCTCCATAGACGGGGACATGACAACCGATACACCGAAGCCAAACGGCATAGGCAGCTGGTTACCGACAACCCTCGACGCATTCCATGAAAATACGCCTAAACCGACTGTCAAGCCCGCTATGATAATCAGTACGATTCGAAATATCATCGAACCGACTTTTGTTTTTTTCTTTTTATCCGGCATGTCAGTTATCTGCTTTCTCTCTTTTCTTAACCTTGCGATAAACAATGAACAGAACGATCAGCGCAACGAATGCTGCAATCGCCAGAATGATCCAAAGCAGATTCTGGGTAAAGTCGCCGGTCTGCGGCGTCACGGGAGCTGAAGTCGCAACGCTTGTAGCGACGCTCGTCGGAGCAGGACCGGAAGGCTGTACGGTAGGTGCCACGGTAGGTGCGACGGTAGGCTCTTCAGTCGGAACGACCTTCTTCTTGAACTTCGCGTGAGCGTGTACGTCGGAACCGAGCTTAATGACCAGCGTGGGATCGGTCAGGCTGCCGCCCTCGGGGAGGGTGTACTCGCCGTCAATCTCCCAGCCGTCAAACTCCCAGCCGTCAGCGGGATCGGCATGGATGGTAACGGTCTCATCATTGTTCTGGATAACCTTTACGGGATTATCAACAGTGGGAGAAACCGTACCTTCGCCTTCCTTCACATCGGCGTCAACGGTCCAATACTCGACCGGCGGAGTGACAGGCTTGAACTTCGCGTGAGCGTGGATATCCGAATTCGGCAGGATCACCAGATTAGGATCGGTTAGGCTGCCGCCCTCGGGCAGTGTATAGTCACCGTCGATCTCCCAGCCGACGAACTCGAATCCTTCAGCAGGGGTAGCGGTAATAGAAACAGTATCTCCGGAGCCCTGTTCGACCTTGACCGGATTGTCAACGGTAGGTACGACCGTACCGTCGCCCTCGATGACGTCAGCATCAACACTCCAGTACTTGGGAATGGGCTTGAACTTCGCGTGGGCGTGGATATCGGAACCGGGCTTGATGACCAGCGTCGGATCAGTCAGGCTGCCGCCCTCGGGGAGGGTGTAGTCGCCGTCGATCTCCCAGCAGATGAACTCATAGCCTTCGGCAGGAGTTGCCGTGATCGTAACATTCTCGCCGGAGCCCTGCTCGACCTTGACCGGATTGTCTACGGTAGGTGCAACTGTACCGTCGCCCTCGATGACGTCAGCGTCAACAGTCCAGTACTTGGGTACGGGCTTGAACTTCGCATGGGCGTGTACGTCGGAATCGGGCTTGATCACCAGGGTGGGATCGGTCAGGCTGCCACCCTCGGGGAGGGTATAGTCGCCGTCGATCTCCCAGCCGATGAACTCATAGCCTTCGGCAGGAGTTGCCGTGATGGTAACCGTGCCGCCGGAGCCCTGCTCGACCTTCGCGGGATCAGTGGTGGGCGGTGTGGTATCACCACTACCGTAAATTACATCGGTATCGACGATCCAGTAAGCGACAGTCGGCTCTTCTGTCGGAGCTTCTGTAGCCTTGAGCTGGAATTTAGCGTGTGCGTGTACATCAGACTCAGGCTGAATGACCAGAGTGGGATCGGTCAAGCTGCCGCCCTCAGGGAGACTGTAGTCGCCGTCGATCTCCCAGCCGATGAACTCATAGCCTTCGGCAGGAGTAGCAGTAATGGTCACGGTATCGCCGGAACCCTGTTCGACCTTAACAGGATCGGAAACAGGCGGTGTGACAGTACCGTCGCCCTCGATAACGTCGGAATCGACGATCCAGTATGCGGTAGAGGGTTCTTCTGTCGGAGCCTCGGTTTCCTTCAGCTTGAACTTCGCGTGAGCGTGGATATCCGAACCGGGCTTAATGGTGAGCGTCGGATCGGTGAGCTTGCCGTCGCCGACGATATCATAGATATCATCCTCGTCGAAGGTCCACTCAACAAACTCGTAGCCTTCCGCGGGAGTCGCTGTGATGGTTGAGGTCTCGTCCTCATATTGTACGACCATATCGGGATCTTCATCGGTAGAACCGCTGCCCTCGATAACGTCGGTATAAATATGCCAGTAATCTTCGATCCACGCGACGGTTTTGATCTTGATAAAGGCGCGCAAATCAGCATCTGCCGCGGCGAGATCGCCGAGCATGGTGTCATAGGTATCATTGGCTTCCAGACCCTCGCCGTCTGTGCGCTCGAAGGGCCATTCCCAATCTACATAATAATCACGGGTCGATCCGCCCTTAGCAAGGGGACGTATCTCGCCGGTCTTGTCGATATAAGTGAATTCATGCCAGTCGGATGTGCCGTCGGCGCCGAAGTAGGTGCCGTCGGAATTATGGAATTTGGAATTCAGCGGGAGCCAGAGGTCTTCGCCGTTCTCGTCCTTCGCTTCGATCCAAGCCTCAAGGTAAACGAGATACTTGAGATCGGCGGTACCGTCGTTCTTGACGGAGAACTTATAGGTCTCGGCAGTACCCGGTGCGAAAACCTTGCTGTCATCGGCAGAGATAACGGTGTACTCTTCCCTGCCCTCGTCGTATTTCAGATGGAAGATCTCGACCTCAGTATTTGTGCCCCAAGCCTGATCCTTATCATAGGTCGAGAAACCGAAATCCTTCTCGTTGATCTTATCCTCGGGCTCGATGAAATAAATATCGGGGTCACCGACAAAGGTGGGGATGATGAAGCCCGTCTTTGCAGTATCGATCTTACTGAGCTTACTCTTATCCGCGCCCTCAGTGAGCGAGATAACATAACCGGAGTTATCTACCGAATATCCAACCACGCGGCTGAACAGCATTGTCAAAGAACACATCTCGATGATCAGCAACACTGCCATGATAATCGCGATCGTACGTGAAGCATTATTACGTTTTCTTAAAGAAGCGTAGTCTTTCATCGAAAGCCTCCTGTTTCTGATTCACTGAAAAAGTCATTATTGAAATCGAAATAAACCATTATCATCTTTAGGATAACTGTAACAGTTTACAAATATCCTAAAAAAGATAATACAATAATATCGCATAGTCTTTTTATCTTTGCAATCTGGATACGGTTATTCAATACTCCCCCTGCCCAGCCACGGGGGCAGGGGGAATGAATGAATGGATTCAATTAATCAGGTGTTACCCCGAAAAGATAAACTAATTATGCAGTAGCTGAATTAGTCGATCTGGACTGCAGCAGCAGCGAAGGTGAAGTCGATGTTGGGCTGAGTCATACCAAGATAGGTATCAGCCTTGTCATACATGGAGCTGTTGTCCATGGGATCGTTCATGGGCTCCTGCTCGAATGCCCAATTCCAAGACAGTGTGAAAGTACCGTCGATGGTCTTGCCGGCGGGAACGTCAACATAGATTCTGCCCTGATCGTCAATACCAAGGCCGAAAGCGTTGGTGTTGCCGATAACAGGATAGTAACCTTCGTTAGCATCCAGCCATTCGGTGAGCTCGGTCAGAGAAACGCCGTTGTCGATCTGGAGACCAGCGAAACCAGCGATGTCGCTGAGCTTGAAGTTCATGTTCCTGTGGTTAGCAATGGTGCCCTGGAAAGCGATGTCGAACTTAACAGGATAATAATCCTCGGTCAGAGTGAACTCATCATCGTCTACAAGACCGGTGGTGTAATCGAGATAATCGCCAGCCTCGAGGAACGCGTCGCTCTCAACGTCAAGGTCGAGATACAGACGGGTAGCAACTTCGGGAGTACCGGAGATGGTAGCTGTGATAGCGTCATCCTTCTTGGTACCGGGAGCAACTACGTCAGAAAGGTCAGCGGAAACTACGGAATACTCACCCTCATAATCAGCGTCGTCGGTCTCATACTGAGCAGCAAAGAGGTTATCTTCCATAGAGATCTCAATGCCCCAAGCAGCAACGCGAGCGTTGCCATCGCCTTCGCCCTTGGTGATATACTTCGCAAATGTGCCGGAAATAGCGCAAGTGGAGAGCAGGGTCACAATCAGAAGAACGGCAGCGATTCTCATCATTTTGTTTTTCTTCATTGTGGAAAAACTCCTTTCATAATATTTTGCCTAACGTCATAGGCTTCAGATTCTTCCCTCTTGACCAGAGGGGATGTACCGGGCATCTCTGCCCATTCGCGGAGAATGCCGCGGCATTTATATATTCACCCTCAGCGTGGCTTCCGAGGGAAGAATAAACTAAGTTTACTTTGAGGATTGTAAAAGCCGTCTTACTCCTCCGGTTTTTCCTCATCCTTGGATTCAGCTGCCATTTTGGCTTTTTTCATCCTTTGGAATTCGCGGAACTCTTCGAGCTCCTCGGCGGTCATTCCGGCGGGAACAGCCGAATCATCGCCGGCTTTCTCCTCAGCCTTCGGCTCTGCAGGCGTTTCGGATTGTTTCTCTTCAGGCTTTTCAGCCGTTTCGGAATCATCTGACTTCGGTTCCTTCTTCGGCTCCTCCGTCTTCTTTTCCGCCTGAGCCTGCGCCGCCTGTTCGTTGGCTGCGTCAGCTTTTGCTTCTTCGGCGTTTTCTGACTCAGCCTGCTGAGCGCGCAGCGACTCCAGTTCGGCTAAGAGCGCGTCGGTATCCTTCTTCTTATTCTTATCATAGCGCTTCTTCATGATCAGATCATAAGCGACGAGAAGCACGATCGGCACCGCTACGCATACGATCAGTCCGGGCGTCGTCTGCAGCCACATGGCGATGTTGCCCGCGCCGGGGATACGCGTGATATATGTACCGATCAGGTTCTTGGCAGGCGCTAATGAAAGATCTTCGGAAACATTGTTATCACCCTTTGTCTTAAAGGCGAGACTGCCGTCCTTATCCTTTGTCACCTCTACGCATCTATGCGTCAAAACGCTTTGCTTTTCGCTGTCGGGATCAAAGAACGAGATAATATCGCCGTCCTGAGCGCCTTTGGCGCTTTCACCTTTGATATCTTCAGGCTCAGCCTTTTTGACTAAGATCAGGTCGCCGGTCATGATGGTGTCCTCCATGGAGGGAGAAAGCACGATCATCATGGTGTATCCGGCAAACATGGGATATTCATCAGGGTTGGTATAACTTTTGATGATCATAGTAACATTGATAACGAGGACGGGGATCAAAATCACACAAAGGATAATCCCGATGACCGTAAACGCCTTATGGCGCTTAGCAACTGGCTTTGTGGCCTCGTTATCCTGATTTATAGTTTCTTTATCTTTATTCATGGAATTGAATCCTTTCAGAAAGTGAAAAACCAGCACTTGCCGATAAACACTGCCCTTTATACTCAAGATAAGAATAACACAGTTTCTTCTGAAAGTCAATCAAATTATTAACAAATTTTTAATTATTTATTTGTTAATCCTTAAATATTTTATGAATAACCGCCAAAATCTTTAGTGAATCCGATAAGCAGCGACAACAAATCTACCATTATCTTCATGGTACGCGCACGTGGATAAATAAGCGATTTGTGCGGGATATAAAGGTTTTTCTGTCACAGAAACGACAGAAAGCTCACATATCTCATCTACGATACTTTGATATTCTTCTTTTGTTTTTTCTCCTACAGAAAAATAATACCGAAAATCTTCCGACTCATCGTCTTCTTCATACACTTTTGTAGGAAATGCTGCGAAAATTCTGTACAGACGGTTGCCGTCGCGCGTACGCAGGATCATATCACAGTGTTCGTCCATATAATCCCGATAGGAATACAAGTCGATCTCACCGAACATGGACCCGTTGTTCATATTGTGGCCATAGATTACAAAAATGTCGCTGTCGATATCACAGTTATCGCCCACAAACAAACATCCCGAAAAAGAATAATATCCGTCGAAATCGGTATGCAGATAGTATTCAACGTCGTCAGGCGTATGCATGACAGGATAATCTATCCCGGTATCCGGTACCGTGAGCCAGGCTGTCATATCGCCGTTCAACGAAAACAGTTCTTCAAGGCTGTATACACGGATAGGTTCGCCCTTGGAGGTGGTTTCGACCGGAGTATCCTCGGCAGCAGAAGGATCCTCCTCGTCCTCCCCTACCGTTTCTTCTGTCTGATACAGTATTTCTCTCAGTTCATCAAAGCGCTGTATCTCTTTCTGCTGGGGCAGATACTCTGTGCTCAGCTTGTAAACGGAAAACGATATAACGCCGATAAGAATAACGGCGAGGAGCAGGATACCAGTATAGATCAGTTTATAAGGTTTTCGTTTCTTTTTCATCGTACTGATAATACCTTTAAAATAATAGGGTACGGCGACAGCTCCCTTTAGATAAAGGAGCCTTAAGTTGACGATATTGCCCTTGAGGGGAAGGCTGTTTTGCGTTTTTCCAACGCTTGTTCAGCTGTGTTCAAATCGTATCATTCATTCGCAAAGAACATAAACCCATAGCCCGGGGGCTACGGGTTTATGGACTTTTGTTCATTCTTTCGGAACGAAATCACATGATTTCATCTTGCGTTTTCGTCCTGTTACTTTTGTCGATTATACAGCGTTCTTGAAGTACGCATCTGCATATACGTTGTACCAGTACAGCGCCTGGATCAGGTTATACAGTTCAGGCTCGCTGTCCATATAAGACATGCAGGTAGTCGCGTAATCGAGTGCGGAGTAATCAAGAGAAGCCCCCCTGCCCTTGGTGTTCGCCAGCGTATAGCGTACCGCAAGGTTCGCGGGAGCGATACCGTTCAGATCGAAGCTCACGAGCGTGCCGTTGTAATTCGGCGCGACTGCCTCGCCGTTGAAGATGAAGCTGTCCCTGAACTGATCGAAGGTCGCCTGATCCGTGATTCTGAAATAGATCTTGAGCTTCGTGTTCGAATTCATGACCAGCGAAGCGCCGCGATACGTCAGACCGTAGTCGGCAAAGATATCGTCCGCGAATCTCGCTCTGGTCTCGTCGTCGCCCAGACGCGCGTTGATCATATCCTGCGTGACCTCGGGGAATTTGCCCTTGACTCTGATTGCATCGTCGGCGAGGTCGTCGGTGTTGACACCGAAGTAGGTCTGCGCCTTTGCGCCATAGTTCACGGTCGACTGCAGCAGCGTAGGCAGCAGGTTGTTCTGGTAAGCCGCGTTCTCGGTGGTGACGGTCTCGACATAGAACTTGCCGTAGTGCCAGCCTTCGGTATCGACGTCACAATTCTTCTTGAAGTAGATGTTATAGACGCCGTTCCGCTCGATCGTGAACTCGTTGCCGGTGCCGTCGGGATACATTCCGTAGCTTTCGGTAGCGGTGTAATACTTCGCGACCTTGATCTTATCGCCTGCCGTCAGAGCGACACTCTTAATGACATACTCGTCGGTGTTCCCGGGATTCTCGGTGAGCTTGAATCTCGGATCAGCCGCATTCCAGTTGGTGGAACCGTTGATCTTACCGATCAGGTAAGGTGTGTTGTCCTCGAGCCCGGTCGCGGTCTCTTCATAGAGATAGTTGAATGCCTTTGCGTAATCAGTTGCCTTGTAAACGTCGGTCATCACCAAGGTGTCGTTCTTGTACAGCTTAGCGGTGATGTCGCAGGTCATCTCGGGAGCGTTGACCGCAATGCTCGTCTTGTAACCGAAGCCGTTTTCATCCTGAGCTGTCGGCAGCGGCAGCGGATCGGAGGTAGTTCCGTTGATGGTGAACGTATAGGTGTAACCGGAAGAGGTATCGTTGAAGATCCTCCAGTAGAAGTTCACGTGGATCTGACCCTCGAGGGACAGGGAGTGGGAGGTTTCAATACTGATCGCTGTCGCCGCGTAGGACGCCTTGTAGGTTGCGTCGCCGGTGACCATGGTAACATCGGGAGTCCACTTTTCGAAGCTGTAGGCATAGAATGTGTCAGACGCCTTGGTCGGAGTCTCGCCGTCGTAACTCGGGGTCGTGCCGTAAGGAACGTTCTCGTCCTTTTCAAGCTCGGTGCCGTCATCATTCTGCCAGATGACCGTGTAGGTTCTGAGGGTGGACGTGTAGGACGCCTTGTAGGTGACGTCGCCGGTGACCTCGGAAACATCGGGCGTCCAGTCGCTGAAGGTGTAGGTGTACTGTGCGTCAGCCGCCTTGGTCGGGGTCGCGCCGTCATAGGACGGAGTCGTGCCGTAGGCAACGTTCTCGTCCTTTTCAAGCTCGGTGCCGTCATCATTCTGCCATGTGACGGTGTAGGTTCTGAGGGTGGACGTATAGGTCGCCTTGTAGGTGACGTCGCCGGTGACCTCGGAAACATCGGGCGTCCAGTCGCTGAAGGTGTAGGTGTACTGTGCGGTCGCCGCCTTGGTCGGAGTCTCGCCGGTGTAGGCGGGCGTCTCGCCGTAGGCTACCTCACTGCTCTGTAGCTGGGTACCGTCTTCGTTGACGAACTTGACCGTGTACTTGTTGACGGTAGAGGTATAGGTCGCGGTATAAGTCGCGTCGCCTGTTACAGCGGTGATTTCGGGTGACCACTTATCGAAGGTGTAGGTGAACTGTGCGGTCGCCGCCTTGGTGGGAGTCCCGCCGGTATAGCTCGGGGTATCGCCGTAGGCGACCTCAGAGCTCTGCAGCTCAGTACCGTCTTCGTTCTCGAAGGTGATGGTGTACTTATTGACGGTGGAGGTATAGGTCGCGGTGTAGGTCGCGTCGCCGGTTACCGAAGTGATCTCGGGATCCCAACCGTCGAAGGTGTAGGTATACTGAGCGTCAGCATCCTTAGTCGGAGTTTCGCCGGTGTATGCGGGAGTCTCGCCGTAAGCAACATCGCTGCTCTGGAGCTCGGTGCCGTCTTCATCGACAAACTTG
>JAFRDE010000044.1 GCA_017403985.1 Ruminococcus sp. | reverse complement strand
GAGGCTGTCGCAAAACGAGTAGTTTTGCGACAGCCTTAAGAATTTGATGAGATAAACATCTCAATAGAGAATATTGTAGGATAACAAAGCATAGCAAACCAGAGGGTAGGCAAACCTACTCTCTGGTTTACGTTTGTGTTGAAAACTTTTCGGTTCTAAGCAGCCTCCTGATTAAATAATTCCAAGCCTAAACGTTTGTAAATCGTTCGGTTATGCAGTTTATTGATGTTGAAGGCAAAAGCGATCAGAAAAAATTGTGTTTCAGTCTTTGCCTTACCTCTGGTCAAGAAGCGTCTGAACTCTCTGTCTTGCTTGACAATACCAAAAGCTCCCTCAACTTGAATGGAGCGATTTTGTCGCAGTATGTTTCCTTCATCGGCGGTGATTCTCTCTGCGGCTTGAGCTTTTTGTCTTGCCATTGTTTTGGAAAAGGAAATCTTTCTGTTTTCATACTTACCTTTGTAGCACTTCTCGCGGTGAGGACATCCCTCGCAGCTTTCACAGATGTAATAGCTCTTTACAACCTCATAGCCGTTCTCTGTTTTCCTTGTACCGTCATAGGCGTGGTTCAGCCTTTTACCATTTGGGCAGGTGAAGTAATCTCCGATCTCGTCATAGATGAGATTCTCGACCCGGTAGATATTCTTTTTGTATTTCTTCGTTTTGCGGATCTCATAGTCGGCAGGCTTGATGTACGCGTTCTGATCATTCTCTTCCAGATAAGTGTAATTCTCCTCGCTGGCATATCCCGCGTCGGCTATGATGTTTGTATATTTCCTTCCGATGTTATTTCTCAGGCGTTCCAAAAACGGTATGAGTGTTGTTGTATCCGTCGGATTAGAATACAAACCTATTCCGACGATATATTCGCTTTCTACTCCGATCTGAACATTGTAGGCAGGCTTGAGCTGACCGTTTCTCATATGGTCTTCTTTCATCCTCATAAAGGTCGCGTCAAGATCGGTTTTGGAGTAGCTGTTTCGTGTACCGAGGATCACTTGGCTTTCGTGGTATTTCTCTATTCTTTCCAAGTATTCATAAATACGGTCATAATCCCTTTGTATCTCTGTTTTGCGTTTTCCTTTACCGTAGACAAATTGTATTCCCAACAAGTCTCTCGCTTTGAGCAGAAAGTCTACTACATCCACTAATGACGCTGTTTCGGACAACCCATACTTTTCACACAGCTCAGGCAGTTCCTGATTGATCTTTGCGTTGAGCTTTTGCAGATTCTTTTCAACGGTCTTCGCCCAGACGAAGGTATATCTATTCGCGTTTGCTTCTATCTTTGTACCGTCGATGAAGATATTATTGAACTTGATCTCCCCAAGCTCGTGCAGCTTCATGACCAGCTGAACAAACAAATCTTCTATGACGTCTGTCAATCGCTCATTCTGAAAACGCGCGATAGTAGCGTGGTCGGGCGCGGACTCTCCCTGCAGCAGCCACATAAACCTTACGTCTGTTTTGCAAGCTTGCTCGATTGCCCGGCTGGAATAGATGCGGTTCATATACGCGAATACCAGTATTTCAAACATAACAACGGGGTCGATGGCTCGCCAGTGTCTGAGGTACTCGTCATACAACTTTGTGTAGTCCAATGTGTCGCAAATCTCTACCAATTTCCATACCGGGTCGTTCTCGTCGATTAAAACTTCATAATTTAACGGTAAAACCAGTTGATTTCTGTTTCTCATCATTGTATAATTACCTTGCTTTCTGTGTGGTTTTCTTTGGCGATTAAATTATACTATGAAAGCACTGACCGGGCAACCCTTTCGGGCTGCCCGGTCTAGTTTTTAGGGATGTCTTAGTGCGACAGCCCTATGGTGGAGACTGCTTATGCTTTATCTGTCGGTACCGGCTGCCTCGTCTTCGGATCGTCACCTCCTGACATACCGCCTATCAACGCTCTCGTTAAAAAAGCCATACTATGGCTTTTTTGTCTGCGCCGTGCGCGCGGCTTACGGCTTGACACACTCGCCTTCAAGTCCGGCAGTCTCCACTATAATTGTCAAATTAAAATGATAGGGTCACCCTTGATGGGTGACCCTATCATTTTAAATGGTGGAGACTGCTGGACTTGAACCAGTGACCTCCTGCGTGTGAAGCAGAGATCATTTTACTAAATAATTAATCATTAAATTTTGATATTCATATTCTATATTCCAAAAACGTGTCGTATAAAAAAGCATTTATTTGCAATTTAAAAAGTTTTGTAATATTATAAAACGACATCACTATTTGGAGGTATACAAGAATATGACATTTAAAGAATTAGCAGAGCTTTGGTACACAACGCACTGCTTTGGATTATCCTATAATTGGATGAAGCAAGTGTCGTCAAATATCAATCATTTGTGCCGATTTTTTGGAAACGATGAAATCAGTGAGATTAAGCCGTATAGAGTTGAAGAAGTACTTAATTCACTCTCCCGTTATAATCCTAATACCAAAAAAGGCGCTTCAAAACGGTTGCTGAAAGCAATATCAAATACCGTGAATCAAATCTTTGAGTTTGCAGTAGAGAATGATATGATTGTTAAAAATCCTGCTTGTAAAGCATACAAAGTGATTCCTAAGAATGCGCCTACAAAGACGGTGACCAGTATCACTGAATACCAGAGAGAACTTGTGATGATGATTGATCATCCTGCTAAAATCGCTGCTATATTAATGATGTTTATGGGACTTCGCACCGGCGAAGTCCTTTCTCTTAAATGGAACGATATAGATTTAAACGAGTTAGTGATTAATGTTCGTACAAGCTGTGAAAGAGTTGCTTCTAATAAATATAGTATCAAGTTTGGAACGAAAAACGGTAAATGCAGAAAAGTTTCCATTCCATCTTCTGTTGCAGAATATCTTGAAAGGCAAAAGCTCAACTCGATATCTGAACTTGTTGTCAATAAAGATGGACGATTACACACGCCTACCACGTGGAAGAGAACATGGAAATCGTATCAGTTTTCACTCAATTATGCTGTTTACAAGGAAAGGTGCAAGAAATTAGGTGTTGAGCCTAAAAATAAATACAGTCCTACCGGAATACCCGATATGAACGTTCGCTTTAATGCCCATCAGCTCCGGCATACCTTTGCGACCATGCTTTACCTTTCGGGTGTAGATGTTCTGACAGCGCAAGAGTTGTTAGGTCATGCCGACGCGAAAACGACACTTAACATTTATACCGATCTTGATAAAAAGTTCAAGAAAATCAATATTATTAAATTTGATCATTACATACAGAATGAGTTGCTAAAAGTGTCATCTTTATAAGAATATGGGATTTTTAAGTTTGCCACTTGCATTATTGATTAAAGATTACCAATATCATTTGTTTTTCTCATAGAGGGCGGGATTCGTGGCTTTTGTTCCCGCCCTCAACTCCTTTTAGTAGGAGTAGTCGTTAGTCAGAAAGGGATGAAACGTCTTTGTTCGTTTCATCCCTTTTAAATATAGTATAGGGCGAGAACATTATAATACAGAAACACGTTGCAATATGTTATTCCTCTTCTTTTCCTCGCCCTATACGATTTTTATTATGTAAGGAGTGAAAAAATGAGCTGTAAACCTGATTACATCATCAAAGTAGACCCGCTTCATCGGTTTGTTATTCCGGTTAATGTTAGGCAAAAGCTTAATATTCAAAGCGGAGATAAGTTAGAGGTTTTCTGTGATGACAATAAGATTATCCTACAGCCGCGATCTACTCGCTGTATCATCTGTGGGCTGAATAATCCAATCATTACATACGTAAATGATCAGCCGATTTGCTGTGACTGCTATAAACAGATTATTTCTTAACAGAGAGTAGGGCAAAAGAGTATGAGCGAAGTATATGAAGACGCCTATATGGATAACACCATCATAGGCTATGAAAGTGACTATATCATAATCGAGAAAGACGACGGCGATCTCTTTTTTCTTGAAGCGCCTGCTGACTTGTTGCCGATCGGCGAAACTGTAGCAGAAAATGAGTTAACTCCGCTGAATGAATTACCGATAGAAATTCAAATGAAAGTCTATCAAAAGTATAAATTTCAAGGAGAATAGTTTATGGCGTACAATAAAGAGGAATATATACGACAAGCTGAATTGCAGCGGCAAGAGTTGAACAAAACCGTATTAGAAACCGCTGAAACCTTTCGAGATAATACAGAACGTCTTGTTGAAGCTATTGAATTTCAAAGCCGTTTTTATCGTTATAGCTTCGGAAATTCGATACTGATTCAATTACAAAATCCCGAAGCTGAATTTTGTAATAGCTTTAAGTCGTTTAAGGATATGGGTTATTCAATTCGTAAAGGGGAACACGGGATGAAGATCCTCGTTCCTGTGTATAAAAAATTCATCGAAGTTGCTCCTGACAGATGGCTTGCTTTAAGCGACGCCTCTAAGGAGCAAAAAGAGAATTACAAGCAAGGAAAGTATAAGATTCATGAAAAGCTTTATTTTAAAGTGGGGACGGTTTTTGATATAAAGCAAACAAACTGTCCTAAGTCAGATTATCCGAAAATCTTTGATTTGGGATATACTTCGGAGCAGCATAAGTTCCTGTTTGAAAAGCTTAAGGATTTCTCGAAGGAACGACTTAGCTGTCCTGTATACGAAGAAGGGTTTAGTTCACTTCAAACAAGGGGCTATTATGACAGGGTTAAAAACGATATTCATATCAGTTCCATGTTTGACGATACTACAAAGCTTTCGATTCTGTCCCATGAGATCGGACACGCTATGCTACATAATGTCAGTCAAGATTTCAAAGCTCCCGTATCACAAAAGGAATTTGAGGCAGACGCCGTTAGTATTATGCTGCATAAAAGATTTGGCATAGATATTGCGGAAAGCCGAAAATCTCATATAAGCGACCATTACAAGATTTTGATGGATGGTGGATATACTTCTGAGCAGATTCTGAAATCTTTGAATCGAGCTAATGACGCTTACAAAAGGATTATGGATGGGATAGAGGGAGAAAGTCCTCAGATCGTTCAAGAACAGAATCCGGCGCAAACCGTTACAGTTGCGTTGCCTAATCAAGTTTCCGGCATGAACGGGATGATTCAATCAATGTAATTCAGACAGCAAAAGCTGTCTTATTTTTTTATTTGTCCCTCGAAGGGACAGTTTTGCAAAGAAAGGAAAGATAAATTATGACAGACAAAAGCAAAACGATTAAAATTGCAGTTTCTAATCAGAAGGGTGGCTGCGGCAAAACGACTACCGTAATTAATCTTGGCGCAGCTCTGAGCGCACTCGGCAGCCGCGTACTGTTGGTGGACTTTGACCCGCAATGTCACCTTTCAAAGTGGCTCGGGTATGAACCGCACGGAGAACCGACATCAACCGATCTTATCTATAACAACATCGCAAAGCTACCGTTTGATCTGAATGGTTGCATACAACACTGTGAAGAGGGCTTTGACTATATTCCGTCAAGCCCTCTTTTGGCGGGTATGCTTGGAATCCTTGCTACCGATTCTGATAGCTCAAACGTCGTTACAAGGATCTTTAATAATGACTTCTTCACTATGTATGACTTCGTTATCTTTGATTGTCAGACGGCGTTGGATCTTCTGGTGACCAATGTCTTGAAGTGCTGTGACAAGCTCCTAATCCCTGTTCAAGCTGATCTTTTAGCATATGAAGGTGTTCCCCAAATGATCCAGACCCTCACCAGAATCAAAGGAGATATGGATATTTCCAAATATCTATTAGGATTTCTTGTGACTATGTTTGTTACCAATACGATTCATTCTATGCAGATCTTACGAGGTCTGAAAGAAAGTTACGGAAATCTTGTTTTTGATACGGTTATCAGCAACAGGACAGAGGCAAAGAACGCCGTAGGGCTGCATTGTAGCAGCGTGAGTGATTCGAACAGCAAAGTCGGACAGCAGTATCTTGAGGTTGCCCGTGCTGTGTTGGAGGTGTTGGATAATGAAAAATAAGAGTAAATTTGATATTAAGCCCCAAGCTCTTCTGACCCCGGAGCAATCTTTTAATCAGCTTCTTGGAGGATCCGCTGAAAATCAGATCATTGAAATTCCAGTGGATCTGATTGATGAAATTGAGGATCAGGCGTTTCATATCAACGAAGAAAAGGTGATTGAGATTGCTGAAAGCATGAAGATCGTCGGACAGCTTGATCCTATCATTGTAGCACCTTCGCCGGATCATGAAGGAAGATATCTATTGATAGCAGGGCGTCATCGGAAACGTGCTTGTATCGAGAACGGTTTAAAAACGGTTAAGGGATATATCAAGAAAGAATCAAGCAACACAAAGCAAGAGATCTCTCTTCTGTTATCCAATTTAAGCCGTAATAACGACTATAAACCTTCGGAATTGGCGCAAGCCTTTTCACGGCTTGACGAACTGTATCGTGCTTTGGGATATAATCAGACGGCTTCGAGGATCGCCGAAGCTAACGGAACAAATCGTAAGTCTGTTCACAGATACAAAGCGCTGAATAAGCTTCATAAGAGCCTTTTAAATCTCGTTGATGAAGGGAAGCTCACCGTTAACACCGGTTATGAGCTTTCTTTTCTTGACCAAACGGAACAAAATGTTATTTGGATATATCTTGTTAATCATCCCGACTATAAGCTGACTACCGAGATAGTCCAGAAGATTCGCCGCAACGATACTCCCGGTGTTGGGATATATGACATTCTTAACGGCGGTGATAGAGCTTCTGTATCAAACGCCACAGAAGACGGAGAGAAGGAAAAAAACCGCTCAACGGTGAAGAAGCCCCGAAAAGCCGAGAAAAAAACTGAAATAACAGTTAATGAAACCGGTTTTCCTATGGAGCAAAAATTCAAAATGTCTGACGATCAGCTCACATTTATCGGTGAAGCGCTTTATTCTTTGTTTCAGCCTTTATTTGCCTACATCGTTAAGGAATTCCCTTCATCCTATGAGGTTGGAAAATTTCTGATTAAAAACTATCAATACAGCGACCATACCTATTCAGCAGAAACAGGCGATTCCTGTCAGTTTAAATTCTACTCTAATCTCAATCATATTAACCTTTTTCTTGATGGCAAGAAGTATTTCTGGGAACTGTGGCAAACAGAGATAGATTATATCTGTCGTTACTATCTGCGCAACTGTATCTCCGAAAGTGAGATCCTCGGTATGTTCTACAACGACGGGGAGGGTGATCATTCGTGAAGGTGACAGCAGAATTTCGCCCGATCGAGCGAAAAAACTTTATAGGGATTGCCAGTATCACCATAGATCGAGCCTTGATTATTAACGATATCAAAGTGTATCGAAACAGCTATGATATACGCCTTGTGTTTCCTGTCAGTGAAATGACAAGAAGGAGAGGTAAGAAGAATATCGTAGTCAAGAACTCCGATACGTGGTATCTGATTAAGGCTGCCGTCATACACGCAATTCAAAATAAAAACTGTCCCTCAGAGGGACAGTAAAGCAGTACACTCATTTAGTAATTTGATTTATGAGGGAGTGAATCAAATGTATCTGTCTCGAAGCAGAGATCCGCCCGCGAATCCTTTTGTTTGTCATTCTGATAACTACGAAAGGAGATAAATATGAAAAAATATCTTTTTAAAACAGCAAGTATATTACTTGTTATCGTTCTTGTGTTGTCTTGTGCAACTGTTTCCATGTCGGCGGCTACAGAATACTCACAGGACAATGATCACGGCGTTAATTATGATTACGCAACAGAAGGCACCGTTGACTTTGTTTCCGGCGACTATGTTTTCTATGGCAGCAGCGGCAGCGCATGGGGAACACACTGGCTATACTGTAATGGTAACCTTGCGACTTGCGCACGTTCTTCACGCGATACTCCTACAACAGGCACTTACTCATTGACGAAGTATTATCTCGCTAATGATACCATGCGTGCAAAGACGTTTTATTGGTATTTCCTGAATCCTGACGCAAGGCTTGTCAATAATGCTTCAAAGTATAATAGTTCTTGTAGTACTTATACTGATAATCTTGAAGCTGCTATGTCAGATATCAAGAAAAAATCGCCGTCTGCTACAGTTACGAAATATGCTTTGGCGCATACACTAATTGACAGCTTACAGCAGAATTGGAACAACGACGATAACGGCGAGGCTTGGAATGAAGTCCTTGATGACTTGAATCCGTTAAGTGATTACTTCCCCAGTGTTCCCGGAAATATCAAAGTTTACTATTGTTATCCGGGCGGCGGCTCCGCTCAGTCTGTAATGAGCTATGAGTATCACCCCGTTGTTGAAATCAGAAAGGTTTCTGATACTCCTATAACTACAAACGGAAACAATAACTATTCTTTTGAGGGAATCACATATGTGTTCTCAACATCAAAATCCGACTTTGATACAAACGGAAGTCACTATCTTGGCGCTGTTGATCTTGATAAAAACGGTGTTGGTACCACTGAGCAAGGCTCGCGAGCGACCTTACGTGAACTGAATCCCGGTACGTATTATGTTAAAGAATATGATAATACCGCATTACGGAAAAGCGGTTATCAATATAATGATACCGTATATACCGTTAAGGTGACGTCTGATAATACTCTCAGTAATCCTGCTGTCTTACGCGTTACTGACCCGCCCGTAAAGCCAACTTTAAAGATCGAAAAGTTTTCGACTAAGCCTGAGCTGACGGACGGAAACAGTCACTACACGTTTAGGGGAATCACCTACTGCCTATACAAGTCGACGAAGAGCTTTGTGACCGGCAGTTCTAATCCGGACTATGTCGGTTATATTGAACTGAGCGAAGACGGAACAGGTTTCTCCTATGATGGATCTAATGAGACTATCCGTAATCTCGGTATCGGTACCTATTATGTCAAGGAGTTTAACAACGAGGAACTGGAACAAAGCGGCTATAAATTGGATGAAACAGTTTATACAGTCAACTTGACTAAGGATAACACTCGGGATGATCCTTTCATTCTGCGTGTTTTTGACGAACCTGAGGGTACGGTCAGCGCGAGAATCATCAAGAAATCTTCTGATCCCGAAATGACGGACGGCAACAGTTGCTACACGCTTCAAGGAGCAAAATTCAATCTGTATGAGAACGAAGCGGACGCAGTTAACGATATTAATCCGTTTATGACGAATCTCGAAACAGACGAAAACGGCGTAGCGTATATTTCCGATCTGCCAGATCCGGGTGAATCCGGTAAAACATACTATGTCCGTGAGATTGTTGCTCCTTCCGGTTATGCGCTGTCGGATGAAATCGGCGAGTTGAATGTCAGCGCCGATGAAGAAGCAGTCAACATGGTAGAAATGTTCAACCCCCCGCAGAACGACCCTGTGCGAATCCTTCTGAAAAAAGAAGACGAGCAGACGGGAGCTGTCGGAAAGCGGATTGAAGGCGCAGAATTTACTGTAAAATACTACCGAGATTATTTCTCAACAGAAGAGGAATGTCTTTCTTCTCAGCCGGATAGAACTTGGGTAGTCAGAACAGACGCGGACGGCTACACTGGATTGTTGGATGACTATTTAGTTTCCGGTGATGAATTCTATTATGACAGCCTCGGCAACCCAAATCCGGTATTGCCGCTTGGAACTGTTTATATCAAGGAATCAAAAGCGCCGATCGGGTACAAGCTCAGTACCGACGCTTATATTCAGCAGATCACGTCCGAAGGCGATCTTGACAAGGTTGATACCTATAACGCTCCTGTTATCCGTGAACCGAGAGCGGGTATCGTGAATATCTCCGGCGTCAAGAAATGGGAAGATGATGACGATCGAGACGGTAAGCGTCCCAAAAGCCTCACAATTGATCTCTTGAGAAATGGTGAAGTTATCGACAGCTATGTTACCGATGAAACGCAGGACTGGCGTTTTGAGTTCCTCAATTTGCCTGAGGGTTACGGTGATCTTCTTGCGGATAATGATATTCACTATTACACCTATTCTGTCAAAGAAAGTAACGTACCCGGTTACAAGTCAACAGGGGGCGATCTGGTTGAAGTTTCTACCGAAACAGACGAGTGGAATGTAACTACTCACAACTATGAGGTCAAGTTTACCAATACATCTACTCCCGAGAAGATTACGATTGACGGAAAGAAAATATGGGATGACTATGACGATCAATTTGGTCTTCGTCCGGGAGAAATCACTATCACCTTATTGATGAACGGCACATCGTATCGGACGGTCAAAACAGACGCTTCTAAGAATTGGAAGTTTTCTTTCGAAAATCTTAATAAGTATTATGATCATGGTAAGTTGATCAAATACTCTGTTCTCGAAACAGATGTAAACAACTATACCAGTACAATATCGGAGAACACCCAGCCCGGTGATTCGATCCCGTATTTCTCTGTGATTAACGTATTGAAGACGGGCAAAGTTACTATGAGCAAGGTTGATGAAACCGGACAGCCGCTTGCTAACGTAAAATTCAAGCTGTACCGTGAATCGGATGAAATGCTGATCACGTGCAGCTTGATTGACGGTACATATGTTTTTGATCCTGATGGGAACGAGGTTGAGTATGTAACCGACGTTGATGGACTCATACAAATTGAAGGACTGCCTGTTGGAGATTATGTGTTTGAGGAACTGGAAACCGCCGAAGGCTATATGCCTTATTCCGATCCGATTCCTTTCTCACTGATCGAGGAAGATGACGTTATTTCCGAACAGCTTGTGTCTGTCAGTAATCACAGAGCCGTGATGTATAATACTGGCGGCGTCGGCAATACAGTGTTCTATGCGATTGCGATAGGAACTGCCGTCGTAGCTGTGGCGATCATACTTGCGGTAGTTGTCTCGAAAAAGAGAAAGCAGAAGAAACAAGAATAAAATTGCTGTATTTTCAATCCTTTTGCAGAGAGGGCACGGTAAAAGCCGTGAACCCTCTCTGCTGACAGGAGTGTAAACAAATTTGATATCGTTGACAATTCATATAAATGGATTTAAAATAATTAAATGTTTACGCCCAAGTGTTCAAAGTCCCGTTTATGGGTATGATGTTCCGATATAATGAAAGCAAGCTAACCCTAAATTGTCAAAGTGAAGTTGGTTTTTGGCTTCATTTTGTTTTGTTAGCCGAAAGATAACAGCTATTTGCTAAGAAAGGAAAAGATTACATGAAAACCAGTAAAAGATTGCTCGGATTATTATTAGCCTTATCATTATTACTCTCTGTCATCCTGTTGACGGGCTGCGGAAACGATAAGGAAACGGCTACAGACGATGAAGCGGTTGTCGTTTCTGCAACACCGGATTCCGCACAAACGACCGATTCCACGCTTCCGTCTGAGACCTTGAGTAAAGATCATCCTAACGGTACCGAGAAACAAGAAACCGCACCTACCGAAGTTGACAACAATTCTTCTCCAACAGAGAAGAACACAGGGAAGACAAACACTGCTGCTACAGAAGCCAAGACAGACAGATCGGGCAGCTCTAATAGCGGTTCCGCTTCTTCCACATCCTCCGGCGGATCTTCGTCTTCCCGTTCTTCCGGCAGTTCCATTTCTTCCCAGCCTTCTGGCGGTTCCGCTTATTCTCGTTCCTCCGGTGGTTCTTCTTCCTCTAAGCCCTCGGGCTCTACAGCCTCTAAGACTTGGCATGAGGCTGAATATGAGTTTATCGAACATCCCGCCGAAACAAAAGAAGAGTGGGTCATAGAGGAAGCCTATTCGTATGAGGTACCGGATTTCGAATACCAAAGCATTACGATCTGCAACCAGTGCGGTGCGGATATTACATATAACCTTATGGATCATTTTAAAGCGAACGAAGATACTTGTTGGAGCTACCGCAATACAACTAAAAAAGTTCAAATCGGTAGCCATACCGTTGACGTTCCCGAGAAAGGTCACTGGGAGACCATTGTGATCAAAGAAGCGTGGACGGAAAAGAAAGTCATTCGTGAAGCGGGCTATTATTAATTTGTAAAACAGAAACCGTATTATAACTAAGCAGAGATTTATGTAGATGGATCTCTGCTTTTAATTTGTCCCCCGAAGGGACACATTCGCTTCTTCATGCGCCGTAGTGCTTAAGTACTGCGGTGTTTTTTATATTCAGAAGAAAATAATTTTATGAAAGGATGATTATTAAAATGAAGAAGAAATTATTCGCCATGCTGCTTGTTATTGTTATGATTCTGGCAGCCTCCATCCCTGCGGTGTCTGCGGCAAACACTGCACTTGATACCGCTCAGAAGGTCTCGTTCACTGTCGCGTGTTCAAAACCCGGCTACGAATTCACAGTTTACAAGGTCGCAGACCTTGTAACGACCACTTCGCCTTATCAGACAAAGTATAACAGTCTGGTGACAAGCATTTCCGACGCTGTTACTGCGGGCGATACAGAAGCGCTTTTAACGGCGTTAGACGCGGATTCTTCTCTTGCGGGCGCTTCGTCTGCCGGTACTTACAAAGTTGCCAATGACGGCGCTCAAAAAGTCTTCACAGATTTGTCACAGGGAATTTATTACGTTAGAGCAACTAACTATCCCGCAAATGTAAAGTCTGTTACAAATTCTGTCTTTGCTCTTCCGTATTATACATCGGAAGATGGTTGGGTTTATGAACTCGGCGATACAATCGCTCTTGCCGCAAAAGTAAATGAATCCGAGCCGGGAATTGAAAAGATCATTACAAACAGTACGCAGGGTAACGTAAATTACACCGATGTATCACTTGGCGATACGGTCAACTTTGAGATTCGTACCGATACTATGGGCTTATCTCAGGAAGTAGCAACACATGATTTTAAACTGTCTTCATACGTGATTTCCGATAAAATGTCAAAGGGTCTGACCCTTGATAACAACAGCTTTGAAGTTAAGCTGATCGGTGAGGACGGCACTGCTTCTCCGGCGTTGAAGTCCAAAGATGACTACGCTGTTGATATTACCGCTTCCGAAGGCTCTGATACACTCTTCACTGTTTCACTGACCCCTGCTATCTTAGCGAAAGATGATTTTTATAAAGCGTCTAAGGTTTCAGTGACTTACTCTGCGGTTCTTAACAAGTATGCTGTTACGACAATTGAGGGTAATCCGAATGAAGCTACTTCCCTCACATATGCGAATAAGACTGGCGTTTCATCTACTGTAGAGGGTAATACGGTATATGTATATACATATGGTCTTCAAGTCAACAAGCTTGACGAGAAGGGCGCGCCGCTCGCGGGTGCTGACTTTGCTCTTTATAAGACTGAGGCTGACGCCGCTGATGAAAAGAACGCTATTGCAACGGGAACCTCGGATAAAGATGGCGTTGTTAAGTTCTACAACTCTGATAAAGAAGAAATGAAGCTACAGAGCGGAAGATACTTTATCAAAGAAACAAAAGCGCCTACAGGCTATAATCGCTATACAGAAATTATCGGCGCAGGCAATAATCCTGTTAAGATCGATGTAACATACGGCAATTCTTTTATCAACAATACCTATGTTACTTCCGCTCCCAAAAACGGCGTTGCTGTTGTTTCGGTTACAAATACGAAGACGATCCTTCCCCAAACTGGCGGTGAGGGCAATACATTACCCAATGTTATTGCCGTTGTATTCGCACTGTTGGCACTTATGACGGTAAGCGTTTATCTTCTCAATAAAGGAAGAAGCAAGAAAAGCGCAGATACCAAATAAGACAGATGGTTCTCTGAAACGTATCACATCTTAATGTGTTGTAGGCGGCGAGAACAATACTCGCCGCCTATTAGATATCAAAAAAAGAAATGAGAGTGAATCAGTGAAAAAGAATAAGCTGATAGTTGTTGCTGTGTGTTTTTTGATTCTCTGTTCTATATTTGCCGCTCTATATCCAACCGTTTCAGAATTTGTCAATAATCTGTATGCAAAAGGAACTGTAGAACAATATAATCGGCAAGTGACGACTCTTTCTGACGTCGAAAAGGAGAAAATGTTGACTGCTGCAAGGAATTACAACGACAGATTAACCAATGTTATTTCCGATTCGTTCTCTCCTGACGCGTTTAATGTTGAGGAATCATATGCTAACACCTTGAATGTTACCGAGGACGGACAGATTGGAAGTATTACAATTCCTATCATTGATTGTGTGTTGCCTATTTATCACGGAACGTCTGAAAAGGTACTTGAAAAGGGGGCTGTTCATATGGCGTCTACTTCACTCCCGATCGGCGGTGTTTCTACTCACGCTGTAATCTCAGCTCATACGGCTTATCCCGGTAAAGAGTTTTTTAATAAGCTGACAGACGTTGATATTGGTGATGAATTCTATATTACCGTTCTCGGTATGAGGCTCACCTACAAAGTTACCGAAATCAATGTGGTGCCTCCGTCTGATTCCTCTTTATTGAGAATTGAGAAAGGTAAGGATCTTGTAACTTTGGTTACTTGTACGCCATACGCCTTAAACACTCACAGACTTTTGGTGAGAGGGGAAAGGGTTCTTGAATCCGATTCGACTGTTGATGTACAGAAAGAAGGATCTGATCATGTTGATATTACCCCTCTGATTGTGATTATATGTTTCATTATCGGTCTGTTGTTTATGATTATATTGCGCAGGAAAGGGAGTGGTATAAATGACCCAACTTCGAAGGACTAAGCCGATATTCCTTATTTTATCTGCTGTCTTTTTGTTGATAGCGGTTGTCTTTATGATCGTCCTTCTGGTTAACCTTCATTATGGAGCATTGGAAAAAGCTAATGTCGAAGTGGACGCTGAAAATAGTCGGTACTATGAATGGGAAACGTCAGCACTTCTTTCCGATGAAGATATTATTCAGATGTATGGTTTTCATATAGGAGAACTTGGGAAAGTGCTTGATAAGAATAACATTCATTATCTTCAATATGACGGATATATCCGAGTGATTCACGAAGGCACTTTATACAACATTCCCATACAAAAAATCATAAAACTATCAAGCGAAGAGCCATCCGTTGAAGAAACACGCCCTAAACAGATGGATAGCACAACTTCTCCTACATTGGCAAGGGCGTTACCAACGCAAAGCCCAACTCAACGTCCTTCTATAGAAACTATTGCTTCCCATGAAAAAAACAATAGTAATGCGAGAAGCGATACCCAAGAAGCGGATATAACTCCGGAACATGAACAACAGTCCATTCTGGAATACAATCAAGCAGATGACGTCGTTCATCCTCAAAACGGTGGCACAGTGGAAGATGATATCAAATTGAATCCTTCCGCAATCTCGGTCAATAAAGGAGATTCTTTCTCGATATCACTGATTGGAGCAGGAAGCGGAACACAATGGGAGACCTCGAATGAACTGGTTGAAATCAAAGAGCCTTCCGGTAATTCGTGCTTGTTCAAAGCGCAAAAATCATCGGGTACCACAGTGATCACAGCAAGCTATAAGAATAAAACATATAAATGTAAAGTTACTATCAACTAAGCGTACATTTATACGCTGATTTATTTTAAGAAAGGAAATCATTATGAAAACAATTTTCAATGCAAATGTTGACTTAAGCGGCGGTATTGAGGAGGTTACAAATGAAGTGATCTCTCAGGTGAAGGCGGTTGCGGGAGCGATATTCCTTGTAGCTACCGTTATTCTTCTCGTTGTTGGTCTGGTTAAAGTTGTTACGGCTTTTGCTAAAAGGAGCAGAAACGAGGATTACAATTTCGGTCCCGGTATTGGCTGTCTAATCGGCGCCGTTATCGCGGGCGTGTTATCTGCCGGAACCTTCTTCTCTTGGTTCGGTGTGTAATCATACAGGATTTTTGTTAAGAAAGAGGTGAGATTATTTGTCAATCTTTACTATATTAATCGCGTTGTTTCCCAACTTAATGAAATGGATCGGTGCTTTTTCTGCAAGATTAATCCAATTGCTTCTGTCAGATGTGCTGTATGCGTTCGATGGCGTCTTTAATGATAATTCTGTGAGATCGTACTTCTATTTTCTAACGTCATGGGGCGGCGTTATGTTTATTATAGGTGTTGGACTTGCTTTAGCGGAATTTGCAGCAAGTTATAACGAGGGTAACGGTACAGATGTGAAAGGAACGCTAAAGAATATCGCGGTCGGCTTGTTTGCAAGCTTTGGCTTCGTAAACATACCTATTCTCTTATTCCGCTTTACAATAGAGGCGACAAACTCTTTAATAGGCGGCAGTATTTCTTCTGCGTTAGAAGGTCAAAACTTTCAGTCGCTAATTGAATTTCGAGCGCTTGAAAACACTACGCCCGAAGGTGTAATAGAATCATCCGGCGAGACGGTTATGACAGCAAGCGGTGGTTGGTTTATTGGGTCTATATTCTGTATCGTGATGTTTGTTTTTATAGTGAAAATTATGCTCGGAAACTTTAAGAGAAGTGGAATACTGATAGTTCTACTTACTATCTGTCCTATTCATCTTCTCTCCATACCAAGAGGGTACACGGACGGATTCTATTCTTGGTGTAAACAGGTCGTAGGACAATGTGTAACCTTTTTTGTGCAGAATTTTTTACTGGCTCTATCAATACTTGTTTTTGCAAATTCGGGCAGTCTTTCACTTAGAAATTTCCTGATAACGCTTGGAATTCTTTTGGCTTCTTCGGAAGCTCCGAGAATTTTACAGCAATTTGGTTTGGAAAGCTCCGTGAGATCCAATGCTACCCAAGCGATATATGCTGTGTCCGGTATCACAAATATTGTACGTTCATTCTAAAGAAAACTGTCCCTCAAAGGGACAGTTGGGAAGGAGATACTATGTATTACTATCCTAAAAATCTTACATCTGAAACGATTCTGTTCAACCACTGGAACGGAAAGAACGCGGCTGTTATGTTGATTCTCTTCATAGCAGCCGTACTTGCTTTCCTTTTCCTAAGGGTATTCTGGGTTGCGCTCGTTTTTTTGTCTTACGCGATATTAACTGCAAGGTTGTATAACGGGTATTCTCTGTCGCGTTTGATTGTTTTATATATAAAATTTTTCATAACGGATATCTTGATTTTTAAATGGAGGTAACGATGATAACACTTCTGATTATAGCGATTGTGATGTGTATCACGACCGCTGCCGCCTTTCTTGTTATGTATCTTATAAAAAGGAACAGCAAGAAGACTGCAAAAAAGAAAACTTCTGCAAAGGCAGCAGAGAAAAAGACAAATAAGCAGATAAAAAAGAACAATGACAGTGTTCAGAATCTGCTTGGTATCAAGTCGATCGAAGAGGATCATATTCTTACGACTGAGGGACAAGAACTGTATTATATCAATATCCCACCTAAGAATTTAACAGTTTTATCGCAGTCGGAACAGGATGGGTTTGTGGAAGCAATATCAAATATTATGATTCAAGCCGAGAGTGTTGAGTTTGTATGTACAGACGGCGCTCAGAATTATGAAGATAATCTTCAATATCTTAATACGTTAGTTAAGACAGAGAACAATCCGTATATCAGAGACTTAAATATAAAAGACGAAGAGTATCTTGATAATATACGTATTAATACAGCAACGAGCCGTGCGTTCTATTTACTGCTTCGTATCTCTGAAAATGAAACACCTATCAATAAAAAGCATATTCTTAGCTCTACTATTCAGATCTGTAATGAGAATAAATTAGGCGTTACTTTGGTTAAAAAAGAAGACCTAAAGCGGTTGGCGGCTATTTATCTCGAACAGAATCCTTTTTCAAATCACTTTGCAGATTACGATGGTGAAGAATATGTTCATGCTTCTGAGATTAACGAAGAATACTATAAGGGTTTCGTAGATGTTGTTTGTCCGTCTGTTGCTGTTTTCAAGCAGCCAAACTATTACGTGATCGGCAATACTTTCCGTTCAGTCATTGCACTGAGGGAATATCAGACGCTTACCGATCAGAGGGCGATCCTCAAAGAGTTCGGTGAGAAGGAAGGCGTTACATTACATATCTACGCAAGAAGGCTCAACTCTGTTGAAACAAATAAGGTTATAGATAACTCTGAAATCAACAGTAAAAGTAAAATTATCGGTGCTAAGAAACTAAGAGAACAAGTAGACGGTGTTGAAGACATAGATGATATAAAGAAGTATATTACAAACAAGCGTTCCTCGAATCAATCGTTATTCGCGGTTGCTGTTTTTATTGAGACTTCCGCGAAAAGCTTGGATGATCTCAAATCTCTCAATGATACTATCGCACAAACTTTGACCAGTCTTCGACTTGTATGTGATAAGCTTCATTTTCAGCAGCGGGACGGTTTTACTTCGGTTATGCCGTGGGGAAAGAAAGCCTTCAAGAGAATATTTGATCGCTTCATGCCTTCAATATCTGCTGCTAATCTTTTCCCGTTCTCTTATTCTGGTAAAACAGATCCTCGCGGGTTTATTCTCGGCAAGGACGTTAACGGTGGTTATATACTTACCGATTTCGACCGCCGCGATTTTGACAAAACGAATGGTCATATATCTGTATTTGGTAATTCCGGTGAGGGTAAGTCATGGATCATAAAGCTGTTCATCTGTATTTTCAGACAAAAGAAAAAATCTCTTTATTCTTTGGACGTCGATTCAGAGTTCAACGACGTCACCGATAACCTCGGCGGTACCAACGTAGATATGATGTCGGGAAAATATATTATCAATGTTCTACAGCCAAAGCTATTAAAGGATATAGAAGAAGACGCCAGTGATTATGATACATTCACACCTTCGGCTGTTCAAAAAAATACACAGCTCGCACAGCATATCGCCTTCCTGCGAGATTTTTTCAGTGTATACAAGCCTGAACTGACAAGCCTTCAACTGGATATCCTTGAGATCATGCTCGTAAGGACTTATGAAAAATTTAATATCACCAATGATTCAAATTTGCTCAAGCTATCAGCAGAGGACTTTCCTATTCTGTCTGACCTCTATAAAGTGGTTGAAGAGGAATTGAATGAATATGCTGATAAAGCTTTGAAAAACCCTCGGGAAATGCTTTACAGTAAAGAGAATCTCCGAGACTTAGCACTTTCGATCAATAGTATCTGCGTCGGAAACGATTCTCTTTATTTCAACGGCTATACAAATATCCCAAATGCTGAACATATTAATTTTGATATCAACGAAATGCTGAATACAAATGAAAATTTGAAGAACGCTATGTATCTCAACATTTTCTCTTTCATGCAGCATAAGTACTTCACACAGGGAAATACAGTAGTTATTTGTGATGAAATACATGAGATCATCAAGTCGATGATCGTAGTTTCCTATATCCGCTCTTTTGTTAAGCGCGGTCGTAAAAGAGACAGTAACATTCTAACGTCCTCACAGAACATAGAGGATTTAATGTTGCCCGGAATCGTGGAGCTGACTACTCCGCTATTCTCAATTCCGACACATCGTTTCCTGTTCTTCCCCGGAACGGTAGATATTGAAAAGTATAAGCGAATCACGAATATCACAGACAGCGAATATTCCTTGATTTCAACGCCGCACAGAGGATTCTGTCTTTATTCATGTGGTGAAGAACGATATCATCTTCATGTTATTGCTCCTGAGCATAAAGCGGAATTGTTTGGAACGGCGGGTGGTCGTTAATGACCGCTGTAAAAAAATGGTTCTTAACAAAGCTGAAAGATAAGCGCTTTCGACATTTTCTGATTGTGCTTCTTATTATCCCTCTCATTCTCCTTCTTATCATTCCAACTCTTGTGATTTGCATAATAACCTTCAATCAGCAAGGAACAGGATCGGGGTTAGCTGATCAAGCCGAAGCGGAATATGCCTTTTGGCAAAATCACACGCCTCAAGAGGTGGGGCTTTCATGTCAAGGAGAAAGATATAACGGACATTTTAACGATCCGGGTGCGGATTGGTGCTGTTACTTTGTGGGTTATTGTGCTGATAAAGTCGGAATTGATCTATCTGAAATAGGGTATTCGCCTAATACGGGTGTATGGACAGACAATTTGATTGCTTTGGATTGTTTGAGAGACCCGGAAACCTATCAACCGCGCCGCGGAAATGTTGTGATTTTTGATTATAGGGGAAGGGATGACTATCATCGAACCGGACATACGGATCACATAGGTGTTGTTGTCGGTGTTGATCCCGAAAACAATGAGATTACCATTATCGCGGGAAACGAAAGCGGTTCTGAAAGCTCGTGGGCGATGACTTCAAGGATCAATAAGTACACTCGTTCCATGACTGACTATACTATTGCTTTATATGGTGCTGTTGGAGTCGATGAAGGCGTTGCGACGTCAGAACTTAATTCCCTTATCAGAAATGTAATATGCAGATTTGAGGTAGGAATTGAGTATGACAAGGTTACTACGGAGTATGGAACAGTAGTGCCAAATGACGTTGGAGCAATTTCAGCGGGTGTCTTCGGATGGCACAGCAATTCTGCACTTGAGATACTACAAAGAGCATATCATTCAAATACTTCTGTGGTTAGCAGTATTTGTTATTCGTATGGCTATAGCGGACAACGAATTCTATCGGCAATTCAAAGCGGCGATAATTGGGGTTCTTATATCCCGAATGATACAGAAGCGGCTTGCATTAAAGCTATACTGTTATCTCCTTACGGAAAAAGTGCGCAGGATGAAATGTCCCTTGAATATGCTGACAGTTACATAAAAAAGTGTAATGAACATGGCGTTACAGAGCCTCGCGCAGTAGCATACTGCTCAGATATACTAAATCAGTGGGGACTGTATTCTTTTGATGTGGGGTGCTTAAAGGGCGTTGATGGAAGTTGGAGCCTTGATCAGATATATAACTCCCAAAAAGGATGGTCTGATTCGCGATATAACTATTATAATCGCAGAACAACCGTGTATAACATTGTGAAGGATTATAAATTTACAGAATTATAGGAGAGCAATTATGAAAAATCATCTTTTTTTAGTAATAATGGCAGCGATACTGATTGCGGTTATTGTCTGTGGTTGCAGCGACGGAATAGGAAGCTTCGGTTCAAGTGATTTATTGGCGTCTAATGCTACCGAAGAAGATAATACCGATGAAACCGTAAAAGTGTTTGTATCTAAGTCTACCCCGGATTCTGCTACCGTAGCTACAGGCAACATGGATCAGATCCGGGATGTCGTGAATTCATTTTGCGGGAGTTTCCTAACCTTTACTGATTCTCCGCTTAATAATATTGAAGATATAAAGGATCTTATTACTAAAGAATACAGTAGCAACATTGAGAATATCATGGGCTACTATTCAAAGGACGAAGACTATTCACAAGCTGTTGCTGTTAATAAACTTTATTTCAGCGAAAACCCGGATCAAGTGGAACAAGTGGAAGTTGCTTGCTTATGTTTTCAAAACACTGTCATCAATGAAACCTCAAGCACTATCAGTACGTTTTATGTTTTTAAGCTCGTGAAAGATCCCGATCGAGGTTGGCTGATCGATTCAGTTGACAACTATCGGGACATGATAGGAGGATGATGGATGGAAAAGAAGGAGAAAATAACGGTGCATATAACGCCGGATAAACTTCGAAAACTGGAAGCATTGCAAAAGATGGAAAGTGCGGGGAGCAGAAATGCTGTTATCGAAGCAGCTGTGGATTTTTACTACAGTTATAAAAATTCAGAGATCTCTCAGGATTTTCTCTGTTCCATATACGGGCAGAAGGTTGAAGGTGTTGTGGGTAACAGCACAAAGCGAATCAATAGTAATCTGTTTAAACTGGCGGTTGAAATGAATATTGTATCAAGATTATTGGCGTCTCAACTTGATATCTCAAAAGATCAGTATGACAGCTTGCGCCGCCGTGCAGTTGAAGACGCCAAAGGTACAAAAGGTATTATATCTGCGTATGAAGCACAGGTGTAAGCGTCCCTTGAAGGGACACTTACACCTTTTTAAAGGAGAGTTGTTAGGTGTCAAATGGAGCGCGTTTTATATGGAATACACAATATTTCCATGTAGCAAAACCGGGTGAATCGTCAACAAAGTATGCTAAGTCAGCCACCGAGGTTGTTAACTTGGTTGAATACTGTGCAAGCCGCGAAGGTGTAGCCTTGAGAATAGCCGATGAACACCTAAATGATCCTCCGACACAAAAGCAAGAAAGCTTAATAAGAGAGCTTGAGAAAGCCTTCTCTGAACAGAGGATTGACTATAAGGAATCCTTTGAATACAGAGACTACACAGAATTTTCTTCAAAAGGAACAGCTTCCGAATATATTTCATATCTCTCAGAACGGTTACGCTTCTCGGGAGCTGCCAGTCAAGAGTATACAGCGAATCTTATAGAATATGCTGCAAAACGTCCCGGGGCACAAATGATTCAGTCTCACGGTCTCTTCTCATCAGAAGAGACCGTGGATCTCGAATTGATAAAAGATCGTGTATCTTCACACGAAGGTAATATTTGGACACATATAGTTTCTCTTAGAAGAGAAGACGCACATATGCTTGGCTATGAATCAGCTGAACCGTGGCGAGATTTGGTGATGTCTAAGCTCGATGTGCTTGCAAAAGCACATAATATAAAAATTGAAAATTTAGAGTGGTATGCGGCTATGCACAACGAATCCCATCATCCGCATATTCACCTTTTTATAATGTCAAAAGATCCTAATGAAGGTTTCTTTTCTGAGAAAAAATATCAATCTATAACTCGTTGCAAATCTGCATTTGCAAATGATATTTTTGCCGATGAAATGTATAACGAATATGTTCTTAAGGATGACGTATTTAACGAAATTAAGAGCGGTATGGATTATGAGCTAAAAAGCTTATTGGATAACCCTTTGTCCGGCTATAGTGACGAAGATAAGCAGTTTATCATAAATAGAATGATGGATCTTTCAACGTCCCTTCGAGGCTCAAATACTAAATACGGATATTTAAAGCCTGATCTAAAGAAACGAGTAAATGAGATACTTCGACACATAGTTTATGATAATGACCATCTTTCAAATTTGTATAAACAATGGTGTGAACACCAGTTTTCAATTGAAAAAATCTATATTACAGATCCCAACTCTGTACCAATTGATGAACAGGGAGAAAAGTTTAACCTATTCCGAAATATGATTATTCGTCAGTGTTGTGAGATAAGCAGCATACAGTCTGAATTGTCGGAAAAGAACTCTATGGATTATTATACTAAGTCTTTTGATCCTGACAGTAAACAATTCAAAACAAACAATCGACAGATAGATGATTTTGAAATGATTAGGTCTAAAGCGGAAGATATCAACCTGAGAGACGCTTTTTCTGTACGAAAGTTAGCAGATTATTATTTATATGATCCCTCTTATGAAGATGTTGATATGGCGGTAATGTGGTACGGAATAGCTGCCGATCAGCTCGATGACGGATTATCGGCTTATAAATTAGGGCAAATCTATTTGTATGGATTATCCGGTTATGAAAAGAATACAGAGCTTGGAAATGACTATTGTCGCCAAGCTTATTATTCTTTCAAATGGAGTATTAAGAATTTTGATTATTTTGATAAATTAGAGCATGGCAACATTGATCAGATTAATCCTTCTTCGGTTTACGACGACGTCAGCCGATCAGAAGCTTATAAGGAATTTTTGATTGGAAAAATGTATTTAAAGGGAGAAGGAATTCCTCAGAATTACACTAATTCCATGTATTCTTTTTTGCTCGCTGCTCATAACGGTTATAAGACTGCGAATTATTATATCGGCAACCAATTCTATTATGGACTGGGCGTCGAGCAGGATTATAAAGAAGCATTTCACCATTATCAAAAAGCCGAGAATGCTTACGGATTTTACCGAATGGCGTCGATGTATATGAAAGGGGAAGGCGTTGATCTTGATCTTATCAAAGCGGAAGATTGCCTACTCAGATGTAGATCCAAAGTTGCAGCAGCAAGTTTTGAACTGGCAAGATTGTATGAGAGTAATCGGGACATATTTCAAAAGGGTAACGAAGAAATCTTTGATCTATACAAAGATTCTTTAATTCAAATGATAGATCAGGAGAAGAAGTATCAAGATAGCTTTACAGAAATGCGGATTGCGGGTTTGTATCTTGAGGGTAAGGGAACAGATGTAGATGTTGATAAAGCTATAGACTGGTTGAAAAAATCCTCTCTACATGATAATCCTGACGCTTATTATCAGTTGGGATATATGTATTCGTCTGATAAGTACAGTTTAAACAATACAAAATTATCTCAGGAGTATTACCAAAAAGCATTGGAAGGTTATCTTGGACAAGAAAAAGAGAACTCAAATGCAAATGCTGAGTATAGAATTGCCAGAATGTATCAGAATGGTCTGACCGGGGACAGGATAAACATGGACAAAGCGATTTATTGGTTGGAGCAAGCTGCAATTCATAATCACTCAGCGGCAGCGTATCAGTTGGCGAAAATATATGAAAAAGGACAATACGTTTTACGGGATATGGACACTGCCCGTAAGTATTATCAACTATCGTCTGATCACGGAAATTCATTTGCCAGTTTTAAATTAGGCAGTATGTATCTTGAGGAAGGAAATATAGAAAAAGCTGTCTCTTATTTAAAACAGGCAGCAGAAGGTGATGTTTCATATGCTGACTATAAATTAGGGCAAATCTATTCGTCTGAAACATATGGAGTATCGAATGCTGAACAAGCGCAGAGCCACTATGCAAAAGCGATAAAAGGTTTTGAGAAGGATTTTTCTGAGCATGAAGACGGGTTTATCGCATATCGTATTGGTTATATGTATCAAAAAGGCATTGGTACAGATATTGATATACAAAAATCCATAGAATGGTACTCTAAAGCGGCTGACATTGGTAGTCCGGACGCTATGTATCAGTTGGGTTATATATATCGAGACAGCTCAAGTCCGTACTATAATCCATCCTTGTCTCAAAAATACTTTTCCGATTCTTTGCGATTGTATCTAAATAATCATCATGAAGATCCAAATGACGGCTATACAGCGTTGAGGATAGGGAGATTCTATCATTATGGGCTGGGCGTTGAAAGAGATATTGATAAAGCAATTGAGTATTATACTAAAGCCAAAGAATTGGGATATTCCGTATCAATGGATAAAGTAAATGAGCTTCAAGAAGAGCAATCATTGGCTATGATGTCTATAGCGACCACGGCAGCACATTTAGGGAGAATGTTTCAAAATGATACTGTTGCAAAGGCGCAAAGCCGTATTCATCACTCTGATAAGAAGATCCTCCGCCAAGAAAAGAAGTTGAAGGTTGAGGCGGGACAAGCGATCGACGATTATTCACAAGAATGATTAGTTGTATTATCTACGATAAGGAGATATCTTCATGAAAAGAAAATGCGTTTCTGTTTTGGTGGCAGCTTTACTTATAGCAAGTATAAGCTTTGCTGTCTATCCTTCTGTATCAAAAACCGTTGTTAATCACAATAATCAAACGATAGCGGATCAATATGTTCAGCAGCTTGATGATGTCTATGAAGGTTCATCAGATGACTATTTGACAGACAATGAGGGATATCTGATTAACGAGGAAGGACGGCGATTATCTTCCCTGCCGATTCTGTGTCAAGAAGATCTTGATCGGCTATATCAGGACAGCGTTCAATATAACGATAAGCTAAAGTCGTATCAGCACGTTGATGATTTTGAATACGCACCTTTTGACTTGAAGGATTACGGAATTCAAAGCGGAATCTATGCAATTATAAATATACCGTCAATTGATCTTAATTTGCCGATTTATTTAGGTGCGAACGAGTATAATATGTCGTTTGGAGCAACACATCTTTTCAGTACATCGTTGCCGATCGGCGGCTCCGATACAAATAGTGTTATCTGTGGACACACAGGGTTTCTTGGCAAAGTGTTCTTTGATGATCTTGGGAAGCTGTCCGAGGGGGACGAGATAATTATAACTAACTATTTCGGAACCTTGAGATATAAGGTCATTTCCGGTACGGTGATTGACAGCGATAACGTGGATCAGTGCTATCTCGAACACGATAAGGATTTAATAACGCTGTTGACTTGCGCCGCTCGCGGAACTAAAAGATATATGGTTGTTGCAGAAAGGAAAACCGATCATGAGTAAATACATACCTTTTACGCCGGACGAGCTGTACCGCGCTCACCACTCTGATATAAAAAGCGTTTTGGAATCTTTCGGAGAGAAAGTAAGACCTTCGGGATCACAATACGAATGGATCAAGCACGATTCTGTTAAGATAAGAGGATTTGTTTGGTATCGCTTTTCTGAAAGGACTTCCGGTACAGCTGTAACTTTTTTGCAAGAGTTTTTCGGGTACAGCTTTCAAGAGGCTGTGATCTACCTTCTCAAGGGGGACTATCGAGCGAGCCGAAATACAACTGCGATGGACTATGCTGATTTGCCGGATAAAAAATACAAAAGCGAAAAAATCATATTACCTCCGAAAAACGATAATAACGATAGATTGTTTGGATATCTTTGTAATTACAGGGGGATTCAGTATTCAACGGTCAAGTATTTTGTTGACAAGAAGCTAATATATGAATCTGCCGACCGCCACAATATCGTTTGTCTTGGTTATGATAAGAGGGGAAACGTAAAATATCTTTATCAGGAGGGTACACTTTCTTTTAGCACATACAAAAATGAGTATAAAGCACCGAACAAAAAATACGGGTTTAAGTATATTGGCGGTTCCAACATCCTATATGTTTTTGAATCCTTTATTGATATGTTCTCTTATATTGATCTCTTTTTATTGGATAAGAATTGGAAAGATTATAACTACTTATCTATGGGCGGATTGAAATACGAAAGGCTGAAACACCTTCTGGAAAGCTACGGTCATATAAAAAAGGTCATTATTTGTACTGATAATGATACATTAAGCTCCGACGGGATCAATCATGGACAGAGATTCGCAAAACAAACACAGATTTCATTGCAAAGCTGCTATGATGTTTCGATTCATACACCTATGAGAAAAGATTTCAATGAGGATCTAAAAGTTGAATTGGGGGTTGTGTTACCGTTATGAATTCTACCGGATTAATTATGGTTTCGTTATTGATAATTATTGTTCTGCTTGTTCCATATTTTATGAATTACAATAAGAATCTAAATAGAATAAAAGGCGTAAAAACAGGGGATGGACAATACGGCGACGCGCAATTTGCGTCAAAGAAGGAACTAAAAGATCATTTTATTAGGATTGAGTTTAAACCGGAACAGTGGCGAAATGGTCTTGAACTGCCTACAGTAGAAGGGACGATCATAGGAACAGAAAAGATTGGTAAGAAATACTATATCTTGGTTGATCCTTCTGATAATCATACACTTATCGTATCGGCGTCGGGCGGCGGAAAGACAACATCGTTTGTTGAGCCAATGATTGAATACTGCGCTGCTGCCGGAATGTCTGTATTCAGCACAGACACAAAAGGAAATATTTATCAGGATTTTGCGCCTGTGCTGCGGAAGTATTATCATATTACACCGTATCTGATAGATTTACGATATCCCCAAGCTTCTAATTCCTATAACTTTTTATATTTGATTAATAAGTATTATGATTCATATAAGCTAACCGGGAATTTAGGAAGCGCCGCCCTTGCAGAAAACTACGCAAAAGATATGGCTTATGCTATCATTCATATGGATGGACTGACTAATGCGGGTCAAAATCAGTTTTTCTATACAGCGGGCGAAGGAGTTATAGCGGGGATTACGCTGTTGGTTTCTGAACTGTGTGAACCTTCTGAACGACACATTGCTTCTGTTTTTAAATGTATCAGGCAGCTCATGGAAGTTGACCCCTCTACGTTGAACAAGAAAAATGAGCAGCCAACATTATATATTACTGAACTTTATCTAATGCTGCCAGAGGATCATACAGCAAAGAATCTGTTGGCGCCAACAGCAACGACTGAGTTTAAAACGATCGCTTCTGTAATGTCAACGGCTATGTCGCTTCTTTTGAAGTTTATTGATAAAGAAATGGAACAGATCCTTTGCTTCGACGATGGATTCAATATTGATGATTTCACAGCGGGTAACAGCTTTATTTTCTTTATCATTGATGAAAAATCTAAAGCAAAAAACTTTATGGTTAACCTGATCCTCAATCAGATATATGGCGAACTTCTGCGTAAAGCGGAAGAGTACCAAGATATTCGCTTGCCCCACCGTATCTACCAGATCCTCGACGAGTGCGGTACATTTGGAAAAATTGATGGGCTTGCGCGTATGCTGTCGGCAGGACGATCAAGAAATATCATTTCCGTATTGCCGATTCAAAATCTTTCTCAGCTCGATGTGTCTTATGGAAAAGATGACGCCACAAATATAAAATCAAACTGCCAAAACACGATGTTTTCTTATTTGAGTTCCGGCAGCTCCGACGCCAGTACATTTTCCAAAGCGCTCGGTACATCTACTGTTCAAGTCGGATCGGTTTCTTCGCAGACAAGCAATAATCGGTCATCTTCCTCGATCACAAAGAGCATGACAAAGAAAAATCTTATGTCTCCCGAAAGAATTACAAGAATGCCTAAAGGAAATTGGGTGTTGATGAAATCGGGGATGAATCCTTCTCAACAGAAACTCATTCCTGCCGGAGAGATGGGCGTTGAGTTTAGCGAGAAATTTAAAATTGAACCTAAAGCGATTCGCACGGTTAAGTATGCCGATCGCGCTGAACTGTTTGAAAAAATACAAGAGTATTATTCTGCTAAGTCTGCCAAATCTTCTAATGCAGATAAGAAACAAGTATCTGTTGATTATTTATAATTACTTGCCCGCCAAGATGTGAATGCTTCATATCTTGGCGGGCTTTTTTTGTTTTAAGGAGTTACAATGGATAATATAAAGACCGTTTTAGAAAATGAAGGTGTAAATGCAAAGGGCTTCGGCATGATCTTTCAAGCGGTAATGTTTGATATGGACATACCGATTAACAGTAAGACGTTATATGCTCTGCTTTGCTCACATTTAGGCTCTGGCACATTTGTTTTTCCAAAACGTGAAACTATATTGAATTATCTTAATCTTTCCAAAAACGCCTATTACAAGGCTCTACGACCGCTGATTGATAACGGCTATATTTCTATCCGTAAAGCAAAAGGATATATCAATAAAAATATTTATGTGATAAATAACGTATCAAGCAAGGTCGTTACTCGTCCGATCATCAGTGACGACGCCGAAGGTGTGCTGACAGTAGACGGCATTGCAGCGCAAGGTTACGGATTTATTCCTAAATTGATAATGATAGATCCTCGTCTTTCGGTGAAGAGCAAAGCGCTGATTGCCCTGCTGTATTCATTAACAGCGGCGGGCACTTGTGCTTATCCGCACAGAGAGACGCTATGTGTTTCTCTGGGAATCTCAAAGAATACATACTATAAAGCACTTAATCAGCTTATCGAGTTTAACTATATAGAAGTTCATCAGCGCCGACAGAATAAAGGTAGATTTACTGTCAACGACTATACTCTGGTCACTAATCCCAATCAAGAAAAGATCAACAAATCCGAGACGATTGTAACTGCTGAATCACCGTGTCTCAAAAATGAAGACAATGCAAAAAACGGCACAGATTGCGGATCGTCACCGTGTCTCAAAAATAGAGACAATACAGCCGATCACCGTGTCTTAAAAATGAAGACATTACCGTGTCTCAAAAATGAGGACATTAATAACAGTATCAGAAATAACAGTAACATAGACTCTATGAAATGTACTGCTAATTCTATCGTATCTACTCCTATACAGACGGCTGACGATGATGTGATTATCAGAGCCAAGATCAATTCATGGATTGGTTATGAAAATATCATAAGCACAATCAAGGAAGCTGATGGAACTGAAAATCCGTTTGTGAAAAGTTCGATCGTTGCTATGAAAAACATTTTGGCAGTCAGCCGATATCTTGAAGATCTTCTCCGATCGGAAGCTTCGCCTTTTGTGTATCGCGGCACTGAGATGAATCGAGATCGATTGATAATTATGCTGTCAGGCTTAAGCGGAGAAGACGTATCTGAGATCATCCATGAAACGGTGTATCACTTTGATATTTGCAAAAATAAGTATCGAATTCACGACCCATGCAGCTATATAAAAACCCTTCTAATCCAACATATCGAAAACTTCTCTTTTGATGATGATTGGTGGATGGATTAGCTGCGTATTTATTTTTTTTGACTATTCTTTTGAACTCAATAATGAGCGCCGTCACATTAGCCGTCATCAAAAACCTACTAATTAACTAATAAAATTGCTATTCCGACTGCTAAAGTGACATCAAGTAAAATAAAGTGACTGTTTTTTTGACTGCCTCCAAAAGACCGACACTGTCGGGCTTTGTAAGCGGAGCGACGTCGTTTTTGACGTCGCTCCTTTATCCTGCAAATGTAGTAACCTCGCAATAGGAGCGAAAGCGTTAGGATAATGCGCACATATGTTCTATGTGGGAAAGTCGGTGCAGTTTCTTGAAATGTGACGGTTTGAATAGGAGAGGGGGTATAGGATATCCTGATCTTCGAGAAGACTACGGGGTCAAAGTCTTTTGGTTATGACGCAAATATGACAAAGCTGCGTCGCAGCGGTGAACCCGATCCGGCGCGGTCGACTGAACGACTGCGCCCAAAACCGAGAAAAAAAGAATTCTTTTCTTGATTAAAGATTCAGCTCGGCAGTTGCCCGCACTGGTAATCAGAGAGAGCTTGTCGCGCTGAACCAAGATCATAGCTCTGACGGTCAGAAGTAGCCGATCGGAAAAGTGCTGCGCCTAAAACCGAGAAAAAAGAATTCCTTTTTGAGACGGAAAAAACAGCCCTTGTAGTTTCAAGGGCTGTGGAGTAAATCAAAGATATAAAGCTTCGATCGGCTTAGGTAAGATCTAAATTATGAATTATATTTTGAAAGGAAATTTTGAAATGAAGCACAACACAAAATCAAAAACAAGTCAAAAGAAGAAATCTAAGAGAACTGATTATTGGTATTATACGGGTAAAACCGGATCTAAACATGAAGATTGGGACATAGAGATTATAATACGAGCAAACAACGAAGAAGAAGCCCGAAAACGATACGATGAATGTATTGAACGGCATAACTTAATACCGTTAGTTGATCCTGAATTCGATGATGTGACTTCTGATGATTATATTAATGATTGGGAAGAGATATTTCTTCCTGAAACTCTTGATGAAATGGATAAATACGGAACTATGTTGTCGTATAGCAAAGTATGCGATTATTGATAAGGTATATATTTAATTGACTGCTGGTTATATAAATCGCTTTTAAGCCCGTAGTCTTTGTCCCATCTTAATACTGCAATACATGCAAAATAATACCGCTGATTAGGGCTAACTTTATCTTTATTTCTTGCACGATAAAAAAAGCGTATTTTTTTGCCGGTCTTACTATTTAGTACGTTTATTTTATAGTATGGAGGTCTATCATGATAATCTGTCCTTTTACATGACTCCAAGCGAACAACGCCATACAACAGTATGGGGATATTCAGTAAATCATCTTCAATACTGTAAATTGTATAGATACTTCGTTTGGGTAGTCGTTTGTATTCTACTACGCCGTTATGATTGATTTTCGCCAAAGAGGGATTATCATCAGGCTGAGGAAGGATAGAAGGGTGATTTAACGAGTGTCTGCTCTTTAAGTATAAATTAATAGCTGCGTTTAGCTTATCTTCTATTTGTGCAGATGTTAAACTCGTGTAGTATGCCTTTGCTTGCTCTTTTGTCGCGGTATCATAAAAATGGCTGCAATTAAGGTCATGACAATTGCTGTCAACTTTAGATGGCTGTTTAGTCGCAAGATAGGGTTTATGCTTAGCAGTTTTTCTTGTGAATCTAAGTTTTGCAAGATGACACTCGGGACAAAAAAGTTTATCTTTCTTATAAGAAGGCAACAAATCCATTTGTGAGTCATCGAGTGCGTCAGCTAACTCTACAATTTGTTTTTCATAATAAAAGCTATCGTATTCAGATTGGCTCATAGTTATCCTCCAAAGCGGAACCACTTCCGCTTTTTTATTTATACGCAGAATAATAAATCAATTACCCTCGTCATCAGGAACATACTCCATTATGTCGCCGGGCTGACAATCAAGGATCGCACACAACTTTTCTATAGTCCTTGTATCGATACTACCAGTGCCATTTTTCATTTTGGTCAACGCGCTCTGCGACATGATATTGTTTTTCCTTATTGTATAAGTAGTAATACCCTTTTCTTCAAATAGTCTAAAGAGCTTTTTATAACTCATAGGCATACCTAAATCACCTCAAAGAAATAATACCATATATTATACACGGTTTCAAGTGTACGTAATGAATAAAAATATTCACCCAATTTCGTGTATATTGTCAATTGAATATTCACGTGAGGTCGTGTATAATATATACATAAGATATGAAGGAGGAAAAACATGAAACTATATGATTGGCTGTCCATTGACAAAGGTAGTTATGACTGTTATGACACGGACGTTGATGGGTCGGTAACGATCGACTGGATTGATAAGCCTAAATCTGATTATGACTTCTTTGTTGTGGGGCTTTTGAAGAAAGTTGAGATCGAGCAGAAAACCGATGGTTGTACACTTGTCTGTGATTGGTCAAAGCTTATCAGAGAAAACCTTTCAAAGTTCAAAGCGTTCACCAAAGAGCATTGGGAGCATGACTACAAAGACAAATACGAATTCATCTACCAGTGGATTCGTGAACTCCATTACTACGTTGCAGGATGTGTTTCTGAAAGCTTCTACTCTACTTTGAAGGAATTTGTCGATTCACTGAATTAAACACAAAGCTGACCTATCGGCTGAACGGGGAGAAAGGACATAAAATGTATATCGTAATTCACAACCTTTACGGGTTAAAAGACGGACGTAAAGCTTATTACAGAAAATTAGGTGATCGTTTTGATTTTGTACCGGACAAGCAGTTTGCCACAGATCTCACGCGACAAGAGTGTGAGAAGATCATCAGCCATAAGGATTGGTACTGCAAACAGTATAACGCTTCCGATATGACCGTTCGAATGACCACTGATGAATGGAAGAAGCAGGAAAGGAGCGTAACATTAACCAACGATCAGTGGAACGCTATTACTACCTACGTCGCAATTACAAAGCAGTTTTGCGACGAAGCACAAGAAATCTGGGAGAAACAAGCTAAAGAAGGCTCAATGAAAAACGCAGAAGCGAATGCAAAGTTTTGGAAAGATATAAAAGAAGAAATGTGGATGATTTCCCAAAAGATACTAAACAGCTAATAGCAAATATTGTCCCTTCAAGGGACGTTTTAAATCAAGCTGACCTATCCGGCTGAACGGGGAGAAAGGAAACAATGATGTATGATTTGAACTTAAAGAATGTAGATGGTGAACTCCTTATTAAAATCAGTGGCTTCAAGAATATCTACGAGGCAGAAGAGGTTTACCTCAAATTATATGATAAGAGAGTTGTGCAGAGCGAAAGCAGTAAACCGCCTATCAAGGACAATGTTATTTTCTGCTTCACTTTATCTGACCCCAAAACTGATCAAGAATATCGTGTTGAGCATTTGATGTAAGCTGTCCTAACGGTGAAACGGGGAGAAAGGAAGTAACAATGTTGATCAAATGTACTAATGGATCTATTCCTCAAAAGGAGATCGATGTTTATGTCGATCAGATCAAGCGCAATAATCCTGAAAAGGATATTAAGGCGGTTGAGATCACACTTGACGGTGATTTTGTGAGCGTAAAATTTGAATATGATTCTATTCGAATTGAAAGGATCAGACGTATTACAGGGTATCTCGTTGGTGACCTCGATAGATTCAATGACGCAAAGTATGCCGAGGTTATGGATCGGGTAAAGCATAGTGTACACAATTAAGTGTCCCTCAAAGGGACATTTTTAATAATAGCTGTCCTAACGGCTTGACGGGGAGAAAGGACAGTCAATCTGGGAGAAACAAGCTAAAGAAGGCTCCATGAAAAACGCAGAAGCAAATGCTAAGTTCTGGAAAGGGGGAGACGACTTGATGTATGAAATGAATTTTATTAATAATTGTTTGTACGGACTGACTGATATTGAGGAGATAGATGACTATGTTGAGGCGTGGCATAATGGACAATCAAATCTCAAACTTTCGGATTATCTAGGTATGACGCAGGATGAATATGAAGCATGGATACAAAAGGATGATTCGGTATTGAGAGATATACTCCGCTGCAGAGCAGATGGAATAGCTTTTGGAGAGTATCATAATATGACTTGTTCTGAGGAAAGACATAGCAAATGAAATGATTCTGATTTCTCAGATAATAAACAATATATAAACTACAGATAAAAAGCTGTCCTAACGGCTGAACGGGGAGAAAGGCTTATATTATGATTAATAGAATCGTTTTAATGGGACGTCTTGTGGCTGATCCCGAACTCAAAACAACTAATTCCGGTGTTTCGGTCACTTCGTTTCGGATTGCCGTTGATCGAAGCTATGTCAAAGCGGGCGCTGAACGTCAGACAGATTTCTTTGACGTCGTAGTGTGGCGCGGCTGTGCGGAGTTTGTATGTCGTAATTTTGCAAAGGGATCATTGATCGCTGTCGATGGTCAGCTCCAGTCCCGCAATTATCAGACGAAGGACGGTCAGACCCGTACGGTGATTGAAGTTGTTGCAGAAAACGTCAGCTTTACCGGCGAGCGCAGAAAACTGTCGGGGGAGAGTGAAGATCCTTCTATGTATTCCGAGGATTATTCCGCTATGCCTTTGGACGATGATTTGCCTTTTTAAAATACTTGACAAATCCGAATAATTGGATATAATAAAAGTACAGAGTATTTCTGTGGTGTACGCTACCGAGTGCGAGCTAATGAAAAGAAGGGTGCCCAACCGTCAAATGGGAGAAAAGGACTGAGTTTCGGCTCAGTCCTTTTCTGTTTAGGAAGGAAAAAGAAATGAGATTTAATCTATATAGAATTGAACCGGACTATTGCGGCTATCTGCAACAGTTTGACAATCGTGTTCCATATGCTGCTTCATCTAATAAGATCACACGTCCGTTCATCGGCGTTGGCATTGAAATAGATGGATTCAATTATATGGCTCCTTTAAGCTCACCGAAGCCGAAACATATTAAAATGAAGGAAACGGTGGATTTTATCAAGATAAAAGGGGGAAAGCTTGGTGTGATCAATCTAAATAATATGATCCCTGTCCCCAAAGGAATTGCAAAGATGATTAACTTAAACGCTCCAATTATTAATCGGGAATATTCAGAACTATTGAAAAACCAACTGTTTTGGTGCAATCAATCACAAAATCGGCAGATAATCCTCAAAAAAGCAAGAAATCTCTATCATTACCATAAAAAAGGGACTCTATACCCGAATCACGAAAAACGGTGCTGCAATTTTACTCTGTTAGAGGAAAAGGCGCAGGAGTATATAAACGCTCCGACACAGAATAACACACAGCAACCGGTGCTGCCTAATCAAGTACCCTCGATGACAAATAACATCGGGGGTATTCATTTTGGGAATTAAGCCAGAATAGTATTGACATTTCTGTATTTATGTAGTACAATGTATTACACAGAAAGGAGAGATACTACATGAGTTTTTCCATTAGGTTATCTGCTGAAGAAAAAGCGCTTGCTGATAGCTATGCAAGATTGCACTCCATGTCTGTAGGAGAAGCGTTTAAGAGAGCATTGTTCGATCGTATTGAAGATGAATATGACCTTGTCGTTTATAATGACGCGATGAAGGAATACGAGAAAGACGGTCATCGCAGCAAGCCCATATCTGAATTGTGGAAGGAATTAGATCTGTGAAAATGTACTCAGTTGAAACTACTTCCCGATTTGATAAGGAGTTTAAGAAGCTTGACCGATATACGCAGAAGATGTTGAAGTCATGGATCGAAAAAAATCTCATTAACTGCGAGAATCCTCGTGTTATCGGAAAAGCATTGTCCGCAAACAGAAAGGGACAGTGGAGATATCGTATCGGAGATTACAGATTGATATGTCATATCCATGATGATCAGCTCCTTATCCTTGCTCTGAGCGTTGGACACAGAAGAGAAGTGTATGAAAAATAAGTGTCCCTCCGAGGGACACTTATGCTTCCTGCTTTAATTGGAGGATATTATGAAAGACAGATACGCTTATGTTGCCTTGTTCGATATTGCAGATGACGGCATTTCTATTTCGTTTCCCGATCTTCCGGGATGCCTTCCTTGTGCCGACACGCTCGAAGAGGCAATAGAAAATGCACGTGAAGCCCTCGGACTTCATATCTGGGGACTTGAAAAGGACGGCGAAGAGCTGCCTGCGCCTACGCCGTTTGATCAGGTGAAGTGTGAGAGGAATCAAGCGGTTGCTGTTATTGACGTATTTATGCCTACGTTCAGAGATAAGCTGAACAACCGTTTTGTGAAGAAGACGTTGTCGCTCCCTGCGTGGCTTGCCGATCTCGCGGATAAAGACGGCGTTAACTGCTCCAAAATCTTTCAAACTGCCTTGATGGAGTATTTGGGAGTGAAATAATAAGTGTCCCTTGAAAGGACAGTATTACTGGACACTCTATAAACAATATGTTATAATAATATTTGTAGAAAGGCAGCGGCGGCTGTTTTGTTCCCCTTTATGTGAACGAAAGGGGGATTGTGACAATGACTGAGTTATACAGCGTATTAGCGTTTGTATTACTCCTTGTAGCTTTTGCTAAAGTCATTGAGGACATAAAGAAATAACCGCCCTGTAGTTGCGATACAGAGCGGTTATGATCGCCAATTTTAAGCAATCAAAGCGGTTCGGTGAGCAAAACAGTCAAAACTGTCTTTCTACGTTCACATTATATAATATAATTGTCGCAATGTCAAGATGTCGGGTAAGATGATTGTATTAGAACTATCAGCAGAAAAATCCTATTGACAAATTTAACCACAGGATTTATAATAAAACTATAAAAAATAAAGCCCCACAGCGGCGCCGTTGTTGGAAGCAACGACACCGCTTGCGCATCGAGTATTGCGAGTACTCAACACTTGTGGAGTTCATTCTGCGTTTCATTGTAAACGCTTTTTGATTTTCTGTCAAGACCCGTACTGTAGCTCGGTGTGGGTCTTGACTTTTTTATTATAAAAAATTGAATAGGGACAGCACCGAATATACAGCCAGTTCTTTGAAGAGTCCGCGATGATCTCCGGCGCGTTAGCAGCCGGAACCTATGTTGCAGCATAGGAAAGCGACGCAGCACATACTGTTGTCTGATAAGATCCAACAAAAAGGCGAAAGGACTTAAACCATCCTGCAAGGTATGCTAAGTATGATAAAGCGCCCTTGTCTTGTTACTACGTCACAGCTCAGCCTTCACGTCGGGAGACGTCCGGGGTAATAGTGCTACTATGTAGACGCTGTTAGAACGGGGAGAACGGTGCGTTCTGCTTTTCATAAACTGTCCCTTCGGGGGACAATTTATTACACGTTATTGTTGTACCAAGCTCAGTGCTACTATAGGTAACACCGAACTTGATACAATGGTGGAGACTGCTGGACTTGAACCAGTGACCTCCTGCGTGTGAAGCAGGCGCTCTCACCAGCTGAGCTAAGCCTCCGTATTCGATTGCTTTACTATTGTACCCTTTTGCCGCCGTAATGTCAAGTGTGCAGAGGAAAAATCTCTCTTGCCCTGTCGGTATTCGTTTTGTTAACGTGCATATTTTGTTATAATCGGTACAAAACGCTCGGATGATTGAGCTTTGACACTGAAATGAGCAAATTTGAGCATACTCTTTAAAAATGGCTTGTGCATTATTGCTAAAAACAGTTAATAGTTTTAATGATATTAAACAAATCGTCGATTTCTTGAAAGAAATTGATTGAATTTGCTTGACTATGATTACTCAAGTGGTATAATTCAATCAAAGGGGTGAAATATATGCTGACAGAGGAAAGATATCAACTGATTCTGCAGATCGTGAACGACCGCAACGCCGTTACCGTAGCGGAACTTTCCCAACAGCTTGATATCTCCGAGTCCACGATCCGCCGCGATCTGAACGCCCTTGCCGAGATGGGCAAGCTCAACAAGGTTTTCGGCGGAGCGACGGCGCTGAACCGCAGCTCCGGCATTTATGAAACCAATGTCGCCAACCGCGCCGACAGAATGAGCGAGGAAAAGACCGCTATCGCCCGATACGCAGCGACGCTGATCGGCGACGATGATTTCGTCTTCATCGACGCGGGCACCACCACCCTGCGGCTGATCGACTTTATCGCCAACAACAAGGCGACCTATGTGACCAACGGCATCATCCACGGACAGAAGCTGATCCAGAAAGGGCTCGTAGCCTATATCATCGGCGGCAGGATCAAGCCGCTGACGGAAGCGGTCATCGGCACGATGGGCGTCAAGAGCCTCGAGAACATGAATTTCACCAAAGCCTTTATGGGCACCAACGGCATCGACCTCACCGCCGGCTTCACGACGCCGGATATCGATGAGGCAAGACTCAAGGAAACGGCGATCAGCCACAGCTACAGGACCTTTGTCCTCGCCGATCACAGTAAGTTCCGACAGGTCTGCGCCGTGACCTTTGCACCGTTAAAGATCGGCAGCGTCATCACCGACTCCTGCCCGGATAGCAAATATTATGAGAAAACCAACATCAAGGAGGTCAACAAATGATTTACACCGTAACCCTCAGCCCGTCAATCGACTATGTGGTACGTATGTCGTCAGGTATGCGCTTCAACGTTACGAACCGCACCGACAGCGAGGAATTCTATTTCGGCGGTAAGGGTCTCAACGTTTCTCAGGTGCTCGCGGAGCTCGATCTGGACAGCACCGCCCTTGGCTTCATCGCGGGCTTTACCGGAGACGCGATCGAGAAGGGTATCCGCAACAGCCGTATCCGCACCGACTTCATCCGTCTGAACGAAGGCTTCACCCGTATCAATATCAAGATCAAAGCCGGCGGCGAAACGGAGATCAACGGTCAGGGTCCCGATATCCCCGAATCCGCTCTCGAAGAGATCATGAGCAAGATCGACGCGATCCGCGACGGCGACACACTGGTGCTCGCCGGCAGCATCCCCAAGACCTGTCCCGACGATATTTATGAGAGAATGCTCGAGCGCGTCAAGGGCAAGAATATCATGATCGCCGTCGACGCTACCAAGCAGCTGCTGGTCAATTCTCTGGCGATGCATCCGTTCCTGATCAAGCCCAACCGTCTGGAGCTTTCCGAGATCTTCCACAAGGAAGTGGAGACGCAGGACGACGTCATCAAATACGCCGGCAAGCTGCAGGAGATGGGTGCGCGCAACGTTATCGTATCCCTCGGACGCAAGGGCGCGCTGCTCCTCGATGAGAATGGCGAGACACATTCCTGCGGCGTTCTGAAAGAGACCGTCGTCAATACGGTCGGCGCGGGCGACTCCATGGTAGCAGGCTTTATCGCGGGCTACCAGAAAACCGGCGACTACGGCTACGCCTTAAAGCTCGGCAGCGCCTGCGGCAACGCGACCTCCTTCCTGCCCGGTCTTGCCACCAGAGCGAAGATCGACGAAGTTTTCGCTAAGCTGTAATGGTTTATTCAGCGATCGGTTATATTGGGTATTGTCATTGCGAGGGCAAAGCCCGCGGCAATCTCAACCGATTGTTCCGCATATTGCGGAAGTTAAAAACGTAATCAGTTTATGTTAGATACATAATAAAATATGAAAGGAGAGTATTTATGCGTATTACTGATTTGCTGAAGCTGCAGGCTATTCAGGTGAATGCCAAGGTTTCGACAAAAAGTGAAGCGATCGACGCGCTGGTAGCACTGCATGATAAATGCGGCAACCTTAAAGACGTCGCCGCTTACAAAGCGGGCATCCTCAAGCGCGAAGAGGAAGGCACTACCGCCATCGGAATGGAGGTTGCCATTCCTCATGCGAAGAGCCCTGCTGTCAAAGCTCCGGCTCTCGCGGCGATCACCGTAGCGAACGGCGTAGACTACGGCTCGCCCGAGGGAGATATGAGCAAGCTGATCTTCATGATCGCGGCCACCATGGACGGCGACGTTCACCTCGACGTGCTGGCGCGACTGATGCAGATGCTCATGCACGAGGACTTCACCGATAAGCTCAAGGCTGCGAAGACTCCGCAGGAGTTCCTGGACATCATCGACGCGCAGGAAACGGCTCAGTTCCCGGACGAGGTATCCGACGCCGCTCCCGCAGCGAAGAAGGATGGCTATCAGGTACTCGCGGTAACCGCTTGCCCGACCGGTATCGCTCACACCTACATGGCGGCGGAAGCCCTGCAGAAGGCGGGCGACAAGCTGGGTATCACCATCAAGGTCGAGACCAACGGCTCCGGCGGCGCGAAGAATGTTCTCACCGCTGAGGAGATCGCGAACTGCGACGGCATCATCATCGCGGCTGACAAGAACGTTGACACGGCCCGTTTCAGCGGCAAGCCCGTTTATTCCACTAAGGTTGCCGACGGCATCCACAAGCCCGAAGAACTGATCAACAAGATCGTCAACAAAGAAGTTCCTGTATTCTACAGTGACAAGAAAGCGACCGCAAGCACCGCTTCCGCCGGAAACGAGAGCTTCGGCAGACAGCTTTACAAGCACCTGATGAACGGCGTATCCCATATGCTTCCGTTCGTTGTCGCGGGCGGTATCTTTATCGCTATCGCGTTCCTTATCGATACCATTTGCGGTTTCGGTAATATCGCTAACTCTCCCGAACTCCTCGCGCAGGGCTACAGCGCGGGCGACTTCGGTTCCATCACACCCGCAGCGGCGTTCTTCAAGACCATCGGCGGCGTCGCCTTCAACCTGATGGTCCCGATCCTTGCCGGCTTCATCGCGATGTCTATCGCTGACCGTCCCGGTCTGCTGGTCGGTCTGGTAGGCGGCTTCCTCGCTACCTCCGGCGCCACCTTCGTGCTCCCCGGCGGCGACGTTCCCTCCGGCTTCCTCGGCGGTCTGCTCGCAGGCTTCATCGGCGGTTACATGATGCTCGGCATCGAGAAGCTCTGCTCTCACTTCCCGCGCGCTCTCGAAGGCATCAAGCCCGTACTGGTCTATCCGCTTCTCGGTTTAGGCGGTATCGCTGTTATCATGTGTGCGATCAACCCGATCATGGGCTGGATCAACACCGGCATGAACAACGTACTGATCGCTATGTCCGAGAAGGAAGGTCTCATGATCCCGCTGTGCGCACTGCTCGCAGGCATGATGGCGATCGATATGGGCGGTCCCTTCAACAAGGCTGCTTATGTATTCGCGACCGGTATGCTTTCGTTCCAGACTGACGCCGCTTACATGATCATGGCTGCCGTTATGATCGGCGGTATGGTTCCCCCGATCGCGATCGCTCTGTCCACCAACATCTTCAGAAACAAGTGGACTGCGGAAGAGAGAAAGAACGCTCCCGTCAACTATATCATGGGTCTTTCGTTCATCACAGAGGGCGCGATTCCTTACGCTGCAGGTCATCCGTGGCCGGTCATTCCGTGCTGTATCGTCGGTTCTGCGACGGCAGGCGCTCTGTCTGCGCTGTTCGGCTGTAAGCTGATGGCTCCTCACGGCGGCGTATTCGTATTCGCTACCATGGCGGGCACCTGGTACCTCTACCTGCTGGCGCTGGTGATCGGCGCTGTCCTCGGCGCTATCCTGCTCGGCCTGCTGATGAAGAAGCCTCAGGAAGCATAATAACCTAATCATATCGCGGTCTTTGATCGTCAATTGCAAATAAAGGAGAAACACTATGGTATCGAAAAAAGTAACACTGGTCAATGCTCAGGGCTTCCATATGCGCCCGGCTGACGACTTCGTCAACGCCGTCAAAAAGTTCCCCTGCAAGGTGACTATGATGCATAACGGCAAATCCGTTAACCTGATGAACAAGATGTTCATCATCGCCTCTGCGATCAAATGCGGTCAGGAGGTTGAGATCATCTGTGACGGTCCCGAAGAAGAAGCCGCGCTGGCTGAACTCACCGGCATGATCGAGAACGGCTTCGGCGAATAAGTATTGATTTATCTTACGGTCGCTGCGGGGCTTCATATCTCCCGCAGCGACTGTTCATTATAGTGACCGGTTGAATGGTCTGATAAACAAGAGGTGATAATTATGATGAAAGGTTTAGGCGCCTCCGATGGCTACGGCATCGGCAGAGTGATGCTGATCAGTGAAAAGAATCTCGAGTATACGCCGAAGGAGATCGCTGACGTCGAAGCCGAGCTGGAGCGTTTTCGCGCCTCGGTGAAGACATTTACGGCTGAAACGCTGGCGCAGGCGCAGACGGTACGCGAAACCGTGGGTGAAAAAGAGGCTAAGATTCTGGAAGGTCACATTTCCATCATCGACGACGACTTTATGCGCGGTGAAATCGAGAATCTGATCAGCGCTCACCAGTGCGCGGAGAGCGCGGTCGAGCAGATGTGTCAGATGTTCATCGACATGTTCATGGCTTCCGGCGATGAGCTGACCATGCAGCGCGCCGCCGACGTCAGAGACGTGCGCGACAGTATGCTGTCGATCCTGCTGGGCGTCAACGAGGTCAAGATCAGCGACGCGCCCGCCGGTACGGTTTTGGTCGTCAAAGAACTGACGCCCTCTATGACTGCGGGCATCAAAAAGGATAATATCGTCGGTATCGTCACAGAGACCGGCTCTCAGACCTCCCATTCCGCTATTTTAGCGAGAGCGATGGAGATTCCCGCCGTGCTGAGCGTACCGAAAGCGCTGGCGCAGCTGAGCACCGGCGAGCAGGTCATCGTCGACGGCTTTAACGGCGACGTCGTTACCGCTCCTACGCCGGAAGTGATCGAGGAATATACCGCCAAGCGCGACACCTATCTCAGAGAGAAGCGCGAGCTCGAGCTCTACCGCGGCAAGCCGACCGTATCGGCTTCGGGCGAAGTATATGAGCTGTGCTGCAATATCGGCACCCCCAAGGACGCCGGCAAGGCGATGGAAAAGGACGGCGAGGGCGTAGGCCTCTTCCGTACCGAATTCCTGTTTATGGACCGCGCGACACTGCCCACCGAGGACGAGCAGTTCGACGCGTATAAGACGGCAGCCGTTGTCCTGAAGGGCAAGCCCCTGATCATCCGTACGCTGGATATCGGCGGCGATAAGGAGATCCCGTATCTCGGACTCGAGAAGGAAGAGAATCCCTTCATGGGCTTCCGCGCGATCCGCTATTGCCTGAAGAACCGCGATATGTTCAAATCGCAGATCAAGGCGATCCTGCGCGCGTCCGCGTTCGGCGACGTTCGCATCATGTTCCCGCTGATCACGGCGGTAGAAGAACTCCGCGAGGGCAAGGCGCTGGTCGAGGAGGCAAAATCCGATCTGCGCGCGTCCGGCATCGAGTTCAATGAAAATATCCCCGTCGGCGTGATGACCGAGACCTCCGCGTCCGGCGTGATCGCGGATCTGCTGGCGAAGGAGGCGGACTTCTTCTCCATCGGCACCAACGACCTGACCGGCTATACGATGGCGTGCGACCGCGGCAACTCCAACGTCGGCTATCTGTATTCGCCGTTCCAGCCGTCCGTTCTGCGCCTGATCAAGAGCATCATCGAGAACGGCGTCAAGGCGGGCATCCCTGTCGGTATGTGCGGCGAGGCGGCGGCGAATCCGATGATGATCCCGCTGCTGATGAGCTTCGGTCTGACCGAGTTCTCCGTATCGGCGGTATCCGTCCTCAAGGTTCGCAAGAACATCGCGAAGTGGACAAAGGCGGAGGCTGACGAGGTAGCCGCCAAGGTCATGGCGATGGCGACGGAAAAGGAGATCACGGATTATCTGAAGACCGTTATCTAAAGCAGAGGCTCCCTTTGGGAAAGGGAGCTGTCACCGTATGGTGACTGAGGAATTGTATAGATGTTTGAGCGTGACGATTCACGCGAGTATCCATTTATTCATGAAGGCGCGGGATCGCTCCCGCGCCTTTACGTTTGCTATATTAACTCGCTGTCATTGCGAGGAGCGAAGCGACGCGGCAATCCCACAATGAGGAGTGGATTTTTGCACAAAAAATCACCGATAAATTCTACCTGTTTTTTGAAAGAGACAATAGACTTTATCCGGCGAATGTATTATACTTTGGATAGTCAGTAGGGGAGGGGCTTGCACCTCCCTTTGATTCAATGATGATTACGGCAAAGCGATTGACTGTGATATATTATCATCAGAAAGGATGATCCGGATGGCGGAAACCTATTATAAGGACGCGTTGAAGCTCGGACTGAAAGAAGTACAAACACGAAAGGCGAACGGTGAACCCACGCTGCTGCCGGTGCTGGATGAAATATTGCCTGCCGACAAAAGCACGACCGTGGTGAATCTCGGTCTGGTGTCGATCCCCATACGCCAAATTGTCGGCACTAAGACCGGCGGACGCTCCTCCGCGTTCGCGGCGAACTTCATGCCGATCTTCGACGAGGATACAGAATTCGCCGTGAAGTGGAAGCATCTGTGCGACGCGCATATCACCGAGGGTATCCACGATCCGATCAAGGCGTTTGAATACATGAACCGCTTCTATGTCCTCGAGGGCAACAAGCGCGTCAGCGTGCTGAAATTCTTCGGTGCGGACACCATCGAAGGCGTCGTGACCCGCATCATGCCCGAACGCGACGGCAGCGAGGAAGTGGAGATATACTACGAATTTGTCGCGTTCTATCAGTACAGCAAGATCAATTTCATCGAGTTCTCCAAGCGCGGCTGTTATGCCGAACTGCAGAAGCTGGTGGGAAAAGAAGTGGACGAGGAATGGTCGGTAGACGAACAGCGCACCTTTGCCGCGGCATATCATAAGTTTGAGAAAGCGTATATGCAAAGCGGCGGCGCGAAGCTCCAGTCCACCATCGGCGACGCGATGCTCAGCTATCTGCAGATCTATGATTATGAGGAGCTGATCGCTGCCGATATCGCCGATATCAAGAAGAATCTGAGCAAGATGTGGGAAGACGTCAAACTCAACGACGCGGAGGAGCCGATCGAGCTGAAGACCGACCCGCCCGAGGAGAAAGCGGCGCCCAAGCAGGGGCTGATCTCCCGCGTGCTGGCGGCTGCCGATCACGAGGTGCTACAGGTCGCGTTCGTTTATGACGGCACTCCCGCCAAGTCCGGCTGGGTACACGAGCACGAGGAAGGACGGCTGTATCTCGAAAAGGTCTTTGAGGATAAGATCGACACCCTGACCTATCCCAACGCGCTCGACGGCGATCCGTACGAGGTGATCGTCAAGGCGATCGAGGACGGCTGCAAGGTGATCTTCACCACATCGCCGCGGCTGGTACAGGCGAGCGTCAAGGCAGCGGTGGAATATCCCGACGTGCTGATCCTCAACTGCTCGCTGAACCTGAGCCACCGTTATATATTGACGTATTACGCCCGCATGTATGAGGCAAAGTTCATCCTCGGCGCCGTAGCGGGTTCGCTGTCCGACAGCGGCAAGCTCGGCTATGTCTGCGACTATCCGATCTTCGGTCAGATCGCGGGCGTCAACGCTTTCGCCCTCGGCGCGCAGCTCACCAATCCCCGCGCACACGTCTATCTCGAATGGTCGTCCGTCAAGGGCGCCGACGTAGCTGCCAAGGCGCTCGCCGATCGGGGCATCCACTATATCTCGTCGCAGGACACCGCGAAGTTTCTGGAGGACGACCGCGACACCTACGGCTTGTCCTATGTCGACGGCGAGCTGAAAAAGGTGCTGGTCGATTCGGTCTGGTGCTGGGGTAAGTATTATGAAGAGATCCTCAACCGCTATTTTGATAAATCTTTGCAGGCGGAGTATGATAAGAGCAATAAGGCGCTGAACTATTACTGGGGCATGTCCGCCGGTGTGGTCGACGTGTGGTGCAGTGAATCGCTCAGCGCGCCCACGCGCAGGCTGATCGACTTCTTGAAGGAGAGCATCAAGCAGAATATCTGTATTCCGTTCCTGACGCCGCTGAAGACTCAGGACGGAAAGGTGATAGGGGAGGATCAGAAATCCCTCACGCTCGACCAGATCATCACGATGGATTATCTGGTGGACAACGTGATCGGCGAGATCCCGAATTATGAAGAATTAAGCCCGATGGGTAAGGCGACGGTCGATACCGCCGGCGTCGAAAAAGCTCAGAACGATATCGTCAAGGAGGCTGAAAAGAAAGCCGGTGACGAGTCATGAGAATCTTAGCGGTCGCGGATGAGGAGTCAAAATATCTGTACGACTATTACCGCCCCGGCAAGCTCGACGGCTTTGATCTGATCATCGCCGCCGGTGATCTGAGCGTCGAGTATCTGGAATTCCTCGTGACCATGGCGGACTGTCCGCTGGTCTATATCCACGGCAATCACGACGAGAATCAGAAGCGTGTCCCTACCGGCTGTATCTGTGCGGACGATAAGCTGGTGGAGGTCAACGGTCTGCGGATCCTCGGCTTCGGCGGCTCCTACAAGTACCGCGACGGAAAATATATGTATACCGAAAAGCAGATGGAGAACCGCATCCGCAAAAAGTGGTTCTCTATCAAAAAGCACGGGGGCTTCGATATCCTCGTGACCCATGCGCCCGCCCGCCATCTGAACGATCTGGAGACCGTCCCGCACAGGGGCTTCGAGTGCTTTAATGATCTGCTCGACAAGTACAAGCCGCGCCTGTTCGTGCACGGTCATGTCCACCTGTCCTATAACCACCGCATCCCGCAGGAATGTATGCGCGGTGAGACGACGGTCGTGAACGCGTATGATTACTGCGTGATCGAATTGGATTAATCATCGATATGATAAATGCCGCCGCGTTTTCGCGGCGGCGTTTTGCGTTAATATGAGACGCAAAGATACAGTTGTGCTTTTTTGTCGATACGAAAACCTGCTCTTGCCGTCGTCAGCTTTGCGCCGGCGGTAACCGTTAGCAATATGTCATACTCTTTCATCAATTCAGGCGTCGTATGCAGGGTACAGCTTGTCAGACCGGACGACATTTTAACGCCGTCCACGACGCAGCCTTCCCGGATCAGAAACAGCTCATAGGCGGTCTGTCGTCCGTCCGATAGCGTCCATGAAATACTCAGAGCCGCATTGTCGGCTTTTTGTATTCTCAGTTCCTTGATCTTCATCGTCATCCCTCTTTATCCTATACTTTTCGTTCTCATCATAATACGGAAAAGACGAGATTTTTGTCGGAATCTGTATGATGAAGTTACATTTCTTTCATAAATAATGCAATCGAAAGGATTGTGTGATAAAATATTTTTCAAATAACTGCAACACTTTCACTCCGAATTTACACTATATAGGTGAACGACGTCGTAAGAGGTGAGACAAATGGATGAAAAAACGCTGGTGCGCAGAGCGTCCGGAGGCGATAAAGAGGCGTTTGCCGCGCTGTATATGCGCTATCGGGACGATTTGTACCGTTATGCTTATTTCCGCCTCGGCAACGAGGAGGATGCGCGCGACGCGGTTTCCGCGTGTATTGTGGAGGCGTATGAAAGTATATTCGGTTTACGGAACGCCTCCGCGTTCAAAGCATGGATCTTCCGCATCCTTTACCGCTGCTGCTGCCGTCTGATGACGGAGCAGAATCAAAGCAGGAACAACCGCGCCGACGCTGAAGAGCTGCACAACGTGCCCGCTGGGAACGAGCATATCTCTCCGGAGGTCAAGGAGGCGTTCGGCGTCCTCAACACCTGCGACAGAGATATCGTCCTGCTCTCGGTGATCGGCGGCTACAGCAGCTTTGAGATCGCCGATATGACCGGGCTCAAGCCCTCGACCGTGCGCTCGCGGCTCAAAAGAGCGCTTGCGAAAATGAGACAGTTTTTGGAGTGATCGTGATGAAGAAAGATTTAGATTTTATCAAGGATAAAGTGGAAAACAGCGGCGTTCATGCGCACGCGGATATGGATGAAATGTATGTGGCGGATTCGATCGAGAACGTCTATCCCAAGCCGGTCGCCGTCAACAGCGAAAAGCCCAAACGCAGGGGCTGGAAGATCGCGCTGTCCGCTACGGCGGCGGTGCTGGTGCTGACGATCGTGCTGGGTATCGTGCTGAAAAGCACGGGCGTTTTCGGCGGCACGCACAGCGTGAACCTTCCCGGCGGTCTGGCGCTGAAACAATACAGCAGCTATGACCAGGTGAATGATGAAGTCAGCCGCATCCGCAAGAAAAACCAAAGCAGCAGCGTTTTGGATTATTTCACGGGCAAATTCAGATCAGACAGAGATTACGCCGAGTATTACGTCGAGGACGAGGAACTCTCCGCACAGGAAAACTCCGCAGGTTCCGCACCGGGTTCCGCATCGGACTCCGGCAGCTCCGCGACCGGTTCCTCTCCCGCGCAGAGCCACAGCGAGACCTATGAGCAGGTTGAGGGCGTTAACGAGTCTGATATTATCAAGACCGACGGCAGATATATCTACTGCGTAGACGGCTCCGATATGCAAAAGATCTTGATCTTTTCCGCACAGGGCAAGGATTCCGCACGCGTCGCGGCGATCGATATCACCAAGCAGAAAGCTGCGACCGAAGACGATGCGGATTTCAACTACGAAAGCTACTACGGTTACGGTCCGGGAGTTCAGGAAATTTATGTGAAGGACGACCGACTGATCGCGCTGTGTAATGATTGGGAAGACTCCTGCGAGAGGACGATCGTTCAGGTGTACGACATCGGTGATATTGAACATATCACCCTGCTCGACAGCATGAGACAGAGCGGCGGCTATGACTCGAGCCGCATGATCGGCGACATGCTCTATACCGTCAGCTCCTACTACCCGTATGAGAACAGGATCATCCCCATCTGCGGCAGGGGAGAGGAGCCCGATGCGGTTCCCGCCGACTGTATCTATTCGCTCGCCGATAATGATTCGGACAGCTTTCTGGTGCTCAGCGCCTACGATACGCTCGACTATACCTCACAGACCGAGAGCAAGTCGATCTTAGGCGGCGTGGACGATATCTACTGCAACGAGGACCACATGTATATCTACTCCACCGCTTGGGAGAACAACGACTACGACGCTTATTGGACAGGAAAAAGCGCACAGATCAACTCCCGCATCCTGAAAGCGGATCTGACCGACGGTATCGCCTTTACCGCCTACACCGAGGTCAGCGGCACGATTGACGATCAGTACGCGCTCGATGAGTATAACGGCAACCTGCGCGTCGCGACGACCTCGTCCAAGGACTGGATCGATACCAATAACCTGTTTGTTCTGGATGAAAACCTGAACGAGATCGGCTCCGTGACCGGCTTTGCCGATAACGAGAGCATCAAGGCGGTGCGTTATATGGGCGATACGGCGTACGTCATCACCTATGAACAGACGGATCCGCTCTTCGTGATCGATCTGAGCGACCCGACCGCTCCCGCGATCTTAGGCGAGGTAAAGATCAGCGGCTTCTCGACGATGCTCGTGCCGATCGGCGGCGATAAGATTCTCGGCATCGGCTACCACACCGAGGATGAGGACTACACGACGCTGGAGGTGCAGGAGGGCCTGAAGCTCGCGCTTTTCGACGTCAGCGATAAAGCGAACCCGCAGGTGCTCGACAGTGTGTCCTATGTTTACTGCGATTCCGCGGTACAGTACAACCCAAAGGCGCTGGTATACAACCCCGACCGTGACGATTACATCATCCCGCTGAACTATTCCAACTGGGGACACTACGACGCAAAGACGGGCGAATACGTCTATGTGGACGAGTACCGCGGCGGCGTGCTGAACTTCCGCGTGAACGGCGATAAGCTCGAAGAGATCAGCCGTTACCAAGCGGATTATGACGCGGTGGACCGCTGCGTCTACGTCGGCAGCGATATCTACATGACCTACTATGATAACACCACGCTGAACATCGACAGCGAACCGTATAAATAATTCAACATTACACTAATAAAGCGACTGCTGCAGGTTTGTTCTGCGGCAGTCGCTTTTCGTGTGTCAAAAGGTGACACGTCACCTTATTTTTTGTATTTGATTCTCATAAACATCATCCGCATTAGGATGCTGACGAATATCATCAGGAAGCAGGAGATCAGCTTTGCGACATAGATGTTCATGCCGAGCGCCGTGAGCCCCCACATCGCCGCGGTATCGCACAGGAGAATGATCAGCGAGGTGAGCAGGAACCGTCCGGCGGGGACGTTCTCGGAGAAGGGGATCGCCTTGTTCAGTATGAGCTTCAGCAGCAGGGCAAACATCCGCGCGATGACGCACGGCAGCAGCCAAGCGCGCGTAAAGATCGCCAGAATGACAAACAGCAGATAACCCGCCGCGCCCGCGATAATGGACGGGAACTTGTAGCGGAAGAATTCCTTGTCCAGCGACACGGTGTCCTCGATAGGCCGGAAGTGGGAGGCGGCGTTGTTGTCGAAGTAAACGGTCTCAATCCCGGTCTCGATGATATCGAGGTCGGAAGCGTCGAGGATCATGTCGATCTCGAACTCGTAGCGGTGCCCCGGCAGCTTTAAAAAGCGGGGGAGGAGCCTGTCGGAAAAAGCCCTCAGTCCCGTCTGCGTCTCATAGATCTTTCTGCCGGTGGTCAGGTGATACAGCACGCGGGAGATGCCGTTGCCGATCCTGCTTTTGATGGGCGTGCTTTTGTCGAGGTCACGTTTGCCGAGGACGAGGCTGTCGGGATGCTGTACCGCCGTTTCGCTGACCTTGACAATGTCCTCGACGCGGTGCTGACCGTCCGCGTCGGCGGTCACGACGGTGTACGGCGGCTGAAACTGCTCCCTGATACAGCGCAGTCCATGCTTCAGCGCCTCGCCTTTGCCGCGGTTGGGCTGATAGCGTTTGACGTCGGCGTAGGCAGATGCTTCGACAAAGATCCCGTCATATTCCGCGCCGCTGCCGTCGTCAACGACGACGATGGAAAACTCCAGCTCATACAGCGCTTTCAGCAGGGGTATCATCCTGTCCTCGGGACAGTAGGCGGGTATCAGCGCGATCCTTTGCAAAACATCACCTCATTTCCGTTATCGTTATCCTTTAGAAGCATACCATATTCGGGCGGGGTTGTGCAAGTCTTTCTGTGAGATAATTACAGCATCTTGTAACTAAGATAAAAATGCTTTAGATTTCACCGCAAAACCTACCGAAATAATTCATATTTTTTTTGTTGACATTTTTTAGCGGATGTTATAGAATATAATAAATATCTGTATCTTCTGATATTTGCGGTAAAACGACACTGAAAGGTGAAAAAATTTGTCCAAGATCAGTTTTATTTCGGCGATCATACTCATCGCTTTCGTCCTGTGTTTATCGGCTTGCGGCGAAAGTAAAGATACCGGCGCCACCCCTTCGCAAAGCAGCATAAAGCAGTCCGCTTCTCAGGTACAGGAGACATCTCCCGCGCCCGAGGCTTCGGCTGATAAAATCAGCTCGGAGAGCTCCGAACAGAAAGACGGTAAAACCAGCCGGAGCGACAGCGGCGATACAGCCGATGCTGAGAACGCCGGGAATAACGACGCTCAGATCAGCAGCGGCGCATCTGTGCAAGGCGGCTCCGGTGACAGCGGTTCAGGTAATGCCGGATCGAAGGATACCGGAAAGTCCGGCTCGGGCAGCAAAACCGATCAGAAGGATACGCCTCAGAGTTCGAAATCGGACGTTTCGCCCACGACTGCTCCCAAGTCCGATATCCCGGAAGAGAAAGATAATGCCGAGGTGAATATCAATGACCTTTAGGCTGCGCATCGCTGCGTCGATACTGTTCGCCGCCGTCGTGTTGATGATCGCGGGAACGGCTGCCGCCGCAGAGAGTAATATCCTCGGAGACGCCGACGGCGACGGAGAAGTCACTATTATTGATGCAACCGCCGTCCAAGTGAAACTCGCCAATCAGTCAGTGTCCGGTTTTTTCGAACAGAATGCCGATGTTGACAAAAACGGCAGGATCGAGAGCATCGACGTCACATATATTCAACGTTATTTGAATGAATTAGATCCACCGTATCCGATCGGCGTGCAGCCGACCGCGGCTCCGACTCAAAGCTCGACAGACGCCGAAGGATGGGGAAACCAGATTTATCGTCCCTGATGCAGGATTATCCGCAGTATGTTAAGGAGAATGTTCTGTATATGAACGCTCCAGTTTAATAATCACTGAGTTCCGTACGGATGACATTATTGCTACGTCCGGTGGAATCAGTCCGCCTTTGCCCGATCCTACAGAAGTGACCAAGAAAGTTGAAAGAGAAAACGCTTACGGCAAATTCAGCAGCTTTAATAAAACGCCGCCGGGCGGTTGGTTTTAACGTTTTCAATAATAAGGAATAGGGCGGTCTTTCGTTACCGCCCTTATTTATTTCTGCGGTGTTTGTGATACATGCCGGCGCCGCTGTGAATTTCGGAGTGTATTATGGAAAAAAAGCTGACATTAAAAAGGTTGATTATTCCGGCGACAGGCTTACTGTTTGCCGCTTATTCCGCTTATAATGTCTTTATCGTCATCCGCGACGGCGGCGCGTTGTCCTCTGAGGGAATATTGATCAGCATAATCGTTGCGCTGCTGTTCGCCGTGCTTGCCGCTTATGTTTGGACAGCCAAGGTGAAACGAAAAAAAGGCTTCTTTCGCATGGTGCGAAGGACGGCGCTGATCATCGCCCTGATCGCGATATTTGCCCTCAAGCTGCGTATGGTCGTCAGGGTCGTCGAATATGTTGATTTTTCCGAACTGCAGACGGTATTTGTTTACGGCGAACCGTTTGCGTTTTCCATGCTGCAGACCTTATTATACGGCGCCGCCTATTTTATGACGCTGGCGGCTATGCTGATCCTGATCATCTATTTTATAGTGATCCGCAAAAGACCTTTGATGTTTCCGAAGGCGTCTGTCGCACTTCCGGTAACCGCAATGGTGCTGTTCCTTGTCAGCCTGATCATGGATATGGTCCTCTTTTTGGCGTACGGTGTTAACTTGGAGGCAAGTCCGCTGAGAACGGCGGTGATGCGTCCGGTGTTCTATCTGGGCTTTATCGGCTTGTGTGCGTACTGTCTGTAAGAAACTGAATAATAATAAAACCGGCGCTTCCGCTGTCATACGGAGGCGCCGGTTTTGCGTGTCAGCATATAAGGAGCTATGAGAGTGTTCGGCAGGGAAGAGGCAAGCCGATTCCGAGCCTTTGATTAAGAGTCCGACTCTTGCCGGAGGAATTTACAGCAGCCGTTCAAGCCCTTTTTTAAGATACTGATTCCAGAACGCCCAGTTGTGGACGCCCGGACCTTCCTCAAAGACATAATCAGCCCCTTGTTCTTTCAGGAATGACGCAAAAGCGCGGTTGTGATCGATCAGATCATCCTCCGTACCGCAGGCAAAGTAGATCTTCGGAATAGCTTTTCCGTCGTTTTTGAGCGCGAGATACTGCACCTCGGGGTTCTTGTCGGAGGCTTCGACGGTTTTCTGATCGCCGAAGATTTCCGTGACCATTTCGCGCGGCATCACGCCCGGCACCTCAAAGGTTTCCTCGGCGTACTCATGGATGATCAGTGCCGATGACAGGGCGATGCAATATCCGAAGGTTTCGGGATAGGCAAGCGCGGTGTGGATCGCGCCGTAGCCGCCCATCGAGAGCCCGCCGATCATGGTGTTCTCCCGCTTCATGTCGAGGTTGAACGTCTTTCGGATAAACGCGGGCAGCTCGCTGCCGATGTACTCGCACCAGTTGCCGCCGACATAGCCCTTATCCAGATAGAACGTGTTGCCTGCCGTGGGCATGAAGATGTTCAGGTTGTACTGGATCGCCATCTCCTGCGCCATTCCGCCGTACATCCAGTCGGTGTCGGTGCCGGTCAACCCGTGAAGCAGGATAAGGTTGTAAGGCTCTCTGTCATAATGTCTCAGATCCCTGACCTCGTCCATCTTCACGTCGTTCGCGATCGCAAAAGCAAAGTTCGTATGCTGCATGACGGACAACGCGCGAAACTCCATTCTGCCGCTTGCCATATGATCATCTCCTTGTATTTGTTTGCCGTTATTATAACAGGAAGAATACCGCTTGTCTACATAATTTTGCCGCAATGAAAAGGTTATCGAAGAAAAAGCGAAAACTGTGTAGACAAAGGGCTGAAAGCATGGTAAGATAATGAAAACTATACTCTTTTGTGAAGGAGAGATCACCGATGAGCATCCGCTATATCGAAGAAACAAAACAGCTGATTCTGGAGACCGCGAACACCGCCTACCAGATGAAGATCGACGAGCTGGGTTATCTGCAGCATTTGTACTACGGAAAAAAGCTCGGGCAGAAAGATATGTCCTACCCGTTCCGCTATTACGATCACGGCTTTTCCGGAAACCCCTATGATATGCGTGAGAACCGCGCATATTCGCTGGATACGATGGCGCAGGAGTATACTTCCTTCGGCGTGGGCGATTTCAGGGTGACCAGTATCCGCGCGTCGTGCTCGGACGGCAGCCGCTGCGCCGAGTTCCGCTACGCGGAGCATGAGATAATCGACGGTAAGTATTCCATCCCCGGCTTACCGTCTGTCTATGATAACGGCGATACGGTGCAGACGCTGATCGTGACCCTGATCGACAAGCCTGCCAACATTAAGATTAAGCTGTATTACGGCGTGTTTGAGGAGCTGGATATCATCACCCGCTGTGCCGAGATTATCAACGCTGGCTCGGAGATCGTCTGGCTTCGCAAGGCGTGTTCGATGTGCCTCGAGCTGCCTTTCGGCAAGTGGGATATGATCCACTTCCACGGCCGCCACTGCATGGAGCGCCAGCCCGAGCGCGTACCGCTGTTCCACGGTATCCATACTATCGTATCGGGCAGAGGCATGTCCGGTCATCAGCACAATCCGTTCGTGATCCTCTGCGATCACGGCGCGACCGAGGACAGCGGCGCCTGTTACGGCGTGATGCTGATGTATTCCGGCAACCACAAGACCGAGATCGAGCGCGACCAGTTCGACGGCGTTCGCATCGTGACCGGCGTGAGCGACGACCGCTTCCGCTGGGAGCTTTCTTCCGGAGCGTCCTTCCATACGCCCGAGGTCATCCTGACCTGCGCCGAGGGGCTGACGAATCTGTCGTATAACTATCACCGCGCGATCCGCAACAATGTCGTGCGAGGCGAATACAAGCTCAGCCACCGTCCCGTGCTGATCAACAACTGGGAGGCGACCTACTTCGATATCACCGAGGAAAAGGTGCTCGCCATTGCCGAAAAGGCGAAGGAGCTTGGGATCGAGATGTTCGTCCTCGACGACGGCTGGTTTCAAAACCGCAACGACGACAACGCGGGTCTGGGCGACTGGATCCCCGATACCGAGAAGCTCCCGAACGGCTTAGACGGTCTGATCAAGAAGATCAACGATATGGGGCTGCGCTTCGGTCTGTGGATCGAGCCGGAGATGGTCAACGAGGACAGCGACCTTTACCGCGCGCACCCCGACTGGGCGCTGACCGCTCCCAACCGTGCGCCGATGATGAGCCGCAACCAGCTTGCGCTCGACCTTTCGCGCAAGGAAGTTCATGAGTATCTGTATCACAAGATTTCGGATTTGCTCGAAAAATACAACATCACCTATATCAAGTGGGATTTCAACCGCGCTTTGTCGGATATCTATTCCCACGCCATACCCTCGGCGCGGCAGGGCGAGGTCGCTCACCGCTATTATCTGAGCCTGTACGCGCTGTATGAGAAGCTGACCGCACGATTCCCGCATGTGCTGTTCGAGGGCTGTGCGGGCGGCGGCGGACGCTTTGACGCGGGCATGCTGGCGTATAACGCACAGATCTGGTGCTCCGACAACACCGACCCGATCGCCAGATTAAAGATCCAGTACGGCACCTCGTTCGGCTATCCGTCCTGCACCGTCGGCGCGCATGTCAGCGCCTCGCCGAACCACCAGACTGGCAGAAAAACGCCGCTGAACACGCGCGGCGTCGTCGCGATGTCCGGTACCTTCGGTTATGAGCTCGACCTCTCCAAGCTCAGCGATGAGGAATGCGATGAGATCAAAGAACAGATCAAGCGATATAAGGAGCTCGAACCGATCATCCACAACGGCAGGCTGTACCGCCTGAGCCAAAAAAGCGACATCACGCATTATATGGCATGGGAGTATGTCAGCCCCGATCAAAGCCGCAGTCTGCTGAATATCGTCGTGACCAATCCGCTGGCGAATTCCGCGCCGGTTCACGTGAAGCTGAAGGGCTTGATCCCCGAAGCGCTCTATTCGGTCAACGGCGAGTTCGAGATCCTCGGCTCGGCGCTGATGCAGGGAGGATATACCTTCCCGCAGCTTCTGGGAGATTATCCCGCCATGCAGGTGGATGTTATCAGGATCAAGTGATCAGGTGAAACGAACCCCCTTATCATATTTGCTGTCATTGCGAGAACTTTAGCCCGTGGCAATCCCACAAAGCAGCGCGTCGCTTGCTTGTTATATCAAACGGTATCAATGACACTGTTTTTGTAATGCCTTTTTATGTGAAAGGAGCAGCTTATGCAGCCGGAATTGAATTATAAAGAAGCGCTGAAGCTCGGGCAGAAAGAAGTCCGCGCCAGAGCTGCGAAAAACGAAAATACAGGCTTGGCGGTGCTGGATGAACTGATCCCGCCCGAACAGGCTCTGTCAGGCGTCAGCCTCGGCGTGATCCAGATCCCGATGTGGTTCATCGTCGGCACCAAGACCGCCGGCAGGGTCAATGCGTTCGCGCCTAACTTCATGCCGCTGCTGCCGGAGAGTACGGAGTTTGCCGCTAAGTGGGAGTCGCTCTACCGCTCGCATATGACCGAGGGTATCCGCGAGTCGATCAAGGTCTATGAATATCTCAACCGCTATTATGTGGAAGAGGGCAACAAGCGCGTCAGCGTGCTGAAATACTGCGGCGCGTACAGCATCCCCGCCGACGTGACGCGCATCATGCCCGAAAAGACCGACAGTGAAGAAGTACAGCTGTACTTGGAGTATCTGGAATTCAATCGATACAGCAAGATCAATTTTATCGAATTCTCCAAGCGCGGCAGTTATCGTGAATTGCTCCGCGCCATGGGCAAGCCGTTCGACGAGTACTGGAGCATCGACGAACAGCAGCGCTTTTCGAGCACGTATTACTTCTTTGAGAGGGCGTATAACGAGAGCGGCGGCGGCAAGCTGAAAACGACCGTCGGCGACGCGATGCTCAGCTATATCCAGATCTACGGCTATTCTCAACTCCAGAACGAGAGCGAGGCGCAGATCCGCATCAACCTCAAAAAGATGTGGGAGGAGATCGCGCTCAAGGAAGAGGACGAAGCGATCGAGCTGAAGACCGTCCCTGTCGAGGAAAAGAAGCAGTCCGTTATTGCCAAGGTCCTGCCGATCGCGAAGCCCCAAAAGCTGAAGACGGCGTTCGTCTATGACGTTCCGCCCGAAAAATCCGGATGGGTCAGCGACCATGAAATGGGCAGGAAGCATACACAGACCGTTTTGGGCGATAAGGTCGAAACGGAAGTGTATATCTGCGGCGGCGAGAGCAACTATCCCGATGTGCTCGAACAGGCGATAGGGGAGGGATGTAGGCTGATCTTCACCACCTCGCCGCGCATGCTGCAGGCGTCTCTGCGCGCGGCGGTGGAGTACCCCGACGTCGTGATCATGAACTGCTCGCTGAACACCTCCCACCGCTATGTACGCACCTATTATACAAGAATGTATGAGGTGAAGTTCATCCTCGGCATTTTAGCCGGTTCACTGACGCAGAGCGGTCGGCTCGGCTATGTCTGCGATTATCCGATCTTCGGACAGATCGCGGGCATCAACGCCTTTGCCCTCGGCGCGCAGATGGCGAATCCGCGCTCGAAGGTCTATCTGGAATGGTCCTCGGTCAAGGGCGCCAAAGAGGCGGCGCTTTCGCTGAACCGACAGCATATCCATCTGATCTCTTCACAGGATACCGCCCGCTATTCGGAGGACGACCGCTCCAGCTTCGGGCTCTCGCATATCGGCAGCGATAAAACCGATCTGCTTGCCGTGCCCGTCTGGAAGTGGGGCGTTTATTACGAAAAGCTCCTGCGCTCCGTGCTGGATAAGACCATCAAGAGCGAATATGTCAATACCGCCCGCGCGCTGAATTATTACTGGGGCATGTCGGCGGGCGTCGTCGATATCGAGTACGCTCCCGCCTTACCGCTCGCTTCGAGGCGATACGCGGATTTCTTCCGCCGCAGCCTGATCAGCGGCGCGGGAAAACCGTTCCTCACGCCGTTTTATTCACAGAGCGGCGAGATCGTCGGCGCGCGTCAGAACGAGCTGAATCTCGAGCAGATCATCAACATGGATTATCTGGTCGATAACGTTGTCGGCAGCATCCCCGCTTATGATGCGTTATCCGATGTAGGCAAAGCGACGGTGGACACGGTCGGCGTGCAAAAAGCGAAACTGAAAGAAGACGAGAAGTCGGGTGAACAGTCATGAAGATACTGGCGATATCCGACGTGAAGTCCGACAAATACTATGAGTATTACAAGCCCGGCATGCTGGACGAGTTCGACCTGATCCTCTCCTGCGGCGACCTCAAGCCGGAGTATGTGGAGTTCTTTGTGACCTTGGCGCATTGTCCGCTCGTCTATGTCCACGGCAACCACGATGATCAGAACGGTCGCGACCCGCAGGGCTGCATCTGTGCGGACGATAAGATCGTTGAGGTGAACGGTCTGCGGATCTTAGGGCTCGGAGGCTCCTATTATTACCGCGACGGCAAGTATATGTATACGGAAAGAGAAATGAAAAGCCGTATCCGCAAGCTGTGGTTCCAACTGAAAAAGCACGGAGGCTTCGATATCCTGCTGACGCATGCGCCGGCACGGGGCTTGAACGATTTTGAGGATATCCCTCACAAGGGGTTCGAATGCTTCAACACGCTGCTGGAACAGTATGAGCCGAAGTACTTTGTGCACGGTCATATCCATCGCAATTATGATTTCCGTCTGCCGCAGGTTTGTCAAAAGGGAAATACAACGGTCGTCAACGCATATGAATATTGTGTGATCGATTTGTAAAAACAACACCGCTGTTAAGAAACAAGCGTTTCATAACAGCGGTGTTGTTTTTTTGTGAAAAAGTAGGGGAGGGGCTTGCTCCTCCCGACCGTGCGGCAGTATCGACTTACCGGACGCGCATTAATCCTTCGTCGTACCTCCCGGAACATATCTGACCGACAGCATCACGTTCATGCCTTCGGTGGTCTCTACGGGATTCATCATGAGTGTCACGGCGGCTTGAGCCATCTGTGCGATCGGCTGTTCGATCGTGGAGCAGACATACTGATTCGTAAAGCGGTCTATGATGCCGTCGTAGCCGATGATCTGCACCTGATCTGGAACGCTGATATTCTTCTCTCCGAGGAATAGGATCACCTGTTTTGCCAGTATATCCGAGTTGCAGAAAATGCCGTCATATTCAATATGTCCGTCACTGATATGCTCATCCAGAAAACGGTAGATCGGCTCCTCGGGTTCGTCATCGTTGAAAAGGAGCGTATCGTATGCGATGCCCTGTGCCTGACAGACGCTTTCAAAGCCGGCGCGTCTCTTGTTGGGCTCTCCCTGGATCTTCGAGGTGATCCTTACGAACAGGAGCTTTTTGCATCCCAGCTCGATCAGCTTCTTCGCGGCGAGCTCGCCGCCCCTGTAGTTATCGGAGGAAACACAGGGGATGTCCTCGCCGAGGTGACGGTCGATCGTGACGATGGGAATGGATTGATCCACTTCCAGATCGGGGCTATAGGTCAGGGCAATCACGCCGTCAGCCTGATTGCTCTTCACCAGAGAGAAGCATTTCTGTTCGGTTTTGGGATCATAGTTGGTGATCATCAGAATCGAATGGTATCCCTCACGCGTCAGACAGGCGATGAGCTCGTCTGTCAAATGGGCAAAGAAAGGGTGCTTGAGCGAGGGCATGACCAGCGCGACGCTGTAGGTTTTATTGCTTTTGAGCGCGCGCGCGTAGGTGTTCACCTGATAGCCCAGCTTGTCGATCGCCGCCTCTACCTTCTGGCGGCTGACTTTTCCTACGGGCAGTCCGTTGATGACCTTGGATACCGTGGCGAGGGAGAGTCCGCATTCGTGCGCGACGTCCTTCATGGTGGGTTTGGAACCTTTATTCATGTTCTTTCTCCTAAAACTGCATAACTCTGCATACTTATTGGTATGCGTTTATAGCGTTAGGGGGTATTTGCAATTTTATTATAGCAAATACAAGCTCAAAAATAAAGCCTTTTTATAAAGAAAATATAAAAATTTCGTAAAACGTTTCACATCCGTTAAAATGTACAAAAACACCGATATTTTTTATGATAAACTACGAAAATCATCATCGGCACGGAAAAAACTTGTGAATATGTTGACAGTGCCTGTGAACTATGATATTCTTAAACTACGTTAAAACGTAACTCTGTGTAAAACGTTTAACATGGCTGTTTCGGGCAGAATCTGACGAGCGTGACGCGATGTTGGCGTGATACACAAACACAAAATTTTTATTCAGAAAGGAAAATGCACATGAAAAAAAGAGTTTTAGCAATCCTGTTGGTACTCGTACTGGCTCTGACAGTGGTCCTGACAGCCTGCGGCGGCAGCGGCAGCGGCGACGGAGGTTCTTCCTCCGGCGGTAAAGTAGCGATCACCATCTTCAACTCCAAAATGGAGATCCAAAGCCAGATGGAAGAAATGGCGACCAAGTATTCCGCTGACAAGGGCGTAGACGTCGAGGTTTACTATTCTTCCGACACAGTTGCCGCTCACCTGTCCACCCGTTATGCTTCCAACGACCCCTACACCATCTCCATGGTTGACGCGAAGGACGTTTACTCTCTCGCAGCCGATCATGCGGTCGATCTTTCCGATCAGGATTGGGTCAAGGATACCACTCAGGCGATCGCTATCGACGGCAAGACCTACGGCTTCCCCGTATGCGTCGAGGCGCGCGGTATTATCTACAACGCTGACGCGGTAAAGAAGGCTACCGGCGAAGATTTCGATCCCGCTTCCGTTAAGACCATCGACGATTTCAAGGCTCTGGCTGAAAAGACCGGCACCGGCGTTATGAAGGAAGACTGGTCGCTGGCGGCTCACTACCTCGCAGAAGTTTATGAGCAGCATGACGATCCCGACGCTTTCATCGCAGGTATCAAAGACGGCTCCATCAAGCTCGCCGACGATGAGAAGTTCAACGCACTGATGGACACCTTTGATGTTCTCAAGGCGAACAACTACGCGAAGGATTCCGCTATCTCTGCGGAGCGCGAAGTAACCGAGCAGAAGCTCGCCGAGGGCGAGATCGGCTTCATGTTCGGCGGTAACTGGGACTGGTCCGTAATCAACGCATATGAGTATTCCGAGAACATGGGCATCATCCCCGTTGTCAACTCCGTAGACGACGGTTCTTCCGAGAAGCTCGTAGGCGGCGGTTCCAAGTACTTCTTCATCGACTCCTCCGACAACACCACCGACGATCAGCGTCAGGCTGCGAAGGACTTCCTGAACTGGCTGGTCTACGACGAGGAAGGTCAGGACTTCATCGTCAACAAGTGCGCTCTGGTTCCCGCTTACTCCAACATCACTCTCGATGTTCAGGATCCGCTCGGCGCTTCCGTCAAGAAGTTTGCCGACGCAGGCGCTCTGATCCCCAACTACAACTATCTGCCTGACGATCACTATGCGAAGTGCGGCGCTATCTTCCAGAAGTATCTGGCGGACGAGATCGACCGTGCTGCATTTGCACAGGAAATCACTGATTATTGGTCAACCGCTGAGGTCGGCGAGCACTAAGCTCTGACCGACGTTAGCTGCTGACGTTCCATTAATGATTATGGAGGGGCGTCCACAGGCCGCTTGGGGGCGCCCTCCCTTTATTTCCCCGCATAGCAAAGCGGCAGATTGGAATGAATTTTGTGTATGAAACAAAATAAGCTATCCTATAAGATACAGCAATACCTGATATTCGGCGGTCCCGGCACTGCGCTGTTTCTGGCGGTAGTTATTGTCCCGTTCATCTACGGTCTTTATCTTACTCTGACCAGCTGGGACGGCGTCAGCGCTACCAAAACCTTTGTCGGACTGCAAAACTTTGCTTCGGCATTCAGCGACGCGGAATACTGGAAGGCGATGCTTCGTACAGTTATCTATTCCGTATTCGCAGTCGTACTGATTAATGTCGTATCCTTTGCCCTCGCGTTCTTAGTTACGCGCGGCATCAAAGGACAAAACTTCTTCCGCGCCGGCTTCTTCGTTCCGAACCTGATCGGCGGTATCGTACTCGGTTATGTATGGAAGTTCGTGTTCAACCGCGCTTTTGTTGCGATCTTCGGCACGACCTCTCTGCTTTCCAGCACGGAAGGAGCCTTGTTCTGCCTGATCCTCGTATCGGTCTGGCAGTACGCGGGCTATATGATGCTGATCTATGTAGCGGGCTTCATGAGCGTTTCCAAGGACGTTGAAGAAGCGTCGAGAATCGACGGCTGTACTTCCGCCCAGGCGATGAGAAACGTTACCATCCCGCTGATGCGCTCCAGCTTTGTACAGTGCATCTTCTTAAGCATCACCCGCTGCTTCGTTGTATACGACGTCAACCTGTCCTTGACCAACGGCGAACCGTTCAACTCGTCCGTCATGGCGGCGATGCACGTTTACAACCAGGCATTTACCTATAAGAACTACGGCTTGGGTCAGTCCGAGGCGGTTATCCTCTTCGCTGTCTGCGCTATCGTAGGCGTGACTCAGGTTCTCATCGGTAAGCGAGGGGAGGTTGAAGCGTAATGACTGATAACGAAAAAGCTGCTCGCAGAAAGAAAATAGCTCATGTGATCATGTGGATTGTGCTTCTCATCCTCTTCCTGTGCTTCATTTTCCCGTTCTTCCTTGTCGTCATCAACGTGTTCAAGACAAAGGCAGACATCACAGCCGATCCGCTCTCGCTGATAGGCGCGCACGGATTCACCTTGGAGAACTTCCCCGAAGCGATGAAGAAGATGAACTTCTGGACCGTATTCGGAAACTCCCTGATCGTCACCGTATGCTCCACGATCGTTACCATCGTTCTTTCTTCGATGACGGCGTTCGTCATCGTCCGTAACGGCAGGTGGAAGCTATGTACGCTGGTATTCTCGCTGATGATCGCTTCCATGGTCATACCGTTCCAGGTTCTCATGGTACCGCTCGTATCCGTATACGGCGCCGTGCTGAACTCCCGCATCACCCTGATCCTGATGCATGTCGGTTTCTCGATGTCGATGGCGGTGTTTATGTTCCACGGAGCGATAAAGACGAATATCCCGCTTGAGCTGGAGGAGGCGGCTACGATCGACGGCTGTAACCGCTGGAAGACCTACTGGAAGGTCGTATTCCCTCTGCTCAAGCCTACCATCGCTACCGTCGGCATCATCAACGCGATGGCATATTGGAACGACTACCTGCTGCCCAGCCTGGTACTCAAGAAGAAGGATCTTTATACGATCCCGATCGCGACGCAGGCGTTCTACGGCACTTATTCCACCGATATCGGTCTGATCATGGCAGCCCTGCTGCTTGCCATGCTCCCGATTCTGATTCTTTATGTATTCTTACAGCGCTTCATCGTTGAGGGCGTTACCTCCGGCGCTGTCAAAGGATAATATTCATTTTTTCCTGCTTTCCTTTCCCCTGTGAGTAACGCCGATTGATCGGGAACTGTTCCCGTTGACTCCGTAAGTCAATAAATCGGCGTGTACTCGGGGGAGAGACAGAGCAAACCCGGATAAGGAGGTTTCGCCGGATGAAAAAAATATTCCGATCTGACAGTCCCGTTATGAGGGCGCTGACAATCGCGGCAGATCTTCTTATTCTCAATTTGCTGACCTTGTTGCTCAGTCTGCCCCTGGTCACGATGGGGCCTGCCGTCACAGCCATGAACGATATCGTCATTCACATCGTTCGCGGAGAAGAAGGCTACACTGTCAAACCGTATTTCCAATCCTTTAAAGCGAATTTCAAGCATGGCGTGCTGATGAGCCTGATCCTTGTGATTTCGGCTGCCGTTCTTTATGTCGACTATCTGTTGGCGACGGCGCTTATCCCCATCATGCGGGTGCCGATCATCGCGATCGGTCTGATCATACTGGCGATCGCGTTTTACGCGTTCGGCATGCTTGCACGCTATGAAAACACCTTCCGCGGTACGCTGAAAAACGCCGCTTTGCTGGCGGTGGGGTTCTTTCCCCGCACGCTCTTCATGGTGATTTGCACCGTCGGTCTGTGGGTCGTCTGCATCCACTTTTATAAGATTGGATTACCGGTTCTGCTGTTATTCGGCATTTCTCTTCCGTGCTATGTGAACATTCTGCTTTTGAACGGAGTATTCCGTAAGCTGGACGGAGATGAAGAGGACGAAGAAGAGGGCGACGAAAAAGGCAGTAAATTCTGGAAAAGTTTCTATCGAAAGACGAAATAATTGAGGAAAGATCATGTTTAGTGTTCTTCTTTCCCGTGCGCGCGATTATGAGACCGAGCGCATATCAACGATATCCGGTTCACAGCTCCCGCGCTTTCATGTGACGGGCGGCGTCGGCTGGATCAACGACCCGAACGGCTTTTCGCTGTACAAGGGCGAGTATCATTTGTTTTACCAGTACTATCCCTACGACGTACACTGGAATTCCATGCACTGGGGTCATGTCAAAACCCGTGATTTTATCCGCTGGGAACGCCTGCCCTGCGCGCTGGCACCCGATCAGAGCTATGATAAAGACGGCTGCTTTTCGGGCAGCGCGGTTGAGCTTCGGGACGGACGGCACCTGCTGATTTATACAGGGGTAAGCAAGACGGACGACGGTGATGAGTTCCAGACGCAGTGTCTCGCTTTCGGCGACGGAGTGGATTATGAGAAATTCGGTGACAATCCCGTGATCGGTCCCGAACTGCTCCCGGAAGGCGGCAGCCACGTCCACTTCCGCGATCCGAAAATATGGCAGGACGGCGACAAATTCTATGTTGTAGCCGGCAACCTGACCTCCGACGGCAGCGGCGCGGTGCTTCTCTTTGAAAGCGATGACGCGCTGCATTGGCGCCGTGTCGGAACGGTAGCTGCTTCGCATAACCGTTTCGGCAGGATGTGGGAGTGTCCCGATCTGTTCAAGCTGGACGGCAAAGACGTCCTGATCGTCAGCCCGCAGGAGATGCGCGGCGACGATATGGAGTTCATCTACGGCAACACGACGCTGTGCCTGATCGGCAAGCTCGGCGATGATTTCAGCCTTGAAAAAGAGGCGGAGCAAACGATCGACTACGGTCTCGATTTCTACGCTCCCCAGACGGTTCTCACAGCTGACGGGCGCCGCGTGCTGATCGCGTGGATGCAGTATTGGAACAGCGTTGAGGTCCGCCCGATCAAGGAACTGCCCTTCTTCGGTCAGATGACCCTGCCGCGCGAGCTGAACGTCCGCGGCGGAAGACTGATCCAAAGTCCTGTCAGGGAGCTGGAAAACTATCGCACAGAGCGGGTCGCTTATGAGAACGTGTCCGTGAACGGCAAGGCTGAGTTCCCCGACGTGAAGGGGAGATGCCTCGATATGACGTTTCGCATCCGACCGGATGAGACGGCGCTTTATAAGAGCGCGACCGTCAACGTCGCCGAGGGAGAGGGTTATGTAACCTCGGTTCGCTATTCGCCTCAGAAGGGTACCGTCCTTGTGGACAGAAGCAAAGCCGGCTGGCCTGAAGAGGTTCTGAACCGGCGCGAGTTCGCGGTACGCGACCGCAAAGGGGAGATCAAACTGCGGTTTATTCTGGACCGATACAGTCTCGAGCTCTTTGTCAACGACGGCGAACAGGCGGCGAGCTTTGCAATCTTTTCACCCCAAGAAGCTGACGGAATCAGCTTTGAGACCGAAGGCAAAGCCTTCATCGATATCGAACATTACACACTGGATATCTGATTGACGATATCCCGATTCAACAAATAACCTTTATTATTTATATAATCCATTGGCGGGCGGTCACTCCACAATATGAGCGTCCGACCAATAAAGAAGGAGGATTATGTCCGTAAGCTTGCGGTGCGGCAGCGTGGAGACCTGTCGTAATGCGGTGCATTTCAATGAAAATGCCGCGAGGCGGTTGGGAGGAGTCCTTTCCGTCAGAGCATATGTAAATGTCAGAAGTTATATTAAAAGGAATCAAAAAGGTATACGACGGCGACGTAACAGCTGTCCACGACGTCAACCTGCACATCAAAGATAAGGAATTTATCGTTCTGGTCGGTCCTTCCGGCTGCGGTAAGTCCACCACCCTCCGCATGGTAGCCGGTCTGGAGGATATCTCCGGCGGCGAGCTGTATATCGACGGCAAGCTCTGCAACAACGTCGAGCCCAAAGACCGCGATATCGCCATGGTATTCCAGTCCTACGCGCTTTATCCGCATATGACCGTCCGCGACAACCTCGGCTTTGCGCTGAAGCTCAAGAAGGTTCCGAAGGCTGAGATCAAGCAGAAGGTCGAAGAGGTCGCCCGCGTACTGGATATCACCCAGTATCTCGACCGTAAGCCGAAGGCTCTCTCCGGCGGTCAGCGCCAGCGTGTTGCGATCGGCCGCGCGATGGTCCGTGATCCGAAAGTATTCCTCATGGACGAGCCGCTGTCCAACCTCGACGCTAAGCTGAGAAACCAGATGCGCGCCGAGATCATCAAGCTCCGTTCCCGTATCAACACCACCTTCATGTATGTAACGCACGACCAGACCGAAGCGATGACGCTCGGTGACCGTATCGTTATCATGAAAGACGGCTATGTCAACCAGATCGGTACGCCTCAGGAGCTGTTCGGCAAGCCCGTCAACCTCTTTGTAGCAGGCTTCATCGGAATGCCCGTTATGAACTTCTTCGCAGGCTGCAAGCTGCTGCTTGAGAACGGCAAATATATCGCTGAGATTCGCGGCGTCAAGTTCGAACTCGATGACTTCCAGCAGAAGGCGCTCAAGTCCCGTGATCAGAAGCCCTGCGAGATCATCTGCGGCATCCGTCCCCAGCACATCACCGTCGGTGAAGGTGAGCTGAGCGCGAAGGTCGAAGTCAGCGAGCTGCTCGGTACCGAGTTCAACCTCCATGCACGTTCCGGCGACGACGAGGTCGTCATGGTCATCCCCACGATGGATCTCGAGACCGACGTATCCATGGGCGCGAACATCAAGTTCACCGTCCAGCCCAAGCTGATCCAGCTGTTCGATAAAGAATCCGGCAACAACCTGATTTGGTATGATCCGGTTTCTGCAGAAGCCAACGCGCCCGAGTGTGCCAGGTATTGATTTTCTATTTCGCTCCTTTTCTCATTATGTGCCGGGCTGCTTAGTCAGTCCGGCATACGTTTAAGGCTGCACCGCACTACTTGCGGTGCTCGCCTTGCTTGCATTATGACTTCGCAATCCGCACACCCGAATCATGCGGTATTGCCTTAACATCGATTTGAGGGTAATGAAATGAACAAAGAATATGATGTAGTCGCCTTAGGCGAATTATTGATAGATTTTACACAGAACGGAATGTCCGACCAGGGCAATCCGCTGTTTGAAGCGAATCCCGGCGGCGCGCCCTGCAACGTGCTCGCCATGCTGAACAAGCTCGATAAGCGCTGCGCTTTCATCGGCAAGGTCGGCGACGATATTTTCGGCAGGAGCCTGCGCGATACCGTCGCTTCGAGCGGGATCAACATCGACGCACTGGTTTTGGATCCGACGGTCAATACGACGCTCGCGTTTGTACAGACCTTTGAAAACGGCGACCGCGATTTTTCCTTCTACCGCAATCCGGGCGCCGATATGATGCTTACCGCTGACGAGATCCACGAGGACTTGATCAAAAGCGCGAAGATCTTCCACTTCGGAACGCTGTCGATGACGCATGACGCGGTGCGCGAGGCGACCAAGAAGGCGGTGCGTATCGCCAAGGAAAACGGCTGTCTGATCTCCTTCGACCCGAACCTCCGTCCTCCGCTGTGGAGCAGCCTTGACGCGGCGCGCGAGCAGATCGAGTGGGGACTGTCACAGTGCGACGTTCTGAAGATCGCCGACAATGAGATCGAATTCCTGTCCGGCAGCGCGGACTTCGACGAGGGCGCTGATTATCTGAAAAAGAACTTCCCGAATATCCGCCTGTTCAATATCACCGCCGGACCCGACGGAAGCTATTCCTATTATGAGGATCAAAAGGTATTCGTACCCGCTTTTCAGCTCGGCGGAACGATCGAGACCACCGGCGCTGGCGACACCTTCTGCGCCTGCGTTCAGGCGTTCGTTTTGGACAACGGGCTTGACGGTCTGACGGAAAGCGATCTTACGAATATGCTTCGCTTTGCGAACGCGGCGGCATATTTCGTCACCACCAAGAAGGGTGCGATCCGCTCGATGCCCGACCGCGCCGACGTTGAAAAAATACTGTCTGAAAACTGAGCCTTCTTATCTTTTGAACAGATAAAAAGGCAGGAGCCGAACCGCAGCCGCGTTCGGTTTATGCAATACATACACAATCTTTTTCAGGGAGAACGATAGTCATGAAAAAGGATTTCACCAATGAACTCGGCATCCGCTTCAAAATACGTTATGACGAATTGAAGTGGCTCTATTATGAGCTGTATCATGAAGATAAGCAGGGCTTTGATTACCTCTGCAAGCTGATCAAACAGTATTATACCGAGCGCGATGAGGCGTTGAAAAAGCGTGACCGCGAGCGCGAACAGGATACCTACTGGTATCGGGGCAACGATATCGTCGGCATGATGCTCTATGTGGATAATTTTGCCGGTAATCTCAACGGCGTGATCAGAAATATCGATTACTTTACCGAGAGCGGCGTCAACTATCTCCACCTGATGCCCCTGCTCGACAGCCCCGAGGAAAACAGCGACGGCGGTTACGCGGTATCAGATTTCCGCAAGGTCCAGCCTAAGCTCGGTACGATGGAGGATCTGAAAAAGCTGACCGCTCTCTGTCATGAGCGCGGCATCAACTGCTGCCTGGATTTTGTGATGAATCACACCAGCGACGAGCACGAATGGGCAAAAGCAGCGCGCCAGGGCGATCCGGACGCCCGCAGCCACTATTTCTTCTATGACAGCTGGGAGACGCCGGACGAATATGAAAGAACGGTCCCGCAGGTGTTCCCGACGACCGCGCCGGGGAACTTCACGCAGCTCGACAGCGGAGAGATCGTGATGACGACCTTCTATCCGTATCAGTGGGATCTGAATTACTCTAACCCGATGGTGTTCAACGATATGACAGCCAATATGCTGTTCCTCGCCAACGCGGGTATCGACGTGATCCGTCTGGACGCGGTTCCGTATATCTGGAAGCAGCTCGGCACCTCCTGCCGCAATCTGCCGCAGGTTCACAATATCGTGAGGATGATGCGCATCATCTGTGAGATCGTGTGTCCGTCGGTCCTGCTGCTCGGCGAGGTTGTGATGGAGCCCTCTAAGGTCGCCCCGTATTTCGGAACGGAGGAAAAGCCCGAGTGTCATATCTTATACAATGTCACGACGATGGCGAGCATCTGGAATACGTTTGCCACGCGCGACGTTCGTCTGCTGCGCAAACAGATCGACAAGGTCGGCGAACTGCCGCCGAACTGTGTGTTCCTCAACTATCTGCGCTGTCACGATGATATCGGATGGGGGCTTGATTATGATTTCCTCCGTCATTTCGGCATGGAGGAGATACCGCATAAAAAATTCCTGAACGATTATTTCACGGGCAGATTCAAGGGCAGTACCGCGCGCGGAGAACTGTATAACGACGATCAGATCTCGCATGACGCGCGTCTGTGCGGAACCGCCGCGAGCCTTTGCGGTATCGAAGCGGCGCTGTGGGACAAGGATGATCAAGCGCTCGGCGTCGCTGTCGACGCGGACATCATGCTTCACGCGTTCATGTTTACACTGAGCGGCATCCCCGTCATCTACAGCGGCGACGAGGTCGGTCAGCTGAATGATTACTGGTATCACGCGGATATCAAAAAGAAGTTCGACAGCCGCTATCTCCACCGCGGCAAATTCGACAGAAAGCTCGCCAAAAAGCGCAGCGATCCCGAAAGCTATCAGGGCAGGATATTCTCCACACTGAAAAAGCTCGGAGAGATCCGCGGGAAGAACAGGGTATTCAAGCAGTGGGCGAAGATCACGACGTTTGATACCGACTCGCAAAATGTCCTCGGCTTTTACCGCGCGTACAAGGAACAGGCGATGATGGCGCTGTTCAACTTCTGCGAATATGAGCGCACGGTTTCTTTTGAATCCGAGATATCCTATACCGATCTGGCAACCGGTAAAAAGCATACGACAGATACGGTCACCCTCAAGCCCTACGGCTTTTTGTGGGCGATGGAAAAGTCATAAACAGACCGATAGAATAACGAAGATAATAGGGCAGGGGGCAGAAAGCTCCCTGCTTTTGCTTTTGAATCGTTTTTTGGGCAAAGGAAGCGCATTTCACCTTGAACATATTGAACAAAAACCGTTTATATTTTTGTCGCAAAAGCTCATTGTTTCATTATACCGATTTCGTTATGGTTATGATGTATTACTATACTGGTATATTATGTGATTTAATACGATATAAAGGTGATTTTATGCGCAGATTCGGATTGTTGAAAAAGTTAACGAAAGGATTGGTTTCACTGTTGCTGGTGCTCGCGGTAATGGTGAGCCTTGCCGTGCCCTTTGAATTAACGGTGTTCGCCGAGGAGGGAGAGGATCCTGCCGGTCCCGGCGAGATGCACGCATTAGTTTATGTTCTTGATCCGACACGGACAAACACGTTCACCACAGGCCTTTTCAGAATGCGACCCTTGCCACAGTCGCCTTCGAATCTACCCTCTCTCACTTAAGAAAAAGAAAACACACAAGCTAAAAAGCTTGTGTGCATCTATATGGTGGGAGAGGGTTGTGTTGATGAGTCGGTAAAGCGGTACCCCGTATTCGGAGCGACACCTCCTGAACAGAAGTGTAATCTACGCTCTCCTTAAAATCAGTCCGCCGGACTGATTTTACCTTCGCCATGCGCTGACGCTCAATCGGGGTCCCCGAAAAGCCCCTGCTTTTTGGGGAGAGGAGGAACCGCCACATGAGGTCAGGACGCACCAACCGGATGCGTCCGCCGAATACGGCGAGTGACGACGAGGCACAGTCGCCTTCGAATCCACCCTCTCTACCTTAAGAAAAAGAAAACACACAAGCTAAAAGCTTGTGTGCATCTTTATGGTGGGAGAGGGTGGATTCGAACCACCGAAGTCACTGACAACAGATTTACAGTCTGCCCCCTTTGGCCACTCGGGAACTCTCCCATATTATTATGGAGCTGGTGGACGGACTCGAACCCCCGACCTGCTGATTACAAATCAGCTGCTCTACCAACTGAGCTACACCAGCATTTTAACCGGCACCTTTTTCGTGCTAAGATATAATAGCATAACAAGAGTATTTTGTCAACAGTTTTCTGAAAAACTTTCTTGACTTGCGTTTTGGCCGAAACAAAAAACATCGGCAGCTTTTCATAATCCTTTTCGCGGCGGATAAGATATGATTGAGGTGGTATTACGGGAGAGATCATTGATATCCGTTCGCTGTCGCGCAAGCTGTGTCTGCTGTATGCGCTGAATATTGCCGACTGGATCTGTACGGTCGTTTTACTGAGATCCGGCGGCTTTTATGAGGCGAACCCGCTGATGCGTCCGGTGATAGGGGAGCCGCTGCCGGGATTGCTTTTCAAAGGATTATTTCCGGCTTTACTGTTAGCGCTCGTGTGTCGCATGTGCCGCTGTTTATCGGCGCGTGAACTGCGTCTTGTAGATCGCTTTGTCGCCTTTGTCCTGACGCTTTACTGCGCGTTGTGCGTGATACACATCATGAATTTCGTTATCCGGTCATTCAGCGGATAACGAGATCGTTTTGAGAATTCTTGCCGCAGGACTTGATTAATCGGCAGGAAAAGTGTATAATATTATTTACGGCGTATGCCGAAATAATATCATCCGCCCGTGGCGCAGCTGGATAACGCAACGGATTCCGATTCCGGAGAACGGGAGTTCAAATCTCTTCGGGCGGGCCATATCAAAACGGAGATACCAAATCGGTATCTCCGTTTTGAATTATGTAAAAAACTGTGATACTATAAAAAATAATGAACCTTTTGAAGCCTTCAATTGTATATGAGTTGAAAGGCTTTCAGCAGCATCCGTATTTGTCCGGAATAACAGGGTGCAAAGGTCAAGCAGGGGGGTGAAGACTTGACCGATTTTGAGCGGTATGTCGCGGAATATTCCGCCGAGCTGACGCGATTCTGCATGAAGCTGTGCGGCAACGTACATGACGCCGAAGACTTGTTTCAAGATACATGGGCGCGCGCGGTAGACAAATTTGATCGATACGATCCCGCGCTCAGCTTCAAAAGCTGGCTGTTCGCGATCTGCGCGAACATTTTCAAAAATTCGGCAAAGCGCAAATACAATACGTCCAGGGCGATTTTTGCGTCCGAAGAGGAAAAGGAGCGCTTTATCCGCTCGATCCCGGATCGCCAGACGGATATCGACGCTTATCTCGACCTGCACGCGGCAATGCTCTCACTGCCGAAGAAGCACCGGCTGGTGCTCGTGCTGTACTACTTCCGCGAGTTCAGCCAGAGCGAAATCGCTCTGATGCTGGATATCCCCGAGGGCACGGTCAAGTCGCGCCTGAATACCGCAAAGAAACTGTTGAAAAGGAGGCTTTATGATGAAGAAGATCAGTGACGAACGCTTGGATCAGCTGCTGACGGAATATTGTGAAGCCGACGGTCAGCAGTCCTTTACCTTTCACCCCGACGAAAAAAG